>CAZMGP010000009.1:0-99594 GCA_964565875.1 uncultured Enterobacteriaceae bacterium
AATCGCGGATGCCGTACTTCTGCCAGTAGGTGTAGTCGGCATGCCCGGGACGGAAGGTCTCGGCGATGTTGCCATAGTCCTTGCTCTTGGGATCCTCGTTGCGCACCAGGAATCCGATTGCCGTGCCGGTGGTCTTGCCTTCGAACACCCCTGAGAGGAGTTCGACGCGATCGGCTTCGCGACGCTGCGTCACGTGGCGCGAGGTACCGGGTTTTCTGCGATCGAGTTCGAGCTGGATATCGGCTTCGGACAATTCCAGTCCCGGTGGACAACCGTCGACGACGCCACCGTAAGCCGGGCCGTGCGATTCGCCGAAGGAAGTCACGCAAAAGAGCTTGCCGAGAGTGTTGCCGGACATCGTATCCGCTCGCGATTTGATCGCGGGCAGTTTAACATATCCCCTTCCCCGCTCCGCCGATAGAGCCATGCCCAAGGACGATCCCGCCGACAAGCACCAAGCTAGTGGCGGCATGGACCTGCGCCAGCTGCACGAGCAGGTCAGAAAGAGCGCCGAACGCGACCGCAAGGCGCAACTTCAACGCAACGAATTGCGCCAGCCGCAAAGCCGCTGGCAACGATTCGTGCGCTACGTATGGGACCGCAAGCGCCCATGAAAGTCGCCCTGCTGCGGCGAACGCAAACCACCCATTCCACGCGAGGAGTCAAGCATGTCAGATCGGCTTAGCACCACGACGTACGACTGGCCCAAGCTCGTGGACGAGCTGAACCGACTGCTGCGCCTGAAGACCACGCCCATCGGCATGAAGCTCTATGAGCGCGTCGAAGACATGGAGAAAGTGCCCAAACTGCGGCGGCCGAGCGCGATCCACACCACCGACCAGATCGTGGCCCAGGCCGCGCGCCTGGGATTCACCATCGGCATCACGCGCGAGGACCTGGTCGGCGCGCAATGCGCCTCGGTCATCGGCCTCGGAGCGCAGGACCAGGAGTGGCGCACGGGAGCGCATCTCGCGGGGGTATGGTTCGCGACCGTGCCGGATGCCACCGCGCACCAGAGCGCGATGCACGTCGTGCCTCACGGAAAATATAAGGCGATGGTCGTGTCGCCGCTCGCCAGCGCCCGTCTCGATCCACCCGACATCTGCCTCATCTACGCCACGCCGGGGCAGATGATCATTTTCATCAACGGCCTGCAGTGGTCGGGCTACAAGAAGTTCGGCTGGAGCGTGGTGGGCGAATCGGCCTGCGCCGATTCCTGGGGCCGCGCCCTCTCCACGGGCGAGCCGAGCCTGTCCATCCCCTGCTACGCCGAGCGGCGCTACGGCGGCGTGCTCGACGACGAAATGCTGATGGCGCTGCCGCCCTCATACCTGCCCAAGGCGATCGCCGGCATGCAAGCGCTGTCGGCGAATGGCCTGCGCTATCCGATTCCGCAGTACGGCGTGCAGGTGGACGTGCGCGCCGGGATGGGCGCCTCCTACCCTTCGCGCAACAAATAGATTGCACCGCTTACGCGGGCGATTCCTTGATGTAGCCCTTGAGCATGCGGTTCTCGAGCGCCTGCGCCTCGAGCACGGCACGCGCAACGTCATGGAACGACAGCACGCCGATCAGCGTATCGCCCTCGATCACCGGCATGTAGCGGATGTGATGCTGCAGCATCACCGCGCGCAGCTCGTCGACTTCGACGTCGGGGCCGATGCTCTTCGGCCGCTTCACCATGATGTCTTCGATGCGCAGGCCGTCGATCGACCCTCGGTTGCGGTGCATGGCCTGGAGCACTTCGCGAAACGTGAGCATGCCCACCACGGCGCCGTGGCTCAGCACCACCAGCGAGCCGATGTCCTTTTCGGCCATGAGAGACACGCCTTCGCTCAGCGTATCGTCCGGAGCGATGGTGACCAGGAGATTCCCCTTGATTCTGAGTATCTCGCGTAGCTGCATGGCGTCTCCTCGATACAAAGGGTAAAAAAAGGCGCGCCCAGTGTAGCAGCTTGCCGCGGCGATGCGCTGGGGCGAGCGGCGCAATGTCGCGACGCGAAAATGGTGAATTGCGCATCCGGGTTTATAATTTCGCAGTTGCATTGCGCCGATCGCGACGGCGAGCGCCGTCAATGAGCCGGCCGACCGCTCGCCTTCGATTTCAAGAACGAAAATCCCATAACGCCAACCAGGACAGAGGAGCCCCCTAGCCATGACTTCCGCATTAATGCGCCGCCTCGGCCGCCTACTGCTCGCAGTCGCCGCTATTGCCTGCACAGCCAGCGCCGGCGCCCAGGAAAGCTATCCCAGTCGTCCCGTCACCATCGTCATCGGCTTCTCCGCCGGCGGCACGACCGACATCATCACGCGCCTGATCAGCGACGATCTGCGCAAGGCGTTGGGGCAGCCCATCGTCATCGACAACCGGCCGGGAGCGGGCGGCAACATCGGCGCCGACATCGTCGCCCACGCCAAGCCCGACGGCTACACCCTGCTCATGGGCTCGGTCGGTCCCCTCGCGATCAACGCCAGCTTGTATAAGCGCATGCCCTACGACAACCTGAAGGACCTGACGCCGATCACGCTGGTCGCGCACGTGCCCAACATGCTGGTGGTGAATCCGCGCACGGTGGCGGCGAAGACCTTCCAGGAATTCGTCGCGCAAGTGAAGGCGAATCCGGGCAAGTTCTTTTATGCCTCGACCGGCAGCGGCACCTCCTCGCATCTGTCCGGCGTGCTGCTCAATTTGCAGGCGGGACTCGATCTGACCCATGTCCCGTACAAGGGCGCGGTGGCGCTGAACGACGTGCTTGCGGGCGACCAGGTGCAATGCATGTTCGCCACCATCCCCTCGGCCATCCAACTCGTGCGCTCGGGAAAACTGCGCGCGCTCGCGGTGACCAGCCTGCATCGCTCGGGCGGCGTGCCCGAGGTGCCGACTATCGCCGAATCCGGCTTCCCCGACTTCGACGCCTCCTCCTGGTTCGGGCTGGTCGGCCCTGCAGGTATGCCGCGAGAAATTACGCAGAAGCTGCAGAGCGAGATCGCGCGCATCCTGAAGAACCCCACGCTGCGCGACCGCTTCATCCAGCAGGGCGCCGATCCGGTCGCCAATACGCCGGACGAATTCGCGCAATACATGAAGGCCGAGACGGCGAAATGGGCGAAGGTGGTGAAGGCTTCCGGCGCGCAGGCAGACTAGGATGAATGGAGCGAATGACATGCACGTCGTCGAACGCTTCGCCCGGTTTGCCGAGGAATTTCGCGCCGCGCCGATTCCTGCGGAAGCGCTGCATCACGCCAAGCGCGCGGTGATCGACTGGTACGCCGCGCTCCTGCCGGGCGCGGTGCAGGCTCCGGCGACGCTGCTGGAAAAGGCGCTCGCTGAAGACTTGGACCGGGGCCGGGCGACGCTCGCCCTCGGGCGCCAGGCGACCGCACGCGCGGCGGCGCTCATCAACGCCACCGCCGCCCACACCATGGAAGTCGACGACATCTTCCGCGACGCGATCTACCATCCTGGAGCGCCGACCATCGCGGCCGCACTCGCGGCCGCGCAGGACGCAGGCGCGAACGGCGAAGCCTTGCTGCGCGGCGTCATCGTCGGTTACGAGGTGTCGACCCGCATCGGCGCCGCCATGGGCCGCGCCCACTACCGCTACTGGCACAACACCGGGACCATCGGCAGCTTCGGCGCTGCCGCCGCGGCCGCCACGCTCTACGGCCTCGACGCAAAACGCGTCGCCCACGCGCTTGCCACCGTGGCCACCTTCGCCGCGGGCCTACAACAGGCTTTCCGCATGGATTCGATGTCCAAGCCCTTGCACGCCGGCCACGCCGCCGAGGCGGGACTGCTCGCCGCGCTCGTCGCGCGCGAGGGAGTGATCGGGTCGCTCGACGTCATCGAGGGCGAATCCGGCTTCGGCCGCGCCATGGGCGATGCGCCCGACTGGAACAAGGCGACCGCCACCCTGGGGAGTGTATTCCACATCACCAGCATGACTTTCAAGAACCACGCCTGCTGTGGCCATACCTTCGCCCCCATCGACGGCGCGCTCGAAGTCCAGCGCCAGCTCGGCGCCAAGGCGGAGAACATCACCCGCGTCAGCATCGGTACCTACCGCCCGGCGCTGGAAGTGGCCGGCTATGAACACCCGGCAACGCCCGCCGAAGCGCGCTTCAGCCTGAAATACGTGGTGGCGACCGCGCTTGCGCATGGCAGCGTGCGCCTCGCGGCGTTCGAGCCCGCGCGCCTTGGCGACCCGGCGACGCGCGCGCTGATGGAAAGAATCGAGCTCGCGGTCGACCCCGAACTCGACGCGGCGTTCCCGCGCCAGCGTGCCGCACGCGTCGCGATCCAGACCAGGGACGGACGCAAAGCAGAACACCTTCAGCCGACGCGCAAGGGCGATCCCGACGCCCCGCTCTCGGATGCCGAACTCGAGGACAAATTTATGGAACTCGCCGCGCCGGTGCTGAAAGACGCCCCGGCGCGGGCGCTTGTCCAACGCCTGTGGACGCTGGAGCGCGCAACCAAAGTATGAAGCTTGCGGACGCACTATTCGCGCCGCGCGCAGTAGCGCTGTTCGGCGCCTCCGACGATGCGGCGAAGAACACGGCACGGCCGCAGCGCTACCTGCGCAAGCACGGCTATACCGGACGCATCGTGCCGATCAATCCGGGGCGCAGCGAAGTGCTGGGCGAGCGCGCCTACCCCACGCTCGCCGACGCGCCCGGCGACATCGACCACGCTTTCATCATGGTGCCCGCGGCGCAAGTGCAGGCCGCGATCGAGCAATGCGCCGCCCGCGGCGTGCCGGTGGCCACGGTGTACAGCGACGGCTTTGCCGAGGCGAGCGCCGCGGGTGCCGAGTTGGAACGGCGGCTCGTCGCCCGCGCGCGCGAACTCGGTGTGCGCCTGCTCGGCCCGAATTCCATCGGGCTTGCCAACGTAGCGAACGGCGCGGCGCTCACCGTCAACGCCGTATTCGAGATGGACGCGTTGCCGCGCGGCGGCACGAGCGTTGTATCGCAAAGCGGCACCATCATCGGTACGCTGCTGTCGCGCGGCGCCGCGCGCGGTCTCGGCTTCGCCAAACTCGTATCGGTAGGAAACGAAACCGACCTAGGCGTGGGCGAACTGGTGGACATTCTTGCCGACGATGCCGACACGCGCGTGATCCTGCTGTTCCTCGAAACCGTGCGCGATGCCGAGCGCCTGCAACAAGCGGCGGCACGCGCTTATGCGGCGGGCAAGCCGGTGGTCGCCTACAAGCTCGGACGCTCGGCCCTGGGCGAGGCGCTCGCGCGCTCGCACACCGGTGCGCTCGCCGGCAGCGATGCCGCCATCGCCGCCTATTTCCGCCGCTCGGGCATCATCCGCGTCGACATGCTGGAGACGCTGATCGAAATCGCGCCGCTCGTCTCCGGCCGCAGCGCGCCGCGCCTGGGCGGCCGGCCGCGGGTCGCGGTGGTGACGACCACCGGCGGCGGCGCGGCGAGCGTGGTCGACCGGCTCGGCACTCTCGGTATCGACACCTTCACCCCCGATGCCGGCTTCATCGCCGCCATGGGTGACAAAGGCATCCCCGTGAAAGCGGCGCCGATCATCGATCTCACTCTCGCCTCGACCGCAGTCAAGTATCGCGCGGTGCTCGAGGCGCTGCTTGCCCGTCCGGATTGCGACGCCGCGCTCGCCGTTGTCGGATCTTCGGCCCAGTTTCACCCGGAATTGGCGGTGAAACCCGTCGCCGGCCTCGCCGGCAGCGCGAAGCCGCTTGCCGTGTTTCTAGCGCCGCATGCCGAGGCGTCGCTCAGATTGCTCTCCGAAGCCGGCTTGCCCGCATTTCGCACCCCGGAGGCCTGCGCCGACGCGCTCGCTGCCTACTTTTCCTGGCGCGCGCCGCAGGCCGCGGCGAAGCAGTCCGGCATCGCCTGGCCGAAGGAATTACCGAAGCGCGGCGCGCTCGACGAAGCGCAGGCCCTCACGGCGTTTGCCGCGCTCGGCGTGCCGACGGTGCCCTGGTCGATCGCGCGCGGCCCGAACTATGCGCATGCGCTCGCCTATCCGGTGGCGGCCAAGGTGCTTTCCCCCGACATCTTGCACAAGACCGAAGCGGGCGGCGTCGAGCTCGGCATCGCCGATACCGAGGACTACGAGTCGCGCGTCGCACAGATGATCGAGACGGTGCGCGCGCGCAAGCCGCAAGCGCGCATCGCCGGCGTGCTGGTGCAGCACATGGCGGCAGGAATTGCCGAAGCGATCGTGGGCTATCGCCGCGACCCGCTCGTCGGCCCCGTGGTGGTAGTCGGCATGGGCGGGCGGTTGGCAGAAATCTACCGCGACGTCTCGGTGCGCTGCGCGCCCGTGGACGAGGCGGAGGCGCTGGCGATGATCGAGGAAGTGAAGGGGTTCGCTCTGATCCGCGGCTACCGGGGACTGCCTCGCGGCGACATCGCCGCGCTTGCACGCGCGGTCGCCGCGGTGTCGCGGCTCGCACTCGTCCAAGGCGTGAGTATCGCCGAAGCCGAAATCAATCCGCTGCTGGTCGCTGCAGACGGCGTCCTCGCCGTCGACGGTCTAATGGTTCTAAAGGAGAAGACATGAAAACCTGGTTGCTGGGTCTTTTGCTCGCGCTCGGCGCGAGCGCGGCGCTTGCGCAAGGAACATATCCGAACAAGCCAATTCGGGTAATCGTCGGCTACACCCCGGGCGGCGCGACCGACATCGTCGCCCGCATCCTCGCTCCCAAGCTGCAGGAGATCCTGGGCCAGCCGGTGATCGTGGAGAACAAACCGGGCGCGGGCAGCAACATCGGCTCGGAATTCGTCGCCAAGAGCGCGCCCGACGGCTACACCCTGCTCGTCGGCTCGATCGCCAACGCCACCAACATGGTGGCGTACAAGAACCTCGGCTACGACACGCTGCGCGACCTCGCCCCCATCACTCAGCTGATGAGCGCGCCGTCGGTGCTCGCCGTGCACCCGTCGTTTCCAGCGAAGAATCTGCCGGAGCTCATCGCCCTCGCCAAACGCGATCCGGGCAAGTATGCCTTCGCCTCTTCGGGCGCGGGCGGCTCACCCCACCTCGCGGGGGAACTGCTCAAGCTGCGCGCGGGCATCGACCTGATCCACGTTCCTTACAAAGGCGCAGCGCCGGCCATGTCGGACCTCCTCGGCGGGCAGGTGCCGATGGCGTTCCAGACCGCGCTCTCGGCCATTCCGCATTTCCAGAGCGGGCAACTGCGCCCGATCGCGGTCGCGTCGAACAAGCGCCTGGCGCAGCTGCCGAACGTGCCGACCATGGCCGAAGCGGGACTGCCCGATTTCGAAGTGTCGAGCTGGAACGGCCTGTTCGCTCCGGCGAAAACGCCGCCCGAGATCATCGCGAAATTGCACGCGGCGGCGGTGAAGGCGATCACCTCGCCGGACGCGCGCGAAAAGCTCTACGCCCAGGCGGCCGAGCCCGTGGGCAGCACGCCGGAGGAATTCCGTGCCTACATCCGCGCCGAAATCGACAAATGGGGCAAGGTCATCCGCGCCTCGGGCTTACGCGTCGACTGATCGCTCCGGACCCTCAGCGAACCGAGTCGAAAAGGACGAACATGCAATTTCATTTCTCGCCCGAGCAGGAAGAGTTTCGCGTCGCCGTGCGCCGCTTCGCCGAGCGGCACTTGCAGGCGGGTGCGCGCGAACGCGCTCACAGCCCGGACTATCCCTGGGACGTCGCTAAGCTCATGGCGGCGCAGGGCTTGCTCGGCATCACTATGGCGGAAGCCGACGGCGGCCAAGGCGGCACGCTGATGGACGCGGTCATCGCCATCGAAACCGTGGCCGCGGTCTGCCCGCGCAGCGCGGATGTGGTGCAGGCGGGCAATTTCGGCGCGGTACGCGTGCTCGCCAAATACGGCACGCCGCTGCAGAAAGAGCGCTATCTCAAGCGCATCCTCGCCGGCGAAGCACTGATTTCTGTGGGTATGACCGAACCCGAGGCGGGATCTGCGGTGACCGATCTGAAGACCAGCGCCACCGCCGATGGCGCCGGCTACCGCGTGAACGGCAGCAAGGTGTTCACCACCCACGCGCCCTATGCCGACGTCATCCTCGCCTACGTGCGCTTCGGTCCCGGCGTAGGCGGCATCGGCTCGGTGCTGATCGACACCAAAAGCGAAGGCGTGAAATTCGGCAAGCGCTCGAGCTTCATGTCCGGCGAGGAATGGGCGCAGTTGTATCTCGACCAGGTCTACGTGCCGCCGGAAATGGTGGTGCTGAAGGAAGGCGGCTTCAAGAAACAGATCGCAGGCTTCAATGTCGAGCGCATCGGCAATACCGCGCGCTCGCTCGCGCTCGGCCGCTACGCCTACGAAGAAGCCCGCGCCTGGGCGTTGCAGCGCAAACAGTTCGGACGCCTCCTGTGCGAGTTCCAGGGGCTGCAGTGGAAATTCGCCGAGATGAAGATGAAGCTCGACGCCGGCCAGCTGCTGCTCTATCGCGCGGCGGCCAATGCCGACCGCGGCTTCCCGTCGGCGGAGGAAACCGCGATCGCCAAGGCATTCTGCAATCAGGCGGGATACGAGGTCGCGAGCGAAGCCCTGCAAGTGATGGGAGGCATGGGCTACAGCCAGGAGTCGCTGGTCGAATACTGCCTGCGGCGCTGCCGCGGCTGGATGATCGCGGGCGGCTCGCTCGAAATCCTCAAGAATCGCATCGCCGAGTCGGTATTCGGGCGCACGTTCTCGCAGCGGCCCGGCGCCTGAGGCGCGAGCGAAGCTCAGATCGCGCAGGCAGGCGGCGCATCGCCAGGCAAGAGCCCTTAACAGCCCGCGATTGGTTTACCCGCGGGCGGTCCTACCTCGCGGGGCGGTTCACCAGGACGATCCCCGCCCCGACGAGGAGTGCCGCGCCGCCGAAGGCGGCTGACAAAGGCTCTGCCAGGATCATCACACCGAAGGCGACGCCGAACAGCGGCGTGAGGAAAGAGAACACCGCCAGCCTGCCCGCGAGATAGCGCGTGAGCAGCCAGAACCAGACGAGGTAGCTGACGAACGCCACGATCACGCTTTGGTAGACGAGGCTCGCTACCACCTTCGCTGTGAGTGCGGTCACCCCCGCCTCGCCTACCGCAAGCGACGCGAGCGGCAGCGCGAGGGCGGAAACGCCGAGCTGGTAGAAGAGCGTCTTGGTCGCGCTCGCCGCGCTCAAGCGCGTGGCGCGAATCAGCACCGTCGTGGCCGCCCAGAGCAGCGCCGCGATGACGCCGAACACGTCGCCCACCAGGGTCGCGCCGCGGGCGGCGCCGAAACCTTCGGCGAACGCGAGCGCCATGCCGAGAAAGGCGAGCACCACTCCCGTCCATTGCCCTGCGCTCAGGCGCTCGCCGGGAACGAACCATTGCAAGCCGAGCGCGGTGAGGCAAGGCGCGAGATAGATGAACACCACCATGCGCGAAGCCGCGGTGTAGGCGAGCCCCGCGTAGATGAACACGAATTCGCCCGCGAACAAAGCGCCGGCGGCGATCCCGGCGGCAAAGGTGGCGTCGCGCGCAAACAGCGGGATGCGTCGCCACCACGCCCAGAGAAGCAGCAGCGCCGTGGCGATGATCGAGCGCAGTCCCGCCTGCATGATGGGCGATATCCCCGCCGCCGCGAACTTGATGGTGATTTGCTGGAAACCCCAGGACATGCACAGCAGCACCATCATGGCGACGGCCAGGGCATCCACGGGTTTGCGCTCGGTCGACATGTGTTTGCCTACGCTGCAGCCGCGGCCGGCGCCGCCACGCCAGCCTATTTCAAGCGCAGCTGCTCGCCGATCGGCCGAGCAGGATAATGGAACGCGATCGGCCCGTCCGGCTCGGCATGGATGAACTGGTGCACGACCGGGTTGTCGGATGCGAGCATCTCCTCCGGCGTGCCTTCCCCGACCACCACGCCGTCGGCAATGACGTAGAGATAGTCGACGAGCTTCAAGGATTCGCTGACGTCGTAGGTCACGATGATCGAGGTGGTGCCGAGCGCATCGTTCAGGCGGCGGATCAGGTCGGCTATGACGTTGAGCGAAATCGGATCGAGCCCCGCAAAGGGCTCGTCGTACATGGCGAGCATGGGATCGTGCACGATGGCGCGCGCCAGCGCGACGCGACGCGTCATGCCGCCGGAGAGCTCGCTCGGCATCAGCGAGCGCGCGCCGCGCAGGCCGACCACGTGCAGCTTCATCAGGATGAGCGAGCGGATCAGCGCCTCGGGAAGATCGCTGTTCTCGCGCAGGGGAAAAGCGATGTTCTCGTACACCGAAAGATCGGTGAACAGCCCCCCGGCCTGGAACATCATCCCCATCTTGCGGCGCAGGCGGTACAGGCTGTCGGTATCGAGCTCGTGCACCACTTGGCCGTCGACGCGGATGGTGCCCGCGGATGGCCGTTCCTGGCCGCCGATCAGCCGCAGCAGCGTGGACTTGCCGCAGCCGCTCGCGCCGAGGATCGCCACCACCTTGCCGCGGGGAATGGAAAGGCTCAGTCCCTTGAGGATTTCGCGCTCGCCATAACTGAACTTGACGTCGGAAACTTCGACTAAGTTATCGGAAGGCAATGGCATCAATTCCATATCGATTTTGTGCTTTTCGCGATTTTACACGGCTTCCCGCAACGTGAGCGCCGGCAGCTTGTAGGGTATAGTGCGTGGCGCAATAAGGAGCAATGCATGGACAGACGCGGCTTGATGGGGTTGATCGCTGCATTGCCGCTGGCGGGATTCGCGCGAGCCGTGCTTGCTAAAGGAGGAACGAGCGTGGAAGAGCTTCAGAAGAATTGGAAGATGCTGCTCGCCGCCGGCGCGGAGGTGGCGACAAGCGCCGAGCCGCTCAATCTTCCGGACACCGAATGGAAGAAACGCCTCGCAGGCTCGGCCTACGATGTGCTGCGGCACGAGGGCACGGAACGCGCGTGGACGAGCCCGCTAAACGACGAGAAGCGCCCAGGGGTATTCGTCTGCGCGGGTTGCGGACTGCCGCTATTCAGCTCGGCCATGAAATTCGACAGCGGCACCGGCTGGCCGAGCTTTTTCACCACCATCCCGGGCGCATTCGCCACCAGCCGCGACTTCAAGCTGATCCTGCCGCGCACCGAATATCACTGCGCGCGCTGCGGCGGTCATCACGGCCATCTGTTCGACGACGGCCCGCAGCCGACCGGACTGCGCTATTGCAACAACGGCGTCGCGCTGCGCTTCATTCCCAAGGGCAACAAGACATAGCCCGCGCCGGCGTGGCGCTGCGCCGCCACCCGTGACACCGTAAAATGCGCGGGTGAACACGCCGCTTGCCGTCCCCTATGCCGGCCTTACGCCCGATTGCGTCCTCGATGCCCTGGAAAGCATCGGCCTGCGCGGCGACGGGCGCCTGCTCGCACTAAACAGCTTCGAGAACCGCGTCTACCAGATTTGGCTGGAGTCCCAGACCGAGGCCGAGTCGCCCGCGCCCATCGTGGTGGCGAAATTCTACCGTCCGCAACGCTGGAGCGATGCGCAGATTCTGGAAGAGCACGAATTCGTGCGCGAACTCGCCGAGCGTGAAATCCAGGTCGTCGCCCCGCTCGTCGTCGACGGTCGCACGCTGCACCGCTTCGGCGATTACCGCTTCGCCCTCTATCCGAAGCGCGGCGGCCGTGCGCCGGACCTCGAATCGCGCGAGACCTTCGAATGGATAGGCCGTTTCATCGGCCGCATTCACGCGGTCGGCGCGCTCGTCCCGTTCCGCGAGCGGCCAACGCTCGATCTAGCGAGCTTCGGCACCGAGCCACGCGACTTCCTGCTCGCGAGCGGCTTCGTGCCGGCCGATCTTGCACCGGCCTGGGAGAGCGTAATGGCACAGGCTCTGGACGGCGTACGCCGCTGTCACGAGCGCGCCGGCACACTCGCCTACCTGCGCCTACATGGCGACTGCCACGCGGGCAACGTGCTGTGGACGGACAGCACGCAGGCGCACGGCCCGCATTTCGTCGACTTCGACGACGCGCGGATGGGCCCCGCGATGCAGGATCTTTGGATGCTGCTCTCGGGCGATCGCGCCAGCATGACGCGCCAGCTTGCGGACGTGCTCGCCGGCTACCAGGCGTTCCACGCCTTCGACCGGCGTGAACTGCAAATTGTGGAAGCGCTGCGCACGCTGCGGCTCATCCACTACAGCGCGTGGATCGCGCGGCGCTGGGACGATCCGGCCTTTCCTGCCGCCTTCCCCTGGTTCAACACCCAGCGCTACTGGCAAGACCGGATCCTGGAGCTGCGCGAACAAATCGCATTGATGGACGAGCCGCCGCTTAATCTCGACTGATTTGGGAGATCTACGCCCCAAAGGAAATCCCCTTGGGTGGCAAGTGGGCATGCCCCCACAAACGACACGGGCGACGGCAGCCTGCTCGTCGCCCGCTCCGATCCTGCGCTCGCGTTCTAGAACTTGTAGCGCACCGCCATGCGGATCACCTGTACCTTGTAGTACGGCGCCTGCTCGCCGAAGGTGACCACGTTCGGGATAGCGCTGGGCGCGACGCCGTCGAGCATCCAGTTGCCGCTGTTGTAATGCTCGTACCAGTAGCTGCCGATCAAGGACATCTTTTCGTTCACCTTGTAGTCCGCATACAGCTTGAAGCTGGAGAGCGCGGCCGTCATGTCCGGGAAGGCGCTGTTCGGCGCACCGGTGAAGACGTTGATCTGGCTGCGCGAACGGGTGAGGTTGAAATCGGCGCCGATATCGAACTTGTCCTTGATCACGGCGTGCTTCACGCCGACGCCGAGGAAATCCACGGTGTCGATGTTCTCGCCGGTCCAGTCCGCGGCCGCGAACACCTGGCTGCCCGCCTGCAGCGAGCGGATTTCCTGGTGACCGCCGTAGAAGCGCATGCTGGTCTCCGGACTGATGATCACGGAAACGTCTCCGTTGACCGCAAATTCGCGCCCGTTCAGGAGGCCTATGGTCGAGTTGGTGTAATCGTCGTTGGAGAGATCGAAGCCGAGCCCGGCGCTCACGTTCTCAGACGCGGCGATGTCGATGCGCAAGCCCGTCGTCTGGCGCGTGCGGTCAGCCAAGCTGTATTTCCGCAGCAGCGGATTTTCCGGCGGGGTAATGCCCGGAACGACCTGGTAGCCGTTGTTGCGCCGCACCGAGTGCGCGTACTTGAAGCTGAGGTCGACCGTGTCGACGATATGCGAGCTGACCTTGCCCCAGACGGTGTCCTCGCGCGTGCGGTCGACTTCCTGGAAGGTGCGCTTGTGCGTGTCGTAGTCGAAGCCGGCCGAGGCGCGCACGCGCTCCGTCGCCTTGTAATCGCCGGAGAGTTTCAGCTTATCTTGGGTGAAGCTGTAGGGAAGATTCATCCTCGGGGTCGGGCCGAACATATCGGTCGACACCACGGGGTAGAGCGCCTGCGGCGTCTGATTGTTGCGTTCATTGCGGGTATAAGCGCCGTTCAAACGCAGGCGGTCGGTAACGGCGGAGCTGAGCTTCAGATTCGCATCCAGCGTGTTCGCGCGCCCGTCCAGCGATGCAGACGGCAGCGGCTGCAGCAAGCCGATCGCCACGGTGTTCAACGTCGGCGCAAGAAAGCTCGCATTCTGGCTCATCCGGCCGTAGGCGATGTCGGCGCTGCCGCGCGTCTTGTCGGTGAACTGATAGCCTGCCGATGCGGAAACCTGGTGGAACTGGTTGTCGGGCGGCAGAGTGAGCTGGCCGAAGCGTTCCCCGGTGAGGGTGGTGTAAGGATCCTGAAAGGTGAGCGAGCTGTTGCGATCGCGGAAGGTCGATCCGTAGTAAGCGAACTTCGCCTGCAACTTGCCGCTGCTGTAGGTCGCCGAGGCATCTACCTGATCGGTCGAGTAATTGACCGGCTCGAGCAGTTGCGCCGAGTTGAGGAAGAAGGCGCCGGCGCTGCGCTTGGTGCCATCTTTGGTCTCGTTGCGGAAATTGAGCGCGTACTCCCAATTCTCCACCGCCGTCCAGGCCGCGCCCACCCCCACGCGCTTGCGCCGCATGCCGATGTCCACGGCTTGAGCGCTGCCGAGCGGCATGGCCGCGGTGGTCGCGGCCGGGAACCCTGCCGGCAGCGTCAGCGTCGTGCCGCCGCTGCCGATATAGGGCGTGACCGCCGTGTCGGAAATGATGTGCTGCAGCTCGTCGTAATTCAGCCGCAGCTTGTACTGGCCCTGTTGCCCGCCCTCCGCGCCGATCGAACGCGTATTGAGGCCGAGGTTCGACGCGTTGAGGTTCCAGTAATTGCCGTCCTTGCCGCGATAACTTACCGCGCCGTCGCCGACGGGAAAGCCGCCGTCCTTGTTGAGACCGTTGTATTCGCCGAACTTCGCCGACCGGTTCGATACGTAACCGGCGCCGACGTCGACCGAGCCGCTCGTCCCCTGCTCGAACTTGCAGGACTCGCATTTCCACTGGGACGTGTCGGGGCGTGGCGAATCCGCTCCGTCGGCCAGCGCCGCCGCCGACAGTGCCGACATCACGCTGAACAGAAACAGTTGATTGGGTGTTTTCATGTTCTGGTCCTGTTTTCAGTTTGTCGCTGCGATTCGCGCCGCGTATCCCGTCCCCTCGATCTCGTCCCGGACGGATGCGCCGGCGGCTAGCGCATCAGCTTCACTCCGGACGGATTGTTCGAGCCGTGTATCTGAGAATGGCAGTTCACGCATGCCCCGGCCAACAGGAACGCCGAGCCGCCGCCACCGCCACCGGGTAGTGCCGTCGGCGTGTGCGCCACCGCCGGGTGGCCCGCCACCGTGTGGCATTGCTGGCATAGCAGCGGCGGGCTCTTTTTCAGCAATACCATCCGCGTGGAGCCGTGCGGCGAGTGGCACAGGGTGCAGTCCTCCGCCACCGGCGCATGCTCCCACAGGAACGGGCCGCGCTTCTCCGCGTGGCAGGTGTAGCAAGTCTGGTTGATCGTGGATTTCACGAGCAACTTCTCCGCCGTCGTACCGTGCGGGTTGTGACACTCGCTGCAAGTCATTTGTGCAAAACGCACCGGATGCACTGAAGGCTTGTTGAAATCCATGCGCTGCTGCCGGTGGCACTTGTAGCAGACCTCCGCTTGCGTCGCCTTGGCCAGAACCGGGTCGTGCGCAGCATGGATCTTGTGACAGGTGGCGCAGGCGAGCTTGTTGGTCTCGTGCACGCTCGCATGCCACTGCATGCGGTTACCCCCTTTGTGGCAAGCGAGACAATACTTGTTCATCTGCTCGGGCGTGCGCCGGTCGCCCGCCTTGAAGGTGTTGATCAGCGTCTTGTCGGCGCTGCCGGCGTGCTTCGCGCCCGGGCCGTGGCAGGCCTCGCACTGCAAGCCGGCAAATGGCGTGCGCTTGTCGGCGCGATTGGCGTGCTTGGTCTTGAAAATCGCGTACACCGGGGAGTCCGGGCTCTCGACGTGGCAGGTGAGGCAGGTGTCGGCGCCTTTCTCGCTGTATTCGGTACCTTGCAGCACCTCGGGCGGCGCAGCGGGCGCTTCGGCCGCCGGCGCTTTTTCTTCGGCGGCGGGCGCTGCACCGCCCAGCACGAGTCCCGAACATAGCAGCAATACGGCAAGTAATGGTTTGATCGTCTTCATTGTTCTCTGCCTGTTAGCGCTGTCGATTAACCAAGCTCCCCTACTCCGGGACTACTGCACCTTGTGCACCACTTTCACGTCGAATACCGCGCCCGAGCCATGGCACAAGCCGCAGGACTCGGGCACGGCGGCATTGAGCGCCGCTTGCGTGGCGGAGAAGTTTCCGCCCTGCGCCGGATCCTGAATGTGCAGTTTCGCAACAGCGCTATCGTGACAGGAAGAGCACACCGCCGCAATCGGCGAAATTCGCAGGTTGTCGGTCGGATCCGTGGCGGAGGCGCCGGAACTAATAGTGCTGCCCAGAATTCCGTTCGCCGTCGGCTGAGTCCAAATGCCTGTCAGCTGATAGGAGGTTCCGGCGTGGCACATGGTGCAATCCCTCAGTTTCCCGGGGAAGACCACTTTGCTGAAATCATTGACGCTGCCGCCGAAGCCGTAGACGACCAGTCCGGTAGTGCGGAATCCACCGTTCGACGCTTGGCCGGCGTGGATGCCGTGGATCATGCGTTTGAAGTCGATCGACTCCTCGAGCTTGCCGTCCACGCCGCCCGTCAAAACTCCCGCCGTCTGCGGCCGCCGGGCCGCGTCGGTCGCATTCGGGTTGTGACAGACCGCGCATACCTGCGGCTCCTCGGTGCGGTTGTTGCCGTGCAAGCTGAGCACGCCGTGGCAGACGTCGCACTTCGCCACGTCGACTACCGCCCGCCGCGCCGTCGCCGTGCCGGTGACGGCGAAATCCTTGAACACGCTCTTCACCTTCAGCCGGTCGGTGAAAGTCCCCGCGGTGGTGACGTCGCCCGCCGGATGGCCTTCCATCATCACGCGCAGCGTGCCCGTTTGTCCTGCGGGAATAGCGGTCGTCGAAGTGACGGTGTAAGTGCCGGCGGTGGTCCCGGCGACGACCGCAGCGTTGTTGAGGAGGTTGATGCTGATCGGTTGGCCGTAGCTCTGGCCGTTGCCGTCGTTGCCGATGTCGGCGATGCCCGTCTTGGTCCAGCCGAGCTTGACCGTGAGAGTGCTGTTGGCGCCCGCCGTGAATGCTGGCGCCGCCTTGATGTCGTAGGGCGCGTTGTTGTTGGTCGGATCGGTGACCGAGAAGGTGATGACCGGCGCGCTGCCCGCAGTCGTCGGCGTGACGCTGACTATGTTGTACTGGAACTTCGCCGAAGCCGCCTTGAAGCGAGTCGGGAAGTTGTGCGCGACCACGATGTCCTGCGGGCCGGTGAATTTGCCCGCCTCGTGGCACAACGCGCAGCCGCTATTGTCCAGCTGTACGCCGCCCGGATGTCCGAGGATCTGGTAAGGCTTCGCCGGGTCGGGCTTGGTGCCGAAATAAACGTCGTCGTGGCATGAACCGCAGGCCTGCATGCTGGGCTGCATCTTCCAGTTGTCGCCCTGCGCGCTGATCGAACCATCGTGACAGCGGCTGCAACTGCGCACGTCCTGCGGGAACGTCACGGCGGAAAAATCGGTGCCGGCGACGACGTAAGGCGTGGGCGCCGTGGTGCTGATGACGCTAGGTAAAGCAGTGCCGTTATTGTTGTAGTGGATACGGTGGATCATCACCTTGAAATCCACCGGGACATTGGCGGCGCCCGCGACCCAAGAGCCGGGGTTGTGGCAAGTGACGCAGAGCTTCACGTCGACGCGCGTGCCGTGTGCGGTGAGCTGCTCGTGGCACTGGTTGCAGGTGGCGTTCACCACCACGTCGCGTGCCGCGCCCGTGCCGCCGGAGGGAACGAAATCGAAGCTCGCCGTCGCGTTCGGATAGGTGCCGTTTGCCTGCTGAATGGTGACGCGATGCGTGAAATTCGGCTGGTAGCTGATGTCGAGGGCTTTACCGGCAGCATCGGTGCAGGGCGCCGGGCACGGATTGGTAGTCGCGCTCTTGATGTCGGTGGCAAACGTATAGGTATAGCTGCCGTCGCCGTGGTTGATGAGCGTACCCCAGGCAAATCCCGAGGCCTTGCGTTCCTGGCCACCTTGCACCGCTCCGCCGCTGGCGACATTGATGTAGTTCTGCCAGGTGCTCGGTTCGCCATTTTGGCCCGGGACCAGCTTGGCGATGTTGAAGCGCAGATCGGTATCGACCAGGCCGACCATGCCGACGCCGTTCTGGTCGGTGACGGTGAAATTCACTACCGGCGGGCTGTTGATGGTCACGCTTTGGATGCCCATGTTGAGCGTAGCTGCCGCTGCCAACGCAGCGGTGCCTCCGGCCGAGCCGCCGGTGATCGGGGAAGCGGGTGATGTCGCGGCGGTGCTGGAGCCGCCCCCGCCGCCGCAACCCGCAAGCGCCAACGCCAGTGCCGCTGCCGCCACACCCCGAAGAACATCCACTCGGAAAACAAGGTCGATCCGTTGAGGGAACGATCGATTCTTGCTCATGACCACCCCTTTTTCTTGAGGACATGCCGGCTCCCTGCTCGGAGAACAAGCCGGCGCGCCCCTGCGATGGAGCGCGCACCCGGCAAATCAGCCGCTACGCGGCATTACAAAAACCCACGGCGAATACTAAATTAGATTGCCTTGCACCGCAATTGCAGAGCCGCGCAATTGCGCGCGCTTTCGGTACGAATTCACGCTGGCGATCGAGCGACTTCCCCAGCGAAAACTCGAACTGACTCTACCCAGCGCGGGGCAAGGCCGGCCGCGGCTCGAAGTCGCTGCGCTGTGCCGCTACTACTTCGGCGCCGGGGTCTGCTTCGCTTTCGGCGGCGTATTCTGCTTCGCGATGATCTGATCTGTGATCGTCTGATACGGACCCATGCCGATGATGTTCTTGCTCACGAGTTGCGCCTTGGAAAGATAGGGCCGGCCGGCGATGATCTTGTCCGCGGTCGCCTCGTCGACATAAGGCAGCTTCATCAATTCCTGCTTGGAGGCGCTGTTGATGTCCACGCGCTTCTCCTGCGGCACGGATTGCTTCTTTTTTGCTGAAGACTTTGCGTGGCTCGCTGGCTTGCTCGGTGCCTGATCGGAACTCTTGGCGGCTGCGGCAAGCGTCATATTGGCGGCCACAAGCAGGGCCAGCGCAAGGTACATCGAACGGATAGTACGGTGCTTCATCGAGGATTCTCCTGCAAGGATATGCCGGGCGACTCGACGCGGAAGTGACGGCGCCGGGGCAAGATTTCGAGCTCAACAAAAACAAACCCGGAAGCGTTGCCGCTTCCGGGCCTGATTTTACTTCTGTTTCTTCCCCGGAGTACGGCGAACCGCGCTCCGGGAAATTGCGCTCAGACTTCGATCACTTCTGGTGCATGGCCGAAATCGCCGCTACGCCGGTCGCCCCGTGGCACAGCAGGCAGGACTCGGAGTTCACCAGCGCCGTGCTCGTCGCCGATGCATAAACGCTGCTGCGCGGCACATAGAACGATGCTCCGTTCTGCTTCATGTGCGTCTTTACGTCGCTCATGGTGCCGAGGCGGTTCTTGCCGTCGTGGCAGGAAACGCAGGCCGAGGCAAAGGGCGACATCACCAGCGTCGACCCATCGGCGTCATGCGTGCCTTGCGGCGCGACCGAGTAGGGCGAGTAGACGATGGTCGTCGGATCGGAGGCTACGCCGGCACCCGTCGTGGGCGAGCAGCCATTCGACACCGCCGTGGCCGACGCGTTGAAGCTGAAACCGACGCCGTAATCGACCACCGAAGTCGAACTCGACTGGAGAACATACGGCGAATACTTGAACGCCGTCACTCCAGTGGCATCGCCGACCGTGGCCGAATTCGCACCGCAGCTTAGCCCCGTGGACGCCGTGGTCGAGCTCACCTTGTTGTTCAAGGTGTAGTTCGCGGTCGCGCTCGGGAAGGCCCCGGTTGCCACCGTATCCCACAGCATGTTCGGGTACGCGCTGGTCGTCGCCGAATTGCTGTAGTCGTACATGCCGGCCACGTGGCAGGTCTGGCAATTGCGCAGCACATTATAGCTGCTGTTGGGCATGCTGACGCTCGGCGGCAATTTGATAGTCCAGAATCCTTCCGTGGTCGAAGCCGCGTCGTAAGTGTAGTTCACCGTGCGCTTCTGTCCGCCGTGGATGGCGTGGATGTAGTAGTTCGATGCCACGGACCAGCCGGAACTTGTGCGTCCCGGGTTGTGGCACCAGGAGCAGGTCGGGCCGTCGTTGCGCTGACCGGCGTGGAAACCGTCGTCGGTCATCGCGCCGAGCTGCACGTGGCACTTGTCGCACTTCGCATCGTCGACGATCGCGCGCCGGCCGGTGTAGCCCGTTGCGACCATCTTCTGATCCTGCGCCACCACGATCAAGCCGCCGGTGTAGAAGTTGGCATTCACCGCCGACTTGGTGATGGGATAGTCGGGCAGATTGGTCTGCGTGAGCGGCATGGTGCCGCCGGTGGCCGCAGTCGTGGCGCCGGGCAGGCTATAACTATAGCCGACGCCGCCGGTGAGCATCACCGCCGTCGTGGGAACTTTCGAGCCCGTGATGGTGGCAGTGTAGTAACCGTTCGCGTCCGGCCCGGTCAACGTGCCAGTGCTGTTACCCGAGGCCGAACCGTTCCACAGCTGCCTGACGGACGCCGAAATCGACGCGTTGAAATCAGCCGGCGCAGTGATGCCGTCTTGCGGCACGGCGAAGACGAAGTACACGCTCGGCGCGCCCATGAAATTGTCCCAGATCTCGGTCTTGCCCGTGGCGCTATAGGTGTTGAAGTCCTTGCGCTGTCCGTTCTGCAGGATGCGGAACACGATGACCGGATTGCGCGAGGAATTGAGCGACACGCTCGAGATGTCGTAGCTGGGCGTGATTGCGCCGGAAGGCAGGTTGTTGACGTTGGCTGCGACCCACGCGGCGTTGGTGTTGCTGTTCGTGCCGCCGGTGAAGAGCGTCGCGGCCTGGTTCGGCTCCAACGCGGCGACGTGATAGGTCGGGATGCTGGTCGAATTGTGGCAAAGATTGCATTTGCTGTCGTCGGGCTGCGCGCCGCCGATGTGACCGTAGGTCGAGGTCGTCAATCCGGCTGCGGCGTCCGCTAGGGTTAGGCCCTTGCCCGTGGAGAAGTCGATGCCGTTGTGGCAGGAACCGCAGGCTGCGCGGCTGGGATTGTTCTTCCAGTTGTCCCCCTGCGGCGTCGGATGCTTGGCGTTCGCCGAACCGTCGTGGCAGGTGGTGCAGTTGCGGATGTCCTGCGGATACCTGGTGCCGGTGACGTTGCCCGAGGCGTCGGTCGCCTTGGCGACCGTGCCGTTCACCGTGTAGTCGTTCACCAGCCCGGGACCGAAGTGGATGCGGTGGATCATCATCCGGTAGTCCACGTTGTTATTCGTGGTGTAGTCCGTGCTGTCCGGGTTGTGGCAGTTCACGCACAGGTTCGGATCGACGCGCTTGCCATGCGCAGCGAGCGTCTGATGGCACTCGTTGCAGGAATCCTTGGTGACCACTTGGCGCGAAAGCGCGGGCGTCTTGCCGTCTGCGCCAGTCACGGGAACTGCGACCCCGTTCGAGCCGATGGTGAAGTCGAACACCGGGTTGACAACAGACTTCTGGTTGGTCGCCGGATCGGTATAGCAGAACACGCCCACAACGCGGTGCACAGTCTTGCCGTCCTTCACCGCAACATTGCCGTTGTTCGCGATTACGCCCTGAGTCATCGATTGCACGTCGACCGCGTTGGAAAGCAGCAGCGGGTTGACGACATCGGTAGCGAAATAATACGTGTAGTAACCGGCGGCGGTGTTTTCCTTCAACACGCCGACGATGCGCTTCGTCGGATCGGTGATCGCCGCCGCATCGTCCGCGTTCTTGATCTGCGCGCCGGTGACTTTGGTGCCGTCCGCCTTGGTGAGCGTCTGGCCGCCGGCAGTCGGTGTCGGGTCGAGGTTCCCGGCCGGTACCGTAAATGCCGTCGGGTTCTTCGCCGCAAGAGCAGTCCCTGCGACATAGCGCTGACGATAGATCAGACTCTGCCAGTAGGTGCCGGTCCATTTCGAAATGCCGAACGCGATATTGGCGCCGCCGCAATTCGGATCCGCAGCGTTCGCCGCCGTGCTGCTCGCTGCGGCCGTATTGGCGAGTTGCAGGCCGGATACGAACTTGCCGGTGGAATCGATGACGGTGAAGTTCACGACCGGCGGGCTGTTGATCGTCACCGGCGTCGCACCGGCTTGGACGATCAGTCCGAACGCCTGCGCCGGATTCTGCGCAGTGTTGGTAGTTGCCGGGCTCGCGGCAGCCGCGGTGATGACCGCGTTGCCCGTAATCGCGGTAGCCGCTGCAGCGCCCCCGCCTGCTGGCGCCGCGGCAGTCGTTGAACCACCACCACCGCCGCCACCGCCGCACGCGGCAAGCGTGCCGACCATGAGGGCCGTGAGCCCCCACCTACATAGCGCAGATTTCATCAACTTCTCCCTCGTTACAAAGAAAACCGTTGGTACCGCTCCCACCGTCCCCGCTTCTCCTACAACCTATTGAACTACTTGATTTATTTGCGCGCCACAGTTGGGGGACGGCGCAATTCTGCACAACTTATTGGAGTGCAGCGTACTGCCGACGTGGTTTTTCACGGTTGATCCACATCAAATTAGTTCCGGCGGTGAGTTTGATGTAGATCAAACGCCGCTCATTTGATGTAAATCACACAGACGCAACGCGAACGAATTCGGCCAGAAGTCGAAGCCCGGCCTGGATGATGAAACTGACGCGCAAAGAAAAACCCGGATGCGTTGCGCGTCCGGGTTGATTCACTTCAGTTCTTTCTGCTTGTTACGCTCGAAGCTCGAACTTCCGTGCTCCGATTTCTTCTTCGGTTCAGCGGGGCCGGTATTGCGCCGGCCTCGCTTCCGACTCGCTTACCAAGGCGTCTTGATCGGCGACACCGTCAGATCCCACGCAGGATTGTGCGCGGTCTTGATCGGCAGGGTCTTGCCTGGGCCGTGGCAGAACATGCATTGCTCGCTCGACGAACCCAACGCCGTATTCGCATCGGTCACACCCGCCGTACCACGCGGCCGGTAGAACGAACCGTAGCCGGTGGTCGTCATGTGAGTGAGCGCGGCCGCGTCGTCGTGGCAGCTGGAGCACACTGCCGTAATGGGCGAGCTCACCAGGTTGTTGGCTTGAGTTGTCACAGCCGCACCCGTGAGAATCTTATTCGTCGTCTTGTCGACGCTCCAGCCGGTGCCGAAATCGGTCGTATTGTCGACGACCAGCGCGCCCGATCTGCCCGGGAGTTTCAAGGACGAACCGTACGCATAGGTCTGGCCGCCTTTCACCACCGTGTCGGGGTTCTTCGTCTGCGGCATCTTATACCAGGTGGTGGCACCGGTATTGTCCAGCTTACCGGCGGCGTTGGTCACGTACAGCATGTTCGCGATCAAGTCCGCGGTGTACTGGCTTGCACTGAAGTCGTACGTCCCCTCCAAGTGGCAGGTTTCGCAGTTCCTCAGCACGCCGGGATAGCCGACCTGCCAGTAACCTTGCGGCGTGGCGCCGTCTTTGTTTAGGGTCGCGGCGAAGCTGTACGGCACCGTGCGTCTGCTGTTGCCGTGGATACCGTGCACCCAGACGCGGAAGGAATACGACCAGCCGCTATTGGTGCCGTTCGGGGTGTGGCAGCCCGCGCACAGCGCAACGTTGTAGGCGCCACTATGGAAGGACGGCAGGCTACCGAGCCGGTCGTGGCAGGTGTTGCAGCTAGACTCGTTGAAGATCACGCGCCGCGCGACATTCGCCTTGCCGTCCGGCGTGTTGCCGCTCACGGTCATCATGGCCGCTTTACCGGGCAAATTGCCGTAAGTCGCGTCGGTGAAGTAGCGCGCCATCGCCACCGTCAACATCTTTGCGTCGTTCGGCACTGTTGCATTCTGCGTCGCGCTTACGCCGGCCAGTACCGCCGTGTAGGTGTTCGTCGCCGCGTCGGACAGCGTCAAGCTGTTGCCGAAGCTGCTCGCCCATACATCCGTCAAGTTGACGGTAAGGCTTGCATTCCAATCGGAAGGATTGGCGATGCCGTCCTGCGCGGTCGAATACATGACGACGAAGCGCGGGGTACCCGTGTAACCGGTGATCAGGACACCGCCTGCAACGTAGTCATTGAATTTCACGGCCGAGCCGTTCTTCAAGACCTGGAACTTGACCACCACTTGGTTGCTGGCGTTGAGGGTCGCGCTCGCGAGCTTGAATTCGAAGCTCCCGACGCCGGACTTGACGGTCGGATTGTGCGGCGTAGCGATCGTCGTCTGGTGATAGATGGGTATGGTAGTCGCGTCGTGGCAAAGCACGCACTGGCTATCGTCCTTCTTCGCGCCGCCAATGTGGCCGAGGCTGGTCGCGGCTTTGCCGGCCGCGTAGTCGGCAAGCGTCGTGCCTTTGCCGGTCGTGAAATCGATGCCGTCGTGGCAGGAGCCGCAGGCAAGCCGCGTGGGCACGTTCTTCCAATTGTCCGCCTGCGCAGCGACGGTGTTGTCGTGGCACTTGGTGCAGTTCCTCACGTCCTGCGGGAAGGCCGTGCCGGTGACGTTGCCGCTTGCGTCGGTAGCCTTGAATGCAAGGTTGACGATCTTGTAGTTCTTGGCCGTCAGCCAGGTCTTGCCAGCGTGCAGCATGTGAATCATCGACTTCAGGCTGATGGAGCTGGCGGCATTGACGTCGCCGCTCGCCGGCTGGGTGTTGTAATCCTTGCTGCCGACGTTATGGCAGATCACGCAGTAGTCCGTGTTGATGCGCGGATTGGCGGTGAGGATGTTGCCGTGCACTGCCAGTTTCTCGTGGCATTCGTTGCAGCTCGCCGTATCGACCACGGCATTGCCGCGGGCGTAGGTCTTGCCGTCGGACGCCAGCACGGGGGTTGCTATGCCGTTCGAACCGATGGTGAAGTCGTAGGTCGGATTGACCGTGATCTTGGCCTTCGACGCCGGATCGGTGTAGCAAAGTTGCAGGCCGACGCGATGGATGGTCTTGCCGTCTTTCACTGCCAGGTTGCCGTTGTTCGCGAGCTTGCCCTGGGTCACGTTTTGCACATCGACCGCGTCGGCCATCGCCAGCGCTTTCGACACGTCCGTAGCGAAGTAATACGTGTAGTAGCCGCCCGCTGTGTTTTCCTGCAATACACCGACGACGCGCTTGGTCGGATCGGCGATGGCCGCCGCGTCATCCGCGTTCTTGATCTGGCCGGTCACCTTCGTGCCGTCAGCCTTGGTGATGGTCTGACCACCCGCGGTCGGCTTCGGATCGGTCGTGCCTTCGACGACGGCGAACTGGGTCTTGCTGTCAGCCGCCAAACGCTGGCGCGAAATCAGGCTTTGCCAGTTGGAACCATCGAACTTGGCGATCGCCGCCGTGACGTTGGCGCCGCCGCAGATGGGATCGGCGGTGCTGGCGGCCGCCGAAGACGCGGCAGCGGTATTGGCGAGTTTTAGACCGGAGACGAACTTACCCGTCGAGTCGATCACGGTAAAGTTCAGGACTGGGGGACTGTTGACCGTGACTGCCGCGCCGCCCGCCGCGTTCACGAGGGCGAACGCCTGTGCCGGATTGGCCGCAGTGTTGGTCGTCGCCGGGGCAGCCGCAGCCGCAGTGACCACGGCGGTTCCTACTGGAGCGCCTGCAGCTGCGACAGCCCCCCCAGCACCCCCGGCAGCCGGCGCGGCGGCAGTCGTCGTGCCTCCGCCTCCGCCACCGCAGGCGGCCAGCGTCCCGACCATCAGGGCCGTCAAGCCCCACCTAACAAGCTTAGGATTCATTCCCTTCTCCCTGGTTTTACAAAACCGCGACGGCGAACCCGAACGGATCCGCCTCCCTGAGCAATTGCCGCACTGATTCGATCTCGCCCGACATACCTGGCTTTGACTAGGGATAACCCTGATAGGGTTGATCCCTATTACATTTACACTCCGAATATGCTAGGCGCAGCGTACGCTTCACCCAAAAATTCGGGTTTGATTTAGATCAAGCTGGATGCAGATCGAATTTGGAGGTCGGCGCGCGTCCAACACGCGATTCCCGAGCGCCGCGATCAGGTAGGTCGCTTGCGTCTGAAATATTGAGCGAAGAAAGCCAGCCGGGGTGCTCTATTAATCTAGAAGTTAGAAGTGCCGGAGGCGCAAGGCGGGAATCGTTCGCGCGAACAGCAAGCGTCCTCCGCGGGCACGTCGGCTCGGCAGCAGTCGTTATAATGGCGCCGTCCGTTCCACCCGCGCGCACTGCATGTATCGACAATACTTTGGCTTCGCCGAGACGCCGTTCTCGATCGCCCCCGACCCGCGCTATCTGTATCTCAGCCAGCGCCATCAGGAAGCGCTCGCGCATCTGCTCTACGGCGTGAACGGCGACGGCGGCTTCGTGCTGCTCACGGGCGAGGTGGGCGCGGGCAAGACCACGGTCTGCCGCTGCCTGCTCGAGCAGATCCCGGCCTCGTGCGACGTCGCCTACGTCTTCAATCCCAAGCTCACGGTGGAGGAGCTGCTCTCGACCATCTGCATCGAATTCGGCATCGCCTACCCCGCCGGCAACAGCAGCGTCAAAGTCTTCGTCGACGGCATCAATGCCTATCTGCTCGAAGCCCACGCCAGAGGGCGGCACACGGTGCTGATCATCGACGAAGCGCAGAACCTTGCGGCGGAAGTGCTGGAGCAGATGCGCCTCTTGACCAACCTGGAAACGAACCAGAAGAAGCTCCTGCAGATCATCCTCATCGGCCAGCCCGAGCTCGGCGCCATGCTCGAGCGGCCCGAGTTGCGGCAACTGAGCCAGCGCATCGTGGCGCGCTACCACCTCGGCCCTCTGTCCAAGCAAGAAGTCGCGGCCTATGTCGGTCATCGCCTGGAAGTGTCGGGCGCGAAGCGCCAACTCATCCCGCAGCGGCTGATGGGGCGGCTCTACCGCTTGAGCGGCGGCGTGCCCAGGGTGATCAACGTGCTGTGCGACCGGTCGCTGCTTGGTGCCTACGTGCAGGGCAAGGAGCGCATCGATGGCGCGACGCTCGCCAAGGCAGCGCGCGAAGTGTTCCACCAGCCGACGGTGAGCCCGAATAGTGCGCGGCGCCTGCTCGGCCTCGGCCTGGTGCTCGCCGCAGGCGCAGCGCTCGCCTTGGCCGTCTATCGCGCCGACGAGGGAGATTTCAGGTCCGTGCCGCCAGCGAATGCCCCATCCAACGCGAATGTGAAATCTTCCACTGCCGAAGCGAAGCAGACCGCAGCAGCGAATCCGGCTCCGGCGAAATCGGCGCCGCAGCCCGCGCCGCCCGTTGCAGCGGCGGAGAACCTGGAATGGCCGTCCAGCGAACCGTTCGCTGCCAATCGCGATCTCGCCTACACCGCGCTGTTTCGCGCCTGGGGTGAGAATTTCCGCGGCGATGCAGACGCCTGCCGCCAGGCGGAGGGCCTGGGGCTGCGCTGCCGCAGTGCGCGTGGGGGCCTGGACGAGCTGCGCGAACTCGATCGTCCCGCAGTCTTGCGCATGCGCAACGACCGCGGCGAAGAGTTCAATGCCACGCTGACCGCATTGGACGGCAAGAGCGCGAGCTTCACCTTCGGCAGCCAAACGCGAACCGTGTCGCTTGGCGCCCTCGCCGCGCAATGGTCCGGCTACTACACCCTGCTCTGGCGCATGCCGCCGCAAGTGCGGGACACCATCCGCCTGGGCGAGCGCGGACCCGCCGCCCAATGGCTGGCGGAGCAGCTCGCACACGCGCAAGGGCGGACGGCCACCCCCGACCAGGTGTTCGACGATGCGCTCGCGCGCGAGGTAAAGCGCTTCCAGCTTGCCCACGGCCTGATTCCGGACGGCGCCGTCGGGCCGCAGACCGTGATGCGGCTTGCGAGCGTCGGCGACACGGCAGCGCCCAGACTCGCGCGCAAGGCAGAGGGAAAATAGCCATGTCCTACATTCTCGACGCCTTGCGCAAATCGGATCAGGAACGCCAGCGCGGCGCCGCCCCGACCCTGCTTGCAACCCAGGCGGCAGCGCCTGCGCCCAGGCAAGCGCCGCTTGCTACTTACGGCGCGATCGCTTTCGCGTTGATCGGGACGGGCATCGCCATCGGCTGGCTGCGGCCCTGGCAAACGGAACCGACGAGCGCAGCGCGCGTCGTCGCGAAAGAGCCTGAAGCAGCGCTCGCGCCTCTGCCGGCGGCCGCTCCGGCATTGGTTGCGCCCGCTGTGTCCCAGCCGCCTGCTGTGCCCGCGGCAGCCCCGAGCCTTACTACCCCGGCAGCGCCTGTGGCCCCCTCGCCCTCACCGCATGCAACGGCTGCGGATAAACCGCACGTGGCCACCCATGCGTTAGGCGATGCCACGGCGGCGAAGCCAGCGCCCGCCCCGGACGCGACGCTGGCCGCGCGCGCCCCCGAAGCGACACCGAAAGCGGTCGAGCGGATGCCGAAGCCATTGGACAAGCCGCCCCCCCCTGCGCCGGCGCCCAAAATCCTGGCGATGTCCGATCTGCCGGATACCATCAGGCAGGAGTTGCCGCCGATGTCGATCACCGTCCACGCCTATTCCGCCAAGCCGGCAGACCGACTGGTCGGCATCAACAATCGGCTGTTGCACGAAGGCGACGATGTGGCGCCGGGCCTCAAACTCGAGCAAATCGTTGCCGACGGCATCGTCCTCAACTTCAAGGGCTACAGCTTCCGCCGCGGCGTGCACTGAATGTAGGAGCGGCGCCTTTAGCCCCTCGGGGCCCCGCCGCGATCGGTGCCGGATCGAATATCAATCGGCCCGGGGGCGGGCCTCCAACAGATTCTACGGATACAGGCCGCGCAGGTGGCGTGCTTCGAGGATGCGTTTGCACGCCAGCGTGAACGCCGCAGTGCGCAGCGTGACGCGGCTCTGCTTGGCCGCCTCCCATAGCGCATTGAAGGCATTGCTTAGGATGCTGTCGAGCCGGCCGTTCACCTCTTCCTCGGTCCAGAAGAAGCTCGCGATGTCCTGCACCCATTCGAAGTAGCTGACCGTCACCCCGCCGGCATTCGCGATCACGTCCGGCACCACCACTACGCCGTTTGCGCCGAGGATGTCGTCCGCTTCGGGCGTGGTCGGGCCGTTTGCCCCCTCCAGCAATACGCGAGTGCGGATTCGGCCGGCGTTGGCAGCGGTAACTTGCTGCTCCAGCGCGGCGGGGATGAGGAAGTCCGACTCCAACGCCCAGAAGGCTTCGTCGGGAATGACCGTTCCGCCGCCGAACTCGGCAAAGGGGCGGCCGGCGTCCTGATGCGCGGTGAGTTTCGCGATATCCAGTCCCGCCGGGTTGTGCAGGGTGCCGTCCACCGTCTGCACTGCGATCACCCGCGCCCCCGCCTGGGCAAAACAGCGCGCGGCGGCATTGCCGACGTTGCCGAAACCCTGCACGCTCACCCGCGCGCCCTCGATCGCCAAGCCGAGCTTCGCCGCCACCGCGCGACCGCAAACGAACACGCCGCGGCCGGTCGCATCGCGGCGCCCGCGGCTGCCTCCCAGCGACAAGGGCTTGCCGGTCACCACCGCGGTCGAAGTCGCGCCGTGCATCATGGAGTAGGTGTCCATCATCCACGCCATGATCTTCTCGTTGGTGTTGACGTCGGGTGCGGGAATATCCTTGTCCGGCCCGATGACGATGCCGATTTCACTGGTATAGCGCCGCGTCAGCCGCTCCAGCTCCGCTTCCGACAATTCGCGCGGGTCGACGCGTATGCCGCCCTTGGCGCCGCCGAAAGGGACGCCGATGACGGCGTTCTTGATGCTCATCCAGCCGGCCAGCGCCATCACTTCGGACAGGGTGACATGCTGATGGAAGCGCACGCCGCCCTTGCCCGGTCCGCGCGAGGTATTGTGCTGCACGCGGTAACCCTCGAAATGCGCCACCGTGCCGTCGTCCATGCGTATCGGGATGTCGACGATGAGAATGCGCTTGGGTCGCTTGAGCGTTTCGACCAGATAGGCGAGTTCGCCCAGGGACGCCGTGGCCCGGTCGACTTGCTGCAGGAACACGCCCCAGGTGCCGACCCCCGTCGGCTGCAGATAGGACGGCAATGCGTGGATAGCGCTCACGGCGCGATTCCTAAGCGTGAGGCTCGGCAGAGGCGAGCGCGATCTGCCGGCGCAATTCGCGGTAGCGCGGTTCGCAATCCTCGCCGAACAGGGGATCCGGGTGCGACGGTATCGCAGCCACCACTGCACTCCAATCTTCCGCTGTGAGCAGTCGCTCAGCGCGCGGCACGAGATCGCGGTCCTCCACTGCCATGTGGCGCCGGTAATACACCAGATAGGTCGCCGCTGCGGCTTCGACTTTGGCGCGCTCGATGACGTCGTCGACGACGACCTGCTGCAGATACTTGAGCAGTTCGGTTCCGGCCGCGGCGATCACCCGATGCTCCTGCATGAGCTGGTCGATCATCGGCTTCAGCGACGGGTCGCGCTTCACCAGGCGGGCGAATGCGACGTCTTCGCGCGGATGATGGAAATGGTCGGGAAAGAAACGCAGATAACTGATGATGTCGAGCATCAGCTCGTAATTCGGCTCGTCGCCGCTGTGAAACTGCACGACCTGGCGCTCGAACAGGTCGAGCAGACGCGCGAAGTGCTTGTGTTCAGCGTGCCAGATGGCGATGGTGTCGGACATCGGGTCTCCAGCGGGAGAGTGGGTCGGAGAGGCCGCCTAGCGCCCTTCGGCCGCGCCTTTGTTTCCGCGCCGGCCCATGCCGCGGCCGCCGCGCCCCATGCCTCTGCGGCCTCGATTCCTCGGGGAATTGTGGTGCTTTTCCGGCCGCTGCGCCTGCCGATCGCGTTCGCGCCCGCGCCCGTTCTTCGATCCCTGCCCCTTGCCGCGGTTGCCGGTCATGGCCTGCACCCGCCTGATCTCGTTTTCTACCGCCTCGACGTTTATCGCGTAGATGGTATCCGGCCCGTTCTGCGCCAGTGACTCCTTTTCCTGAGCCAGCAAATCGTTCAGCTTCTTCAACGCCTCGCTGCAGGATGCGGCGAGGCCCGATTCCTTTTCGGTTCCCTGCCGATGCATTTCAATGGCGGCGATGCCGTCAGTGACTTCGTCGCTGGCCATGCGTGTGTTCATGCAAAAAACCTCTCCGTATTTTCCCCTAGAGGAAGGTGCTCAATCGCTGCGATGGCACTCAGTGCCCTGAGTACGGCGCGCGGCTCACCTGCGCGCGATGCGGCGCCTCGCCGCTGCAGAACTTCGCCCGAGGTTGCGCCCTCGATGCGCTGCCGCCGGTCGCGGGACCGGCCGAAGGGGGTGCCAAGCTCGCGGCAAACCACCCCTGCTGCAAATCATACTATATAAGGTGCTAAGGTACTCTCGGCACGCTCTGCGGGATTTGATCAAGGTCAAGCCCCGCTCGCTTTTGCGACCCGCTTTCGCCCCGCCCGAAGGCTCCGACCGCCGCGACGATCCGCCGAACCGCTACACCGTAATCACGAGCTTTTGATACAAGCCGCCGTAGTAGGTTTCTTTGCGCAACTGCTCCGGCGCGATGCGCTCGGGTAGCCAGCGCGCCAGATCGTGCTGCCACAGATCCAGCGCGAACGGCTCGAGCGTGCGCAGGACCGGCCGAAACAGATAGCGCAGCGGGTGCCAGCGCACCGGCAGGTGGTAGTCGACCAGTACCAGCTTGCCGCCGGGCTTTACCACCCGCAGCGCTTCGCGCAGCGTCTGCCTGCGCGCCACCTCCGGCTGCTCGTGCAGCAGGAAGAAGATGATCGCCTGATCGTAGCGCGCATCCTCGAAGTGCAGCGCGGTCGAATCCGCCTGGTACAGGTCCACCGGCGCCGCCTGCGGCAGCTTCTGCTTCAGGTTGCGCAGCTGGATCGGCAATACGTCGACGATGTCCAAGCAGCCGCCCGGCGCCACCCGGGCGGCCAGATGCTGCGAGAAATCGCCGTAGACGCAGGCCACCTGCAGCGTGCGACCGTGGACCTCGCGCCCGAGTTCCGCCAGCGCGGCATCGCGCAGCCGCGCGAAGTTGCCCCACAGGATCAGGTTCACCAGCCATTGACGCTCGAAGAAACTTACCGCGTTGGGGTGGACGTAGGCCCACCAGTAGGTTTCCTGCAGGTAGCTTGGTACCGCGGCCGGTCGCAGCGATTGGAATATCTCTTGCTCCGCTTTTGCCTTCATCCTTCTCGCTTCTTGATGTCTGTAACAATACGAGGGGATATGCCCCAAGGGCACTTCCTTCGGGGCGTTTCCCCTCGTGCGCCCCTAAACCAGCTCGTAACAAAATGACTTTTGTTACGAGTTCTTATAGTCGTGCACATGCCGTGCACGCTGTTATCGTTCCCGTGCCGCAAAATTCTGCGGCGGGCTGTCCTGCGCTTACGCAGGCGCAAATATGCCATATCCAACCGCAGCGAATGTCCCTAAATTGTGAGTGGCTAATCCGACGCGCGCGCGTTCGCGGCAGGGGCGGAGCGTGACATTGCTCAACCGGGAACGCCCGCGCCGGAGTAGTGTCGGGGCAGGACGCGCCGCCTTGGCAGGATGCGCCTCGATCTCCACCATGCAACAAGCCGCAGACACCCATACGACCGGCGCGCCGGCGCTCGATCGATTAATCGCCGCCCTGCGCGATCCGTCCTGCTATCCGCACGCGGCCGAGCGTGTCGATCTGCTGCAGACGCATATCTCCTGCATCCTGCTCGCCGGAGACTACGCCTACAAAATCAAGAAGCCGGTGAACCTCGGTTTTCTCGATTTCAGCACTCTCGCCGCGCGGCGCCACTACTGCCAGGAGGAACTGCGGCTCAACGCCCGCACCGCGCCGGCGCTGTACCTGGAAGTCGTTCCCATCAGCGGCAGCCTCGACGCTCCGGTCCTCGGCGGCACGGGCGCGGCGATCGAGTACGCGTTGAAGATGCGGCGCTTCGCGCAGGAGGAACTGCTCGACGGCCTGGTGCGGCGCGGTGCGCTTCTGCCGCAGCACATCGACGCGCTGGCGCAGGGCATCGCCGCCTTCCACGGCTGCATCGCTCGCGCCGGCGCGGAGCGCCCGGAAGGAAGTGCCGAGCTCGTGCTTGTGCCGGCGCTCGCCAACTTCGACAGCATGCAGGTATGCGTGAGCGCAAAAGCGGAGCTCGCGCTGCTCGCGCGCCTGCGCGACTGGAGCTTGCGCGAACATGCAGGGCTTGCGCAGGTGTTCGCTGCGCGCAAGCGCGACGGTTGGGTGCGCGAGTGCCACGGCGACCTGCATCTGGGCAACATCGCGCTCCAGGACGGCGTGCCGACTCCGTTCGACTGTATCGAATTCAGCGACGCGCTGCGTTGGATCGACGTCGTGGGCGAGATCGCCTTTCTCACCATGGACTTGATCGAGCACGGCCTGCCGCGGCTCGCCTATCGCTTCCTCAATGCCTACTTGGAGCACACCGGCGATTACGCCGGCGTGCGCGTGCTGCGCTTCTACCTGGTGTACCGCGCGCTGGTTCGCGCCAAAATCGCCTGCCTGCGCGCGCGCCAGCCAGGCCTCGAACGCCGCGAACACGGCGCCCTCGCGCAGGATTACCGCGAGCACCTGTACCTCGCACAAAACCTGGCGATCGAGCCGCCCCCGGCCCTGGTGATCATGCACGGCCCTTCCGGCTCGGGCAAAACGACGGTGGCGCAGACGCTGCTCGAGGCGCTGGGCGCGGTGCGGCTGCGCTCGGACCTCGAGCGCAAGCGGCTGTTCGGACTCGCCCCGCTCGCACGCAGCGGTTCCGCCATCGATGGCGGCATCTATGCGCCGGCGGCGAGCGAGCGCCTGTATCGACACCTGGCAGGGCTCGCGCGGCAGCTGCTCGCCGCACGCTACCCCGTCATCGTCGATGCCGCATTCCTCGCGCGCGCAGAGCGCGAACGCTTCGCCGCTCTCGCGCGCGCAGCGGGCGCTGCCTTCGTCATCGCGAGTTGCAGTGCGTCGGCGCAAACGCTGCGCCGACGCGTGGCAGCGCGCGAACACGAGGCACGCGATGCGTCCGAAGCAGGCATCGCGGTGCTGGAGCGGCAGTTGACCGCGGGCGATCCGCTGTCGGAGGACGAGGCGCGTAATGCATTCTTCCTAGACGCGGAACGCAGCGTCGCCGCCCCCGAGGTGGACGCCTTAGCGCAGCGCCTCGGCCTCGACCGCCACTGCGCATGAGCGTCGGAATTGCCGCACTCGACTGCGACTCGCATCGACTCCTGCGGTTTGACCAAACGCAATACCGCCGATGGGTGGTGGCGGGAAAATGGCAGTAGCCGAAAAAGGCGAGCGCGACATTTCGATTCAGGCGAGCATGCCCTGCGCCAGCCATACCCGCCGCAAGCTGCGCGCCCGTCTCCTACCCTCCGTCCTAGACAGCGAGCATGACGTGACCGAGACCATCAGCCCGACGCACTGCCCGATGAGCGTAAGCGCGGGCGCCATCGACTTCCCGCGGCCATGAACCTCTCACGCACGCAAGCGCACTGGGGTGAGCGCGGCGATCTGTGGGCGATCGCCGGCGCGACCGCCCTGTTTCTCCTCATCTGGTTGGCACCGCCACTGCACGCGCTGCAGGGCGCGAACGTGATGACCCTGCCGGTGCACATCTTCGTCGAAACCTTCTCCATCGCCGTTTCCATGCTGGTTTTCGGCGTCGCCTGGAACGCCTACAGCGCAGAACGCTCGGGCAATCTGATCATCCTCGCCTGCGCCTTCTTCTGCGTCGGGCTGATCGATTTCGCCCACGTACTCTCGTTCAAGGGCATGCCCGACTTCGTCACTGTCGCCGGCCCGGAAAAAGCGATCAATTTCTGGCTGTGCGCGCGACTGGTCGCCGCCCTCGCCTTGCTTGCCGTGGCGCTGCGCCCGTGGACGCCGTTCGCTAGACCGCGCAGCCGCTGGGGTCTGCTCGCCCTCGCGCTCGCCGTCACGGCATGCACCTACTGGCTCGGCCTGTGGCATCAGGACCTTTGGCCGCGCACCTTCATCGAAGGCAAAGGCCTCACGACGACAAAGGTCGCCGCGGAATGGATCATCATCGCCGTCCTGATCGTGCCGGCGACCATCTTCTACCGCAAGGCGCGGCGCACCCACGGATTCGACGCGCGCGGCATCTTCGTCGCCTCGATCATCACCATCCTGAGCGAGCTCGCGTTCAGCCTGTATTCCAACGTCAACGACATCTTCAACTTGCTCGGCCACGTCTACAAGTTCGTCGCCTACCTGTACATTTACCGGGCGGTGTTCGTCGACAGCGTGCACAAGCCTTTCGAGCAACTGCTGCAGGCGCGCGAGGACGTTGCCGCCATCAATCGCGATCTGGAGCGAAGAGTCGTCGAACGCACCGCGCAACTGGAGATGGCGAACAAGGACCTGGAAGGCTTCAGCTATTCCGTGTCACACGACCTGCGCGTGCCGCTACGCGCGATCGACGGATTCTCGCGCATCCTGCTCGAGGATTACGCCGAGCGCGTCGACGACGAAGGCAAGCGCCTGTTGCGCGTGATTCGCGACAGCACCAACAAGATGGCCGAACTCATCGACGACATACTCGCCTTTTCCCGCGCCGGCCGCGACGAACTCGCCCTGGTCGAAGTCGATGTGGCCGAACTCGCCAGCGACGTATTCGACGAACTGCGGCAAACCGCCGGGGAGCGTAAGCTGAACCTGGTGCTGGAGACTGCGCCTTGCGCGCACGCCGACCGGGCGATGCTGCGCCAAGTCCTGGTCAACCTGATCGCGAACGCGATCAAGTTCACCCGGCCGCGGGCCGAGGCGGTGATACGCATCGGCGGCAAGACGAGCGGCGGCGAAACCGTGTATTACGTAGCCGACAACGGTGTAGGCTTCGACATGCAGTACGCGGGCAAGCTCTACGGCGTGTTCCAGCGGCTGCACGGTCCGGACATTTTCGAAGGCACGGGCATCGGGCTTGCCATCGTCAAGCGCATCATCAGCAAGCACGGCGGGCGCACCTGGGCCGAGAGCGCGTTGGACCGAGGAGCGACCTTCTATTTCTCGCTGCCTGCGGGCGCGGCCGGCGAGGGAGGCGACAGATGAGCCCAAGCGATGTAGTCGAGATCCTGCTGGTCGAAGACAATCCGACCGACGCGGAACTCACCATCCGGTCCTTGACCAGGCACAACTTGGCCAACCACCTGTTCTGGGTGAAGGACGGAGCCGAGGCGCTGGATTTCGTTTTCGCCCAGGGAGCATACAGCGAGCGCGACGTGCACCGGCCGCCCAAGCTGATCCTGCTCGACCTGAAGCTGCCCAAGGTCGACGGCTTCGAGGTCCTCCAAAGGCTGCGCGCCGACGAACGCACCAGGACGATCCCGGTGGTGATCCTATCCTCCTCCCAGGACGACAAGGACATCGCCACCGGTTACCGCCTCGGCATCAACAGCTACGTCAGCAAGCCGGTGCAGTTCGAAGCGTTTCTCGATGCGGTATCGGACCTGGGCCTGTATTGGCTGCTGCTCAACAAACCGCCGCCTTCCAGGGTCCAAGAGGCACGGTGAGAACAAGGTGAAGACGGAAATCCGCATACTCATGCTCGAGGACGTCGCGACCGACGCCGAGCTGGTGCAGCGCGAACTGCACCGGGCGGGCATCGCCTTCAGCGCGCTGCGCGTGCAAACCCGCAACGACTTCGAGCGCGAGCTCGACGATTTCAGGCCCGACATCGTGCTCGCGGATTACCGTCTGCCGGGCTTCGACGGCCTGAGCGCAGTGCGTCTTGCTCACCAATCCCATCCGCACGTGCCGGTCATCATGGTCACCGGTGCCCTCGGCGATGAGGGCGCGGTCGATCTGCTCAAGGCGGGAGCGCGCGACTACGTCCTGAAGGACCGGCTGAGCCGGCTCGGCCCGGCGATCGAGCGCACGCTGCAGGAAGAGGAGAGCATACGCAGCCGCGAGGCGGCGGAGCTCGCGCAGCGCAAAAGCGAAGCGGGTCTGGAGGAAGCGCAGCGCCTAGCGCAGATCGGCAGCTGGAGCTGGGACATCGCGACGGACACCATCAGCTGGTCCACACAGTATTACCGCATCTACAATCTCGAGCCGGGGACGCCGCCGCCGAACTATGCCGAACACCTGAAGGTGTATGCCGCGGAGGGTGCGCGAGCCCTCGACGCCGCGGTGAAGCACACGCTGCAGACGGGCGAGCCGTATGCGCTGGAACTCGAACTCGCCAAGCCCGATGTCGCCGGAAAATGGATCTTCGCGCGCGGCGAAGCGAAGCGGGACGCGCAAGGCCGATTCACGCGGCTTGCCGGCACCGCGCAGGACATCACCGAGCGCAAGCGCGCGGAGCGCGCCTTGGCGCGCGCGCACCGGGCGCTGCGCACCTTGAGCAGCTGCAACGAAGCATTGGTGCGCGCCAAGCACGAATCCGAGCTGCTGCACGCCATCTGCCGCCTGGTGGTGGAAACGGGCGGCTACGCCATGGCCTGGGTGGGCTACGCCGAGAGCGACGCCGCCAAGACGGTGCGTCCCGCCGCGAGCTACGGCGATGCATCGGGCTTTCTTGCGAGTGCGCAGTTCAGCTGGGCCGATACGGCGCTCGGCCTCGGGCCGACGGGCACGGCGATTCGCGGCGGAACCATCCAGATCAATCGCGACTTCGACACCGATCCGCAGCTCGCGCCGTGGCGCGAGGCGGCGCTCAGCCGCGGTTATCGCTCGAGCATCGCTTTGCCGCTGACGGGCGACGGCGGAACGTTCGGGGCCCTCACCATCGACTCCGCGGAGCGCGACGCCTTCGGCGAGGACGAGGTGAGGCTGCTGCGCGAACTGGCCGACGACCTCGCCTTCGGCGTCGAAACGCTGCGCACCCGCGCCGAGCGCGACCGCATCAGCCTGGAGCACGAGCACCACGAGGCGATCCTGCGCCATAGTCTGGAGGAATCGATCAAGGCGATCGCCTCCACCGTCGAAATGCGCGATCCCTATACGGCCGGACATCAGCGCCGCGTCGGCCAGCTCGCGGCCGCGATTGCGCGGGAACTCGGATTGGAAGAAGAGACGATCCACGGCATCGATCTCGCCGCCGGCATCCACGATCTGGGCAAGATCCACGTTCCGGCGGAAATCCTCTCCAAGCCAGGCAAGCTCTCCGACATCGAATTCAGCCTGATCAAGACCCACCCGCAATCGGGTTACGACATCGTGAAGGACGTGGAATTTCCCTGGCCCATCGCCCGCGCCATATTGCAGCATCACGAGCGGCTGGACGGCTCCGGTTATCCCAACGGCCTGAAAGGCGACGAGATCCTTCTCGAGGCGCGGATCATCGCCGTCGCCGACGTAGTCGAGGCGATGTCCTCGCACCGCCCCTACCGGCCGGCGAAAGCCATCGACGCCGCCCTGGCGGAAATCGAGCGCGGCATGGGCACGCTGTACGACGCGCAGGCGGCGCAGGCCTGCCTGAAGCTCTTCCGCGAAGGGCGGTTCGATTACCTAAACTCGGGTCCGTTGATCGAGGAGGCGCGCCAGCGGCAGGCGCCGCAGGCCGCCCCGTCCGGGCGCAGTCCCGCGGTACGATAGCGACATGATCGAGACGACGCCTGGTCGACGCAAGCGGCTGAAGCTCGGCCCCCTGCTGCGCGTGGTCGTGCCGCCGCTGGTTACGCTGATCCTCATCGTGGCCCTGGTGTTCACGATGTTCTTCACCGAATTCGACTGGCAATGGGTGACGTTTCTCGCCGGCATATTGTTCGCTTCCGTGCTCTCGCTGGTGAGCGCGTCCTGGCGCAGCGGCTGGCGCATCGCACGGCGCACGGCGGAGGCGATACATTTCAAGCAGCGCCTCGCGGCCGAAGTCGAACAGCACCGCGGCACCCGGGAGCAGCTCGAGCGCGAGCTCGCGCTGCATCAGCAGGACCGCACGCGCCTGTCCAAAGAATCGGAAGCCCACCACCTGGCTAAGCGCGACAAGATGCTCGCGGAGCGCGTGCTCGCCGCGCTCGGACAGCATCTGGAAGAGTCGGCCTTCGTACTCGACCGCGAACAACGCTTTCGCTTCCACACCAAGCGCTTCGCCGCCTGGGCGAACGTGGCCGCCGAGCGCATCGACGGGCTTGGGCTCGAGGAAGCGCTCGCCCCGCGCAACGCCGAGCTGCTGCGCGTACACGTGCTCGCGGCGCTCGATGGCCGCGCCGGCCGCATCGAGCTGCCGCTCGTGCGCCGCGACGGCGCGGAACAGAGCGTCGAAGTGGATTATCTGCCGCAACGCGACGCCGCCGGCCAGGTCACCGGCGCGCTGCTGCTGGTCAAGGACACGCCGACCGCCACCGAGGCGCCGCACGAGAACGGCCCTGCGGCCGCGGCCGCGGCGGAGCAAGGCGCCACCTCGGTGCTGATTGCCGACCAGAACGGCAACGCGATGTATCTCTCGTCGCTTACCGAAGAGCTGACCGGCTGGGGCAATCCGCGCGAGCGCATCCGCCATGCGATCGAGCACGACGGCTTCGACCTGTACGCCCAGGAGATCGTGGCGCTGCGCGCCGACGTGCCTTCGCGCAATTTGCGCGAACTGCTCATCCGCATGCACGACGAGGAGCAGAATCTCGTGCCTCCGGGCACCTTCCTGCCGATTGCCGAGCGTTTCGGCATGATGCCGGACATCGACCGCTTCGTGGTGAAGAAGGCGATCGCCGCGCGCCTCGCCGCCGGCCCCGCGGCGGATGCCGCGTTCGCGCCGGTGCTGTGCATCAATGTGGCGCGCGCGACCATCGGCGACCGCAAGTTCCCCGAGTACGTCGCACGCACCCTGGAAAGCAGCGGCGTGTCCGGCCAGGCGCTGTGCTTCGAGATCGCCGACGCCGACGCCACCGCCGCCCTGCCGGAAGCGGCGCGTTTCGCCGCGGCGCTGAAGTCCCTGGGCTGCCGCTTTACCCTGGACGGCTTCGGTCGCACCGGCATCGGGTTCGATCACGTCAAGACGCTGCCGCTCGATTTCCTCAAGATCGACGGCAGCATCATCCTGCAGATCCTGCGCGTGCCCGAGGCGCTCGCCAAGGTGCGCGCCGTGCAGCGAGTATGCAAGGTGATCGGCATTCGCACCGTCGCGGAGATGGTGGAGTCCGACGAGAGCATCGCCAAGCTACGCTCGGTCGAAGTCGACTACGCGCAAGGCTTCGGCATTGCCAAGCCGCGGCGCTTCGACGCCTCCAGCGTGACCAATTCCGCCACGACAGCCGCCGCGACGGGCTAGCCGTGCGCAGTCGCCTGTTCACCTCCGAATCGGTATCCGAGGGGCATCCAGACAAAATCGCCGACCAGATTTCGGATGCGATCCTCGATGCGTTTTTGCGCGAGGACCGTGACGCGCATGTGTCCTGCCAGAGCTTCGTCGCCCATCGCCTGATCGTTCTCGCCGGCGAATTCAAGACCAACGCAGCGCTGTTTCACGCCGTCGAGACGAGCGCCGCGGACATCGTGCGCGAGACACTGCGCCGCATCGGCTATCGCAGTGCGGGCGAGGACGCGGACACCGGCTGCGATCCGGATGCGGTCGAAGTGCGCATCGCCTTCAACCGCCAGTCTCCGGACATCGCCCAGGGCGTGAGCCGCGGCAGCGGCGTCATCGGCGCCGGCGACCAAGGCATGATGTACGGCTATGCCTGCGATGAAACGCCGCAGTTGATGCCGCTTGCCATCTCGCTCGCGCACGCGCTGGTGCGCCGGCAAGCCGAGGTGCGCAAGGCGGGGGTCCTGCCTTGGCTACGCCCCGACGCCAAGAGCCAGGTGACCCTGCTGTGCGAGGGCGAGCGGCCCATGGCGGTGGAGAAAGTGGTGCTCTCGACCCAGCACGCCGACGGTGTCGAGCTCGAGGAACTGCGCCGCGGCGTGCGCCGCGAGATCATCGAAACGGTGATCCCCGCGGCGCTGCGCTCGCCGCAATTCGAATGCCTGATCAACCCGACCGGCCGCTTCGTCGTCGGCGGGCCGCGCGGAGACACCGGGCTCACCGGCAGGAAGATCATCGTCGACACCTACGGCGGCAGCTGCCCGCACGGCGGCGGCAGCTTCTCCGGCAAGGACCCGACCAAGGTCGACCGCTCCGCCGCGTACATGGCGCGCTATGCGGCGAAGCAGGTGGTCGCGGCGGGGCTCGCGCGCCGCTGCACGCTCGCGCTCGCCTACGCCATCGGCGTGCCCGAGCCGCTGTCCGTCGCCGTCGACACCCACGGCACGGGCCTCGCCGACGACGCGCGCCTCGAGGAAGCCGTGCGCGGCTTCTTCGATTTCACCCCCGCGGGCATCATCGGCGCGCTCGAGCTGCACCGGCCGATCTATGCGCAGACCTCGGTCTACGGCCATTTCGGCCGCGAGCTGCCCGATTTCAGCTGGGAGCGCACCGATCGCGCCGGCGAATTGAAGCGCGCAGTCCTCGGCTAGCGCGAATTGCGCGTAGGGCGCGCGATGCCGTACTCGTTGCGCCGCAACCGCTTTAATGCATCATCAGCCGCGGCAGCCACAGCGAGATCGACGGCACGTAGGTGATGAACAGCAACAGCCCCAGCATCAAAATGATGAAAGGCAAGGTGCCGCGGACGACTTCGGCGAGCGGCGTGCGCGAAATGTTCGCGATGACGAACAGATTCAAGCCGACCGGCGGCGTGAGCAGCGCGAGTTCCATGTTGATGACGATCACCACGCCGAAATGGATGGGATCGATCGCCAGTGGTTTGAGCATGGGAATGATCACCGGCAGGGTGAGCAGCATGACCGAGAACACTTCGAGGAACATCCCCAGGATCAGCAGCACGATGTTGACCACGATCAGGAACTGCCAGCCCTTGATGCGCCATTCCGTCACCAGTTCGACCGCACGCGTGGCGATGCCGGTTTCGGTGATCCAGTGGCCGAATGCGAGAGCCACCGCAATGATGATCATGATGGCCGCGGCGTTGCGGATCGCTTCGGCAAGCGCCTGCAGCAGCCCGCTCAAGGCCATGCGGCGGTAGACGAAGAGCGACAGCACGATCGCCACCACGGCCGAGAGCGCGGCCGATTCGGTGAGCGTGACGATGCCGCTGTAGAGGCCGCCGAGCACGATCACCGGCACCAGGAACGCGGGGATGGCGTAGGCCGTGCGCCGCAGGCGATCCGCCAGCGGCAACGCCGCCCCGCGGCTGTAGGCGTGGTGGTGGCTGTACCAAAAGATGTAGCTCGCGAGCAAGGATGCCTGGATCAGGCCCGGCACCACGCCGGCGAGGAACAGCCGCGGAATCGACTCGTCGGCGAGCACGCCGTAGACGACGAAGGCGAGGCTAGGCGGGATGAGGATGCCGAGCGTTCCGGACGCGCCGACGATGCCCGCGGCGAAATGCGGTTCATAGCCGCGCTCGCGCATGGCCGGCACCAGGATGGTGCCCATCGCGATAGCGGTGGCGACCGATGAGCCGCACATGGCGGCGAAAACCGTGCACGAGGCCACGCATACCAGTCCCAGGCCGCCGCGCACGTGTCCGACCCATGCTTCCGCCGCCACGATCAGGGCACGGGCGACGCCGCCGCGCTCCATGATCGTCGCGGCGATCACGAAGTACGGCACGGCGAGCAACGTCTGCGAGTTGAGTTCGTCGATCAGCTTTTGCGCGAACGCGAGCAGCGTGCCGTCCAGGCCGAACATCACCGCGCCGGTGGTACCCATCGCGAGATAGATGGGGATGCCGAGCACCAACAGCGTGAGGAACAGTCCGATGAAGACGATAGTCAAGGCGTCACGCCCTCTTGCGCAGCAGCTTCGCGAAGCGCTGCGCGTAGGCGAGCGCCATCAGCAGCCCCCCGACCGGCAGCGCGAGCGAATAAATCCACAGCGGGAAGCGCAGGCTGGTGGTGGATACGTCGCCGTAGGACCAGGTCTGCCAGGTCACCGCGCCGCCGTAGCCGACGAGCACCAACGCGAACGCGAGTCCGAGCAGTTCGCCGAAAAGGGCGACGCCGCGCCGGAACCCGGCCGGGAATGCGGCGACGAAGAGGTCCGCGCGTACGTGCCGATCGGCGACGGTGACCAGGCCGAGGGCGAGGAACACGGCCCAGATGATGAGATAGACCTGCACTTCGTCCGAAGCCTCGAGCGTGAGGCTCGGAACGAAATAGCGCACGAACACGTTGTAGGAGCAGACCGCGAGGGCGGCGAGCGCGAGGCCGCCGACCAGCACCTCCTCCAAACGGATCCAAAGCGAACGCGAAGCGGGGTGCTGCGCGAGTTCGGCCTCCGCCTTCTCGGCGAGCGCACTCGCGAGTTTGGCCTGCGCCGCCCCCTCGGCGGCTCTATCGCTACTCATCTCGGCTCACCAGCGTTCGGGCCGTGCGCGAGCCTAGAACTCGACTTTCGCCGCGCGCAGTTCGTCCAGGCCCAACTGGACCGCGTCGGCGTCTATCTTCATTTCCTTGACCAAATCGTTCTGCACCGCCATCAGGCGCTTGCGCGCCGCGACGATCTCCGCCTTGGACGGCCCCGCCATCTTTATGCCGTTCTTGATCAGCACCTCGCGCGCGTCGATCTGCGCTTGCGCCGCCATCTTGCGCTGCTCGGCGATGATGGCGTCCCAGGCCGCGACCAGGGCGCCCTGCACCTCCTTCGGCTGCTTGTTCCAGAAATCGACGCTCACCATCGGCACGTACTGTCCGAAGTATTGATAGTCCTCGAAGCTGTACTTCAGGCCCGAGTCCCACAGCTTCGCCGTGAACGCGCTTTCGTGCGTCGTCGACACGGCATCGACCACGCCCTGCGACAGCGCGAGCGGCAGGTCCGGCCAGGGAATGAGCGTCGGCGCGCCGCCGAGCACCTTGATGCGCGCGGCGTTGGCGGTGCCGCCGGGAAAGCGGATCTTCATCCCTTTCAGGTCGTCGTACTTGGCGATCGGCTTCGACACGCTGTAGAAATGCTGGAAACCGAGATCCATCCACTTGCCCAGGATCTTGACCTTGAGCCGCTCCTCCATGCGCTTGTTGAGGAACTGGCCGAGCTTGCCGTCGATGATCTTATGCACGATGTCGGCGTCGACGCCGTAGAACATGGGCAGCGTCTGAATCGCGGTATTCGGCTCGATGCCGTCGAGCTGCCAGGTGCCGGGTATGCCCATCTCGATGGCGTTTTGGCGCAGCGCCTTGGGAATGTCGCGGTCGCGGAACAGTTGCGCACTGGGGAAGATCTCGATCGCGATTTTGTTGCCGGTGCGCTTCTTCAGCTCGGCGGCAAACATCTCCGCGCCCTTGTTGCGCACATGGGTCGCATTGGTGTCGACCGACACGCGCATCTTTTCCTGGGATTGCGCTGCATGTTGCGGCAGCAGAACTGCGGCCGCACCGACGAGCGCCCACACGAGGGTATTGCGTACTCGCTTCATGCCGTCTCCTCCTATGCCACTTATGATTATTCGCGGGCTCGATTGACATCCGAACCTGCCGTGCGTTTCAATTTACGTATATTCTTTCGTCTTGTAAAGTAGACGGGAGCTGCGACTGAGTGAATGTTCAGTCGGCCTCAATTCGCAACGCGAATACGAATCCGTCCAGACGTCTGCCGTGGCGCCACGCGCGCCGCGTTTGTTCTGCGATGCGCACGCTTTTGTCGCAAACCGAGGTCCATGTGAGTGAAACGCAGTATCTCACGCTGCACGAGCTGGTAAAAAAGGCGCGGCAGAAACTCTCCCACGACGCCTGGGACTATCTCGTCGGCGGGGCGGAAACCGAAACCACGTTGCGGCGCAACCGCCTTGCGCTCGACGCGCTCGCCTTCCGCCCGCGCGTACTGCGCGACGTGAGCCGCATCGACGCCTCGACCACCTTCCTCGGGCGCAAGCTGCGCTTGCCGCTCGCGCTCGCGCCGGTGGGGAGCCTGGAGCTGTTCACGCCCGAAGCTGCAGTGGCTGCGGCACGGGCGGCCGAGCGCTTCGGCGTCGCCCACATGCTGAGTTCGGTGTGCGAGCCCGGACTCGAAGCGCTGGCCCAGGCCGTGCCCGGCGCGCTGCGCATCTATCAGCTCTACGTGCACGGCGACGCCGCCTGGGTCGACGCCGTCGCCGAGCGCGCCATCGCCGCGGGCTATAGCGCCTTCTGCCTCACGGTCGACACCGCGCTCTACAGCCGGCGCGAGCGCGACATCGCCAAGCGCAATATCCGCCGCGCCGACGTTCCCGGACGCGAATACCAGGCGCGGCTCACCTGGGAGGACGTGGCGCGGCTGAAGCGCAAGTTCGACACGCCTCTCATCCTCAAGGGCGTCGCCACCGCGGAGGACGCAAGGCTCGCCGCCGAGCACGGCGTCGACATCGTGTACGTCTCGAACCACGGCGGGCGCCAGCTCGACCACGGCCGCGGCGCGATGGAGATGCTGCCCGAGATCGTGGCAGCGCTCGGCGGCCGCGCGCAAATCATCGTCGACGGCGGTTTCAATCGCGGCACGGACATCGTCAAGGCGCTCGCCGCGGGCGCCAACCTGGTCGGCCTCGGCCGCATGCAATGCGTGGGACTGGCGGCGGAGGGCGAAGCGGGCCTCACGCGCCTGCTCGAGCTGCTCGAAGCCGAAGTGCGCACCTGCCTCGGGCTGCTCGGCGTCAACACCTGGGAGGCGCTCGACGCATCCTACCTGCATCAGGGGGCAGCGGCCGGTGCCGCCGACGCCCTGAGTGCCTTCCCGCTGCTTGCGCTGGAGGAGAAGTCTTTCTACTGAGGCGTCAATTAAGTATCATCGCTGGAGCAGGCGTGAGGTCTGCGCCGGCGGAATAGTTCCGATTCCCTGCGACTTGCAGTAGACCCCCGCTGTCAAGGAAAGGCATCGACATGCAATGGACCGAAAGGCGCGAGCGTTTTCGCGCCCTGCTCTCCGAGGAGCGCTGCATCCACCCTGCCTCGGTGTTCGATCCCTTGTCCGCGCGCATCGCCGACGAACTCGGCTTCGAGCTCGGCATGTTCGCGGGTTCCATCGCTTCGCTGGTGGTGCTGGGCGCGCCCGATCTCACGCTCATCACCTTGAGCGAGTTCGCCGAACAGGCGCATCGCATCTGCCGCGCGGCCGGCCTGCCGCTCCTCGTCGACGCGGACCACGGCTACGGCAATGCGCTCAACGTCATGCGCACGGTGGAAGAACTCGAGACCGCGGGCATCGCCGGCTTGAGCATCGAGGACACCGTGCTCCCCGCGGATTTCGGCCAGGGGGAAAAGCTGCAGCTCCTCTCGGTCGAGGAAGGCGTGGGCAAAATGCGCGCGGCGCTCGCCGCGCGGCGCGATCCGCGCCTGGTGATCGCCGGGCGCACCAGCGCCATGGCGGTGACGGGCGTCGAAGACACCATCGTGCGTGCGTGCGCCTACGAAGCAGCCGGTGTCGATGTGCTGTTCCTCATCGGCGTGAAGACGCGCGCACAGCTCGACGCGGTCGCTAGCGCCTGCCGCGTGCCGCTCGTGCTCGGCTCGATCGGCCCCGAGCTCGATGACCGCGACTATCTCGCGGCGAGGGGCGTGCGCGTCTGCCTGCAAGGTCATCAGCCGTTCATGGCAGGCGTGCAGGCGGTGCGGGAAACGCTGAAGGCGCTGCGGGCGGGCACGCCGCCGTCGCTACTCGCCGGCGTCGCGCCGGCACAGCTGATGCGCGAACTCAGCCGCGACGCGGAGTACGCGCGCTTCAATCAGGATTTCTTAGGGCCCATTGCAAAATGAATTTTGCAATGGCCAATATAGGGGAGCATGAGGGGAGATATCCCCTCATTTCGTAATACACGCTTGGGCTCAAGGAAAGCATGAACGCAAACACCGCAGACTGCGCGCCGCTCGCCGGCATCGTCGTCGTCGAACTCGGCAGCAGCGTCGCCGCGCCGTTCGCCGGCCAGATCCTCGCCGACCTCGGCGCCGAAGTGATCAAGGTGGAGAAGGCCGAAGGCGACGACGCGCGCCACTGGGGCCCGCCCTTCTGGGAGGGCGCCTCCAGCACCTTCCAGCCCTTGAACCGCAGCAAGAAATCGGTGGTGTGCGATTTGCGCGACCCGGCCGAGCTCGCTGCGCTGAAGCGCCTGATCGTCGAGCGCGCGGACATGGTGCTGCAAAACATGCGCCCGGGCCAGGTGGAAAAACTGGGCCTGGACGGCGCGAGTCTCACCGCGGCGAAGCCCGCGCTCATTTATTGCAACGTCGGCGCCTTCGGCAGCAAAGGGCCGCTGAAGGACCGTCCGGGCTACGATCCGCTGATGCAGGCTTTCGGCGGCATCATGAGCACCACCGGCGAAGAGGGACGACCGCCGGTGCGAGTCGGTCCTTCCATCGTCGACATGGGCACCGGCATGTGGGCGGTGATCGGCATGTTGACGGCGCTGAACCGCAGGCGCGATACCGGTCGCGGCGGCGTGGTCGACGTGTCGCTGTTCGAGACGGCAGCCACCTGGATGTCGCTCCTTGCCGCCTACTACCAGGCCTCGGGCGAAAATCCGACCCGGCTCGGCTCGGGCTCGATCGGCATCGTGCCTTATCGCGCCTACCAGACGAAGGACAGCTATCTGGTCGTCGCCGCCGGCTCGGACGGACTGTTTCGCAAATTGGCGAAAGTTCTGGGACACCCCGAATGGGTCGAGGATGCGCGCTTCGCCACCAACCCGAAGCGCGTCGAGAACCAGGCAGTGCTCTACCCCTTGATCGAAGCGGTCATGCTGCAGCGAACGAATGTCGAATGGATCGCCCCGCTCGAGGCGGCGGGCATCCCCTGCGCGCCGGTGCAAAACGCCGCCGAAATGATCGCGCACGAACAGACCAAGGCGCTCGGGCTGATGCAGGACGTTCCCGGCAGCGGCATGAATTTCGTCGGCCTGCCGATCAGCTTCGACGGCCTGCGCCCGCGCATCCGCCAACGCCCGCCTAAGCTGGGTGAACACACGCAGGAAATTTTCAAGAAGACGAAATGATCATGGAACTGCCTGCATACGAAACCCTCAAGACCGAGATGGTCGCACCGCACGTCCTGCTGGTGACCCTCAACCGACCGCAGGTCGCGAACGCCTTCAACACCCAGATGGCGCACGATTTCCTCGACGTCTGGACGCGCTTGACCGAGGACGCGGGCGATGTGCGTTGCCTCGTGCTCACCGGCGCCGGCGATAAGGCCTTCTGCGGCGGTGCCGACCTGAAGGAGCGCAACGGCATGACGCGCGAACAATGGCGGCGCCAGCACGAGCTGTTCGAGCGCCACTACTGGGCGCTCACCGACCTGCCGATTCCGGCGATCGCTGCGGTGAACGGGCACGCCTATGCCGGCGGCTTCGAGGCGGTGCTCTCCTGCGACTTCGCCTACGCGGTGAAGAACGCGCGCTTTGCGCTAACCGAGGTGACGCTCGGCATCATGCCGGGCGCGGGCGGCACGCAGAACCTGCCGCGCGCCGTGGGCGAGCGCCGCGCCAAGGAAATCCTCATGACCGGCAAACCCTTCAGCGCGCAGCAGGCCTACGAGTGGGGCGTGATCAACGAGGTTTGCGAACCGGCCGAACTGATCCCGAAGGTGCTCGACACCGCGCGTACCATCGCCGGCAATGCGCCGCTGTCCATCCGGCAGGTGAAGAAATCGGTGCGCTACGGCATGCAGATGGAACTCCGGACGGCTTTCCGCTTCGAAGTAGAGGCTTACAATCACCTGGTCGAGACCGAGGACCGCTACGAGGGCGTGCGCGCGTTCAACGAGAAGCGCAAGCCCGTTTTCAAAGGAAGATGACATGAAGAAAGTCGACGTAGTCGTGCGCGAAGTGGGCCTGCGCGACGGCCTGCAGATCCACCCCACCTTCATGCCCACGGCGAGCAAGATCGCCTGGATCGAGGCCGAGGCCGCGGCGGGCGTGTCCGAGATCGAGGTCACTTCCTACGTCCCGCCCAAGCTCATTCCCCAGTTCGTCGATGCCGAAGAGGTAACGAAGCGCGCGCTCGCCGTGCCCGGGCTCACGGTGACGGCGCTGATCCCGAACTCCAAGGGCGCGGAGCGCGGCCTCGCGCTCGGCGTGGCGAAGCTCAATTTCGTCATGTCGGTGAGCAAGACGCACAACCTGAAGAACGTGCGCCGCGAGCGCGAGGAGTCGGTCGCCGACTTCAAGCGCATCGCCGAACTCGTGCGCGCGCAGCCGGCAGGCAAGCGGCCGCTGCTCGTCGGCGGACTGTCCACGGCGCTCGGCTGCTCCTTCGAAGGCCGCGTCGCCGTCGCCGACGTGGTGAAGTACGCCACCGAACTCGCCGAGGCGGGCGCGGACGAGATCATGGTGGCGGACACCGTCGGCTACGGTGACCCGGCGCAGGTGCGCGAAGTATTCCGCGCCGTGCTCGCCGCCGTGGGCAAGCTGCCGGTGGGTGCGCATTTCCATGACACGCGCGGCACCGGCCTGGCGAACGTGGCCACCGCGCTCGACTGCGGCGTGCGCGCCTTCGACGCCTCGCTCGCCGGCCTCGGCGGCTGTCCCTTCGCCCCCGGCGCGACCGGCAACATCGTCATGGACGACCTCGTCTTCATGCTCGATTCCATGGGCCTGGAGACCGGTGTCGACCTGGACAAGCTGCTCGCAGTGCGCGAGATCGTGCGCACCGGGCTGCCCGACATTCCCATGCAAGGGGCGCTGGCGCGCGCGGGCCTGCCGCGCAACTACCGCCGCGCAAGCGAGCGCCGCGCCGCCTGATCGCAGGAGCGGCGCCTTTAGCCCCTAGGGGCCGAGGGCGTGCCTCCTATGACGCGCGCCGCCTAACGCCGGTTCTCTTCCTCGGCGGATGACCCGTATTGCGCTTGCGCAGCCGATCTGCAACCATGTGGATGGCAAGACAATAATACGAGCGCGTTCGCCGCGCTTCTCTTAGCCTCGGAGGAGGAAACATGCGCAAATGTTACGAAACGAGGGGATATTTCCCCTCGTGCTCCCCTAAGTCAGCCGCTGCAGGAACAATCCTGCAGCGGGCTCTGACGAATTTTGTTTGCGCCCTCGCGGCCGCGCTCATGTGCAGCGCCGCTTTCGCGCAGGATTTTCCGAACCGCCCGATCAAGATCGTGGTTCCCTGGGCGCCGGGAGGCAACGTCGACATCACCGCACGCACGTTGCAGCAGGCGTTTTCCGAAGCGCTCGGCCAGCCGGTGATCGTCGACAATCGCGCCGGCGCGGGCGGCACCATCGGCACGGCCGCCGTCGTCAAGTCGCCCGCGGACGGCTACACCCTGCTGCTCGGCTCGAGCGGCACCGTAACCTCGGGTGCCGCGGTGTTCAAGAACCTGAGCTACGACCCGCTGAAGGATCTAGTGCCGGTAGGTCCGATCCAGTACGTCGCGATGGTGCTCACCGCTGCGCCGAAAACGCCGGTCGCCAATTTCAAGGAGTACGCCGCCTACGCCAAATCGAAGCCCGGCCAGGTGAGCATCGCTTCGGCCGGCAACGGCTCCTCCAACCATCTCGCCTTGGAACTGATGGCGCGCCAGGCGGGCTTGAAGCTGGTGCACGTGCCCTACAAGGGCAGCGGTCCGGCGATCAACGATCTCCTCGGAAATCAGGTCGAGAGCATGATGGACCAGATGACCGCCTCGATCGAACACATCCGCAGCGGCCGCATCAAGGTGCTGGGAGTCACCTCGAAGGCGCGCACGCCGCTGTTGCCGAATGTGGCGACGCTGGACGAGCAGGGCCTCGCCGGCTTCGAGGCCGGCACCTTCACCGGACTGTTCGCCCCGGTGGGTACGCCCGCCGCGGTGCTCGATCGCCTGCACGCCGCGCTGGAGAAGGCGCTCGCCAAAGACACCGTGCGCACGCGCTACCAGTCGATGGGCGTCGAAGTCATGCACATGTCACGGGCCGAATTCGCCGCCTACGTGCAGACCGATTACGAGAAATGGCTCAAGATCGCGCACGAAGCGAACATCGTCATCCAATGAGCGCCGCCGACGTCCTCTCCCCCGATGCGCGCCTGCGCGCGCCGCAGCGCCCGCTGCCGCGCGGCACGGTCGACTGCCACGCCCACATATTCGATCGCTTCGAGCGCTATGCGCTCGCGCCGGGACGCAAGTACCAGCCGCCGCTCTGCTCGCGCGAAGCCTGGATGGCGCTGCACGCCTCTCTCGGCGTCGAGCGCGGCGTGCAGGTGCACGGCAGCCCCTACGGCTTCGACAATTCGATCACGCTCGATTTTCTCGCCGAACATCGCGGCCGCTTCGTCGGCGTCGCCGCCATCAGCCCCGAGGTGAGCGAGACCGAACTGAAGCGCCTGGATGCGGGCGGCTTTCGCGCCGCGCGCCTGATGGACCAGTTCGCCACCGGCGCCACCACGGCCGATCTGGAAGCGATCGCGCGCCGCATCGCGCCCTACGGCTGGCATCTGGAAATCAACATAAGCCGCGCCGCCGACTGGGTGGGGCTCGAGCCGCGCCTGCGCCGCTGTCCGGTGCCCCTGGTGTTCGATCACCTGGGCCGACCGCGCGGCGCGGAAGGTTTGAATTCCCCCGGCTTTGCCGTGATCCGCCGGCTGCTCGCCGAGCGTGACGATTGCTGGACCAAGATCTCGAGCTGGTACCGGCTGTCCGACTCGGGGCCGCCCGATTACGCCGACATGAAGCCCTTCGTGCAGACGCTGCTCGTGGAGCGACCCGAGCGCTGCGTCTGGGGCACGAACTGGCCGCATCCGGGCCTCACGCGTTTCATGCCCAACGACTGCGATCTTGTCGATCTGCTGGAGAGCTGGCTGCCCTCCGACGCGGTGCGCGTGCCGCTATTCGCTGCGAACGCCGCGAAACTCTATCGCTTTGCCGACGGAGGTGCGGCATGAAGACGCTTTTCCGTTTCATCGCCATCTGCTTGCTCGCTCTTCCCGCGTTCGCGCACGCCCAGGCCTATCCAACGCGGCCGATCCATCTGGTCGTGGGCTTCACCCCGGGAGGCGGCGTGGACATCAACGCGCGCCTGCTGGCGGCGAAGCTGTCCGAATACCTCGGCCAGCAGGTGATCGTCGACAATCGCCCCGGCGCCGGCACCAACATCGCCAACGAGTTCGTCGCACGCTCTGCGCCGGACGGCTATACGCTGCTGATGAGCACCGCCACGGTCGCCATCAACATGGCGCTCTACAAGAAACTCAACTACGACACCCTGCGCGATTTTGCCGCCGTGTCGATGTTCTCGGCCAGCCCCAACATTCTGGTGGTCAACGCGTCGCTGCCGGTGACGAACGTGGCGCAGCTCATCGCGCTCGCGCGCGAGCGGCCCGGCGCGCTCAATTATTCCTCCGCCGGCAGCGGCACCACGCAGCATCTGTCGGGCGAGCTGTTCAAGACGCGCACCGGCATCAACATCGTGCACGTGCCTTACAAGGGCACCGCACCCGCGCTCACCGCGCTGATCGCGGGCGACGTGCAGGCGTCTTTCGCCAATATTCCCGCCATTCATCAGCACATCAAGGCGGGCAAGCTGCGCGCCCTTGCCTCGACCGGTCCCAAGCGCAGCGAACTCATGCCCGACGTGCCAACGATGAAGGAATCGGGCGTCGATATGGCGGTGATGGTCTGGTACGGCGTGCTCGCCCCGGCGGCGACACCGCGCGCCATCGTGGCGAAGCTCGCCGAGCTCGTCGAACGCGCCGCGCACTCACCCGACCTGAGACAGCGCCTGCTCGATGAAGGTGCCGAGCCCGTGGGCAATACGCCGGAGGAATTCGGGCAGCTGCTGCGCGCCGAGATATCGACCTGGGCCGAGGCGGTGAAAGTCTCCGGCGCGCGCGTCGACCAATAGCCCCGGAGACAAACGGGCTCAGCAGCGCGCGAAAGCGGAGAACTCTTCCACCGGCACCGGGCTGCCGGCGAGGAATCCCTGGAACTGGTCGCAGCCGTGGGCGCGCAGGAAGTCGAGCTGCTCCTGCCGCTCCACGCCTTCGGCGAGCGCCGTGAGCTTCAGCGCCTTTGCCAGATTGATGATGGCGATGGCGATCGCCCGCTGGTCGGCGTCGGTGCCGAGGTCGTCGATGAAGCTGCGATCGATCTTGAGCTTGTCGATGGGATAGCGCTTGAGATAGGAAAGAGATGAGTAGCCGGTGCCGAAATCGTCGATGGTGATCTTGACGCCGAGCGCGCGCAGCCCGGCTAGGGCATCGGCCACGATCTCCTGGTCCATCAACAGGCTTTCGGTCAGCTCGAGTTCGAGGTAGCGCCCCTCGAGGCCCGTCTCGGCGAGCGTCCGGCTCACTTCGGCAACAAGCGTCCCGCGGCGAAACTGCACCGCCGATACGTTGACCGATATCGGCAGGCGTGGATGGCCCGCGTCCTGCCACGCCTTGTTCTGGCGGCAGGCTTCGCGCAGCACGTATTGCCCGATGTCGTCGATGAGGCCGCGCGACTCGGCGAACTCGATGAACTCCGCGGGGTCGGCGAGCCCGTGCTGCGGATGGCGCCAGCGCACCAGAGCCTCGATGCCCACCAGCGACAGATCGCCGACTGCGACCTGCGGCTGGTAATGCAGGACGAACTCGCCGCGTTCGATCGCGTCGCGTAGCCGCTCTTCCCGCGCCATCGCCTCCGCCGCCGCTTCCGACTGGCCCTGGGTGTAGAAGCGCACCTGCGCGCGCCCCAGCTCTTTCGCGCCGTACATCGCCGTATCCGCGTGGCGGATGAGATCCTCGGCCTCGTCCCCGTCGCGCGGGAACACGCTGATGCCGATGCTCGCATTGGCGCGCAGCTCGCGCCCTTCGAGCACGATCGGTGCGCAGATCGCCTGCAGTAGCTTCTGCGCGACCTTGCCCGCATCTTCGGGCGCGGCGAAGTCGGCGAGGATCACCAGGAATTCGTCGCCGCCCAGCCGCGACACCATGTCCGCCTCGCGCAGCACGCTCTTGATGCGCAGCGCCACTTCCTTCAGCAGCGCGTCGCCGGTGTGATGGCCGAGCGAGTCGTTCACGAATTTGAAGTTGTCGAGATCAATGAACATGATCGCCACCAAGGTGCCGTGGCGCCGCGCGAGCGCGAGGATGGTGGTCAGCCGCTCGGTGAGGTAGGCGCGGTTGGGCAGCCCGGTGAGCATGTCGTGGTGCGCGAGGTACTGGATGCGCGCCTCGGCGTGGCGGTGCGCGGTGATGTCGCGCACCACTCCCAGGCGCGACACCTCGTTGCGGCTGCGCACCGTCTTGCCCACGATCTCCACCGGGACGTTGTGGCCGCTTTTGTGCACGATCTCCGCCTCATACGGATTTTCGCGTGCGAGGCGCAGGTATTCGGTCGCCGCCTCCAGCCACTCGGGCGCAATGAAGTCGAGCACGTGGCGGCCGATCAGCTCCTCGCGCGCATAGCCGGTGATTGCGAGCAGCGCTTCGTTGACGTCGGTGAGCACGCCGTTGGTGTGAAAGAAGATGCCCTCGTTCGTCGCCGCAGCGAACTTGCGCATACGCTCCTCGCTGTCGCGCAGCGCCTGCTCGATCGATTGGCGCCGGGTGATATCGTAAATGAGGACGAAGCCGCCGAGCAGCCGCCGCTCGGTATCGAAATGCGGGATCAGGTTGACTTCGATCACCCGTTGCTCGCCCGAAGGCAGCGTCATCGGGCGCACGTACTCGACCTTCTCCCCGTGCAGCACGCGCTCGACGTGCGGCTCGATCAATGCCCAGGCTGATTCGCCGATCGCCTCGCACACCGTCTTGCCGATGATGGTATCCGTGGTCCAGCCGTTCGCCTCGGCGTAATGCCGGTTGGCGAACACGCAGCGCAGCTTCTCCCGTTCGTAATAGGCGATCAGCGCCGGCACGTTGTCGGCGAGCGTGTGCAGCAGGGCTTCCCGTCCCTGGGAGTCGAGCGTGCCGCTCCAGACCTCGCTCACCGCCCCGCGCTCAGAGATAGGGCTGCAGCCAGCCGAGGCCGGCGCTGGTCGCGCCGCGCGGCCGATATTCGCAGCCGACCCAGCCGGCATAGCCGAGCTCGTCCATCAGCCGGAACAGATAGGGATAGTTGATCTCGCCCACGTCCGGCTCCTGCCGCTCGGGCACGCCGGCGATCTGGATATGGCCGACGCCGGAGATGTAGCGCTTCAACTTCGTCGCCAGGTCGCCTTCGACGATCTGACAGTGGTAGAAATCCATCTGCACCTTGAGATTGCCCGCGCCGACTTCGGCGCAAATGGTGTGCGCCTCGTCCTGGCGGTTGAGGAAGAATCCCGGAATATCCCGGGTATTGATCGGTTCGATGACCACGGTGACGCCGGCGCTCGCCGCCTCTTTCGCCGCATAGGCAAGATTCGCGACATAGGTCGCGCGGTGGCGCGCGCGATCCTCGCCCGGCTGGATCAGGCCGGCCATGATGTGCAGGCGGTCATTGCCGAGCACGCGGGCGTATTCGAGCGCCTGTCCGACGCCGCGGCGAAACTCGTCCGCGCGCCCGGGCAGCGAAGCGAGGCCGCGCTCGCCCGCGGCCCAGTTGCCGGGCGGACCATTGAACAAGGCTTGGGTGAGGCCGTGCGCACTCAGGCGCGCGCGCAATTCGCTCGCGGGGAAATCGTAGGGAAACAGAAACTCCACCGCTTTAAAGCCGTCTTTCGCCGCAGCGCCGAAGCGCTCGAGGAAAGGCAGTTCCTGATACATCATCGACAAATTCGCGGCGAATCTGGGCATGGCGTCCTTTCTGGCAGTTCGGAATCTTCGTCGATGGTCCGGGCGCGAGCGTTCGCCAAAATGCATTTCGTGCGCAGTCGGCCGCGAGCAGCTCGACTGCGCCTGCACTCTTTACGCGCTTTATTCCCTTATCCCCGCTTGGGCTCAGCCCGCGGGATAGCGACGCCGGATATCGGCAACCTCCTCAGGCGTCAGGGTACGCACCCCACGGCCGAGAAGCAATAGGTACAGGCGCGCGGTCGCCTCGAGCTCTTCCGCCGCGTCGGCGGCCGCCGCGAGACTGGAACCCGCCACCACCGGGCCGTGATTGGCGAGCAAGAGCGCGTGGTGTTTGCCGGCAAAGCGCCGCACCGCGTGCGCGAGCTCCATGTCGCCCGGTGCGTAATAGGGGACGAGCGGAAGGCTGCCGATGCGCATGACGTAATAGGCGGTGATCGGCGGCAGCACGTCGGCGGGGTCGATCCCTTCCAGCACCGAGACGGCGACCGAATGCGTGCCGTGCAGATGCACCACTGCCCGGTTGCGCGCGCGCTCCTGGTACATCGCGAGATGGAGGAAATTCTCCTTCGACGGCGGATCACCCGATATGAGCTTTCCCTCCCAGTCGAGTTTCGACAGGCGCGCCGGATCGAGCCGGCCGAGGTTCGAGCCGGTGGGCGTGAGCAGCCAGCCCTCGTCGCAGCGGGTGCTGATATTGCCGGTGCTACCGTGGGTGAGCCCGCGCTCGAATAGGGAGCGGCCGAGGGAGCAGATCTCTTCGCGCAGCGCGTTCTCGTTCATGGGGCCTCGCCTGTGTCGAGCATCGCCAGCGACTTGGAGAAGAAATCCGGTGAACCGAAGTTGCCCGACTTCAAAGCGAGCAGTATGGAGCGGGTGCCTTGGGTCGCCGTCCAGGGCACGCCCGGATCGATCTGCGGCCCGATCTTCAGCGCCGACACGCCCAGGGCCTGCACCACCGCGCCGGAGGTCTCGCCGCCTGCCACCACCAGCCGCGCCACGCCCAGATCGATCAGGCCTTGGGCAATGCGCGCCAGTGCGCTTTCGACGAGCGCACCGGCTTGCGCGACGCCGAGTCGCGCCTGCACCGCTTGCACCTCTGCGGGCGCCGCCGTCGCGTAGACGAGCACCGGCGAACCTGCAAGCCGCGTAGCCGCCTGCGCGAGCGTCGCAGCGACCACGTCCTCGCCGCGCGCAAGCGAGAGCGGATCGACGCGCAGCGCCGGCCGGCCGGCCGCGATCCAGTGCGCGACCTGGCCGTTCGTCGCCTGCGAGCACGAACCCGAAACAACCGCGGCGCGGCCCGCTATCCGCGGCAGCTCGGCGGCATCGCCGCGCGCGGCGAGCAGCCCTGCACGGCGGAAATTCTCCGGCAGGCCGATGGCGATGCCCGATCCCGCCGTGATCAAGGCGTGCTCTGCGCAAGCGGCCGCAATGGCGTGCAGATCCACGTCGGTAATGGCGTCTACCACGGCGAGCCGCACGCCCTCGGCGGCAAGCGCGCGAAAGCGCGCGCGGATCGCGGTTTCGCCTTGGGCCACGCAAGGCCATGCAACCAAGCCGACCTTGGTGCGCGATTGCGCCTGCAGCACGCGCACCAGGTTCGAATCGGTCATCGGCGTGAGCGGATGATGGCGCATATCCGATTCCGCGAGCGGCAGCTCGCCTACGAACAGGTTGCCCATGTACACGGTGCGCGCATTGGTCGGAAACGCCGGGCAGGCGATGGCGAGCTCCGCACCGAGCGCAGCGGCCAGGGCTTCGGCTACCGGGCCGATGTTGCCGCGCGGCGTCGAATCGAAGGTCGAGCAGTACTTGAAGTAGAACTGACGGCAGCCGGCGCGCTGCAGCCACGCGAGCGCCGCGAGCGACTGCGCCACGGCTTCTTCCGCGGCGATGGTGCGCGATTTCAGCGCGACCACTACCGCATCGACCTCTTCGGCTAGCGGCTGCTCCGGCACGCCTATGGTCTGCACCGTGCGCATGCCGCTGCGCACCAGGTTGTTGGCGAGATCGGTGGCGCCGGTGAAATCGTCGGCGATTGCCCCGAGGAGCATGATTGCCGGAACCGCGCTAACTCTTCTTGCGCGGCAAGTCGATGCCGGGAAAGATCTTGACCACGGCGGAGTCGTCCTCACCGCCGCGACCCTGCGCCGCCGCCATCATGAACATCTGGTGAGCAGTCGCCGTGAGCGGCAGCGGAAAGGCGGACTTCTTCGCCGTCTCGAGCACGATGCCCAGGTCCTTGACGAAGATGTTGACCGCGGAGAGCGGCGTGTAATCGCCCGCGAGGATATGCGGCACGCGGTTCTGGAACATCCAGGACGAGCCGGCGCTGTTCGAGATGACTTCGTAGAGCACCGCGGGATCCGCGCCGGCGCGTAGCCCCAGCGCCATGGCTTCTGCCGCGGCGGCGATGTGCACCCCGGCCAAGAGTTGATTGATCATCTTCACCCTGGAGCCGGCGCCGGGCGCGTCTCCCAGGCGGTAGACCTTCTGCGCGATGGCCTGCAACACCTCCTCGACCTTGGCGAAATGCTCGGGCGCGCCCGCGGCCATGACCGTCATCTGCCCGCTCGCCGCCTTCGCCGCGCCTCCGGAAACCGGCGCGTCGATCATGCCGATGCCCATTGCCGCGAGCCGCGCGGCAAGCGACTGGGCGAATTCCGGCGCGACGGTGGCGCTCGCGATCACGACGCTACCGGCGCGCATGCTGTGCGCGGCGCCGCCCTCGCCCAGCAGCACCGCCTCGGTCTGCTCGGCATTGACCACCAGCGTCAGCACGACTTCGCAGGCCGCGCCGAGTTCCGCCGGCGTGGCGCAGGCAATGCCGCCTTCGGCGGCGAATGCCTCGAGCACATTCTTGCGCAAGTCGCAGGCATGGGTACGAAAGCCCGCGCGCAACAGCGAGCGCGCCACGCCCAGTCCCATCGCGCCCAGTCCGATGACCCCTACGTTCTTTGTCATGTCTCCTTGTCCCCTGTATTGCGCCGCGCTACTCGAGCACGATGCCCGGCGCAGCGCACGCCCAGGCGCGGCGCGGGATCGTTTAGAGTAGAAAAGGTCACCAGCCGCATTTAAGCGTTCTCCCCCAACTTGATTGTTTTCGAGCGCGGCTGCGCGTGCGGCGGACGCCGCGGCTCACTTCGCCAGCCGCGCATTGGCGAGATCCAGGCGGTCGACGAGATTTCGCACCAGGGCGCGCGTCAGCTGCAGCTGCGCCCCCAGGCTCATTTTCGCCAGCGCCTCGGGCTCGAACTCGGCGAGCAGGATGGCCGTCATCGCCTCCACCGTCGCATGACGCGGCATTTCGCCGCCGCGGATGTAGGCCATTTCGCCGAAGCTCTCGCCCTCGCTGATGGTGTTCAACAGCCGCCCTTCCAGCGTCACCTTGACCTGCCCCTGAGCGAGGAAGAAGAAGCTCTTTCCCGGTTCGTTCTCGCGGATGATGGTCTGCTTGGCCGCGCTGCGCATCCAGCGCCCGGCATTGGTCAGCTCCCACAGCTCGGCATCGGACAGGTTGGCGAGCATCTCGACCTGCTTCAAGGACACGTACTTTTCGCTGTCCATGATCGCCTCGGGCGGCAGCACAAGCCGGCCGACGTTGGAGAGCTCGAGCGCGAATTCGTCCCAGCTCGCGTAGCGCAGCTCGGGCTTCTTGCGCATCGCGCGCAGCACCACGCGGTCAATTTCCTTCGGCAGGTTCGGGCGCAGGCTGCTCGGCGGCACCGGTTCCTGGTGCAGGATCTTTTCCACCAGCATGTCCAGGCTGTCGGCGGTGAACGGCCGCTGCCCGGTGAGCAATTCGTACATCACCACACCCAGGCAGTACATGTCGCTGTGGTGGGTGAGCGGTCCCTCTTGGATCTGCTCCGGCGACATGTAATAAGGCGAGCCGATGGTCGCCGTCTGCACGGACTGGGCCTTACGCAGCAGCGCGGCGCCGAAATCGGCGATTTTCACGTCCGTGCCCTGCGCGATCATGATGTTCGCGGGCTTGATATCGCGGTGCACGATGCCTTCGGCAAAGGCGTAGGCGAGCGCGCCGCAGCACTTGAAGCCGATCTGCAATACGTCGGCAATGGGCAGCAGGGTGTCGGCGCTGACATGCTGCGACAGGTCGCCGCCGGTCACGACCTCCATGGCGATGTGACCCGAATCTTCCTGCACCACCGCATCCAAAATCCCGACGATGTGCGGATGGCGCAGCTTGCCCGCTAGCGAGGCTTCGTTCAGGAACTGCGAGCGGTAGACCGAGCCGAAATCCGGATCGCGGAACACCTCGGGCTCGATCACCTTCAGCGCGACCTCCTTGCCGGAGAAGGTGTCGACGGCGAGGTAGACGGTGCCGGTCGCGCCCTTGCCGAGCTGCTTGCGGATGTCGTACTTGCCGATCTGCAGGCTCAGGTCCATTTCGAAGGGCTCAGCCATCACGCCCTCTTTTCCGCGCTCGGGCCGAGCCCACGCACGCCGCCCAGCCTGCCGGGAGAGGGCAGGCTGCCGTTTGCGTCACACCGGGGCGATGGGAAGGCAGGCATGGCGGCATTCTAACCTTTGCCATGCCCATTCGTGTAGGCAGGAATTCACGCAAAGGCTCGCCTGCGCGCACGCCGCCTTCGGTTACAGCTTGACGCAGACGTTGCGCAACTCGGTGTAGAACTCGAGCGAATGCACGCCGCCTTCGCGGCCGATGCCGGACTGCTTGGAGCCGCCGAAGGGCGTACGCAAGTCGCGCAGGAACCAGCAGTTGACCCAGCAGATGCCGACCTCGATTTTCGCCGCGACGCGGTGCGCCCGTGCGAGATTCGTCGTCCATAGCGTGGTCGCGAGCCCGTACTCGGTGTCGTTGGCGAGCCGCACCGCCTCTTCTTCGCTGTCAAAGGGCTGCACATGACAGCAGGGGCCGAAAATCTCCTCGCGCACTACGGTCGAATCTTCGGGCAGTCCGGTCCAGATGGTCGGCTCGACCCAGGAGCCGCCCGCGAGCGCGCCTTCCATTTTCGGGATGCCGCCGCCGGTGACGACCGTGGCGCCCTCTTGGCGCGCCCGCTCGTAGTAGGACAGCACTTTCCTGCGGTGCTCCTGGCTGATGAGGGGACCGAGCCCGGTCGCTGAGTCCTCCGGCCGGCCCGGCTTCAAGCTTTCCGCCTTGGCTTTCAAGGCGGCAACGAAGCGCTCGAATATCGGCCGCTCGACGTAGACGCGCTCCGTGCCCAGGCACACCTGGCCGCAATTGGCGAACACGGCGCGGCCCATGCCTTCGATCGCCGCGTCGAAATCGCAGTCGGCGAAAACGATGCCGGCGTTCTTGCCGCCGAGTTCGAACGACACCGGTCGCACGCGGTCGGCGACCGCCTTCATGATCGCGGCGCCGGTGCGCGTCTCGCCGGTGAAGGTGACGGCGTCGATGCCGGGGTGGCGCGTGAGCAGTTCCCCTGCGGAGCCCGGGCCGAAGCCGTGGATGACGTTGTACACGCCTTTGGGCACGCCGACCTTGTTCATCACTTCGCCGAGCAGCGTCGCCGTCGAAGGCGTTTCTTCGGAGGGCTTCACCACGACCGTGTTGCCGCAGGCGAGCGCCGGCCCCACTTTCCAGGTCATGAGCAGGAGCGGCAGATTCCACGGCGCGATCACCGCGATCACGCCGCGCGGCACGCGCAGGGCGTAATTGATCGCGCCTTTCTTGTCCGGCGTGGCCATGGGGAAGAACTCGCTCGGCACGTTCTTCACCACGTCGGCGAAGATCTTGAAATTCGCCGCGCCGCGGGGAATGTCGATGTGCCGCGCCAGGCTCGCCGGTTTGCCGGTATCGGCGACTTCGGCTTCGAGGAACTCGTCGAAGCGCCGGTTGATTTCGTTGGCGACCGCATAGAGCAATTCCGTGCGCTCGCCCATTTCGAGATTGCCCCAGGGACCGGCGAGCGCGGCGCGCGCCGCCTTCACCGCGGCGTCGACCTCCGCTGCACCCGCTTCGGCCACCGAGCCGAGCAGCCGCCCGTCTACGGGAGAGCGGTTTTCGAAGCTCTTCCCCGATGCCGCCGGCACGAAGGCGCCGTCGATGAAATTAAGAACCTGATTCATACCCCTATCCTTCTTAGAATGTTCTAGACCCGCAATGATAATGAAACTCCGCTTCGGGCGCGAAGTGCGGGCGCCTATACGTCCCACCGAGCGCGTTCCCATCGGGGATGCTAGCATCGCGCGGATCGCAAGCGACCACAAATCCAACGGAGGAGCATCCATGAATAGTCGAAGACTAATCGTTGCCGCGCTCTGCGCTGTAGGCGCGCTTGCTGCAACCGCGCCGCAGAGCGCGCTCGCGCAAGCCTATCCCTCGAAATCGATCCGCATGGTGGTGCCCTTCCCGCCGGGGGGCACGACCGACATCATCGCGCGCCTGGTGGCGCAGCGCATGAGCGAATCCATGGGGCAGGCGGTAGTGGTGGAAAACCGCGCCGGCGCGGGCGGCTCCATCGGCGCCGACGCCGTGGCCAAGGCGGCGCCGGACGGCTACACCATCCTGATGCACAACATCACTTTTCCCCTGTCCTCGGTGGCGCTCGCGCTTGCCAATCGCGCGCCCTACAACATCGACGCCGATTTCGCCGGCATTTCCATCGCCGCCAACGTGCCGCTGATCATCACCGCGCACCCCAGCGTGCCGGCCAATAACCTGCGCGAGTTCGTGAACCTGCTGCAGAAAGACCGCAGCCTGAAATACAACTACGGCTCCACCGGCCCGGGTTCGTACATGCACATCACCGGCGAAGTCATCAAGCGCGACGGCAAGATCGACATGACCCACATTCCGCTGAAAGGCGCGGCGCCGCTCAAGCAGGAGTTGCTCGCCGGGCGCCTGCAACTGGGCGGCGACCAGCTCTCGTCCTCGATCGGCGACGTGAAGAAGGGCACGCTGAAGGCGCTCGCCACCAATTCGGCGCAGCGCATCGCCGCGCTGCCCGATGTGCCCACCGCGCGCGAAATGGGCTTCCCGCGGATCGAGGCGGAAGGCTGGAACGGCTTGTTCGCCCCGGCGAAAACGCCGCGCGACATCGTCGAGCGCCTGGCGCGCGAGACCGCGGCCGCAGTGCGCCATCCCGAAGTGCTGAAGCGCCTCGCCGAAATCGCGGCCGATCCGGTCGGCTCGACGCCGGCGGAGCAGGACGCGATGTTGAAGCGCCAGGTCGCGCAATTCAAGCCCATCATCCAGGAACTGGGTGTCACGCTCGACTGAGCCGGAAACGAAGAATTTGCGCGGGCGCCCCCTATGACGAGGAATAGAACATGACCAGGGTAGCCCTGATCACCGGATCGAGCCGCGGCATCGGCGCGGCGACGGCGAAACTCGCGGCCGAGCGCGGCTACGCCGTCTGCGTGAATTACCTCAAGAACGCAGAGCGCGCCGAGGAAGTCGTGGCTGCGATCCGCTCAGGCGGCGGCCGCGCGATCGCCGTGCAGGCCGACACCGCGGACGAAGCCGAAGTGATCGAAATGTTCGAGCGCGTCGATCGCGAACTGGGTCCGCTCACGGCGCTCGTCAACAATGCCGGCATCACCGGCCGCGCCGGCACGCTGGCGAGCTTCGATGCGCAAACCATCCGCCGCGTGCTCGAGGTCAACGTCCTCGGCACGCTGCTGTGCTCGCAGCAGGCGATACGGCGCATGTCGACCAAGCACGGCGGCAAGGGCGGCGCCATCGTCAATGTGTCCTCGCTCGCGGCGACGCTGGGTGGCGCGAACCAGTGGATTCCCTATGCCGCCGCCAAGGGCGGGATCAACAGCCTGACCGTGGGATTGGCGAAAGAGGTGGCGGCCGAGGGCATACGCGTCAATGCGATCAGCCCGGGCTTGATCGCGACCGATATCCACGCCGAGGCGGGGCTGGGCGATCGCCTGCAAAAGATGGGACCGCAACTGCCCATGGGGCGCATCGGCACTCCCGAGGAATGCGCCGAGGCGATCCTGTGGCTGATGTCGGGCGAAGCCGCCTACATGATAGGCAGCATCCTGTCGCTCACCGGCGGGCGTTAGAACGCAGCCGAACTTTTCAGAGCGTCATGTGGCGTAGCAGCTTCAAGGCGAAGCGCGCGGGGTCGATGGCATCGGCGAGGTCGCCCTCCAGCGGCAGCGGCTCGCCTTCGATGAGGCTCGCGAGCTGCTCGCCGGCGAGCGCCGCCCAGACGAGGCCGCGCGAGGCGAATCCCGAGGCGCAGTAAAGCCCGGCGTGGCGCGGCAGATCGGCGAGATGCGCGCCAGTGAGGCTCGCCTTGTCCTCGCGCGCCGCCGCGATATCGGGAACTTCGCCGACGAGCGGCATGCGATCGGACGCGACGCAGCGGAAACCCACCGCCCCGCCGAGTACCGCGGCATCGGGCGCAGTCGCCCCGGGCAGGAGCCGGGCGAGCCGCGCAAGGTTTTGCGCGTGCCCCTTCGCCTGCAGACCGGGATCGTCGTCCTCGCGGTCATAGGTGCTTCCCGTCACCACGATGTCCTCGGTCGCAGGCAGCACATAGCCCGCGCCGGTGAGCACCGCGCGCGGCGCGGCGAATTGCTCCGCCGGCACAAAGCTCACCTGCCCGCGCACGCGGGCAAGCGCCTGGGCGAGCGGCGCGATGCGCACCGCGTCGTAGGAATTGGCGAGGATCAACACGGGTGCCGCGGCGATCGTTCTGCCGTGCGCGTCCGCCGCATGCCAAAGCCCGTCTTGCCGCCCGATCGCCGCCACTTCGGTGCCGAAATGCAGTCTCAGGCGCGCGCTCGCGTGCGCGAGTTGCGCCGCGACGAGTTCCGTCGGCCGCAGCCAGCCCGCGCCGGGAAACCAGCAGCCGCCACCCGCCAGCGCGCAGCCCGCGAGCCGCTCGGCCGCGGCGTGATCGACATAGCGCGCGTAGTCCTCGGGATAGCCGCGCGCGGCATCGGCGAGGCGTGCGCCGCGCGCCTCACCTTCGAGCTGCAGCACGCCGCAGCGCGCCCAGGAAAAACGCCCGCCCGCGCGCGCGAGCGCCGCCCAGCGCGAGACGGCATAGAGATAGCCGTTCCTCGCGGCGCGCGACAGGATGCAGTCGTCTCGCGACAAATGCGGATGGAACACGCCGGCATATTTCGCCGGCGGCGTAGGCGTGCGGCGCTCGACGAGATCGATCTCCCAGCCGCGCGCGGCAAGGCGTTCGCACGCCGCCGCGCCGGCCAGGCCCGCGCCGACGACGATGGCACGGCGCGCGGCGGGCTCGGGCACGATGCGCGCTGCGCGCCGCGGTTCCCAGCGCGGATCGAAGCGCGCGCAGAGCATGTCGCGCTTGTGGCCGAAGCCCGGCCGCTTCTCCACGGCGAAGCCGGCGCCTTCCAGTCCGGCGCGCACCGCCGCCGCAGATGTGTAGGTCGCGACAGTGCTGCCGCGATGCGCGCGCCGCGCGAGCAGTTTCATCAGCTGCGGCGACCACATATCGGCGTTCGCGCGCGGGGCGAAACCGTCCAGGTAGATGGCATCCGCCGCCAGACGCAGCTGCGGCAGGACGAGGCTCGCGTCGCCGAAGGCGAGCGTGAGCGTCAGGCGCCCGTCCTCGAAGTGCAGGCGGTGCAGGCCGGGAACGAGGCTCGGCCACGCCGCGCGCAGCTCGGCCGACTCCTCGCCGAACTCGCTGTAGCGCGCGTGCAAGGCTTCGAGCGCGACGCGCTCGAACGGGTGCTTCTCGATCGACACGAAATGCAGGCGCTCCGGTCGCGCCGCGTCGTCGCGCCATGCACGCCAGGTGGCGAGGAAATTCAGTCCGAAGCCGAAGCCGGTCTCGAGCACGGTGAAGCGACGCGCATGTGCCCAGCGCTGCGGCAGGCCGTTGCCGGCGAGAAATACATGGCGCGCCTGCCCGGGGCCCGAATCCGCGCTGTGGTAGACGTCGCCGTAGAGCGGCGAATAAGGCGTACCCGCGCGGTCGAATGCGAGCTCTGCCGGTTCGATGCGCATCAGCGGCCCCTGGCGCACGCCGCTCCTCTTAGAACGCGATGTAGGGCCCCGTGCCCGCCGGGGTGCTCGCCCCGGAGATGGCTGAATACACGTTCCGCCCGAAAAAGAACGGCAGCCCCCAGTCGAAGGTCGAGGCGACGAATTGCGGTGCTGCCAAATTGCTGAACGCCGCAAAGCTCGGGTTGTTGCCGATCAGCGCATTCGCGTTGGCGACGCTGAAGCTCACGCTGGCACTCGCGCCGTTCGTTCCCTGGATGACGGCAAAGCCCGTCTGGGTCGAGAATGGGCAGAAGAATCCAGGTGCCGCCCCGCCCGAGCACACGGGTATGCTCGGATCGCCGAAGAACAGCGCGTTCGAGCCGCTGTCGACGAAGCTCGCGTTATACACCGCACCGTTGTACAAAGTGGCGAAATGGCCCGTGCTCGCGCTCACGCCGACCACCGACGCTGACCCCAGGCCGTTGTTCGTCTGTGTGCCGATGCCGAACACCAGCGAGCCGCTCGCCGTCGTGGCGCCTGCCGCGGCCACCGCCGGCAGCTGGACCATGACGCCGTTGTTGTCGACGGGAAACATGGCCACCGGATTCTGTACCTGCAGTGCCTGCGACACCAGCGCCGGCTGGCAGCCCGATGCGGGACAGACGAAATAGATCCCTGGCGTGGTGCGCAGCGCGCAGGCGCTGCCGCAATCCTGGCGGAACATGCCCACTCCCAGTATGCCGTTCGCATGCAGTTGCGCCACCGAGTTTCTTGCTTGGCCGGTACCGGAACAACTCGCCGGAATCGCGCTGGCGGGGAAAGCCGCATCGCCGATGACCTGAATCGGCAGCGAATTCGCCCGCTCGCCGGCGATCTGCATGTCCGCGATCTTCACCGGCCCCCAGCTGAAGCCGTCGACAAACTGCGCGCATTCGACGATCGGATTGCCGCTCGCGTCGTTTTGCTGAGTGAGCGCCGGTGCGAGCGCAGCGGAGAGCACGGATGCGACGATGCGCAAGCCGCTCGATCCGGTGTCGACGAACACGTTGTTGATCGTCTGACAGTTGCTCGCCGACCCCGGCGCGCAAAGCGTGACACTGGTGAACGCCTGATTCACGGTGCTGCCGCTGGTCAAAGCAACGACGATCGGCTGCACGTTCGCGCCGGGCGCGACCGGTGTGGGGCTGGTCGTGGCGGCCGGCGCCGCGGAGGTCGTCGTCGAGCCGCCTCCGCCTCCGCCCCCGCCACCGCCGCCGCAGGCGGCAAGCGCAGCCAGAACCAGCACCCATACCGAGGAAATAATTTTGCGCATGAACTCCGCTTCCTATTTGATGTCGCTAACGGCCACGCCTGCGGGCAGCAACTGCGGCAGATAGGCGCGTCCCGCGAAAGCGCGCATGCGCCCTCCCGATTGCACGACCAGGCCGGGAAGCTGCACCAGGCGCCCGCCGCCATCGGTCTGCGCCGCCGCGAGGTACTGCGAAAAATATCCGGGCCCGAGGATCTGCCTCAGGTCCGGCAGCGACGGCCCCTGCCAGGAAACGGCGAATACGGTTCCCGTCGGCGCGACGTATTCGTTCACCGCGGTACCGGAAGGAAGCGATATCTGGTACAGGGTGAAGGCGCTGCCGGCGCTCGTCTGCACGCTGCCTTCGAGCCGCTGTGCGTCGGCAGCGACCGAGGCCGCATCGCCGCCCAAGGTCGCTGCTGCGGGCAGGCTCGTCCCCAGCAGCGCCGATGCGAGGAGCGCAATCGATGCCCCCCGCAACCAGTTTGTCGTCTTCATCGCGATCTCCAAGATTTCGTCTGCGCAGCGGCGCTCCGCGCCGGAAGCGCCCTGCTGCGCGCTCGTCCTGCGCACGGCCCGCGCAGCGCGCGACCGATAGCGTTTCAACGGGAGGGACGAGGATGGTACGGGGCTGCCGGGACGGCAGAAGCAGACGCTACTTTAACACCGGAGGCGGCGCCGCGGGCGCAGGGCTCGCGCCCCGCGGCGGTGGTGAGTGCAATACCTGATTGACACCTAGATGCTGCGATTTGAAGGGATATCCGCATCGGGGACTTGCTTCGCGGCGTATCCCCTCATCGCGTTAAGGACGCTCAGTCGAGCGCTTGGCGGGCGGTGCGCATGCGCATCGCACGCATGTCGTCGCCGCGGATTTCGCGCAGCGCGTAGCCGACGAAGGCGGGCACCACTTCCTTGCGCCAATAGACGTCCAGATCCGCGTTGTCCATCGGCTTCGCCCTGGAGGCCGCCATCGCGCCCGCCTCGGCGACGACTTCGTCAGTCAATTTCTTTCCGACGAGGAAATCACCCACTTTCGTCAGCAAGGGCTGCGAAGAAACGGCGCCGAGCGCGAGCCGCGCCTGCTCGATCGTGCCGTCGGCGGCGAGGCGCGCCGCCACGGCGACGCCAAGGAGCGGGAAATCGAAGGAGCCGCGCCGGCGCAGCTTCCAGTAGCAGCTCTTCCAGCCCGCCAAATCGGGGAGGATCACTTCGGTCAGGATTTCATCCGGCTTGCGCGTGATGTAATCGATGCCGTCGTTATTGTAGAAACCGGCAAGCTCGAGTTCGCGCTCGCCCGCAGCGGACGCGAGCCGCAGCTTGGCCCCGAGGGTGATCAAGGCCGGCGCGGTGTCGGTCGAGGACACGGCGAGACAGCGCTTGCTCGCGGTCGCGACCCAGCAGGTCTTGCCGTCCTTCTTCATGCAATTGTCGATGGCGCGGCGCCAGTCCTCGTTCTGATTGTAGTAATAGCAGCGCGTATCCAGGCACAGATTGCCGCCCAGCGTGCCCATGTTGCGCAAATGCGGCGACGCCACTTGCGCCGCCGCCTGGTATAGGCCGCGGTAGCGCTCGCGCACGGCGCTCGTCTTGGTCACTTCGGTGAGGGTGAGTCCGGCGCCCAGTGTCAGGCCTGAACCGTTGGCAATCTTCTTCAGGCCTTCCACGTTCTTGAGCGAAATGAGGGTCGCGGGAGTCTGTTGCCTGCGTTTCATGTTTGGCAGCAGATCGGTGCCGCCGGCGACGAGCATGGCGCTCGGCCCCTCGTCCGCCAGGATGCGCGCCGCTTCCGCGACGCTCGCAGGCGCTCGGTATTGGAACCACGGCAAGCGCATCATGATGCTGTCCTTTCCACGACTTTGTGGGCTGGTCGCACGCTCTCCTTGCCGTCGCCGCCCTCTTGCGGCGGCAGCACGAAAGTCGGCTCGACATAGGGCACGTCGGGGAAGCGCTCCGGCCCGACGCGCGGATTCTTGCCTTCGCGCTTCAAATGCAGCGCGCGCAGGATCTTCTCCGGCGTGATCGGCACTTCGTCGATGCGCACGCCCACCGCATCGAACACGGCGTTGGCGACCGCGGGCATCACCGGCAATAGCGGCCCCTGCCCCACTTCCTTGGCGCCGAACGGGCAATTGGGGTCGGGATTCGGGTCTTCGACCAGCATCACCTCCACCTCGGGCATTTCCAGGGACGTGATGCTCTTGTATTCGAGCAGCGACGGAATCTTGTGCACCAGCGCGTTGGAGAGCTTGGGCGGCAGGCGCCGGAACACCTGCTCTTCCATCAGCGCTTCGCCCAGGCCCATGTAGATGCCGCCGATCACCTGGCCGCGCGCGAGCACGGGATTCAGCGCGCGGCCGATGTCGTGCGCGATCCACACCTTGGGCACGGTGATCCAGCCGGTCGCCTCGTCCACTTCCACCTCGACCACACAGGCGGAGAAGGAGTACGCAGGCGAGGGGCCGACGCCCGCCGCCTTGAATTTGCCCGGCGGCTTGGGGGGCGTATAGGAACCCACGGTGCCCAGCGTGCCGAACTTGGATTCGGCGAACACCACCGCCTCGGGAAAACTCATGCTCTTTGCCGCATCGCCCGCGGCGAACACGCGGCCGCGCGAGAACACGATGCTCTCGGGCAACACCTCGAGTTGCTCGGCGACGGCCGCGGCGATCATGTCGCGCGCGCGGCCCGCCGCCTGCAGCGCGGCATTGCCCATCATGATGGTGACGCGGCTGGAGTACGATCCGAGGTCGATCGGCGTGATGCCGGTGTCGCCGGTGATGCAGCGCACTTCCGAGGTGCTGATGCCCAGCGTTTCTGCGACCATGGCCGCGAGCACGTCGTCCGATCCCTGCCCGATCTCGGTCGCGCCGCAGAACACCGTCACCTGGCCGCTACGATCGAGCATCAGCTGCACGCCCGAGTGCGGCATCTTGTTCCAATAGATCGACACGCCCGCGCCGGTCATGTAGGAGCTGCAGGCGATGCCGACGCCGCGCCCCTGCGGCAGCCTGCCGTGCTTGTCCTTCCAGCCCGAGCCCGCCACCACCTGGCGGATGCACTCGGCCAGGCCGTTGCTGCCGATCTTCAGCCAGCTCGCCGTGAGCGAATTCGCTTGCGTCGCCATCGACAGGCGCAGCTCGGCCGGGTCGAGCTTCAGCTTCTCCGCGATCTTGTCGAGCTGTATTTCCTGGCCGAAGCGCGGCTGCGGCGTGCCGTGGCCGCGTTTGGGCCCGCAGGCGGGCTTGTTCGTGAATACTCTGCAAGCCTCGAACTTGAAGCGCGGCAGCTGGTAGGTAAGCGGCGTCAGCACGCCGGTATAGAAAGTGCTCGCCGGGCCGTGCGAGCCGTAGGCGCCGCCGTCGAGCAAGGTCTGCAGGTGCATGCCGGTGAGTCTTCCGTCGTTCGTGACGCCGGTGCGGAATTTCATCAGCACCGGGTGCCGGCCGCGGTGCAGGTAAAACACCTCCTCGCGGGTGAGGCAGATTTTCACCGGGCGGCCGAGCCGCAGCGCCGCCTTCGCCACCACGAACTCGTGACCGGCGGGATCGCACTTGCCGCCGAAGCCGCCGCCGTTGTCGCAGGCGATGACGCGGATATGCGCCTGCGGCATCTGCAGCACGCGCGCAAGCTGGCGATGCAGGTAATGCGGGTCCTGCGTGCTCGACCACAGCGTGATCTTGCCGTCGCCGTCTGCCTGGGCGAGCGAGGCATGCTGCTCCATCGGCATGTGGGTGTCGCCTTCGTAGAAGAACAGGTCCTCGAACACGTGGTCGGCGCGGGCGAGCGCCTCCTCGACGTCGCCGAATTCGAACGCCTGGTTGCGGTGAATGTTGCCGGCGTCGGTGTAGTCGTGAATGCGCGCCTCGGGCTGCGCCAGTGCCTCCTCGGGCGTCGCGATGGTCGGCAGCGGCTTGTATTTCACCTCGATCAGTTCGAGCGCCTCGGTTGCGGTCTGCTCGTCCTTCGCCACCACGGCCGCGACCGGGTCGCCGACGTAGCGCACGTGCTCCGGCGCGAGGGGAAACTCGTCCTGCGACACCGGCATGATGCCGAACGACACGGGGAAATCCTTGCCGGTCAGCACCAGGTGCACGCCGGGGTAGGCCTGCGCGCGCGCGACGTCGATCGCCTCGATCAGCGCATGCGGATGGATCGAGCGCAAGAGCTTCATGTGCAGCATGCGCGGCAGCTTCATGTCGTCGGCGTAGCGAATCTGCCCGGTCACTTTTTCGCGGCCGTCGACGCGCCGGCGCGCCTGGCCGATGACCTCGAGTTTGGTCTTCGCGTTCATGCTTTGGCCCTCTGCTCTCGCATGGTGCGCGCCGCCTCTTCCACCGAGTCGACGATCTGCTGATAGCCGGTGCAGCGGCAGAGATTGCCCGACAGCGCCTCTTTGATGCGCTCGCGGCTGGGATGCGATTCCTTGTCGAGCAGGCCCTTCGCCGTCATCAGCATGCCCGGCGTGCAGTAGCCGCACTGCGAGCCGCCGTGGTCGGAGAACGCCTCCTGCAGCGGATGCAGTTCGGGCCCCTGCGCCAGGCCTTCGATGGTCTCGATCTCGGCGCCGTCGCATTCGATGGCGAGCTTGAGGCAGGAAAGCAGCGGCTCGCCGTCCACCAGCACGGCGCACGCGCCGCATTCGCCCAGTTCGCAGCCGTGCTTGGTGCCGGTGAGGTCGAGGTCCTCGCGCAGGACTTCGAGCAGCGTCTTGTACGGCGCGAACGAGACTTCGACTTCCTCGCCGTTCACGCGCAGGGTGATGTGCGCCTTGCGCTTATCGATGGGTTTCGCCACGGTGTTCATGTCTAATCTCCGCAATAGACCCTAGTGGGCCGTTCATGTTGGATTTCGCGCGTGCGCGCGAAAGCGCACCGCGTGTGGAGTCGCTCGCCATGCGACGGCCGTGCCCCCTCAGGCAGGCGCGGAGTGGGCGGAGGCCGTCTTCGGCTTCGCCCGCTTGGCCGCCTTCGTCGCCCTTGCCGCGGTCGCGACCGGGCGCGCGGCGATGCCCCGCAGCAGATATTCGGCCAGGCCGTCGGCGATCGCGGTGACGCTCTGCGCGCCGTCGGGCCGGTACCAGCGCACGGTCCAGTTGAGCGCGCCCAGGATCGCGCGCGCCACCAGCGCCGTGTCGCAGGGCGCGAATTCGCCTTGCTTCACTCCTTTGGCGATGATCGCGCGCACCGCCTGTTCGTAGCGGTCGCGCTTCTCGATCAGCGCGCGCCGCAGCGCCTCTGGCAGCATGTCCACCTCCAGGTGCGCGGTGGCGCCTTCCAGCTCGTCCAGGGTGAAATGCAGATGGGCGCGGATGACGGCACGCAACTGCTCGGCCAGGCTCGCGCTCGAGGCGCGCACCGCCTGCGCCGATTCCAGCATGCGCTCGACCGTGCGATCCTGGCAGAAGAACACCAGATCGTCCTTGCCTCTGAAGTAGTAGTAGAGATTGCCCGGCGACAGGTCGGCTTCCTTGGCAATGTCGCGCATGCCGGCGGCGGCGACGCCGCTCCTGCGGAACACCCGCGCCGCCGCCCGCAGGATCGCGAGGCGCCGCTCTTCGTTCTTGCGCCGCGTGCGCTCCGACAGCGAGCGATCCGGCTTCCGCCCCGAGCCGTTTGAACCGGGATTCGAAATTTGAACCATGGTTCAAATTTTACGCCCGCCCGCGACCGAAGGCAAACTTCGCGAGCGGTTCTCACTCGCGCCAATCCCGACTGGATCTGTCGGGCTTGCGCGCTCGCAGCTTGTGCGGATACACTGCGTCGCGCATCCCCGCAGTCCGCGCGACTCGGCGGACACCAACAACAAAACAATTAATCCAGAAGGAGGCTTCATGTACACACGCATCGCCTTGGCGGCGACATTGGTCGCTGCCGCCTGTAGCCATTCCGCATTGGCGCAACAGCCTGCCCCGGCACCCGCAGCAGCCCCGGCCGCCCCGCCGCCCGCCTGGCAGCAGGGCAAGTCCCCGGAACAGGCGGGCTCGACGCTGCACCCCTTCGCCCCGCACCTGACCGGCCGAGCGGCAAAGGACCTGCCGCTCGATAAGCTCAAGGTGCCGGCGGGCTTTCAGGTCGAAGTGTGGACGGACGGCGTGCCCGAAGCGCGTTCGCTCGCGCTCGGCGCCAAAGGCACGGTGTTCGTCAGCAACCGCAACTTGTCCAACGTCTACGCCATCGTCGACAAGGGCGGCAAGCGCGAAGTAAAGACGATCCTCAAGGGCTTGAACACCCCGAACGGCGTCGCCTTCCTCAAAGGCACGCTCTACGTCGCCGAACGCGGCCGCATCACCGCCTACGAGGGCATCGAAGACAAACTCGACAACCCGCCGGAAGCCAGAGTCGTCGTCGACAACCTCGACCCGGACAAGGCGCCGGGACACTTCTGGAAATTCCTCGCCGCGGGCCCGGACGGCAAGCTCTATTTCAACATCGGCTCGCCGCAAAACATCACCATGCCGACCTACATGCAGGCGACGATCACGCGTGTCGACCCGAAGACGGGCGTGCTCGAGACTTACGTCTAGGGCGTGCGCAACACCGTCGGCTTCGACTGGCATCCGCAGACGAAGCAGCTCTGGTTCGGCGAGCACGCGCGCGACTGGCTGAGCGACGACACGCCCTCGGACAAGCTCAATGTCGCGACCAAGAAAGGCGAGAACTTCGGCTTTCCCTTCTGCCACCAGGGCGACATCCTCGATCCGGTCTACGGCAAGAACCACTCTTGCGCCGAATTCACCCCGCCCGCGCTCAAGCTCGGCGCGCACGTCGCCCCGATGGGCATGCGCTTCTACACCGGCAAGATGTTCCCGGCCGCGTACAAGAACAACATCTTCCTCGCGCGCCACGGCTCCTGGAACCGCACCACCAAGCAGGGCTACGACGTGGTGCGCATCGTGGTCGACGCCAAGGGCAAGGCCAAGATGGAACCCTTCCTCACCGGCTTCCTCACCGACGAAAAAGGCGATCCGCCCATGTGGGGCCGCCCGGCCGACGTACTGGTGATGCCCGACGGAGCGCTGCTCGTCTCCGACGACTACAACGGCATCATTTACCGGATCAGCCACAAGAAGTGAGATTCGCAGTCCTCATGCGGGGCCGCGCGGCATGCGCCGCGCTCGCCCTGCTCGCTGCTGCGGGATCGGCGCTCGCCGCCGATCCCCTTGCGGGTAAAACGAAAGCCGAAGTCTGCGTTGCCTGCCACGGCCCGGGCGGAAATTCCGCGAATCCGGCCATACCCAGCCTCGCCGCACAGCCGGAACAATTCATCGTCACCCAGCTATTCATGTTCCGCGAAGGCCGGCGCAAGGACGCGCAGATGTCGCCGTTCGCGGACAAGCTCTCCAACGCCGATCTGAACGACCTCGCGGCCTACTTCTCCGCGCAGCCGCACGTGCCGCCCGTGCAGACGCTGCCGGCGGAGCGCATCGCGGCGGGGCGGGCGATCACCGAACAAAACCATTGCGTTTCCTGCCACGGCAAGACGCTCATGGGCCAGCAGCACATACCGCGTCTCGCCGGACAGCAGGCCGAGTACCTGCGCGTACAGCTGCGCGGCTTCAAAGCCACCACCCGCTTCGACATGGACGGCAACATGACTTCGGCCGCCCAGGCGCTAACACCAGATGACATCGATCTCCTCGCCGATTATCTTTCCAGCCTCGGCACGCCTTAGCCATGCACGTCGCGCGCGCGCGACAATTTCCGCCTCGGTAGCGCTGGCGCTCGTCGCCGCCGCTCCGGCGCGGGCGCAAGACGCCGCCGAAGGCGTGGTCGTCTCGGCGACGCGCACCGAGCGCAGAAACCTGGACATCCCGGCCTCGATCGACGTGGTCGACGCGACGCGGCTGCGCGAAGGCCAGCCGAAGGTGAACCTGTCCGAATCGATGGGCAGCGTGCCCGGCCTCACGGTGCAGAATCGGCAGAACTACGCCCAGGACCTGCAGCTCTCCATCCGCGGTTTCGGCGCGCGCTCCACTTTCGGCATTCGCGGCGTCAAGCTCTACGCCGACGGCATTCCCGCGACCATGCCCGACGGCCAGGGCCAGGCGGCGAATTTCGATCTCGCCAGCGCTGCGCGCATCGAGGTGATGCGCGGGCCGATCGCCGCCCTGTACGGCAATGCTTCGGGCGGCGTGCTCAACCTGTTCACCGAGAACGCGCCCGCGCAGCCGACGGCATCGGCCGAACTGTTCGCAGGCAGCTACGGCAGCGAGCGCTACGGCCTCAAGGCCGGAGGCAGATCCGGCGCATTGGGCGCCATCGCCGACTGGTCGCAATTCCACACCGACGGCTACCGCAATCATTCCGCCGCGAATCGCCAGCTCGCCAACGGCAAGCTCGCTTGGAACATGAGCGAGGACACGCGCGCGACGCTGGTGATCAATACGCTCTACCAGCCGGAGACGCAGGACGCGCTCGGCCTGAGCGCGGCCAAAGCCTCCGCCGATCCGCGCGCCGTCGACCCTTCCGCCCTCGCGTTCAACACCCGCAAGACGGTGCGTCAGGAACAGAGCGGTTTCACGCTCGAGCATCGCCTGGGCGCGGGCGACCAGTTGCGCGCGAGCGTCTATGCGGGCGATCGCCAGGTGCGCCAGTTCCAGGCGATTCCGCTCGCCGCGCAATCGGCGGTCACCGCCTCGGGCGGCGTGGTCGACCTCGAGCGCTCCTTCGGCGGAATGTCGCTCAACTGGATACACGACGGTACGCTTGCCGGGCGGCCGCTCGCCGTTACCGGCGGGCTCGAACACGAACAGCAGCAGGAACACCGCCGCGGTTACATCAACAACTTCGGCAATATGGGTGCGCTGAAGCGCGACGAAGACGACCGGGTGGAGAGCAGCAACCTGTTCGCCCAGGCCGACTGGCGCTTTGCCGAGCGCTGGAGCGCAACGCTGGGGCTGCGCAGGACGCAGGTCGCATTCGATTCGCGCGACCATTACATCGTCGGCGCGAACGGCGACGACAGCGGCCGCGTCACCTATTCCAACACCAGCCCGGTAGCAGGACTGGTCTGGCGCGCGGCGCCCGAAATGAGCCTATACGCTTCCGCCGGCCGCGGCTTCGAGACGCCAACGACCACCGAACTCGCTTACCGCACGGGCGGCTCCGGTCTCAACTTCAATCTCAAGCCGAGCATCTCCACCAATCGCGAAATCGGCTTCAAAGGGCGCCTCGCCGAGGACCACAAGATTAGCCTCGCGCGCTTCGCCACCGAGACGCGCGACGAAATCGTGGTGGATTCGGCCGCCGGCGGCCGCACCATTTACAAGAACGCAGGGCGCACGCGGCGCTCGGGCTGGGAAGCCTCGTGGCAGACGGTGCTGCCCGCGGGCTTCGACGCGCAGGCGGCCTGGACCCTGCTCGATGCGCGCTACGAGGAAGCGTTCGTGAGCGGTGCGCCGGCGCAGGCCGTGCTCGTCGGCAACAAGCTGCCGGGCGTGGCGCACGCCGCGCTCTACGCGGCCCTGCAGTGGCGCCATTTCGCCAGCGGTTTCTCCACGGCGATCGAGGCACGCCACAGCGGCAGGGTGTATGTCGACGACCAGAACAGCGACGCGGCCGCCGCCTATACCGTCGCCAATCTGCGCGCAGGTTTCGAGCAGAAATCGGGCCGCTGGCAATTCGCGCAGACGCTGCGCATCGACAACTTCACCGACCGGCGCTATATCGGATCGGTCATCGTCGCCGACACCAACGGTCGCTATTTCGAGCCGGCGCCGCCGCGCAACTACGCCCTGATCCTCACTGCGCGGCGCGCATTCAATTAAAGGCCGTTATCCCTGCGACGAATAGCCGCCGTCGACGGTGATCGCCGCACCGGTGACGAAGTTCGAAGCGCTGCTCGCGAGAAACACCGCCACGCCGGAAAAATCCGTCGCCTCGCCCCAGCGGCCGGCGGGCGTGCGCGCGAGCACGCGTTCGTGCAGCCCCGGCACGTCCTGGCGCGCGCGCCGGGTGAGATCGGTGTCGATCCAGCCCGGCAGCACCGCATTCACCTGGATATTGTCCTTCGCCCAGGCGCAGGCGAGCGATTTCGTCAATTGCACGATGCCGCCCTTGCTCGCACCATAGGGCCCGGCGAAGCCGGCGCCGAATATCGACAGCATCGAGCCGGTGTTGATGATTTTGCCGCCGCCCGAACGCTGCATGGCCGGATACACAGCCTGGCTGCAGAGAAAAGCGCTGGTGAGATTGGTGTCGAGCACCGTCTTCCATTCCTCGAGCGAATACTCCTGCGGCTGCTTGCGGATGTTGGTGCCGGCGTTATTGACGAGAATATCGAGCCGACCGAAGCGCTCGACCGCGGCGGCGATGAGCGAGCGGCACGCATCTTCGGACGTGACGTCGCACTCGATCGCGGCCGCTTGCGCACCTGCACTCTGCAATGCGCGAACCGCGGCTGCGCTCTTCGCCGCATTGCGCCCGGCGATCACCACCGCCGCCCCGGCGCGGGCAAGCCCAGTCGCCATACCCAGGCCGATGCCGCCGTTGCCGCCGGTGATGACGGCCACGCGGCCGCCCAAGTCGAATTCAGTCGCCATGTCCCCTCCTAATTCGTTCTCGAACTAGCCGGCTGCTGCCGGCTAGAACACGGCGGAGGTGCCGCCGTCCAGGTTGAGGCTGGAGCCGGTGATGTAGCTTGCCGCGCCCGAGGCGAGAAAGGCGATGGCGTTCGCCACTTCCTCGGCGCGACCGACGCGCCCGAGCGGGATGTCCTTGGCCATACCGGCGTAATGCTCATCCAACGGCACGCCGGCTTTCGCCGCCTTGCGGTCGTGCTGCGCGGCGCGCACCAGGCCGATGCAAACGGTGTTCACCAGGATCTTTTGCGCGGCGAATTCTTTCGACAGCGCCTTGGTGAAGGCTAGCCCCGCGGCGCGCGTCACCGTGGTCGGCATCGATTTCGCGCGCGGCTGCTTGGCGCCGATGTTGGTGATGTTGATGATGCGCCCGCCGCCCTGGCGCTGCATGTGCGGAATGGCGAGGCGCGCCAGCCGGATCGCCGCGAACAGCTTCAGGTCGAAATCGGTCCGCCACACTTCGTCCGTCGCGGCTTCGAAGGGTCCCGTGGCCGAAGTGCCGGCGTTGTTCACCAGGATATCGAGCCGGCCGAAGGCCTTTAGTGCTTCCTCGACCAGGCGCGCACAGTCCTCGGCGCGGCTGACGTCCGCCTGTACCGCAGCGACGCTGCCGCCTGCGGCGCGGATTTCTGCGGTAGTCTGATCAAGCGCTTCGCGGCCGCGCGCCGCGATCACCACGTTCGCGCCCTCGGCTGCGAGGCGCAGCGCCGTCGCCTTGCCGATGCCCTGCGAGCCGCCGGTGACGACGGCGACCTTGCCCTTGAGTTCCAGATCCATTGTTCTCCTCCGTTTGAACTATTGATTCAATCTGCGCGGATGTTCGCTGCGCGCACGATCTGCGCGTTGGCCTCGTATTCGCTGCGCAATAGATGCGCGAACTCCGCCGGGCTCATCGCCACCGGCAGGTTCTCCAGCACGGTCAGGCGCTCGCGCACCTCGGGCGCGGCGAGCGCCTTGTTGATTTCCACGTTCAGGCGTTTCACCACCGCCTCGGGCGTCTTGCCCGGCGCGAAAATGCCGAAGGTCGAGGTGAGGTTTGCCGCGGGATAGCCGAGTTCGGCCATGGTCGGCACTTTGGGGAATGCCGCCAGGCGCTGCGGCGCGGCCACGGCGAGCAGGCGCAGCCTGCCGCTTGCGATCTGCCCTCTCACCGCCGGAGCCGGATTGGACAGCAGCAGCTCGAACTGCGCCCCGGCAGCATCGGTGACCGCTTGGCCGCCGCCTTTGTACGGAATATGGGTGATGTCGACGCCTGCCTTCGCCTTGATCTGCTCGAGCATGATGTGTCCCACGGTGGCGACGCCCGAAGTCGCGAGCCGCAGCGCGCCCGGCTTCGCCTTCGCCTGGGCGATGACGTCGGCGAATTCGCGCCCGCTGAAGGCCGGCGTGGCGAGCACGTAGACCGGGGAAATCATCACCGCCGCCACGGCCGCGACGTCGCGGAAGGGATCGTAGGGCAGCTTCGCGTTCACATGCGGATTGAGCGTGATCGGACTCACGGCGGCGAAGGCGAGCGTCAGGCCGTCGGGCGCGGACTTCGACATCACGTCGATGCCGACGCTGCCGCCTGCACCGGCGCGGTTTTCCACGATCACCTGCGTGCCCATTTGCGCGCCGAGCTTGTCGGCAAGCGAGCGCGCCACGGCGTCGCTCGGCCCGCCTGGCGGATAGGCGACGATGATGCGCGTGAGGCCCGCAGTCTGCGCCTGCACGCCGAAGGAAACGAGCGCCGCTGCGGCGAGCGCAATCAGCTTACGCAAAGACCTTCCCATCATTCCTCCTCGCCGCGATAGATCGCGCCGCAGTTGCAGGTTTCGTGCACCACCACTTGGGCAAGCAACGGCAGCGTGGGCTTCAGCCGTTGCCAGATCCATTGCGCGAGGTGTTCGCTCGTCGGATTCTCCAGGCCCGGCAGATCGTTCAGATAGCGATGGTCGAGCTGTTCGAATAGCGGCTGGAACGCGGCGGAAATGTCGCCGAAGTCCTGCACCCAGCCGGTGTGCGCATTGGCCGCGCCGCGCAAGTGGATCTCGACGCGAAACGAGTGGCCGTGAACCCGCGCACACTTGTGCCCGGGCGGAACGTTCGGCAAGCGATGCGCCGATTCGAGGGTAAATGCTTTCCAGATTTCCATGCTTGATCGGTAGTTGGGATGAAATTCGAATGATGAATCGCAAGCGCATGGCGCTTGCGCATCGTCCTGCTTAGAGTGTATTACGAAATGAGGGGATATCTCCCCTCATGCTCCTCTAAGTCGGCCGTTGCAGGATCAATTTCGCAACGGGCTCTTAGCGAATACCCAGGAGTTTATGCATTTGCAGCGACAAGCGCCACTGCGGATGCGCCAGACAATATTGCGTAGCAAGTTGGGTGTTGCGCGCTTTTTCCGGGCCGTCCATCGGCTGCAGGAAGAAATGCTTGAATGCGAGTTGCGCGTAGCGCTCTGGTTCCGCGCCAGTCTGCGGATAGACGAGCTTCAACTCGTCCCCGTGGGTGAGCTTCAATTCCGCGCCCGCCTTCGGACTCACCGTCAGCCACAATTCTCCTGCTGGCGGTGCTTGCGTGCCATTCGTTTCTACGGCGACTTGAAAACCCGCTGCACAGAGCGCAGCGATCAGGGAGGCATCGAGTTGCAGCAGCGGCTCGCCGCCGGTGCACACCACCAAGGGCTTGCCCGCGCCGTGCGCCGGCCACGCGGCCGCGACCGCGGCAGCGAGTGTTTCCGTGTTTTCGAACTTTCCGCCGCCGGCGCCGTCGGTGCCGACGAAATCGGTGTCGCAGAAGCGGCAAACGGCTTGTGCCCGATCTGCCTCGCGTCCCGACCAGAGATTGCAGCCGGAAAAGCGCAGGAAGACCGCGGGGCGGCCGCTATGCGCGCCCTCGCCCTGCAGGGTGTAGAAGATTTCCTTGACCGAATAGCTCACCGCAGCGTCCCATTTTCCCGCGCCGGGCAAAGGACGCGATTCTACTCTGTGCGGGAGCGGCAAGGCCGCGAAAAGCGGTGCTTGCCTGGCGAATTTGCGCGAATTCAGCGTCCGCAATGCGAGCGATGGACTGTAGCGCTCGCGCAACGCTTCGGCCTGGCCGCGCTCCAGTCGGCATCGCCTGCCGCCGCGCCATAATTTAGGCCATCGCTCGGCCCGTCTGCAGACGAGCCACTCCAAGCCGGACACAGGGGCGAATCCTCCTTAACTAGGCATCTGCCCAGTTCAGACGCGTAGCGCAGCGCGGCCTCGGGCGTCGCAAATACCGGCATCAGGCGGTCGAAGGTACGGCTCGCAAACACGCCGTCGGCACGGCGCGCAAGCGCGAGCCTGAGCCACGGCTGCCAGCGGGCGCCGTATTCCAGTTCCGTCGCGCGCGCCTCGATCAAATAGGCGCCGCGCTGCTCGCGAATTGAGGCGGTGCTCATGCTGCGTGTCTCACTCAATGCGGAACATGCCTGGTTCCGGCCGGCCGCAGATGGCGCAGCAATCCGCTCAAGCCGCGTCCGACGAATCGCAGCAGCTGGCGCGCATCTGCTCCGAGTTGGGCAACGGCGTCCGCGATCATCTCGGCCTGCTGCAACGCGAGCTTGGCCTGACGGCGCTCGCTTTCGTTCAGCTGGATGCTGTCCAATTGCTCGATGACACCGGTCTCCTGAGGAAACTGCATTTCATAGCGCATGTCCTATTCTCCTGTTGCAATGCATTAAAGACGTATCAACAATAACTATCTGATATTTCATATTGATTACGTCTGATGTAGACAACATAACGCCAATTTTGTTGCATTGCACTATGTATTTTTCGATATCCTGCATCGCAAAAGCCGATAGGCGCTTCCGCATGTAATATCAATGAGTTAGATAGAATTCCGCGCCCTTACGGCGGCAGGGCCGAGCGGGAACAAGACCGCGGCGTGCCGGCGAAGCGGCGGTCGGACTGCATGAGTCGCCCGTCCGGGGGCTCGGGCGGAGCTAGCGCTTCGGCTCGAGTGCCGCGGTGACTTCCGCGAGTGCGGGCGGCTTCTTTGCGTCCTTGAACCTTTCGAGCCGCCGGTAGATGTCGGCCGCTGCAAGATGAAATCCCGGCGGCAGGGCCGCCGCATCGAAACTCGCGGCGATTTCCTCCATTTCCGCAATCCAGCGCCAGGCCTTGCGCGCGCTGACAGTGATCACTTCCGATTGCTTGGGTACGTCCGGCCGCGAAATCGCCCATTCGGTGAGCAGCGCGGCGTCCACGCCTTCTCTCTGGGCGAGGCAGCGAATCGCGCCGAGCAAAGCGATCGCCCCCTTGTTCCAGGCGGCGTAGCAGACCTTGAGCGCGGACGCCGTGCCGGGCGGACCGTCGAGCGCAATCGCGCGCAGGGTGCAGCCCTCGAACAGCGCCGCGATTTCGGCCGCGCGCTCGCCGCACAGGTAGAGCCTGACGCTCGCGCCGGCGACGGGAGGCGGACCGATGATGCCCGCATCGACGAACTGCGCTCCGCCTTCCTCGACCACCGCTCCGACCTCGCGCGCGTGCTCAGCCGAAATCGCATTGCAGTCGACGTAGATGCCACGATAGCCGGAGGCGGCGACCGCATGCGCCAGATCCTGCGCCGCGTGCGGCGGGCAGATGGAAAAGGCGATGTCGGCGGCGCGCAAGGCGTCCTCCATGCTTCCCATATCCTCCAGCCCGGATTCCTGCGCGCGCCGGCGCGATTCCTCGCCGCGCCCCTCGGAGGCCCACACGACGCGATGCCCGCGCGCGATGAGATTAGCACCGACGGCGGCACCCATCTCTCCGGGATGCAGCATCGCAATAGTCCGCCTGCTCATGCAAAGTCCCCCTGTTTGATGGGGCGCCAAGCGCGAAACGCCCTATGCCGCCGCCGGTTCAAGGTTAGCAGGAATTGTCGGGGAATACGGTTAGGCGCGGCGTCGATGGATCATAGCGCCCCTCCTAAGGCGGACTTGCGCAAGTCGCGCATCAGCATCTCAGCGAAGCTCTGGCTGGCTGGCGACAGCGAGCGGCCGCGCTTTGTCACCAGCGAAATTGCGCGCGATACCGCGGGTTTGACGAGGGGACGAGCGACGAGGTTGCCGAAGTGCGGTTGAATGAGCAGCGCGGAAGGAAGTATGGACGCCCCCAGGCCGCTGGAAACCATCCATAGCGCCGAGGCCAAGAAGTTCACCTCGTTGGCGATTTGGAGTTCGATGCCAACTTTGCCGGCCACCTGGTCGATGATTCGCCGCACGCCATAGCCCGGCCTCACCATGACCAAGGGCACGGAAGCCAAATCGGCCCAGCGTACCTGCCGCTTGCGCACGAGTGCGTTATCGGCCGCGCAGACCACGAACAGCTTGTCGTCGACCAGTGTGCGAACTTGGATCGCCTCGTCGATGTTCTCCGGCGTGCCGATACCGAACTCGACCTGGTCGGTCTGAATGCGCGACAAGAACTGATCGGGTGCGCAATCGTCGATCACTACCCGTATATCCGGGTAGGCACGCGCGAAGGCTCTCGCTGTCTGCGGCATCAAGGCCATTCCGACCGCCGGCGTCACTGCCAGATGAACCTGCCCGCGCCGGCGCTCGGTCAGATCGCGGCAGCTGCTCTCCAGTTGCGCCACGCTCTGAAGGATGCGCTCGGCCGAACCGATTGCCTCGTGCGCGGCTGACGTCGGCTCCAGCGAGCGAGTAGTGCGGTCGAACAGCCGTATCTTGAGGGAGGCCTCGATCTGCCGCAGCAGGACGCTGACCGCCGAGGGCGTGACCGACAGCCGATCTGCCGCCGCGGCGAGCTTGTGCAACCGATACACGGTAACGAATGCGCGTAACTGCTTTAGCGTCAGCTGGCTCAGATCCGACATTTGAAGTTATCTCACTAATATTCAAATTTCTTTCGATTGTATTCACATGCGGGTTGCGCTTCAATGTTCTTCTTTCCAAGGACCAGAGGAGATCCAAATGGGCACCCCCGTCGGCACAAGAATTGGCAAAGCGCCGGGTTACCTGCGCATCGCTACCGAGGAAGCATGGGCCCCGCCTGAACTGATCAAACTGTTCCGGCGCGAGTTGGCGGAGAAGACCATCGACGACCCCGGATTCCACAGCCTGTGGGGCTTTTTCGCCGGCACGAGCGAGCGCGGCCAGCTGCTGGTCGACAGAATCCAGGATCTCGGCGAGCGACGCCTGGCAGATATGGACGCCGCCGGGATCGACAAGGCGCTGGTATCCGTGACTTGCCCCGGGGTGCAATTGTTCGACGCCGCCACCGGCACCGCATTGGCCAGCAGCTTCAACGACCAATTGGCCGAGGCGGTGCGCCGTCACCCGGCACGGTTCGCCGGATTGGCAGCGATCGCGCCGCAGGATCCCAAGCGCGCAGTACAGGAACTCGAGCGCGCCGTCCGCAAACTTGGCCTCAAGGGCGCGATCGTCAATTCGCATACTCGCGGCGAGTATCTCGACGATCCGAAGTTCTGGGAAATCTTTGCCGCTGCAGAGGCGCTGGGAGTGCCCATTTATTTGCACCCCATGACGCCGTCGAAGGCGATGATCGAGCCGTTCCTCGCCCGCGGCCTGGACGGGGCGGTTTTCGGCTTCGCGATTGAAACCGGCCTACACGCCTTGCGCCTGATCGTGGCCGGCGTTTTCGACCGTTTCCCGCGGCTGCAGATCGTCCTGGGGCACTTGGGCGAGGGGCTGCCCTTCTGGCAAACGCGGCTCGACTACATGCACAACATCATTGTCAGAACCAACCGCTATGGCGCCGCTGCGCCCAAACTCGCGAAGCCCATGAGCGCGTATCTGCGGGAGAACTTCCATTACACCACGAGCGGCATGCCGTGGACGCCGGCGATCATGTTCGTGCGCGAGGTAATCGGCATCGACCGGCTGCTCTATGCCATGGATTATCCGTACCAATACGAGCCCAGCGAAGTGATCGAGCAGGACAATCTGCCGATCAGCGCGGCCGACAAGCGCCAGTTCTACCAGACCAACGCAGAGCGCTTGTTCGCTCTCTGAGCAGCTAATGGAAAACGGAGGTGCGGCAATGATTCCGTTACGGGTAGTCGCAGGCTTCGTCGCGTGGGCAATTCTGGGCCATGCGCTCGCACAGCCGACACAGGATGCACATTACCCCGTCAAACCGATCAGGCTGGTTGTGACCTTTCCGCCTGGGGGAAGCGCCGACATAACGGCGCGCACGCTCGGGGCGAAGATGAGCGAACGACTCGGTCAGCCGATCATCATCGACAATCGCCCCGGTGCGGGCGGCAATATCGGACTGGACATCGTTGCGAAAGCTTCACCCGATGGGTACACGGTCGGGCTCGGCGCCGCGGGGGCGCTCGCGGTCAATGTAAGCCTTTATCCGAAGCTGCCGTTCGACCCGGTTAAGGACTTCGCCCCGGTCGGCATGGTCGCGATTATTCCGTTTGTCCTAGTAGCCAATCCGTCGCTTGCCGCCGCCAACCTGCACGAATTGTTGGCCATGGCCAAGACGAAGCCCAATTCGCTTTCGATCGGACACGGCGGGAACGGCACTGCCATGCACTTGTCGGCGGAGTTGCTGAAGCAGATGTCCGGAATCGACGTTGTATTGGTCCCGTACAAAGGCTCCGGTCCGGCGACCACCGATGTGATGGCGAACCAGACTCCATTGGCGATCTCGGACATCCCTGCATCGATTGCGTTCATCACGTCAGGCAAATTGAGGGCGCTCGGGGTCACTTCGAGCAAACGCAGCATGACGCTGCCAGACGTTCCGACATTCGCCGAAGCAGGCGTGCCGGGCTACGAATCTATCGGCTGGTTCGGTATCGTCGCTCCCGCGGGAACACCGGTTCCGGTGCTGAGTCGCCTGAATGCCGAGCTGCAAGCGGCGCTGAACGATCCCGAAACGAACCGTCGGATCCTCGCATCCGGGGCGGAGCCCGCACCCGGTTCGCCGTCCGAGTTTCGACAGACGATCGAATCCGAGATCCAGAAGTGGGCAAAGGTGATCAAGCTCTCGGGAGCGCGCATACAGTAGTAGCCGGTCGCGCCAAATCGGCCGCAGCTATTCGCTCAAGCAAATCCGGCCGCAGCTGGTCTGACGCGACCGCGACCATGAATGGAGCCGCCGCGCCGGCAGCGCGGCGCGAGCGGCAGACAAGCGCGCGGAGCCGGCGGGGTTGCGTTCGCGGTAGACGCGTACCGAGGCGATTACGAGCTGGCGCGCCTGGGCGGAGGAGAGCTGCGGCAATGCCTCGCGCAGCATGCGGAAGGCGAGATATTCCATCGGCGCTCCGCCCCAGGACTGTTTCAGATCGAGAAACGGCGCGGTTCGCGCGAAAGCCGTTTCGAAAAGCTCGCGCAGCCCGGTGTCCTGCCGGCGATCGGTTTCCGGCGCGTTCTTGCCCACCCTGTGCTCCCGCAGTTCCTCTCCTTCCTAGAGGAGCTACGACAGCCGTCAGGAAAACTTGAGCTTTCCGCGCCGGCGTCGAACGGCCGCACCCGGCCCGAACGCCGTGCAAATCGCCTGCGAAAGCGGCGTCCTGCAGCTCAGGAACTAGGAGTCGGCGGTGAAGCCGATGGATTTCACGATCGGCCCCCAGCGGTCATACTCTGTGCGCAAGCTTTTGCCTAGCTCTTCCGGAGTGGAGGACTTGGACTCGAGCCCCATGACAGCCAGGCCCTCGATCACGTCGGGCGCGGCGAGTGCCTGGCGCAGCGCGGCGTTGGTCTTCTGCACCACGGCAGGCGACGCCTTTCCCGGCAGGAAGAAGCCGAACCATTCGTCGAAAGCCAGATCGGTGTAGCCCTGCTCGACGAAGGTGGACGTCTCCGGGGCGAAGCGTGTGCGCTCGGCGCCCGAAGTCGCAAGCAGCCGAATCTTCCCCGCCTTGACGTGCTGGGTGAATTCGCCGACGGGTCCGCTCACCGCCGCGATCTGGCCGCCGATCATGTCGATGATCGCCGGCTGCGTGCCGCGGTAGCCGACGTGGCGCAGGTCCACCCCGCCGGCGCGGCCAAAGAGGACACCGAGAAAGTGCGGCACCGAGCCGGCCGCGGGCGAGCCGAAATTCGCCTGCTTCGGGTTTGCCTTGCACCAGGCGAGAAAGTCTTTGAGGTTGCGCACCGACTCGGGCACGGCCGGCCCGACGGCAAAGCCGAACACGAACACGGCGCCGAGCGACACCGGGATTACGTCCTGGAACGGATCGTATGCAAGTTTCTTGTAGATGTGAGGATAGATCATCAGCATCGAAGCCGGCGTCTGCAGGATGGTGCTGCCGTCCGTGGGCGAAGTCTTCATCGCTTCGATCGCGATCTGTCCGGCCGCGCCGGTGCGATTCTCGACATAAGTGGCTTTGGCGTAGCCGCCGCGCAGGCGCTCGGCGACACGGCGGCAGATGGTGTCGGACGTCCCTCCCGGCGGGAAGCCGGTGACGATCTTCACCGATTCCATCGATGCTTGCGCCCGCGCGAAGCGCGGCAGAACCAGTCCTCCCAGGGCCGTGCCGGCGGCCGCGGCTACGAAACGACGGCGTGTAATCATCTTCCATCCTCCTTTTGGTTGATTGGACTTCTTGTGATGCATCTCTTATAGGTATTCAGCGAGGCGCGCTGGCAGGCTCGCCCAGATCCCAGAAAAGTCCGGTCATCAGGGCGAGTGCCTGGCGCGCGACCGGCGCGAGCAGGTGTTCGTTCGGCGCGTGCTGCGAGCAGCCGGCGTAGGAATGCGGGATCCAGATGGTCGGCAGGCCGAGCACCTCGGAGAAGACGTCGTTCGGCAGCGAGCCGCCCAGATTCGGCAGGATCGCGGGGCTCACTCCCGTGGTGCGCGCAATCGAATCCGCCGCCCATTTGACCCAGGGATGTTCCGGGTCGAGGCGCGTCGCGGCGAAGAAGCCGTCGCGCGCGGCGGCGAGTTTCACCAGGCCGAAGCCATTGCGATCGAGATGCCGCCGCAATGCGGGCACGATGTCGGCCGCATCGACGCCGACGACGTAGCGCAACTGGCAGTGCGCGCTCGCCTTGGGCGGAATCGCGTTCACCGGCTTATCCGGATTGCCGGTGACGAAGGCGAGCACCTCGAAGCTCGACCAGCCGAAGACGCGCTCGGCGGGCGAGAGCCCCGGTTCGCCCCAGTCGGAGTCGATTTGCGGCGCATCGGCCTCGCCTTCGACGGTGAGGCCGGTGAGCGCGCGACGCACCGAGGGGGTGAGCGAATCGGGGCGCCACTCCGGCACGCGGATCGCGCCGTTCGCATCCGTGATCGAGGCAAGCGCGTGCGCGAGCACGATGCCGGGATTGCGCAGCAGGCCGCCCCAATTGCCCGAGTGGTGGCCGCCCGCGCGCAGGTCCACCGTCAAGTCGAAGTTGAGCGCGCCGCGCGTGCCGAGGAAGATGGTCGGGCGCTTGGGCGCGAGGCGCGGCCCGTCGGAGGCGATGAGCGCATCGGCGGCGAAGCGCGCCTTATTCTGCTGGCACAGCTCGCGCAGGCCCACTGAACCCGTTTCCTCGCCCGTTTCGTACAGCAGCTTGACGTTGAAGCCGAGCCGGCCGCGCGCGGCGAGCACCGCGGCGAGCGCGGCGAGGTTGATGCTGTGCTGACCCTTGTTGTCGGCGCTACCGCGCCCGTAGATGCGCTCGCCTTCGCGCTTGAGCACCCAGGGATCAAGGCCGGCGCGCCACTGCTCCTCCTGGCCACGGATCACGTCGCCGTGGCCGTAGCTCAGCACCGTGAGCAGCGCTGCGTCCTCGATGCGCTCGGCATACAGGAACGGCCCGCCTTGCGCGAGTGGATTGGCGATCAGGCTGCAGCTAAAACCCAGACGCTCGAGGCTCGGCCGCAGCTCGCTTTCGAGATAGGTCGAGAGTTCGGCGCGGCGCGCCGGGTTCTGGCTCTCCGTCTTCACGGCGATGCGCCGCGCGAGATCGGCTTCGAATTCGCCTGCGTCGAAATGGCGCTCGATGGCGGCGATCGCCTCGGCTCGGTTCATCTCATTTCTCCAGTGCGCGCTCGGCCTAATTTCGAGCTTCGGGCGCGGTCACGTCGCGCACGCCGTCGCCGAGCAGATTGATGGCGAGCACCAGCACGAGCAGTGCCAGGCCCGGAATGGTGATCAGCCAGGGGCTGAAGAACATATACATCTTCGCTTCCGAAATCATCAGCCCCCAGGACGGCAGCGGCGGCTGCACGCCCAAACCGAGGAAAGACAGCGCGGCCTCGAGCAGGATGGCGCTGCCCATCTCCAGCGTCGCCACCACGATGAGGTGGCTGGAGACGTTGGGCAGCACTTCGCCCAGCACGATGCGCCAAGTCGGGCAGCCGATGGCGCGCGCCGCGGTGACGTAATCGAGATTGCGCACTTGCTGCGTCGCGCTGCGCAGCACCACCGCGTAGCGGTCCCACTTCAATAGGCCCAGCACCAGGATCACCACCGCGAGCGAGCTGCCGATGAGCGCCACCGTGGTGAGCGCCACCAGAATCACCGGCAGCGACAGCCGCACGGTGATGAGATAGGTGACGACGAGGTCGGTGCGCCCGCCGAAATAGCCGGAGGCGATGCCGAGCACGGCGCCGATCACGCCGGAGATGATCATCACCGAGAAGCCGATCAAGAGCGATATGCGCGAGCCGTAAATGACGCGCGAGAGATAGTCGCGCCCGAGCATGTCGGTGCCCAGCGGATGCGCCCAGCTTCCGTTCGCATGCCAGATCGGCGGGATCAGCCGCTGCGCCAGGTCCTGCGCGAGCGGATCCTGGGGGCTGAGCCAGGGCGCGGCAAGCGCCATCAGCACCACCAGCGCGAGCAAAGTGGCGCCGATCAAGAGGCCGGCGTGGCCGCGTATTCGCCTGCGCAGCAGTTGGCCCGGCGAGGGTCCGGCGAGCGATTCGATCGGAGCGGCTGCGATGACGGAGGCGTACTCGTTCATGATGCGATGCGAATGCGCGGGTCGAGCCAGGCGTTCGCGAGGTCCGACAACAGCGTGAGCACGATATAGACGAGCGAGATCAGCAGCACCACCGCCTGCACCACCGGAAAATCGTTGTGGCTGATCGCCTCCCAGGCGAGATAACCGAGGCCATTGAGCGCGAACACCGTCTCGATCACCACCGAGCCGCCGAGGAGAAACCCGAGCTGCACCGCGGCGAGCGCCACCACCGGCGCCAGCGCATTGCGCAGAGCATGCTTGAACAGCACGCTCGCGTTCTTCAGCCCCTTCGCCCGCGCCGTGCGGATGTAGTCGGACTCGAGCACCTCCAGCATGCCCGAGCGGGTGAGGCGCATGATCGCGGGCGTGGCGTAGTAGCCGAGTGCGACCGAGGGCATGATGAAATGCTGCCAGGTGTCGCCGCCCGAGATCGGCAGCAGCTTGAGGCCCACGCCGAAGAGGAACATCAGTAGCAGCGCGAACCAGAAGTTCTGGCATCGCCTGGCCGATCACTGCGATGGTGAGCGCGATGCGGTCCACCCAGCTATTGGGCTTCAACGCAGCGATGACGCCGAGCGGGATCGATAAAAGCAGGGCGAAGCCGATGGCGCAAGCGCCGAGGATCATGGTGGTCGGCATGCGCTCGGCGACCAATGCGGCGACCGGCGTGCGGAAATAAAGCGAGTCGCCGAAATCGCCCATCGCCGCGCGCGCAAGCCACTCGCCATAGCGCACGACGAGCGGACGGTCGAAGCCGTACTGCTCGCGGATGGTGGCGATCGCCTCCGCCGTCGCGCCCTCCCCCGCCATGGCCGTGGCCACGTCGGTGGAGAGGTTGACGAGCAGGAAGCAGATGAGCGACACCGTCAGCGCCACGAGGAGCGCCAGCACCGCCCGCTTCAGCGCGTATTGCAGCATGCGCGGTCAGAGGCCGATCACTTCCAGCGCGCTTCCCACAGCCGCGGCAGCTCGTCCGGATAGGGCTGGAACGAGAGATCCTTGGTAAAAGCGTAATTCACCGGCAGCGAGAACAGCGGTGCCGCGTAGGCCTGCTCGGCGATGCGCTTCAGCGCGTTCTTGTAGGCGACCTGGCGCACGGCGGGCTTGACCGATGTATCGCCGGCGGAGAGCAGGTCGCGCACCTGCGGGTCGCGGTTGACGTCGTCCGCCTCGAACTTGAAATACACCGGCGTGGACGCGGAAACGTCGTTCACCGAGAACGAGCCCCAGGTGGCGAGGCCGAAACCCGCCTTGTGGTCGCGCATGGCATCGCGGAACGCGACGAACTGCATGAAGCGCAGATTGGCGCGGATGCCGACCGCGCGCAGATAGCCGATGATCGCCTCGACCTGCTGCCGGTCGCGGTAGGCATAGAAATCGATGTCGAAGCCGTTCGCGTAGCCGGCCGCGGCAAGCAGCGCCTTCGCCTTGGCGGGATCGTAGTTATAGCGCGGCGCGCCCTCGTCGCTGCAGCCGAACTGCGCCGGGAAGCAGATAGTGTAGAGCACGCGCGCGGTCTCGCCCACCACCGCCTTCAGCATCGCCGGCCGGTTGATCGCGTGATTGATCGCCTGGCGCACGCGGATGTCCTTCAACATGGGCGTCGGCGATTTTTCATCCGTCGCCATCTGCAGGAAAGCGATGCGCATGCTCTCGCCGCTCGCCACCTTGAGGTTGGGCACGCTCTTCAGCTGGCGCGCGGTGTCGGGCTCGACGTTGTAGATCCAATCCAGCCCTCCCGCCATCAGCTCCGCCGCCTGGGTATTGCGGTCAGGGATCAGGCGCAGGTCGATGGTGTCGATAGTCGCGCGCTGCAGCGGGCTGTCCTTGAAATAATCGGGATTGCGCTTGAGCTTGATGAACCTTCCGGGTTGGTGCTCGACCACCATGTACGGGCCCGTGCCCACCGGCTTCTCGCTCATGCCCTTGGGGCCGACTTTGGCGTAATACTCGTTCGGGTAGATCGCCACCGGCCCCGCGAGGTATTCGATCGCGGCGGGAAACGGCTTCTTGGTGCGGATGCGCACCTTGTACTGATCGATCTTGTCGGCGCCGGCGATCCAGTTGACGTTTTGCTGCGTGGTCGATTTGTTCTCCGGCTTGGAGACGAAGTTGAGCGTGTACACCACGTCGTCGGCGTCGAACGGCTCGCCGTTGTGGAATTTCACGCCCTGGCGCAGATCGAACTCGAGCGTGGTCTCGTTCACCCAGCGCCAGGCAGTAGCCAGCTCCGGTTTGTATTCGTTCGTCTTCGGGTCGCGATAGACCAGATTGTCCCAGATGTGGTGCGCGAGGATGACGCCGCCGCGCAGATTGTTGAAATAGGCGTCGAGGCTCTCCGGCACCTGGTCGAAGGCGATCTTGAGCGTGTTGTCGCGCTTGCCGGCCGTCGCCGGTTGGGCGAATGCCACCGCGACCGCAAGCAGGGTGGCGCGAAGCAGAGTGCAATAACGAACCATGGTAAGGCTCCTCCTCTGATTGAACTGATTAGTTTACGCCATCGTACAAATGGCATTCGACGCGGGCGCCGATTGCACCCAGCACGCGCGGCGCGCGGCTGCGGCAAACGGCCAGCGCCTCGGCACAGCGCGGGTGAAAGCTGCAGCCCGGCGGCGGCGCGAGCGGATTCGGATAGCTCACGCCGAGATGGGTGTCGGGCACACCCAGGCCCGGTTCCGGCGTGAGCACCGAGGCGAGCAATGCACGCGTATAGGGGTGGCGCGGCGCGCGGAACAGCTCTGCGGTCGGCGCTTCTTCGACGATGCGCCCCAGGTACATCACCGCGACGCGCGTCGCGATATGCTCGACCACGGCGAGATTGTGGCTGATCACCAGATAGGTGAGCTCGAATTCGCGCCGCATGTCCTCGAGCAGATTGAGGATCTGCGACTGCACCGAGACATCGAGCGCCGAGGTCGGCTCGTCGCAGATCACGACTTCGGGGCGCATGACGAGCGCCCTGGCGATGGCCACGCGCTGGCGCTGGCCACCGGAGAGCTGGTTGGGATAGCTGTGGTAAAAGCGCGCCGGCAAGCCGACGCGCTCCATGGTCTCTTGCACGCGGGCGCGGCGCGCCTTCGCGTCGGGCTCGATCGCGTGCACGGCAAGCGGCAAGCCGATGATCGCGCCCACCGTCTTGCGCGGATTGAGCGAGGAATACGGATCCTGAAAGATCGGCTGCACCCGCCGCGCGAGCTCGCGTGTGCCGATGGCGGCCAGCGGCTGGCCGTCGACGCGGATTTCGCCGGCCGATGCCGGCATCAGCCCGAGCAGCATGCGCGCGAGCGTCGACTTGCCGCAGCCAGACTCGCCCACCAGGCCCAGCACCTCGCCGCGGCGCAGCGCGAGCGACACCCCGTTCACGGCATGCAGGGTGCGCGAACCGCGGAACAGGCCCGCGCTCACGGCGAATCGCCGGCGCACGTCGACCAGCTCGATGACGTTGGGATTCAAGTCGTTCATTGCAGTCGACAGCGCAGCCGCTGCCCCTCTCCCAGCTCGCGCAGCTCGAACTCCTGCGATGCGCACACGCCCTCGGCCTCGCCGCAGCGGTTGCGAAATTGGCAACCCTGGAACTTGCCGATCGGCGCACTCACCACGCCGGGGATCGTGCCCAGGCGCTCGCCCGGTTTGAGCCGCCCGGGCACGGGGATGCAATCGAGCAAGCCGCGGGTATAGGGATGGGTGGGCCGGGCGAACAGGCGCGCGACCGGCGCTTCTTCCACGATCTCGCCCGCATACATCACGGCGACGCGGTCGGCGACGCGGGCAACGATGCCCAGGTCGTGAGTGATGAGGAGTAACCCAGTGCCGAATTCGCGCTGCAATTCCTTCAGCAAATGCAGGATCTGCGCCTGCACCGTGACGTCGAGCGCCGTGGTCGGCTCGTCGGCGATGATCAGCGCGGGCGAGCACATCAAGGCCATGGCGATCATGATCCGCTGGCGCAGCCCTCCGGAGAGCTGGTGCGGGTACTGCCCAAGGCGGCCTTCGGCCCCGGTGATGCCGACGCGCTCGAGCAGGTGCAGGGCTCGCTCGCGAGCGGCCGACGCCGGCCCGCCGCGATGGCGCAGCCAGCACTCCTCGAGCTGATTGCCTATGGTCCAGGACGGATTGAGCGAGGTCATCGGCTCCTGGAAGATCATCGCCATGCGCTCGCCGCGCAGATCCGCCATGCGCGACTCGCGCGCAACTCGCAAATCCTCGCCGCCGAAGGCAAAGCGCGCCACGCTGCGCCGCGCCGCGCGCGGCAGCAGGCCCATCAGCGCGAGCGCGCTAAGCGATTTGCCGCAGCCGGATTCGCCTACCAGGCACAGCGTCTCCCCGGCAGCGAGCGCAAGGTTCACGCCGCGCACCGCGTGCAGCAGCCCGAGCGGCGTCGGGATGTCGACGCGCAGGTCCTCGACTTCGAGCAGGGCGCTCACGGCCGCCCCCGCGCCTCTGCGCAAGCAGAGCGGCCTTCGTATCGAGGAGACGCATGGCGGCGGAGAAACTGCGCTATTGCCTTACTCCCAGGGATACGGCGATTGTTTCGTACATCTCGTACTGTTCGCGCACGAACTTCTCCGTCTCCGCCGCCGAGCGCACCGCGGGTATGCCCGAGAGCTTGGCGTTGCCGGCGAGCCAGTCCGGGTCGGCCGCGAGCTTCTGCATCACCTCCACCCAGCGATCCTGCACCTCTTTCGGCAGTCCCGGCGGCCCGACGAGCGCAGTCCAGCCGACGATCTTCTCCATCTGCGGCCAGCCGAGTTCGCGCGCAGTGGGCACATCCGGCAAATCTTTCAAGCGCTCCGGCGTCGTCGTCATCAGCGCACGCAGCACGCCCGCCTTGATGTGGGAGTAGATGGTGTTGAGGTTGTTGCAGGCGAACTGCACCTGGCCGCCGAGTAGCGAAGTCGTCACCTCGCCGCCGCCCTTGTAATGAATGCCGACAGCGGCGTCCTGCGGCAGCCCCGCAACGGAAAACAGATACTGCACGCCGAGATTTTGCACCGTACCGATTCCCGAAGTCGAGAAGTTGAGCTTCCCCGGCGTCTTGCGCATGGCCTCGATCAGTTCCGGCATGCTCTTCCACGGCGCGTCCTTCTGCACCACGCAAACGAAAGGATTTAACTCGAGCAGGGAAATGAAGGTGAAGTCGCTCCACTTGTAGGGCGTCTTCGAATCCATCGCCGGCAGGATTGCATGGGTGGCGATGCGCGCGGCGAGCAGCGTGTAACCGTCCGCGGGCGCGGTGCGCACCGCCATCGAGCCGATCTGGCCCGATGCGCCGACGCGGTTCACCACGATGATCGGCTGGTTGTTGAGGTATTTCTGCGCGTGCTGCGCCAGGTTGCGCGCCGAGAGATCGGAATCGCCGCCCGCGGCGAAAGCCGACACAATGGAGATCGGCTTTGCCGGATAGCCCGATTGAGCGCAAGCGATGGTCGATGCAAGGCACAGTACGATTACGATCGATGGCAGCGCGAATTTCCGCAGCATGGTTTCCTCCCTTAGGAACGCGCCGCAGCTATGCGGCGCAAACGACATGGACTCCACTCCTTCCGTGCACCGGGGTGAACTCGTCACCCCGCATTACCGGGCCGGCAGCGGCTTCTGCGGCCGTCTTGCTGCCTGCCGTCGCCGCATTCTCTGCCGCTCCCGGCCACAACGTCAACTCGCGCAAAATCTTTCCCGCGCAAGGCGTCCCGGGAACAGCTGCCGCGCTAGAATGCTCGATTCGAGGGGCAGCGCCCCTGGCAACCGACGACTACGCGCCGTGCCCACCCGCATTTCCGATCTCCACATCGCGCTCGAGCAGCCGCTGCCCCCACCGGCCCAACTTCATGCCGAGCTGCCGGCAGGAGAAGGAGAAGCCGCGCAGATCGCGCGTGCGCGGGCGGCGGTCAAGGACATCCTTGACGGCCGCGACCCGCGGCTTCTCGCCGTGGTCGGCCCCTGTTCCATTCACGAACCGGAATCGGCGCTGGAATACGCCGAGCGACTCGCCGCGCTCGCGCGAAGCGTCGGCGATGCGCTGTATCTGGTGATGCGTGTGTATTTCGAGAAGCCGCGCACCCGCCTGGGCTGGAAGGGGCTCATTTACGATCCCGACCTGGACGGCGGCGGCGACATCCATCGCGGCCTGTACGAGGCGCGCCGGCTGCTGCTCGCCTGCGCGCGCATGGGCGTGCCCGCGGCCTCCGAAATTCTCGATCTGGTGACGCCGCAGTATTACGCCGAATTGCTTGCCTGGGGTGCGATCGGCGCCCGCACCAGCGAAAGCCCTTTACACCGCCAGATGGCCTCGGCACTCTCCGCCCCGGTAGGTTTCAAGAATCCGACCAGCGGCAACATCCAGGGTGCGATCGACGCCATCCTGGTCGCGTCGCAGGCACACAAGTTCCCCTCGATCGCGCGCGACGGCCGCGCCATCGTCGTCACCACCACCGGCAATCCGCATTGCCATCTGGTGTTGCGCGGCAGCCGCGCCCAGCCCAACTACGATGCAGCCGCGGTGCGCGCTGCGGCGAGCGCGCTCGCCGCAGCCAAGCTCGCGCCGCGGATCATGATCGATTGCAGCCACGGCAACAGCGGCAGCGACTACCGGCGCCAGTCCGCCGTGGCGGCCGAGGTAGCCAAACAGGTCGCTGCGGGGGAAGGAAACATTTGCGGCGTGATGATCGAAAGCCATCTGATCGAAGGGCGGCAAGACATCGTGGACGGCCGCAATGGCCTGCGCTACGGTCAGAGCGTGACCGACGCCTGCATCGGCTGGGAGTCCACGGTGGAAGCGCTGCAGACGCTCGCTCAGGCGGCGCGGCAGCGCGCCCGCGCCGCCTGAGCTTGGTACAATCGAAGCGCCGCGCCTACAAGAACAAAGCGGATCTTCGGCGGCAGCAATCAGCGGATGGGAAACGCCCCGCGCATATGCGCGGGCGGGCTCGCATTTCAGGGAGAAGCGCATGTTGCGAACCAGATTCACCGAGCTGTTCGGCGTCGAGCATCCGATCGTGCAGGGCGGCATGCAATGGGTAGGACGCGCCGAGCTCGTCTCGGCGGTGGCGAACGCCGGTGCGCTCGGATTCATCACCGCGCTCACCCAGCCGACGCCGGAAGATCTCGAGCGCGAGATCAAGCGCTGCCGCGAGATGACGGATAAGCCCTTCGGCGTCAACCTGACCATCCTGCCGGCGCTCAAGCCGCCGCCCTATGCCGAGTACCGCCAGGCGGTGATCGAATCGGGCGTCAAGATCGTCGAGACCGCCGGCTATAACCCGCAGGAGCACATCGGCGAGCTGAAGAAGCACGGCGTCAAGGTGATCCACAAGTGCACCGCGGTGCGCCACGCCGTCAAAGCGGAGAAGATCGGAGCCGATGCCATATCCATCGACGGCTTCGAGTGCGCCGGCCACCCGGGCGAGGACGATATCCCGGGCCTGATCCTGATCCCGGCAGCCGCCGACCAGGTGAAGATACCCATGATCGCCTCCGGCGGCTTCGGCGACGGCCGCGGACTTGCTGCGGCCCTGGCCCTCGGCGCCGAGGGCATCAACATGGGCACGCGCTTCATGGCCACGGTCGAGGCGCCGATCCACCAGAAGATCAAGGAGCAGATCGTCGCCAACGACGAGCGCTCGACCGACCTCATCTTCCGCACCTTGCACAACACGGCGCGCGTGGCGCGAAATGCCGTCAGCCAGGAAGTGCTCGCCATCGAGGGCAAAGGCGGTGCCACCATCGAAGACGTGCGCCACCTGGTGGCGGGCCAGCGCGGACGGTCGGTGTACGAAAAGGGCGATCCGAATTCCGGCGTCTGGTCGGCCGGCATGGTGCAGGGCCTGATTCACGACATCCCCACCGTGGCGGTGCTGGTCGCGCGCATCGTCGCGCAAGCCGAAGCAATCATTTCTAAGCGGCTCGCGCGCATGACGAGCGCGAGCAAATCGTAGACCTGGAGCCCGCATGAACGCAAAAGCGAAATACCTGTTGACCGTCAGCATGGATGTCGATGCCGACAAAGAGGCGCTGTTCAACGAAGTCTACGACAGCGAGCACATTCCGAATCTGCTCAAAGTGCCGGGCGTGCTTTCGGTCAGCCGCTGTAAGCTCGAGCCACTCATCCTCGCGATCGGCGGGGAGAAGAAGACCATCGTCATCGGAGACGAACCCAAGTATTTGGCGATCTACGAGCTCGCGAGCGCCGACGTGCCCGCGAGCGATGCCTGGGCGAAAGCGGTCGAACTGGGCCGCTGGCCGAGCGAGGTGCGCCCCTACACGCGTAACCGCCGCCACGCGCTGCGCAAGCTGCTCGATTAGGCCGCTGCCGCGGCGTTTGCAGAGTCTCGCGCCAAGCCAGATTGTCCTCTTGCAAGAGTAAACTTGAGGTCACCGAAAAAATTCACGACAACTTCGTCACAGGGAGACGTCAGCATGCGCAAGTACCTGCACATCAATCTCGGCGAGCGCTCGGTCAAGACCGAAGAACTCGAAGGTCAAGCCGTTGTTCGCGCCGGCCGGCATTTCATCGCAAAGACTTTGCTCGATCTCGGTGTGGCGCGTGTCGATCCGCTGTCCCCGGACAATCCCCTGATCTTCTCCGCCGGCCCGTTTGCGGGCAGCAACTTCTCCAACGCCAACCGCCTCTCCGTCGGCTGTCGCAGTCCATTGACCGATGGCATCAAGGAAGCCAATTCGGGCGGTACCTTCGCCTTTGCCCTGGGCCAGCTGGAAATGGCGGGACTCACGCTCTATGGGGCGAGCAAGGAATGGGTCGTCATCCGCGTCACCAAGGACGGAGCCATCGGCTTCGAGGCCGCCGCCCCTTACATGGGCAAGGGCAACAATGAAGTCGCGGCGCTGCTGTTCGAGAAGTACGGCAAGAAGGTCAGCATTGCCCTGTGCGGCCCGGTGGGCGAGTACCTGGGTCTAACAGCGGGAATCTCCATCACCGACACCGACGGACGGCCGTCGCGCCTTGCCGCGCGCGGCGGCGTCGGCGCCGTCATGGGCAGCAAGAGGGTCAAGGCCATCGTTGTCGACTTGAACAAGATGCCGACGTTCCACGATCGAAAGAAGCTCATCGGCGCGATCCGTGAATACGGCACGAGGCTAGTCAAGGATGCCGCGGTCGATAACTATCGGCGATTCGGCACGGCGCGGGTAGGCGATATCACCAACCGCCTTGGCGGATTGCCGGTGCGCAATTTCAGCGTCGGGCGCATGGTGGAGGCGGCCGAGGGGCCGCTCAAGCTGGGCGGCGACTATGTGCGCGAACGCAACATGAGCCGCGGCGGAAATCCCTCGCACGCCTGCATGCCGGGCTGCCAGATCGAATGCAGCAACGTCTACGTCGACAAGGATGGCAAAGAGATCGTGTCGCCGCTCGAGTATGAAACCCTCGGCCTGATGGGCAGCAACTGCGGCCTGAGCGATCCGGACGACGTGGCCCGCGTCAACGCCGTCGCCAACGATCTGGGCGTCGACAGCATCGAAACGGGAGCTACGCTGGCCGTGCTGATGGAGGCCGGCCTGGGCAGGTTCGGCGATGTCGAATTCATGCTCCAGGCTCTGGACGAGATGCGCCGCGGCACCGAGCGCGGCCGAATCTTCGCGCAAGGCGCGGCGCGCGCAGGCGCGCATTACCGGGTGGCCCGCGTTCCCGCGATCAAGAAGCAGAGCCTGCCGGCTTACGATCCGCGCGTGATCGAAGGAACCGGCGTTACCATGATGACCACGGCGCAGGGCGCGGACCACACCGCGGGCAGCCTGCTTATGCTCGACACCAAGGACATGAGCACCCCGGAGGTCGTGGCGGCGAGCCTGAAGATTCAAGCTTCGTGGGCCGCGGTTGATTCGCTGGGCCTGTGCATATTCGGACGCTCGGTGACCGACGCCAGCACCGAGCTCGTCGTGGCTGCGCTCAACGATGCGCACGGCGTCCAGCTCGACGCGTCGTTCCTGCGCACGCTGGGAATGGAGGCGCTGAAGATGGAGTGGGAATTCAACCGCGCCGCCGGCTTCACCGAGCAAGATGACGAGCTGCCTGACTTCTTCTACGCCGAGCCGCTTGCTCCCAGCAACCGGACCGCGCGCCACCATAGCACCGAAGTCAACCGCTGCCTGCGCGAGCTGCTTGCCTGATCCGGTTCCTTTGCCGATGGCCGCAGTGCAGAGGCATCGACATGGGCACGCGCTCTAAGAAAAAGGCGATCCCGAATCCGGCGTCTGGTCGGCCGGCATGGTGCAGAGCCTGATTTCGCCGGATTCTCGAACCGTATTATTGGTCGAGATGAGTCGCATGTTTTCGACATGTGCGACTCATCAGACGTGAGTGCCGGTCACGGCAAGGTGTAGCTCCCGGAATGGACTCGGCACACTTGCGCGGTACCTGGGGCAGCTTGCTTTCCGTAAGCCACAGTCTTATAGGTTCCTGTGCCTTTGATCCCTTTCCATTTGCCGGTGCCTGCAAGAACAGTCCACTTTCCCTCCATGCCGGGCTGATCTTCATATTCCCCGACGAAGCTATCGCCGGAGCTGTCCACCCACTTACATGAACCCAATGCAAAAGGCTTTCCTTCGCGCACACGCATATAGCCGGCGCAGTGCAGCGTCGAATTGGCAAAAACTGGCGTCGTGTATGGCGGAGTTTCGATCCCCCAGCCTTCGGTGATGAGGGTTGTCACCTCCGAATTCGACTCCAAGACGGTGCTCTTAACATAGCCGCACCATTGGCCGCTGTATTGAGCCTCTGTCGCATGGGCGCCAGGGACAAGACCGGCCAATGTCAGAGCTGCCAAGCTTGCACTCGCGATCTTCAGCTTTGCACCAAGTCGTACGTTCATGTTGCCTTATATGGACGCCTCCCGGAGTGCAAGTGTTTTGACTTTGGCGATGGCAG
>CAZMGP010000010.1:0-92801 GCA_964565875.1 uncultured Enterobacteriaceae bacterium
CCGTGCAGCTCTACGGCGGCTACGGCTACTGCAAGGACTACCGCGTCGAGCGCTTAATGCGCGATGCCAAGATCACCCAGATCTGGGAGGGCACGAACCAGATCCACCGCCAGTTGATCGGGCGCGGCTTCGTCGCCAAATGAGCCAGGTAAGCGCTGTTCGTGAGGCGCACTTGCGACTGTCCATCTCGTCTACGCCGCGTCAACTGTCCTTCCGGCGCACACATAACAGCCCCCATTGTGTATCAAGCGCACATGGTAGGACGCGATCGAACCCGCAAGCAGTCTGCCGCGGGGATTTTTTGGAACAAATTCCGCTTATTGGCGCACGGCTGTCGATTGGCGCAGATGTTGCTTTATCTCAAACAACTGAAGCTAGAAAAGCGAGAGCCATGACAATGGTAAAGACAATCATTCGGTGCTTCGCCCTGCTGGCGTTTCTGGCGGGTGGCCATGTCGCAAACGCTGAGGAGTACCCGGACAAGGCGATCAAGTTCATTTGTCCCTATGCGGCCGGGGGGCTATCGGACGTACTCTCGCGCATACTCGCAAAGCGCTTGTCCGAAAGGATCGGCCAGCCGGTGGTCGTCGAAAATCGCGCCGGCGCGGGCGGCATCATTGCCATGGAAACCGTCGCGAAGGCTGCTCCCGACGGTTACACCATCGTGATGGTGGGACAGGGAATGGCGAGCGTGAATCCGTCGCTGTACAAGAATCTGTCCTACGACACGTTGCGCGATTTCGCACCGATCGCGGAAGTAGCGCGATTTTCGCTCGTGCTTCTCGCCAACCCGAGCAAGCCGCCGAAGTCGGTAAAGGAATTCATCGAGCTCGCGCGCGCAAATCCGGGGAGTATGACCTATGGTTCCGCCGGCAATGCCTCGACCGCACATCTGATGACGGAACTGTTCAAGCATCGCGCCGGCATCGACGTTGTGCATGTGCCGTTCAAGGGCGAAGCGCCTGCGATTACCGAACTCCTCGGCGGGCGGCTTTCGGTCATGTTCGTCACCCTCGGCGCTGCGCTGCCGCACATGCAGTCGGGCAAGTTGCGGCCGCTGGGACTGGCGAACAAGGAGCGCTCCAAACTGGCTCCCGATGTGCCGACTGTCGCGGAAGCAGGGCTGCCGGATTTCGAAGTGCAGGGCTGGTACGGAATGCTCGCCCCGGCCGGCACGCCCAAGCCGGTGGTCGATCGTCTGAGCCGTGAGTTCCTGGCCATGGCGAACGAGCCTGAGATGCGCGAGCGGCTCGCAGCGCGCGGCATGGATTCGGTAGGCAATCCTGCGGACGCGTTTGCCAAGCGCATCCAGGAAGAGACGGAGCGCTGGCGCAAAGTGGTCAACGCCGCACACATACGGGCCGACTGAGGGGCCGACTTAGAACGTGGCCAAAATTCTCATGCGTCTATCGGACAGCGAAATGAGGTGCGCGGCATGAGCGAAGCCGAAGGGGTGGTCCTGGCGAAGGAAGGCGGACTCGCCGTCATTACGCTCAACCGGCCGGAAAAGCTGAACGCGCTGTCTCGCTCCATGCGCGTGGAATTCGGGCGCCATCTGCGCGAAGTCGCGAACGACGCGGAGATCAAGGTGGTGCTGCTGCGCGCGGAGGGCAGGGCATTCTGCGCCGGCGCGGACATCGTCGATGCGCCGGACAACCCGCTCGCGTGGCGTGACCGTATCCTGGATGCGCAGACTCAGCATCTCGAACTCATCAGCATGCGCAAAGTCGTAGTGACCGCAGTGCAAGGTGCCGCGGTCGGCGGAGGGGCTTCGCTCGCGCTCGCCGCCGACATACTGGTGCTCGCTGAGAACGCGCGCCTGGTCTTTCCCTTTGTGCGCTTGGGGCTCGTCCCCGACGGCGGCGCGGCCTACTTCCTCCAGGCGAAATTGGGAACGGCGCTCGCATTGGACCTGCTGCTTACCGGCGGCTCACTCGACGCCGCCGATGCGGCGAAGCTCGGACTCACGCGGCGCATCGTGCCGGCGAACCGCCTCGAAAGCACTGGCCGCAGTCTTGCTGCGGAACTGCTGCAACTGCCATGGGAGGCGCTGATGCTGACCAAAGCGCTCTGCCGCCAATATTGGGGCGATCGGCTGGACGGTGCGCTCGCGCACGAGGCCGACGCCTTCGCCCTCGCTTCGTCGACGGAGGGGCATCGACGGGCCTTGGCCGCTGCGAAATCGAAATTGAAACAGGCAGGGAGCCGCTGATGTTTGCGCCGGACACACTCCAAGGACGTGTCGCTTTCATCACCGGCGGCGCAACGGGCATCGGTTTCGATATCGCGAAGCAGTATTGCCGGCTCGGGGCAGCGGTGGTGATCGCCAGCCGGAACAAGGAAAGGCTCGATTCGGCGGTAACTGAGCTTACGCAACTCGGAGCGAATGCGATGGCGTTGCAGATGGACGTACGCAACTACGAGGAAGTGCGCCACGCCATCGAGCAGACACTGGAAAGATTCGGGGCGCTCGACATTCTCGTCAACAACGCCGCGGGCAATTTCTTCTGTCCCACGGCAAACCTCACACCCAACGGCTGGCGCACGGTCGTAGATATCGATCTGAACGGCACGTTCTACTGTTGCAGAGCTGCCTACGAGCCGCTGAAGAAGTCGAAATTCGGTGGCTGCATCATCAGCATTATCACCATGCTCGGTGTCACCGGCTGGCCGGGCACGGCGCATGCGGCGGCGGCGAAGGCGGGCATCCTCTCACTCAGCCGTTCCCTGGCGGTGGAGTGGGGAGGCGACAATATTCGCGTCAACACCATTTCCCCCGGTCCGATCGCCGATACCGTCGGGGTGCGCAAACTCTACGAAGACCTCGGCCGCGCGGACCTCGAACGCAAGCGCACCGCGCTCGGCCGCTTCGGGCGCAAAGAGGATATTGCGAACGCGGCTGTCTATCTCGCCTGCGATCTGGCCAGCTACGTCACGGGAGAAAACCTGATCGTCGACGGCGGGCGCTGGTTGAAATACGTGGCGGCGTGACAGGCGAGAGACAGAGTCACAGCCGAGCGACAAGGACCAAAGATTGAAGAACGGAGGACGAATGGCGAATGGACTGGTCACGACCGCGCGCGAAGGCAATGTGCTGGTCGTCAGGCTCACGAATCCGAAGAGCCGGAATTCCTTGACTACCGAAATGCGCGAAGAACTCGGCGCGGCGGTGCTCGAAGCCGAGCGCGACCGGACGGTGCGCTCTGTCTTCCTGACGGGAGATGGGCCGACGTTCTGCTCGGGCGGCGATTTCAACATGCTCAAGGACGCCTGCGACCCCTGGCCGGTCCATCGGCGGTTCCGCGGATTGAGCCGCTGGTTGTTTCCGCTCCTGTGGCTGGACAAGCCGGTCGTGATCGGCGTGAACGGCCACGCGGTCGGCGGCGGGATGGGGCTCGCGCTCACCGGCGACATTCTGATCGCAGGCGAGGGCGCGAAGTTCATGGCGGGGTTCTTCCGCCTCGGCGCCGTGCCGGACATCGGCATCATGTACAACTTGCCGCGCCTGATCGGTATGGCGAACGCGAAGAACTTTCTATTCAGCGGCGGCTCGCTCACCGCGGCGCGCGCGGCCGAGCTCGGGTTGGTATCAAAGGTCGTGCCCGACGCAAAACTATTCGAAGCGGGATTGCAGGAGGCGCAGCGCCTGGCCTCCGGGCCGGCCGAGGTAATGGGATTGGCCAAGGTGCTGATGGCCCGTAGCTTCGAGACAAGCATGACCGACATGTTTGCGTTCGAAGGCCTGGGACAGGCGCTCGCCATGTCGAATCCCGAATTCAGGGAAGGGCTGGCGGCCGCGCTGGAGAAACGCGCCCCGGATTTCGTCAAGGCATCGAAGTAGAACCGAATTCACGGAAAAGGGAGTGAGATGAAGCAAGAACTACCTGCCCCAGTCGTCAACCCCGATTCACGGGAATATTGGGAAGGCGCAAACAGCGGGCGGCTGATGATCCGCAAATGTCGGTCGTGCCAGCGAACGCATTTCATGCCGCGGTATTTGTGCCCCACTTGCTGGTCACCCGACTTGGATTGGATTCAAGCGAGCGGCCGCGGCACGGTCCACAGCTTCACGGTGATTCGGCGCGCACCGCTGCCCGAATTTGCCGACCGCGTTCCCTACGTCGTGGCGCTGATCGACCTTGAAGAAGGCCCGCGCATGATGGCCAACATTCTGGGAGAGGACGCGCTGCAGACCCGCATCGGCGATCGGGTCGAAGTGCGCTTCGAGGACCGCGCGGGCGGAACGAAGATCCCGCAATTCTGCCGCAGCCGCTAGACCATGGACTTCGAGCCGACACAGGAACAGAAGCTTTTGCGCGATTCGGTCGCGCGTTTCGTGGCCAAATTTTGCCCAAGGCAGGAGGTCAGGCGGTGGGATAAGGAAGGGGAGCTTCCCGAGTCCGTTCATGCGGCAATGGTGGAGGCGGGCTATGTGCCAATGGCGATTCCCGCTGAATACGGCGGCCTAGGCAGTCCGATGTCGGACTGCATCATCGTCTACGAGGAACTCGCGCGGCCGAGCGTCGATTTCGCGACGCGCATCGCGCTGATCTCCTGGGGCTCGATGATCCTCGCGGACTTTGCGAGCGAGGAACTGAAGCGCGACATCTTGACGCGCGTGGCGAAAGGTGAACTGAAGCTGTCCTTCAGTCTGACCGAGCCACAGTCCGGCTCCGATGCCGCTGCGCTGCAGACGAGCGCAAGACGTGACGGCGATGCCTGGCTGCTGCGCGGGCAGAAGCTCTTTTCCAGCGGGGCCGACGCGCCGAACAACATGATGATCGTGGCGGCGCGTACCGACAAGGAAGCGCCGAAACACCGCGGAATTTCACTCTTTCTCGTCCCCAATGACGCGCCCGGACTCACCTTGCGGCGGCTCGACACCGTCGGCCGGCGGATCCTGGGGTTGAACGAGATCTTCTTCGACGACGTGCGCGTTCCGAGCCGGTATTTGATCGGCGAAGTCAATCAAGGCTGGAAATACGTGACGCGGCATCTCGAGCGCGAACGAATCACGCTCGCCGCGAATTATCTCGGCAGCGCTTCCAGCGCAGTCGAAGACGCGGTCGCGTATGCGAAGGAGCGGGAACAGTTCGGACAGCCTATCGGCAAGTTTCAAGTCATCGCGCACATGCTTGCCGATATGGCGACGGAGTTGGAAGCCGGGCGCTGGCTCACCGCCATGGCGGCGTGGCGCTACGACCGGAAGCTGCCGTGCGCCAAGGAGGCGAGCATGGCCAAGCTCTATGTGTCGGAAATGCTGGCGCGCACCACGACCTTGGGCATGCAGATTCTCGGCGGCCATGCCTATACGACGGACCACGACATGCAACGCTACTGGCGCGACGCGCGCAACGCGACGGTCGGCGGCGGAACCTCGCAGATTCAGCGTCAGCTGATCGCGCGGGAACTGGGCCTATGAATCAGGCGGTCGGCTATGTTCCGGGCAGAAACGCTCTGTACGGGCGAAAGGAACTGTCCCGCCTCTTCGACCCACGCAGCGTCGCCCTCGTCGGCGCATCGGAGACGCCGGGCTCGTTCGGACTGCGCACCATAGAAAACGTCAGCGTCGGATATGCGGGGGAGCTTTATCTCGTCAATCCGCGCTACGAAAAGATCCTTGGCCGGCGCTGCTACCCGTCCCTGGGGGCGCTGCCGCAAGTGCCGGATTGCGTCATCGTCGCCGTGCCCAAGGAACACGTCGAACCGCTGGCGCAACAGGCGGCTGCGCTCGGCGTGGGCGGGATGATCGTCTATACGGCGGGATTCGCCGAAGTCGGTGCGCCGGACCGCATCGCGGCGCAGCAGCGCCTGGCCGCGCTCGCCCGAACGTCGTCGATGCGCATCCTCGGGCCTAACTGTGTCGGAACGGCAAATCTCGTCAGCCGCGTCGGCCTCAATTTCATGCCGAAGTTCAATGAAATGCCGCAGATGAGGGGCACGGTCGGGCTGATCTCTCAGAGCGGCGCACTCGGCTACGTGGTCCTACAGGCGCTGGAGCGCGGCGTCGGTTTTTCGCATTTTCTCACCAGCGGCAATTCCTGCGACGTCGACGTGTGTGACTTGATCAATTACCTGGTCGAGGACGAGGCTACGCGGGTGATCGCATGCATGTTCGAGGGTGTGCGCGACGGCGATCGGCTGCAGCAGGCCGCACGCCGGGCGCTCGCCGCGGACAAGCCGCTCCTCATCTACAAGCTTGCGAACAGCGAAGTCAGCCGCAAGACTGCGCTGTCGCATACCGGCACGCTCGCGGGAGCGCGCAGCGCATACCGCGCCGCGTTCGAGCGCAACGGCGTCGTGGTCATCGATAACTGGGAAGAACTGCTCGAGACGGCGCTGTTCTTTTCCAAAGCGGGACGGCCGAGCGCTAGCGGCGTCGGCGTCATGGCGAGCTCGGGCGGCGCGGCGGTGATGGCCGCGGACAAGTGCGAGGAGCTCGGACTCAGCCTGCCGGCGCCGGCCGCGGAGACCGCAGCCAAGCTCGCTGCGGTCGTCCCGGCCTTCGGTTCGGTGGCAAACCCCTCCGACATCACCGCCGAATCCCTGAAGAGCAATCAGATGTACGGCGATTGCATCCGCGCATTTGCGGACGATGCGAGCTACGGCGCGATCGTGGTGCCGATGATGTCCGCGCACAAACCGGCGACTGTACAACGCGCGGAATATCTCTGCGGTTTCGCGGCCGAATTGAAGAAGCCGATGTGCCTGGTGTGGCTGAACGAGTGGTACCAGGGGCCGGGAAGCGAACTTTACGACGCTTGCCGCAACATCTCCACCTTCCGCTCCATGGGGCGATGCCTCAACGCGATACGGCTGTGGCTGGATCACTATGCGAAACGCGACGAGCTGCTCCGGACGCGCGAAGCACGCGACACCAAGGCGGCGGCGGAGAAGGCGCGGGCGTTGATCGCAAGCGCAGGCGGCGGCCGGAGCCTGAGCGAAAGCTCGTCCAAGCGCGTGCTAGCTGCCTACGGCGTAGCTGTCACCCAGGAGATCCTGACCGCAGACGCGGATGCCGCAGTACGCGCTGCTGGGGAAATCGACTATCCCGTGGCGCTGAAAGTGGATTCCGCGCAAATCCCGCACAAGACCGAGGCGGGGGTGATCCGGTTGCAGCTCAACGACGCCGCAGCGGTGGGCAGGGCATACGACGAACTTATCGCCGCGGCCGCCGCGCTTCCCGGCAATCCGGTCGTCAACGGCGTACTGGTGCAGCAGATGGCAGGCAAGGGGGTGGAAATGATGATCGGCGCACGCGTCGATCCGCAGTTCGGCCCGCTCGTGCTTTGCGGCTTCGGCGGGATAGGAGTCGAGTTAACCGGCGACGTTGCGGTTGCCTTGGCGCCTGTCGATCGGAAACAGGCGATCGCAATGATTCGCTCGCTCAAAGGCGCGCGGATGCTCACCGGTTTCCGAAATCTTCCGCCGCTCGATGTCGATGCTTTGGCTGAAGCCGTGTGTCGCGTATCCGAACTCGTCGCGGATCTGCAGGACGTGATCGGAGAGATCGATGTGAATCCAGTGATTGTCGGGGTGCGCGGCGGGCTCGCCGTCGATGCCTTGATCGTGTGCAAGGAGGCGAATCAGTGAGTGCAAATGCGACGCTGCGCAACCGCGTGGCAATCGTCGGGGTGGGTGAATCCGATATCGGCAAGGTTCCGCACATGAGCGGACTGGGTTTGAACGCGCAAGCGGCGAAGCGTGCGCTCGACGATGCCGGCTTGAAGGTGTCCGACGTCGACGGTCTACTTACCGCGTATTCGTTCACCGAGCCGTATTTCATGCTGGGTACGGTGATGTGCGAATACCTCGGGCTGCATCCACGCTACAACGCCTCGCTGGTGGTCGGCGGCGGCTCGCCCGCAGTGATGCTGAAGCATGCCGCCGAAGCGATCGCCGCCGGCAGCTGCGAAACGGTGCTGGTTTGCGCGGGCGAAAACCGCGCGACCGGCCAGACGCGAGACCAGGCGGTGGCCGCGCTGACGGCGGTCGGCCACCCCTATTTCGAACGGCCCTACGGTGCCTCGATCCCGGGCTTCTACGCCATGATCGCCCGGCGTCACATGGAGGAGTTCGGCACGACTTCCGAGCATCTGGCCGCGGTTTCGGTGACAAGCCGGCGCCATGCCTCCATGCATCCGAACGCGCACATGCGCGCTCCGATCACCATCCAGGAAGTGCTCAACTCCAAGCCCATTGCCGACCCGCTGCACATGCTCGACTGCTGCCTCATCTCGGATGCCGGCGGCGCTTTCATCGTGACTTCCGTCGAGCGGGCGAAGCGCTTGCGCGCGAAGTCCGCATATCTCGCCGGCATCGGCGAATTTCATACCCACGAGCACCTCATGTGCGCGCCCAGTCTGACCGAGTTCGGCGCACTCCAGTCCGGCAAGGCAGCGTACGAAATGGCCGGTCTGGGGCCGACGGACATCGACGTGGCGGAACTCTATGACTGCTTTTCCATTGTGCCGATCATCGAACTCGAGGAACTCGGCTTTTGCGCGAGAGGGGAAGGCGGGCGATTTTACGCAGCGGGCCACGCGGCGGTGGGCGGGAAGCTGCCCGTCAACACCCACGGCGGCATGTTGTCGCACGCCCATGCGGGCTCGGCTGGAGGCCTCTTCGGCATCGTCGAGGCGGTGCGCCAGTTGCGAGGCGGGCTCGGTGCGCGCCAGGTCGACGGCGCCAAAGTGGCGCTGGTGCACAACGAAGGCGGCATCCTGTCGTCGCACTGCACGCTGATTTTGACCAGCGAGCTTCAATAACAGCTATTAACCAGAGGATGAAGAAAATGAGCAAGCCTGCCCAAGCCAAGCGCGGCCGCTACTTCGAAGATTTCAAAGTGGGCGACGAAATCCATACACCCGCGCGCACCGTGACGCAGACGGACATTGTCAATTTCGCCTGCCTATCTGGCGATTTCAACGAAGTGCACACAAATTTCGAGTACTGCAAGACGACACCGTTCGGCGAACCGATTGCTCACGGGCCGCTCGTCTACGCCATCATGGGCGGCTTGCAGTATGCAAGCGGAGTGAACGACGGCACGCTGCTCGCGCTGTTGCAGATCGACGGCTGGCGCATGCTCGGACCGGTCAAGCACGGCGACACCATCCACATGGAATCCAAGGTCGTGGACAAGAAGGAATCAAGCAAGCCGGACCGGGGGATCGTCACTTTCGAGCGCAAGTGCGTCAAGCAAGACGGAACCGTGGCGCAGGAGATGCGCGCGACGTTGTTGTACCGGCGGCGCGGTCACTAGTCGCTAATAGGCGGGCAAATCCAGAGGCTGTGATGGCAAGCAAGAGCCAGGACAGAGTTGAGACCCGCGCTACGCGTGCCCTCGGCATACGCTATCCCATCGTGCAGGGCGGCCTGGCGCGGATCGCGCGGGCGGAGCTTGCGGCGGCCGTGTCGAACGCGGGCGCCCTCGGTCAGATCGCGATGGCGGGAGTCGCGCAGCCCGATCTGCTACGGACGGAGATTCGCAAAGCGAAGGCGCTGACGCGCGAACCGTTCGCCGTCAATTTCCCCTTGGGGCGCATTCCGATAGAGGAACTGCTGGACGTAGTCCTCGAAGAGAAGGTCGCAGCGGTGTCCTTCACGGGAGGCAATCCCAAGCCTGCAATCGCGCGGCTCGAAGGAAGCGGCATCCGCGTGCTGGTCCTGGTTGCAGGGCCGGAGCAGGCGCGCAAGGCCGAACAGGCGGGGGCCGACGTCATCGCGACAGTGGGCTACGAAGGCGGCGGACATCTCGGGCGTACCGATTTGACGACATTGGTGGCCGTGCCGCTGGTGGTGGCCGCAGTGTGCGTCCCGGTGCTCGCCGGAGGCGGCATCGCCGACGGCAGGGGGCTGGCGGCTGCGCTAGCGCTCGGCGCAGACGGAGTCGAGGTCGGCACCCGATTCGTCGCCGTGCGCGAAGCCTTTGCACACGAAAAATACAAGGCCGCTTTGCTCCGCGCCGGCGCGGCCGACACCGTGATCGTCAAGCGCACCCTCGGTACGCCCGGCCGCGCGCTCGCCAACGCTTGGGCGGAAAAAATTCTCCAAGCCGAACGAGAAGGGGCGCCGCGCGAGGCGCTGCTCGAAATGGTGAGCGGGAAGGCGAACGAGCGCGGAGTCGTCGACGGCGATCTGGACACCAGCCTGCTTTGGGCAGGCCAAGCCGCGGCTTTGGTCGACGACGTTCCGTCGGCGCAGGAGTTCGTCGAGCGCATGGTCGCCGAAGCACGTGCGAGCGCGGCGAAAGTGCATTCGCTGCTGTACCAGCCGGCGCCCGTGTAAGCGAGGCGCACGACATGCAGAAGGAAGGCAAATGATTTCGACCAATGGCCAGTTCGGTCTCACCGAAACCCAAGCCATGATCCGCGACAGCGTGCTTGCGCTGCTCGCCAACGAGTTACCACGGGAAAAGATCCGTGCGCTCGACGAAGCCAGCGAATTCCCGTTCGATGCCTATGCTGCATTGGCCCGTGCGGGCTGGATGGGGCTGCCCTACGCCAAGGCTGATGGAGGTTCAGGCGGATCGTACAAGGATCTGGCGGTGTTCGTCGAATCGGTCGCGTATCACAACGCGCAGATGGCATCCGCCTTCCTGACCACGGTGATCTACGGCGGAATGCAGGTCAATTTCGGAGCGAACAAGGCGCTCAAGGCCGAAATCCTGCCTGCTGTCATCCGCGGGGACGTACGCCTTGCCTTCTGCCTGACGGAACCCGAGACGGGCTCGGATGTCAGTGCGATCCGCACGCGGGCGACGCCCGACGGCTCCGACTATGTGATTTCCGGACAGAAGATCTACATCACTTGCGCGCACGTCGCCCACCACCTCGTCGTTGCGACCAAGACCAATCGCGACGCCGGACGCAAAGGCATCAGCCTGTTCCTGGTCGATGCGAAAAGTCCGGGCCTCAGCATCCGGCCGCTCAAGGGGCTGGGGCGGCGCATGATCCACACCAACGAGGTGTTCTTTGACAATGTCCGCGTTCCAGCGGCGCGCATGCTCGGCGAATTGAACGGCGGCTGGAAGAGTCTGATGCGCGGCTTGAACCTCGAGCGACTGTGCCTGTCGGCTGCGGCAAGCGGGAACATGCAGCGCATCATCGACTACGCCAAGGATTACGCCAAGCAACGGGTCCAGTTCGGCCAGCCCATCACGGAATATCAGGCGATCACCCACAAATTCGCCGATATGCAAATCATGGCGGAAACCGCGCGCGTGCTGACCTACCACGTCGCCGACATGCTCGATGCAGGACTCGTGCCGACGGCCGAGACGGCAATAACCAAAGTGGTCGCCACCGAGAACAACTCCCGCTGCGCCGACGTGGGGATCCAGATCATGGGCGGCGCGGGCTACATGATGGAGCACGAAATGCAGATGTACTTCCGCGATGCCCGCGTCGGGACGATCGGCGGGGGGACGAGCGAGATCATGCGGACCATCATCGCAAAACAGATGGGACTTTAGTAGGGAAGCGTCGCCAGACGCGGGCATCGTGCAAAGCCGCCGATTTGAGTAGCGGCATCGATCGAAGGAGGAGGTATGAACAAATTGTTGATGGCTACGCTACTCGCGAGCGCCGCGGTCGCGTATTCGGTCGGAAGTTCAGCGCAGCCGCAAGACTATCCAAGCAAGGCCATTCGCGTCGTGATTCCCTTCGCCGCAGGCGGGCCGACCGACGTGATGTCGCGCGCCCTGGCGCAGAAACTATCTGCGGCGCTGGGACAACCAGTGGTTGCGGACAACCGACCGGGCGCGGGCGGAAACATCGGTGCCGAGATCGTGGCGAAAGCGGCACCCGACGGCTATACGCTGCTGATCGGTACCAACGGACCACTCGCCGCGAACTTGACCCTGTTCGGCAAGCTTCCCTACGACCCGGTCAAGGATTTCGCGCCGGTCACCCTCTACACCTATCTTCCCAACATCCTGGCCGTGCACCCGAGTGTGCCGGCGCACAACATTGCCGAATTGATCAGCTTATTGAAGTCGAAGCCGGATGAGTACAGCTACGCGTCCGGCGGAACCGGCACCAGCTCGCACTTTTCCGGCGAACTCTTCAAAAGCATGACCGGGGTACGCATGAACCACATACCCTACAAGGGCGATGGCGCCTCGATGGTCGACGTCTTGGGGGGGCAAGTTCCGATCGTCTTCTGCAGCGTGCTCGCCGGCATGCGCCACGTGGCCTCCGGCAAGATTCGCGCACTCGGCGTGACCTCGGCTCAGCGCGTTCCGGCAGTTCCTGACATTGCGCCGATTGCCGAATCCGGATTGCCGGGATTCGATCTTACGGCGTGGTACGCCGTAATGGTCCCGGCCGGTACGCCCAAGGAGATCGTGCGCAAATTGAACACTACGCTGGTGCAGATCATCCGCTCGCCGGAGCTAAAGGAAAAGATCGAATCGATGGGCGGAATCCCGGTCGGCAGTACGCCCGAAGAACTCGCGGATCTGATAAAGGCGGAGATTCCACGCTGGGCGAAGTTGGTGAAAGAGTCCGGCGCGAAGGCGGACTGACATGGCGTGCGTCCTTCGGTTAAGCGGTATCGGACGCTTTGTGCAAGCGGCGCTGATATGAGCAGCCAGAAGACGGAGAAAGCGGGCGCGCCAGCGCATTTCGGCGCACTGCTCGGCTATCGCATGGTCGATTCCGGGGATGATTTCGTCGTCCTGGAACTTGATGTGCGCCAGGAGCACCGCAACCTTTACGGCACCGTGCATGGAGGCGTCATCCTCGCCCTGCTCGACACCGCCGGCCTGTGGGCGGGCGCGCGTCGCAACGGCAAGCTGGTCCCGGCTTCGACTGCAGGCATTAACTGCAATTTTCTCAGCGCCGCGAAGAGCGACTTGCTCCAGGTGCGGGGAGAGGTGGTGAAGCGCGGACGCTCGCTCTATTTCGCCTCCAGTTCGGCGCACGCCATGCCCGAAGGAAAGCTGGTAGCCACGGGCCAGGGCGTGTACAGCCTCGCGGCCCATGCTGCGGCGAGGGAGGAGAGCGGAGACACGAAATGAAGGCGATCCACCGTGTGCTGGAAATCCTCTCCAATGCCATGCTTGCGCTCGGCGCAGCAGGCGTGGTCCTGATGATGCTGAACGTCGTGCTCGACGTGACGCTGAAATACCTGCTGAACCAGCCGGTACCGGGGACGCTGGAAATGGTCTCCTACTATTTCATGGCGGCCTGCGCTTTCCTGCCTTTCGCCCATGTGCAGAAGAAGCGCGCGCACATCGAGATGGACTTGGCGACCGACTGGCTACCGCCCAAGGCCCTGCGCTATCTGGTGGCGGTGGTCTATCTCGTTAGCGCCGTCTATCTCGGCCTGTTCGCCTGGGCATCGGGCGTGGAGGCGTTCGGGATGACCGAGGTCGGGGAGTCGACCAGCGCGATCTATTTCGAGATCCTGATCTGGCCCGGCAGGTGGTTCGTGACCTTCGGTGTCGGGGTGACCGCCTGCTGGATGCTGCTGCAGTCGGTTCAGGGTTTCCTGGGGCGCGGCGATGACTGAACTCGCGCCGCTCACCGTCGGCTTCATCGGCCTCGTCAGCGTCGTCGTCCTGATGGCGGCGCGCTTTCCGATCGGCATTGCGCTCGGCGCGGTATCCGTGGCCGGCATCGCCGCCATTCGCGGGCCCAGCGCAGGGATGGCGGCGCTCGCGGGTCTGCCGTTCGAATTCGCCGCCAACTGGTCGCTCTCCGCAGTGCCGATGTTTCTACTCATGGGTGCGGTGGCTTCGCACGCGGGGCTCACCGGCAGCCTGTTCACCGCCGCGCGCAAGTGGCTGAGCTTCCTGCCCGGCGGGCTCGCGGTGGCGACGAATTTCGCCAGCGCCGGATTTGCCGCGGTGTCGGGATCGAGCCTCGCCACGGCCGCAGCGATGGGGCGGATAGCGATTCCGGAAATGTTGAAGGCGCGCTACGACCCGGGCCTTGCGACTGCGGTGGTCGCGGCGAGCGGGACGCTCGGGTCCTTGATCCCACCGTCCATCCTGTTCGTGCTCTATGGCATCTTTACCGAGCAGCCAATCGGCAAGCTGCTGATCGCCGGCATTCTGCCGGGGCTGCTCACGGCGTTCATTTACGCCGGGATGATCATCGGCCGCTGCGTGGCGAATCCGAAGCTCGCGCCGAGCACCGAGGAACACGTCGGTTGGGCCGAGCGCATGGCCGAATTGCGCCGAGTGTGGCCGGTGCCCGTGCTAATCCTCGCGGTCATGGGCAGCCTCTACAGCGGTGTGGCCACGACGACCGAGGCTGCCGCCGTCGGCGCGTTCATGGCCTACGTGATCGCCGGCATGCAGCGGCGGCTCAACTGGCGCGTGTTGAAGGACAGTGTAGCGGAGGCGCTCACCAGCACCGCGTCGATCTTCTTTATCGCCATCGGCGCCATCTTGCTCACGCGCTTTCTCGCGTTAAGCGGCGTACCCGCCTTCCTCGGTAGCCTGATGGGCACCTGGTCGGTCGACCCGACGCTGGTGGTGGTCGGCGCGTCGCTGATCTACTTATTCCTCGGCATGTTCCTCGATCCTGTCGGGCTCATGCTGGTCACCTTGCCAGTACTGATGCCGATGTTCCGCGCGCTCGATCTCGATCTGATTTGGATCGGCGTGCTGGTCGTCAAGTATCTGGAGATCGGCCTGCTTACGCCGCCGGTCGGGCTCAATGCTTACGTCGTCAGCGGCATCGTCGGCAGCGAGATTCCGCTGGCGCGGATATTCCGCGGGCTGGTTCCGTTCCTCGCCGCCGAAGCCGTAATCATGGTGCTGCTGATCAAATTCCCGCAGATTAGCGTCTACCTGCCCGGACTGATGGCTTCATGAGGAACGCCGCGCGCGCCTCGAACCGCAGTACGACTTGTCAAGGAGGACACGTCATGCAAAGAAGTACGATTAGTTTCGCGATGACCATCGCCTGCGCCTTGGGATTGTGGACTGCTGCAGCGAGCGCGCAGCAAGGCAAGGCGCTTTCGTATTCGAACTATCTGCCGCCGACGCATGCGACCAATCGCTATGCGCTCGAGCCGATGTTCAAGACCGTGGCGGAGGAGACCAAAGGCTCGCTCAAGTTCGACCTGCATCCGGGCGGGGTGCTGATCGGCGGCAAGGGGACGCTGTCGGCGCTGCGCGACGGTCTCATCGACGGCGGTTTCGTCGTATCGCTCTACCATCAGAACGAGATCCCGCTCAACACCGCCTTGAGCGATCTCGCCTTCCTCGCCTCCGACCCCCTGGTGACGATGGGGGCCGTAAACCAGACTGTGCTGCTCGACTGTCCCGAGTGTCTGGCTGAATATCGCAAGTACAAGACCGTCTATCTCGGCGCCTACGCGACCACACCCTATGTGGTCATGTGCAAGCAGCCAGTCAAGGAGCTCAAGGACCTGAAAGGTCTGAAAATGCGCGCCGCGGGTACGGTCTACGGCCGTTGGGCCACGAAGATCGGCGGCGTTCCAGTGAACATCGCCAATGCCGAGGCGTACGAGGCCCTGGAGCGCGGGCAGCTCGATTGCATGATCGGCGCCGTCGCCTGGCTGCAGACGCTGTCGTTGTGGGAAGTCACCAAGAACGTGATCGACCTGCCCATGGGGGCTTATCTCGGCGGGGCGTTCCTGGCGTTCAATCAAGATAGCTGGAAGCGCGTCAAGGAAGCCGACCGCGCCGTGTTCGTGAAGCACGTGCCCGAATATCTTGCCAAACTCGCCGTCGGTTACGTCAAAGACGACGTTGACGTGCAGGCCCAGGCGAAAGGCAAGGGCGTACAGATCAACAAGCCCGACCAGGCGCTAGTCACGCTGCTCGCACAATATCGCGAAGAGGAAGTGAAGAACGCGATCGACGCCGCAAAGAAGCGTGGCGTGAAGAACCCGGAGCCCGCGATTCAGGTGTTTCTGCGCAACCTGAAGAAATGGGAAGCGATCGTCGCGCGCACCGGGCACGACCCGGTGAAATTCGAGCAGGCCTTGCGTGACGAAATCTACAACAAGGTCAAGTTCTAGCGCAGCGAGCGCGCCGGTTATACCGGCTGCCATGGAGACGATATGAACGAACGACAAGAGCCCGCATTTGCCGGACTGAAAGTAATCGATTTTAGCCAGGCCATCGCGGGTCCCTATGGCGTCGAAATCCTGGTGCAGAACGGCGCCGAGGTCATCAAAGTGGAACCGCCTGCGGGGGACTGGGGACGCACCATCGGCTACGGACCTAACGGCATGAGCGCGATCGCCGTCTGCAACAATTTGGGTAAACGCTCCATTTGCATCGATGGTTCGAAGGACGAAGGCCGCAAGCTGATGCGCCGGCTTTGCGACGGTGCCGACATCGTCGTGGAAAGCTTTCGGCCCGGCGTGATGGACAAGCTTGGGCTCTCCTACACGGAGTTGTCGGCGGGCAATCCCGCGCTCATCTACGTATCGGTGACGGCGTTCGGCTCGGACGGGCCGTACGCCAAGCGGCCCGGATCCGATTCCACCTTGCAGGCGCTGAGCGGCCTGATGGTCGCGAACAAGGATCAGACGGGAATGCCGCGCAAGGTCGGAATTCTCCTCGTCGATGTCGTAACCGGCATCTATACCGCGCAAGCCATCAGTACCGCGCTGTATCGCCGCGCGACGACAGGCAAGGGAGGCCACGTGCGCGTATCGCTGCTCGAGTCGGTGGCGGCGGTGCAGGGGAATTCGATCGTCGACGCGGCCTTGGGCGGCGGCAGCGTAGCGCGCCCCGTCAGCGTGCCCGCGGGCACGTACAAGACAGCGGATGGGTTCATCAACGTCACCGCGTTGCACGACAAGATGTTCGCAGGGATCTGTCGTGCCGTCGGTCGGGAGGAATGGCTGAACGATCCAAGCCTGTCCACCGCGGAGGGGCGCTTCGCCAATGCCGACAAGATCAATCAGGCGATGATTTCCATCTTTGCCACCAATTCGTCCGCGCATTGGCTGAAGGTGCTGAGCGCCAACGAAGTGGTCTGCGGCATCGTTGCCGGCTATCCCGAGTTTCTCGCAGATTCCCAGGTCAAGCATGCGCAGATCTTCCAAGACGTCAAGCAGCCTGGGCTCGATTCCCTGCCGGTGCCGCGGGTCCCGGGGACGGCCCGAGACAGAACCTTGCCGCCGGCACCGACTATCGGGCAGCACACGAAAGAAGTCCTACTCTCGCTCGGGCTTGCTGAGAAGGAAATCGCCCGGCTCGCGGAAGCGGGCGCGATAGGACCGCTTGCTCGCGCTTAAGCGTCCGCTCGGAGCCGCGCGGTCAAGCTAGATCAGCATTTCGAGAACAAAGCAGGAGAGGAAAGTGGGGCCATTGGCCGGGATCAAGGTAGTCGAACTCGCAGGCATCGGTCCGGGACCGTTCTGCTGCATGCTGCTTGCGGACATGGGTGCGGAGGTCATGCGCATCGACCGCACGGAACCGGCGGATCTCGGAGCCCCTGCCGACCCGAAATTCAATCTGCTTAATCGGAACCGGCGCTCGGCCGCAATCGATCTGAAGCGGCCCGAAGGCGTGGCGGCGGTCAAGCGCCTCGTCGGTCAGGCCGATGCGCTGGTGGAAGGCTTTCGTCCTGGCGTGACCGAACGGCTCGGCCTAGGTCCCGAAGACTGCTGGAGCGTTAATCCGCGGCTGGTATACGGACGCATGACCGGCTGGGGTCAGGAGGGACCGCTCGCGCAGGCGGTAGGGCATGACATCAACTACATTTCCCTCACCGGCGTGCTCAATGCGATTGGGCCCGAAGACGGTGCGCCGGTGCCGCCGCTCAATCTGATTGGAGATTTCGGCGGCGGTGCCATGTATCTGGCTTTCGGCATTGCCTGCGCGCTGCTGGAACGCAGAACTTCCGGCCGAGGCCAAGTGGTCGACGCAGCCATGGTGGACGGCGCTTCCTCGCTCGTGACTTCGGTCTTCGGCAATATCGCGCGCGGTACGTGGCGCAATGCGCGCGGTGAAAACATGCTCGACGGCGGGACGCCTTGGTATGCCGTCTACGAGACCAAAGACGGCAAGTACGTTTCGATCGGTTCGATAGAAGGGCGGTTCTACCGGGAATTGTTGAAGCGCACCGGCATCGACAAGGAGATAACCCGCCCGCAACACGATCGCGCCGGTTGGCCTGAGCTGCGGGCGAAGCTGATGGCGGCGTTCAAGCAGAAGACTCGCGACGAGTGGTGCTCGATCATGGAGGGCAGCGACGTTTGCTTTGCTCCTGTCCTCGATTTCCACGAGGCGCAGCAGCACCCGCACATGAAGGCGCGGGGAACGTTTGTCAAGATCGATGGTGTGGTTCAACCAGGGCCGGCACCGCGATTAAGCCGTACGAAGCCGATCGTCAGGAGACCACCGCCAGTGCCCGGCCAGCACACGGAAGAAGTCTTGCTGGAAAGTGGTTTCACAAAAGCAGACATCGAAGCGTTGCGGCTAGCGAAAGCGATTGCCTAACGATCGTTCTTATTCGAACGCTTGGAAGTAATCGAGAGCGACGGACCATCTGTCCGCTGAACTGCTACAGTTAACTTGCTGAATGACTGGCCGTTACTGCAGCGACGTCGCAAGAATATTACCCGCGATATTTCCCAATCGCATCGCTGTGGATTCCGGCAAAATATGAAGCCGAATTCCGGCAATTCCTGCACAAATTGCACGATATCTCGGCCAATTAAGCCGTTTTCCGGCATAAGCATTCCGGTAATTGTTGACAATCGCAGGGCCTATTCCGGCATATGTTGCTTTTGGTCCTACAAGAGCCAATGTAGCGTACCGGGCGCTGCCGGGCAACGAGATCACGGTTACGGCTTCAACTTTCGCAAATCTTTTGTCCCGCGTGAGGTACCGATCCTTTCACACTAGGACAATTTGTCGGGTCTGGTTTTGATATCCGGAAATCTTACGTGGTCTTCGATCCTGCGTAGCCGAACTCTTCGGCGGAGTAGCAAGATGTAAGAGCGCGAGAACACGCGATTCTGCTGTTGCATTCCCGCAACAAAACGCATTCCGATTGAATTTTCGACGGAAGATCTTCCGCGAAAATTGCTGCAATAGTTTTTACATAGCCTGGAAACCATCACCGAATACTTTGAGCGGACAAAATCAAATTTTTGCTTGATTTTTTGAAGTGCCGCGTGGCAGGATTAAGCCGTCAACGACATTTCGATCAAGTACGTTTTGTTACATCATGGTCCGCAAATCACGCACAGCGATCTCCTGCGTCAGCATCGCGATCGCAATTACATGCCTGACGCGCTCGGTTCGAGTTCGAGAAGAACTGACTCGAACTGGCATTGGGCGGCGGGGTCTTGTCGCGTGAGCACTTAGCGTTTCGTTCGTTTATCTGCTTCATCACCGAAACCCCGCCAGTTGCGCGGGGTTTTTGTTTTGGAGCAGATCATGCGGTATGCCGAACAGCGGGAATTTGACGACGATCCTTGGTGGGACTCAATAGACGAGGTGGTGGTCCCGCGGGCGCTTGCAGAAGCCAAGCGCGAAGAGGACGCCCGCCGACGCGAAGCGGCAGATGCCGAGCGCCGGCGTAAGCAAGAAGAGACGAAGAAGGGAACGCCTGCTCCCGCGCCTGTCGCAGAACCCGAGTGGGGGAGCGGAAGCCCCGCCACGACCGAACCGCGCCTTGCGGTGTTTCGCCGCGCCGACGCAGTGCGGCTCGAGGATTCGCTCGTCTCTGCCGGCTCTGATCGGAAGGACCGCCTCGCGCGCGTACTCAAAGTTCTCAAGCGCCGGGGCGAGTATCGCCGGTTGACGCCGCTGCCAACGGATTGGAGAGCGTTGCTTGACCAGCTCGGGCGTGAATATCCCAATTTCGGCGGGGTCCTCGCCCACCTGGGCTACACCTTCGCGCTTGCTGACCGGCGCGATCGGATGCTCGCGCTTACCCCGATCCTGCTTCTTGGACCCCCAGGGGTTGGTAAGAGCGTCTTCTGCGAGCGAATTGCCCGGCTATTTGGCACCGCGTACACGCGCGTGAGTTTCGAGAACGTGCAGACGGGCTCGATGCTCTGCGGATCGGAAGCGTTTTGGGCGAACACCGAGCCAGGGGCGGTCTTTCGTACGCTGATAGAGGGCGACTGCGCCGACGCGCTCTTCCAACTGGACGAGCTCGACAAATGCGCCGGTAGCCATTTTGGCGATCCGAGGGATGCGCTACTTGCGCTCCTAGAACCCGGCACGGCGAAAGACTTCAAGGATCTCTCGGTACCGGATATCCCGCTTAACGCAAGCCGGTTGTTGTATATCGCCACGGCAAACGAGCTCCGCCCGATTCCGCTGCCGCTTCGCAGCCGGATGAGCATCATCGAGGTGCGCGCACCAAACAGGGAGCAGAGCGTCGTGATCGCAAGCTCGATTTACCGGGCGCTACTCGATGAGCTCGTCCTCACCGACTGGCCGGCGGCGCTGTCGGAGGCCGTCCTATCGCGGGTTGCTACCCTTTCGCCCCGTCGGATGCGCCAGGTGCTGCGCGAGGCGATCGGGCGCGCGCTCTACGAAGAACGCGGCGAGATCGATGCGCGCGATGTCGTACTGCCGCCTGAGTCGAGAACGGTCAGCGTGGGTTTCGTATGAGCATTACGAACCGAACGGTAACGAACGTAACGAGAGCAATTGGAGATTGATCATGCGTATACGAGTTCTTTCAGACGTGCACATTGAGTTCGCGGATTTTGATCCGCCCGCCGTCGCGGCCGACGTGGTCGTGCTCGCTGGCGACATCGCGGTCGGGCCCGCGAAAGGCGTCGCCTGGGCGGAGCGCCATTTCCCGGACGTCCCCGTGCTGATGCTGATGGGAAATCACGAGCCCTATGGCCATAACCTGGAACGAACCCTGGAGCGGATGAAGGCCGCGGCGGGCAAAACCAAGAATGTTCACGTGCTCGAGAACGACGAGTTCGTACTTGGTGACGTGCGCTTTCTAGGTGCGACGGCCTGGACGGATTTCTGCCTATTTGGCCGGGGCACGACTGAAGATCAGATGCACTACTGCGGCCAGTGGATCAATGACTTCAATCGGATCACAACCGGCGGGAAGGACGGGCCGCGTGCGCTTACCCCGGCCGATGCGAGCGTGCTGCATGCGCAGACCGTGCGCTGGCTCTCAGGCCGGCTGAAGGTGCCCTTTGCCGGGCGAACCGTCGTCCTGACGCACCATGCCCCGCACCCAAAGAGCGTCGCGCCACAGTTCGCGCGGGATCTTGCTTCGGCCGCTTTTGCGTCGAACCTCGAACGGCTGATGGGGCCGCCCGTTTCCCTTTGGATCCACGGGCACACACACATGGGTTTCGACTACGACGTCCGAGGCACACGCGTCCTGTGTAACCCGCGGGGCTATCACCCGCACGAGCGGGTACAGGGCTTTGATCCCAGTCTCGTCGTCGAGCTGTAGGGAAGGCGCGCAGCTGCATCGGCGAGCAAACAAAGCAAATAAGTGTGAGAGGTGAATGGGAAGAAGGAGTGCGCAATGGCAAAGGGAAAAGAAAGGGCAGTCATAAGTTCAGAAGAGTTGGAAGCGGCCATCGAACGGCTCAAGGCGCGTTTCCCCTACCAGTTCGCCAAGAAACCCAATGGTGGTTTCTTTATCGATCCCGGGTGGCTACCGATCGTGGAGCGTCTGTGCGAAGACGTGGATAACGTTCTGAGGCGCGAGGCAAAGGACGTATTTCGCTGGGAACAAATCAAGGAGAAGTTCGGATCCTTGAGGGCTTACTGGCATGGTGGGCCCGTCTCAGTCGACGTGTCCATGCCGGACGGAACACGATTGCGCTTTAAGAATCGCAGTCGGCCGCCTCGGGCAATCGATGCGGAGACCGCGGAACGAATCGAAGCGCTTGTACGTCAGGCGGAATTCGACTCGTCCAAAACGTGCTCGTGGTGCGGCGCCGCTGGAAAGCCCGGGGCCGTCGGTCACTGGATCGTCACAGCGTGTGCGCGCTGCAAAGCGCGGGAAGCGCGGTGCTTTGCGCGGGACGAAGGCGAATCGCGAACTTCGAATAACCGATTAGGGAATTGACTGCGATGCCGATTTGGAACGTAGGAACGACAGTGGAGGAACCGGAGGTAACGCTCGTACGCTGGCAGGTCATGGAAATCGAGGCGGGCACGCGCCATTTCGTGGGGTACAACTTGCGCCTGCGCGAGGGACGGGTGAGTTCACCGATTCAGACATTTGACCCAAAGAGGCTAACCGGGATGACCCGGTCGGGACGCATCTACAAGCTGATCGGCGAGCCTGACGTCGATCCGGACGCGGAATGCACGTGGTACGGGTGGATGCGGGTAAATGGCGTAAAGCGGTTTGAAGACGTAACGGATAGAGCATTGGGCGGATGTTAACGATGCGGCCATATACCGGTGCTGGGCCGTGGTCTCCGTTCTTCCAAACGCCACTCAGACCTTAATCTCGCCCGAACGATCGAGAGAATGTCGCCAGTGAACCTTGCGCTATCTGTTGGGCAGCAATCTGCGGTCACGCGCCGTCCTGGTACGCAAATTGCATTCATCCAAGAGGGCGCCGTCTTGTCAGTCTCCCAAAAGGAGTGTCTCCATGTTCAGCAGACTGTTTCTTGCGCTCCGATTTCGCGTCAGGCTCGGCTATCCGTGGCGGCTTGCGTGGCACAAGGCGCTGCGGTAGGCGAGCGATGCCTATCGCCGTAATCTTGAAACAAGACAAACCGTTCGAGAGGTGTATCGGTCCGATACGGTTCACGCACCGTCCGGTGGGCGAATTAGCCCGCGCTGCAGCATATCGCCCCTCAGGTGCGTCGCTCTCTCGATTTCGGGCGTTTGCGCTCTTTCCTTGTCAGCTGCGTCAAGCGTTCTAGAGCATCCTTCTTTCCGATGTCGCGCAGACGAGCGATCGCTTCGAGCTGGAATTTGCGTGGTCTCGCCGTGCCATGCTCCCACTTGTAGACACTATGCGCTGTTACCCCAACCAACCGTCCGTAATCGAACGCTGAAAGCCCTAGGCGTTTGCGTTGCGCCCGAACGCTTCTTGCCCCAAATCGAGCTGTTGTAGTTTCGACGGTATTGTCTGCGGAAGAGACGTCCGCTTCCCTGGTTTTCTTGAATTTCGCCAATTCAGAATGCAATAGTGCCGTCTGTCGTTTGAGCGCGACCGCGTCATGGCGTAGCTTGACGGAGTTTCGCTGTAGCGATCGAGTAATTGCTCTCGTTTCTCTACGCGCAAGTCGAGCAATTTCTTCTTTGAGAATGGCGGCTATGTTCGACATGACATTCTTTTTGTTAATTGCGCGCGGATGCACGATATCGCCGCGCGGCGAAGGAATTGTAACTCTCAACACCGACACGCGCGTGCATGTCTAACTCTTAATTGCTTCGATTGGAATGCCTTCGGGAGCTGGGCAACGGCCGCCCGTCGGCCGTAGCGGGCGACCATGTTGGATTCTGGGAACGTCGGGTATACGACCCAATGCCGTCGGTCAAACTGATTCAGGCATTACGTCAGGTATCCAAACGGAGCAGTCGCTGGGCACGGCCACTCGCGGACAGTAGATCAAGAATTTCGGCAACTGCGATCTGCGCGCTGCGATCCTCTTCCCTGACATTGTGGATGCCGCCCTTCGGGGAGGTGCTGCCGCGAATGGCGACGCTGCCCACCTCATTGCGAGACGGCATCGCGGCGCGCTGACTGGTGCAGCAAATCCGCGTATCGGAATGAATTATTTCGCACTACACGCGGACGTGCCCGGGTGTCGGCGCCATCCGATTGCGCGGTGTCTCGCCGCGGCCGGCGTTCGAGTGGTCGCGTAAGTCGACTGCATACGTAGCTTTGCGTGCGGAGACGTGATCGCGAGCATATGCAGGGCGAGCGCCAACGGTGTCATAAGGCCCGAAATGAACGCGCATGTAAGGTTTTGCGCTTGCGTTCGACTAATTAACTATTTGGCATCTGCGGCGATAACGCCGAGGCCACTGTGGGAGGGGCAATGCAACGGAAATTGGCAATTTTTGCCTTGATCGGACTTGCGGCCATACTTTATGTCACGCTTGACGTCGGTCAATATCTCAACCTCCAGGCGCTCAAGCACCAGCAAGCGGCAATCGAGACATATCGCTTAGACAATCCGTTCCTTACCGCCGCGGCGTATTTCGCCCTCTATGTACTCTCCACTGCTTTGTCGCTTCCAGGCGCTGCGGTAATGACGCTCGCCGGCGGAGCCGTGTTTGGTCTAGGGTGGGGAACGTTTCTTGTGTCTTTCGCCTCAAGCATTGGCGCAACGCTGGCGTTCTTGGCTGCTCGCTTCTTGTTGCGCGATTCTGCGGCAAAGCATTTCGGCAAGCGTCTCCGCGTTATCGATGACGGTATCCGCCGCGAGGGGGCGTTCTATCTGCTTACGCTGAGACTTGTGCCGATATTTCCCTTCTTTCTGGTCAACATACTATTTGGTCTCACGACGATAAGGACACGCAGCTTCTATTGGGTCAGCCAGCTCGGCATGCTTGCGGGGACTATCGTCTACGTGAATGCAGGGACCCAGCTTGCGCACATCGAATCGCTCTCGGGCGTCATGTCCCCGTCGTTGCTTGGTTCTTTTGCCCTGCTTGGAATCTTTCCTTTGCTCGCAAAGCGTCTGGTCAAGGTCGTACGACTCAATCGAGTCTATGCCCCTTGGACGAAGCCTAGTCACTTTGACCGCAATCTGGTTGTCATCGGTGCCGGCAGCGCAGGCTTGGTGACGGCCTACATTGCAGCAGCCGTCAAAGCCAAGGTGACGTTGATCGAAAAGCACAAGATGGGTGGCGACTGCCTCAATACGGGCTGCGTACCGTCGAAGGCGCTCATCCGTTCCGCAAAGCTATTATCGCAAATGGCACGGTCGAAGGAGTACGGCATTTCCTCGGCAAACGCCGACTTCAATTTTGCGGCACTCATGGAGCGTGTGCAGTCAGTGATCCGCGCCGTCGAACCGCACGATTCGGCGGCGCGATACTCTGAACTCGGCGTCGACGTGATCGAGGGCACGGCAAAGATCGTTTCCCCCTGGGAAGTGGAGGCGAAGTCTCCCAACGGTACTGTCAAACGTCTGACGACGCGCTCAATCGTTATCGCGGCGGGCGCGCGGCCGTTCGTTCCGCCGATCCCGGGCATCGACGAAGTCGGCTATCTCACTTCCGATACCGTGTGGAACCTTCGCGAGTTGCCCAAGCGTTTGGCGGTGTTGGGCGGCGGACCGATCGGGTCGGAACTGACACAGGCGTTCGCGCGCTTAGGGTCCAAGGTGTCCCAGGTCGAAATGGCGCCCCGAATCTTGATGCGAGAAGATCCGGAAGTCTCGGAAACGGTTACGCAACGATTCCGTCGCGAAGGCATCGACGTTCTAGTGAACCATCGTGCCAAGCAGTTTCTGATCGAGGACGGCAAAAAGGTCCTGATCGCCGAACACGACGGTCGCGACGTGCGCATCGCGTTTGATACCCTCTTGGTTGCAGTCGGAAGAGCAGCGAACACGCGAGGCTATGGCCTCGAAGAATTGGGTATTCCGACGGTTGGCACGCTGAAGCCCAACGAATACCTCCAGACGATCTATCCGAATATCTATGCTGCTGGGGATGTCGCCGGACCGTTCCAATTTACCCACACGGCCGCGCATCAAGCCTGGTATGCGGCCGTCAACGCCTTGTTCCGCCCATTCAAAAGATTCAAGGTGGACTACACCGTGATCCCGTGGGCGACCTTTGTGGAGCCCGAAGTGGCGCGGGTCGGTCTGAGTGAATTGGAAGCGAAGGAAAACGGAATCAAGTACGAAGTCAGTCGCTTCGACATCAATGACTTGGACCGGGCCATCGCCGACGGTGAGGCACACGGCTTTATCAAGGTGCTGACCGTGCCGGGGAAGGACAAGATATTGGGCGTAACCATCGTCGGCGAGCATGCCGGCGATCTGATCGCCGAATATGTCCTCGCCATGAAGCACGGCATCGGCCTCAACCGAATTCTTGGCACCATCCATATCTATCCGACCCTGGCTGAGGCGAACAAATATGTTGCCGGCGTGTGGAAGAAGGCCCACGCGCCGCAGCGCCTATTGACGTGGGTTGAGCGCTTCCACGCCTGGCGGCGCGGAGGATGACGATGTCGCCGCTTAGGTTGCTTCTTTTCGGATCGCTGCTGACGCTTTCGAGCGGACTGGCGCATGCGTTCGACCACACGCATTCGGCCTGGCAGACCGTGCTGGCACGCCATGTCAAGGTCGCTCCTCGAGGTAATGCCAGCTTCGTCGACTATAAGGGAATTCAGTCGGAGCGGAATGCACTTCGAGCGTACCTCAATTCATTGTCGGCCGTTTCCGAAGTAGAGTATCGACAGTGGCCTAAGCCCCAACGTCTGGCGTTCCTGATCAACGCATACAACGCCTTTACGATTGACCTTGTGCTATCGACGTATCCTGGTCTCGAATCAATCAAGGACGCCGGCACGTTGTTTCAGTCGCCCTGGAAGCGAAAATTCTTTCAGCTTCTCGGAAAAGAGCGCAGCCTCGACGATGTCGAGCATGGATTGATCCGTGCGCCTGGGGCCTTCGACGATCCCCGCATTCACTTTGCCGTAGTTTGTGCGTCCATCGGTTGTCCCATGCTTCGCCCGGAAGCCTTTACTGCTGAGCGACTTGAATTGCAGTTGGACGACTCGCTTCTTCGTTTCATGAGCGATAACACACGAAACCGTTTCGATGTGGCCGGAGGCCGCCTAATGGTGTCCAAAATATTCGACTGGTACGGAAGCGACTTCGAGCAGGGACATAAGGGATTCATCTCGTTGAAAGACACGTTTGCGCGCTTTGCCGATCAATTGGCTACGGCCCCGGAAGCGCGGGCGCGCATTCGGGCGGGTGTGTATCACCTCGAGTTTCTGGATTACGACTGGCGGCTAAATGACGTCGAGAATTCGAAGGGAGCGAAATGAGCTGCCCTGAGTGTTCTCCGTCACTTTCCATCATATTGCCAGTATTGAATGAAGCGCCGGGACTGGCCTCGATACTGGATTCGCTCTCGCGCTTCCGAGGACGAGGCGCTGAAGTGATCGTGGTCGACGGCGGGAGTTCAGACGGGAGTGCTGAAATCGCGGCGCGCTACGCTGACCGAGTTCTTGTCGTGACTCCGCGCGGTCGCGCGAGGCAGATGAACGCCGGTGCTGCGGCCGCAAGAGGTTGCGTGCTTCTATTCCTACACGCCGACACTCGTCTGCCCGAAATGGCTGACCATCAGATTACGCAGGCTATTGGCTTGGGGCCTAATTGGGGGCGATTCGATGTGCAAATAGAGGGAAAGTCGGTCTGGCTGCCGTTGGTCGCAACAATGATGAACTGGCGTTCACGTTTGACCGGCATTGCCACCGGTGATCAGGCAATGTTCGCACGCAAAGAAACATTCGAAATGGCGGGGCGGTTCGCGGAAATTCCGTTGATGGAGGATATCGATTTATCGCGACGGCTTCTCCGCATCGAGCGTCCCGCTTGCCTCAAGAGCAAGGTTACAACGTCCGGACGGCGGTGGGAGACCAACGGGATCTTATCGACCATCCTGCTCATGTGGTCGCTGCGCTTACGCTATTTCTTCGGTGCCGATCCAAACTTGCTTGCACTGGAATACGGCTATGCCCGAGACAAATAACGCTATGCCAAGCGAAGTTGCCGTGGCCATTCTGGCACGCGCACCCATTCCGGGCCGAACCAAAACCAGGCTCATTCCCACGATTGGCGCCCGTGCAGCGGCACATCTGCAGCGTTGGCTCCTAGATCGGACCATTAACACGGCTCTCGCCGCGGACGTGGGGCCGGTGGTTCTTTGGTATGTGGGCGACCTAGACCATCTTGACGTCGATCGTTACCGTGGGTTCGGATTGATCGACGTGCGGCGTCAGCCGGATGGCGATCTTGGCTTACGCATGCTTACCGCGGTCGATCAGTCACAAACGTCTGCAGGAGCTATCGTGATCGGTACCGATTGCCCCGCGCTTGGCGTAGAGCACCTGCGACGAAGCGCGGCGTCATTGCGTGCTCACGATGCCGTCGTAATCCCAGCGGAAGATGGAGGCTACGTTCTTATCGGGATGCGAGCACCGTCACACAAACTATTTTCAGGTGTTGATTGGGGAACGGAAGAGGTCATGGCACAGACACGAGAACGCCTATCCAGATTGGGGTGGCAGTGGGATGAGCCGGCGCGACTCTGGGACGTAGATCGACCCGAGGATCTAGTACGGCTGGTCACGATGTTTCCAGAGGCGCGCGATGCGATGAGGTAGATACCGCAGACGGTGTAATAGCGCTGATCTTTGAAGCTTCTGACTCTGCCGACTATCTTGGGCCGGTCACCTTCAAAGAAAGAAACTTAGAAGCAGCGCCCGTGCGCAGGGGCAGATCGCGGCAATCCTACCAATCAAAGGGGCGCTGCTGTAAGAAGATAGTACGGAATCGCGACCAAGTCCGTACGAAGAACGAATTGGAGCCTATCCGGATGAAAACCATATTCCGGTTTCTTCTTGGCACGTTTGCCAGAATAGGATCGTCGATTTTCGCGGGCAGCCTGGTCTCGTGCCTGATCACTAATCGCCTCGAACCAATTCACATTGGTCTAATGCTGCTTGGCGCGGCTCTAATTGGTCTTGGATATCCTGGTGTTAAGAAAGTGATGTGATGCCAATCAATCCGTCAAGTCTTCTCTGCTCGCCAGTCCTTTTTTTACTGTTCAGCGCAAAGGGGAGTCCAATTTCAACGGCGGACGCCGTGGAGTCCCCGGCGCTTGGGCCGAACAAATCAGCCGGAATTTCCGGCAGCCGCGCGTTAGCGCAGTTGAGCTCGATGCTATGGGATTAGCGCTCAGATGGTTCGGAAGACGCCTGGCAGGATTTCTTGCAGCGACGACGCACGTGCACGGAAATGGGCCCGCGGTCGACCCCAAGGCTCTGGTCGCTTGCCTGCGCCCCGGAGACGTACTTTTGGTCGAGGGTAATAGCCGGATCAGCACGGCTATCAAATACCTGACGCAATCGACCTGGTCTCATGCGGCGCTCTATGTCGGATCGCATCTTGCCGAGGCGGGCGGCAGATCCGATCATAGCTTCATTGACGCCGACATTGTGTACGGAGTACGCAGTGTCGGCATTGAAGAATTTGCTGATTCCAACACGCGCATTTGCCGCCCGCTTGGTTTATCCGAGTCGGAACGCCGGAAACTGACCGCATTTGCCATTGGGCGTCTAGGTAACCAGTACGATCTGCGAAACGTGATCGACCTTGCGCGCTATCTCATGCCAACCCCACCGGTTCCCGCAAAGTTTCGGCGGCGATTGCTCGCTCTAGGCAGCGGAGACCCTACTCGCGCGATCTGCTCCACGTTGATTGCGCAAGCATTCCAATCGATCAGGTATCCCATTTTACCCGTCACGGACACTCGTAGCGCCGACCGGCCGGAGTGTCCGGGGTGCGTTGAAGAAGTCCTTCATGTACGGCATCACAGTCTGTTTGCGCCGCGCGATTTTGATGTCTCACCCTATTTTCAGATCGTCAAACCAACCATCGCCGCCCGCTTCGATTTCCACAATTTGCATTGGGGAGACTCACGCCATGTGCAACCTGCGGCGCAATCGGCTGTCGAGGACTAGTATGGTGACAAGGTGTCCTACGCGGGCAGCTACAAGGTGGCGCTTTCGGTCGCCAAGTGCAATGCAATGAGAAATCGGGCGGCAATATGGAAATCGCTATTCTTCCTATGAGAAGGAGAAAGATATGGCTCAAAAGCAACCGCGAGGCATCGCTCTCGGAAATGTCGATCCGGTTTGGGCGCGGGTTCGAACGGAGGCCGAGGACATAGTTCGACGCGAGCCGGAGCTTGCGAGCTTAATCTACGCGTCCGTTCTCAGCCAAAGCAGCCTTGAGACCGCGATCATTCGTCGCGTCGCTGAGCGGATCGAACACGCGGACGTTCCGGGCGAATTGATTCGCCGCACGTATGCGGAGGCACTGGTGAGCGATCCGGAGCTTGGCACTGCGTTTCGCGCCGATATCGTGGCGACCTTTGACCGTGATCCGGCAACCAACCGGTTCATTCAGCCCGTGCTCTACTTCAAGGGCTTTCACGCGATTCAGACTCATCGACTCGCCCACTGGCTATGGGGCGTCGGCCGCAAAGATTTCGCCCTGTATCTCCAAAGCCGCGTATCGGCAGTGCTCCAGTGCGATATCCATCCCGCAGCGCGAATCGGACGCGGCATTTTTCTTGACCATGCGACAGGACTCGTGGTCGGCGAGACTGCGGTGATCGAGGATGACGTGTCGATGCTCCACAGCGTCACGCTCGGCGGCACAGGCAAGGAGGAGGGCGATCGCCATCCAAAGATCCGCAGCGGCGTGTTGATCGGTGCAGGCGCAAAGATCCTCGGCAATATCGAGGTCGGGAAGTGCTCGCGCGTTGCCGCGGGATCGGTGGTCCTTCAGCCGGTGCCACCCAACGTTACAGTTGCCGGTGTTCCTGCCAAGGTGGTTGGCCGCGCCGGCTGTGCCGAGCCCTCGCGAACCATGGACCAGATGCTATCCGACACGGGCAAATGACGAGCGGGACATGACCGGGGCCGCTGCGTCGGCACCGGACTCTCGTTCAAATGAATCGATAGAGGAAATACGAAATGCACTCGGCAGATCAGCCGGTCCTAAAGGACATTGTGCTCGTCGGCGGCGGGCACAGCCACGTCGGCGTCCTCAAGCGATTCGGAATGCATCCGCTGCCCGGGGTTCGACTGACTCTGATTTGTCGCGACATCCAGACGCCTTACTCCGGGATGCTCCCCGGATATATCGCGGGGCATTACGCTTACGGCGACGTGCACATTGACCTCGACCGGTTGGCAAAATTCGCCGGCGCGCGCTTATTTCACGATGAAGCGATCGGCTTGGACTGCGATGCTGGAAAAGTGCTGTGCCGAAACCGGCCGCCCGTGCCTTACGACCGGCTCTCCATCAACATCGGCTCCGCCCCCACGCTCAGGAGCATCGCTGGAGCAGCCGAACACGCTGTCCCGGTCAAGCCGATCCACCGTTTTAACGAGCGCTGGCAGGCCCTGCTGCAGCGCGTTCGCAGCCACCCAGGCGTGACGCGCATCGCCGTGGTGGGCGGCGGCGCGGGCGGGGTCGAGTTGAGCTTGGCCCTGCACTACCGCCTGCGCAACGAATTGCACGGACTTGCACGCGATCCGGACGAGTTGAAGCTCTCTCTTTTCACCGCTGGTGGCGAGGTCCTTCCGACGCACAACCGCTTCGTGCGGAAGAGCTTCGAGCGGGTGCTCGCCCAGCGCGGGATCACGATCTATCGCAATGCGGTGGTCAAACGCGTTTCGGCCGGGCAACTGGAGACCGCTGCCGGCGAGACGATGGCCGCGGATGAAATAGTCTGGGTCACGCACGCCGGGGGAGCCGAATGGCTGCGCGCTTCGGGCCTCGCGCTGGACGAGAACGGCTTCATCCAGGTGAACGACTGCCTGCAGTCGCTGACCGACCCGAACGTCTTTGCCGCGGGCGACGTCGCCACCATGGTCAACCACGCGCGCGAGAAGGCCGGCGTGTTCGCGGTCCGCCAAGGCGCGCCGCTTGCCGAAAATCTTCGCCGCTCCCTCGAGGGGAAGCGGCTGAGGCCCTACCGGCCGCAACGGCGCTGGCTCGCCCTGATCAGCACGGGCGAACGCTACGCTGTTGCCTCCCGTGGCGCGATTGGTTTTCGCGGTGCCTGGGTGTGGCGCTGGAAGGATTGGATCGACCGCCGCTTCATGATGAAATTCAGCGATCTGCCGGTCATGGATAGGGGAATCACGCCGAGCCGCCCCTCGATCGAACTCGATGGAAAAGAGGCTGCCGAGGCCATATCCGCACTCGCCATGCGCTGCGGCGGCTGCGGAGCCAAGGTAGGCACGACGGTCCTGGCGCGCGCCTTAAGCGGGCTGCAACCGATGCAGCGGGACGATGTGCTCATCGGCCTCGACGCCCCCGATGATGCCGCAGTGGTGCGCGTCCCGCCCGGCAAGGCGACGGTGCATACGGTCGACTTTTTCCGCGCCTTCGTCGACGACCCGTACGTTTTCGGCAAGATCGCGGCGAATCACGCCTTGGGCGATATCTTCGCCATGGGCGCCGAGGCGCAATCCGCAACCGCGATCGTGACGGTGCCTCCCGGCCTGGAAGCCAAGGTGGAGGACACCTTGTCGCAGATGATGTCAGGCGCGCTGGAAATCCTGAACGAAGCGAATTGCGCCTTGGTCGGCGGTCACACGGGCGAAGGCAGAGAGCTGGCGATGGGATTCGCCGTCAACGGCCTGATCGACGAGGACATCCAAGCGGTCATGCGCAAGGGCGGCATGCGCCCGGGCGACACGCTGATTCTCACCAAGCCGATCGGCACCGGCACCCTGTTCGCGGCGCACGCCCGGCTGCAAGCCCGCGGGCGCTGGATCCATGCGGCCCTCGCTTCGATGTGCCAGTCCAACCGCCGCGCGGCGCAATGCCTGCGCGAGCACGGCGCAAGCGCCTGCACCGACGTGACGGGTTTCGGCTTGCTCGGACACCTGGTCGAAATGACGCGGCCTTCGGGCGTGGACGTGGAGCTGCAGCTTTCCGCGCTGCCGATCCTGGAGGGCGCCGAGGAGACCGCAGCCGCCGGGATCCTCAGTTCGCTGCAACCGGCAAACGTGCGGCTGCGCCGCGCTCTGCGCAATCAAGAGGATGCACTACGCCATCCACGCTATGCGCTGCTCTTCGATCCGCAGACCGCGGGCGGCTTGTTGGCGAGCGTGCCGGCGGAACACGTCAACGGTTGTCTGCAGGCGCTGCGTGAGCTGGGATATCAACAGGCGACCGCTATAGGGCGAGTTCTTCCCCAAGGCGATGCGCTCGAGCCCATTATCCTCGCCGCCTGACACCGCATTTCCGGGAGCAGATCCCAGAAAGCCCCATCGTCGCAATTCCGGCAAGATCGGCCGGTGTCCAAGCTGCGATTCGCGTCCCCGCGCATACCGCCCCCGAGAGCGCCCGCTCCATTGCAGGCCTCTCGCGAGGTGGCAGAGGCTAATCGGCAAGGCGGGTCGGGACCGTAATCTCCGAATGCAGAGTGCGGTGCACCGGGCATTTATTGGATATCTCGAGCAGTTTCGAGCGTTGCTCGTCGCTGAGAGGACCTTCCAAGCGAATGAGCCGCTCGATGCGATCGATCTTGCCCTCCCTGGTTTCGCACTCCGCGCAATCCGCTGCATGAATCTTCTCGTGCCTTAGCTCGACAGAGGCTCGTGTGAGAGGAAAGCCCTTGAGGTCGGCGTACATCCTGATGGTCATAGAAGTACAGGAGCCAAGCGCGGCGAGGAGCAATTCGTAGGGCGATAGCCCAGTATTGGTGCCGCCGGCCGCTTCCGGTTCATCGGCGCGGATGGCGTGCCCGCCGGCGACCACGCGCTGACTAAATTTCCCCTCACGAGTTTCCTCGACCACGACTCCACCGGGGGTCGGCGTGTGTACGGACACATCGCCGGCGGCAGCGAGGTAACGCATCGCCCAGGTCGCGAGGATGTTGCCGGCGTAGAGTGCGTCCTCGCGCCGGGACAACATATGGTCGGCTGGGTCGAGGGAGATGAAACTTCGCGGATGTTTTGCCGCCGAAAAGATCCGTGTCGCATTGTCGACGGCGACGACGGCGTCGCGCGGCGAATGCATGACCAGGAGCGCCTTGCCCATATTCGCTACATTGTCACCGAGCTTGCTGCTCGAAATGTCATCCAAAAATTGCTTGCGTATTCGAAGCGGGCGGCCACCGATATTGACCTCGGCCTCGCCATCGCGTTCGATCGCCTCTCTGTCCTTTATCAGGTGAAGCACATGAGCAGGATCAAACGGCGAGCCTATGGTCGCCACTGCGACCGCCTCCGGTATGCGCCGCGCGGCGGCGAGGACAGCGCTGCCGCCAAGGCTGTGGCCAACCAGGATTGCGGGAGCGCGGTACTGCTGCCGAAGGTAGTCCGCGGCGGAAATAAGGTCGGCTACGTTCGACGTGAAATTGGTGCTCGCGAAATCACCGCCGCTACTTCCCAGTCCTGTGAAATCAAATCGCAGCACGGCGATACCGTGCTCGGCCAGCGCAGCGCTGATGTACGTCGTGGCTTTGGTTTCTTTCGAGCAGGTGAAGCAATGCGCGAATAGGGCGAATGCGATTGGTGCCGCGGTCGGGGGCATGTCTAGTCGGGCCGCAAGCGTGGCGCCGTGGGCGCCGGGAAAGGTAAGCGACAGTGTCTGTGCGGGCATGTCATCTCCTCGGGAAAGGTCAAACAGGGCGCATTCGTGCTCAAGTCCGGGTTGGCGACACGATATTGCGCGCATCCGTTATCGCGGTCTTGAGAAATTTAGGGCTGCCGAAACCTGTCCGGGCGACCGTGCGACGCGACTCGCAGTTCTCTCCGTAGGCCGATCTATCCCTAGAACGTTTCCTTAGGCGGGCGCCCTTAGCGCCGAGGCCCGGTCAAGTCAGTCTGACTCAGGAATTCTCGGTGTCGTTCTTGTCATTTGGTCGGTCTACATACCGTCTCATGGCCTGCCGCAGTAGCTGCAATTGCTGATCGACGCAACTGCATCCGGCGCAAAGCGCCATGTGCATCCGAAGTGCCGTCCACTCGCTAATACTGAGCTTTCGGTCGAACTTTTCGGATGTAAGGCGGCTCGCCTCCTTGCAAGAAATCATGGTCCTCCCGATTAACTGTCCACCGCCAATAGTTACCGTGCGCCCGCGAACCAGCTCTTGTCCAGGCAGAGACGAAGCGCCGTCCGCGCGCGATAAAGCAGCACTCCGCAATTGGTCGCCGTTATGCCCAATTCATTACAAATCTCATCGTTCTCCATGCCCATGATCTCGCGCATTGCAAAAACGCGCGCCGTGTTCTTCGGTAGGCCCTCCATGCAACGTTCTAACGCCGCGAAGAATCGGCTTTGCGAAAGCGTCGCTTCAGGATTCCCCCAATCGGATTGGGCTTCGACGTGTCGCCCGTCCTCGTCGAACAGCGCGTCTAGATCGTCACCCATCACCTCGTCGCTTTTACTTTCCGATGGCCGCTCTCGCGATGACTTGTGGATAAGGTCGATGATCTTGTACTTGAGAATTCCGGTCAACCAAGTGCGAACCGACGATTTCCCGGAAAACTGCCCGGCGCCCTGCACCGCGGCAAGAAGTGTTTCCTGCACAACGTCTTCTGCCTGCGCTTCGTTTCGCAGTTGCAGCATCGCGAACTTAAATAGCGATGTGCGATGCATTTCGAGTTCGTCCGGCCTAACCCGGACCGACGACTGCACGGGATCAGTCACTTGCCTGCCCTACGTATGGGACGCGTTGTACGACGCGATAGCGCGAAGCTTCGATTGGCACCTATGGGGATAGGCGGTGCACACAATAATTGAACATGGCGGCAAGCATTGAGTATCGCCACAATCATCGTCATCTCCTTACTGTCGAGTCGCGGTGGGCAAGATATCGACATTATGGTTAGTCGGAAATTTCCGGAATTTCTTACACAGTGCGTAAGCCAGACGATCGGATTCGATACTGGCTCACAGTGCTTGTGCGCAGCGATTCAATCAATTAGCCGCACACTGTGCTGTGGCCAGGAAAGGACGATGTCGCGCAATAGATGCGCCGTGTGCGTAGGGTGTAATAAATCTTGCCGTTCTCTGACTAACGGTCACTACGATCGCAAACGTAGTCGAAGCCAAACGATTAGAGCGTTTGGTCGACATTGCAAACTTCTTCATAGGAGATTTAATCATGTCTTTGAATACCAAAGTGCGGCATGTCCTACTCACCTCGGCGATTGCGCTCACGGTAGCGGCGCCCTCCGCCTTTGCGATGCACGCGGGAACGATCCAGGGTGGCGTCTACACGGAAGCGGGCGGGACGCCGGACGCCCCGGCTGCTACCTTCAGCCGAGCTTTGCTGGAAAAGAGGGTCGAACCGAGCGCGGTAGTCGCAGCGTCGGGCCGCTGGCAGGGGGGGTTCTATACCGAGGCTCGCGGTACGCCGGATGCTCCCGCGGCGACTTACAGCAAGCAGGTGATCGAGAAGAACATCACCCCGAGCATCGCGACTCACTTGGCTTCGCAACCCTGGGTGCCAGTGTACTGAGCGGGCATCAGTGGTGACTACGTCGGGGAGGGTGTTTTCACTCTCCCCGCCGAGCTTTTGATCGTGATTCAATAGCGCAGGTGGGCGCATAAGGGGACGCAATCGACAACCGGTTAGCTTCCCTATAGCGCCAGAGCTGTACCCTGACCCTCCCTGCTCAGTAAATTCAACGTTATCGAATTCAAGAGTCACGTGGCCGATCGGCCAAGGTCCGTTACCGGGGCGTGTGCTACGCTCAGTGTGCGATATGCGGGTACCGCTTCGATACGTGAAGAAAGAGGATCATGCAAGAGATTGGCCGGGGGCAGCAATTGTTTCGTGCAATGACTTCGCCGAAGATCGTTGGCAATGGCATCAAAGTCAGTCTCGTGGTCGGCACCGTGCTGAATCTGATCAACCAGGGAGAAAGTCTCCTCGCCGGACACGAGTTCATGATCGGAAGCGCACTGCTCAACTACCTGGTGCCGTTCTGCGTCGCGTGCTACAGCGGCGCGCGGGCGCTTCCGATCCAGGAATTCGATGGTTCGAGCCAGCGGGCTGAGGGTCCCGATCCTCGCGCGCATAAACACTGAGTGCGCGCCGCGATTCGAATCTGAAGTTGGTGCGCGTTGAGTTGGCTGCAGTTGTAAGAAAACGGCTTCAGGCACGACTAAGCAAAAAGCGGGAGCTCGGCCTTAGGGACTCCGCCTCTTTAATCAATGGAGAATGCCCATGCGCGTGCATAGGTTATTCATGCGGTTCATTATCCCTGTCATCGCCAGCCTTTCCGTTGTCGCGACTGCGCAGGCCGCGAAACCGTTCGATCAGGCCGCATTCGATACGGCTCAGGCAGCGGGGAAGTCTATCCTAGTCGAAGTCCATGCGGACTGGTGCCCCACCTGCCGCGCGCAGGACCCTGTCATTTCGGAAGTATTGCGGGATCCGAAGAACGCAGGTTTTGTCGTTCTGCGCGTTGATTTCGACAAGCAAAAGGACGCGGTCAAACGCTTTCACGCCGAATATCAGAGCACGCTGATCGTGTTCAAGGGAAAGAAGGAGGTATCTCGCTCCACCGGCGAGACGCGCAAGGACGCGATCGCCGCACAACTCGCCAAAGCCTACTAATAGTTCACGGCAATGGATTTCGGCCTTTCCACATATGGCATTGGCTTCGCGGCGGGAAGCCTGTCGGTCTTGTCACCTTGCGTGCTCCCGCTACTGCCGATCCTGATCGGTTCGGCGGCGACCGCGCATCGTCGTGGCCCGGTCGCGCTCGCGGCGGGGCTCACGCTTTCGTTCGCTGTATTGGGCGTCTTGCTCGCGAGCGTCGGAGCCAGCTTAGGGCTCGACCACACGGTGTTTCGTAACGTTGCGGCGCTGATCCTGCTTGGATTCGCTGTATTGTTGCTGTCGAGCCGGCTGCAGGAACGTTTCGCCGTGACCGTCTCTCGAGCGTCCAGCGCCGGGCAGGGCGTGCTCGCCCGACTGACCGTCGACGGCCTGTCCGGGCAGTTCACACTCGGTCTGCTTCTCGGTGTGGTATGGAGCCCGTGCGTGGGGCCCACATTGGGTGCGACAATCACCCTCGCGAGTCAGGGACAGCACTTGGTGCAGGTGATGCTGGTGATGGCCTTGTTCGGCCTTGGCGCGGGCCTGCCGCTCGTGATTATGGGAACTTTGTCTCGCGAAGCGGTGCTGCGCCTGCGTGGCAAGCTGCTTGCCGCGGGACAGCAAGGGAAGAAAGTGCTGGGTGCAGTTATGCTGATTATGTCGATATCTATCCTTACTGGGCTGGATAAGGGGTTCGAAGCGTGGATGCTCGACACGGCGCCGACGTGGCTGACTCAGCTTGGGACCTCACTATAGGTTGAAGACGGCCTTTTGCGCACTTTCCAACGTATTCAGAGGTGAAAACAGTCAATGGTTCGTCTCGCAGATCTTACTGAGTCGGAGCGCAATCACCTGCTTGACCGAGTAAAGGACCTGGCCGGGTTCGACGGCCGTCCCTGGGTTGCAGGGCCTCTATTGAACAAGCGTCGTGTGGCAATCATAACGACCTCGGGAATTCACCTCGCGCAAGACCGACCTTTTGGCAATGGCGCCTCAGATGTGGACTACCGTGTCATTCCGGGCGATGTGACTGCCGATCAGTTGGCGATGAGCCACATTTCGGTAAATTTCGACCGGATCGGCTTTCAGCAGGATATAAACGTCGTCTTTCCCATCGATCGTCTGAAGGAGTTGGCGGCCGAGGGGATAATCGGAGAGGTGGCCGACTATCATTATTCCTTCATGGGGGCGCCACCGCCGCGCAGCCTAGAGCCGCGAGCGCGTCAGCTCGCCGGGATGCTCAAAAAAGATCGCGTCGACGCAGTGCTGCTGACTCCGGTCTGACCGAACTGCACGGGCGCCGTGGGCGCCCTCGGTCACTTCCTCGAGGAGGAGGGCATCCCGACGACGCAGATATCGCTGGTTCGGGAGCACACCGCGGCAATGAATCCGCCGCGCGCCTTGTGGGTTTCGTTCATTCTTGGGCGACCGTTTGGCGTCCCTAACGATGCCGCTTTTCAGCGGCGCGTCCTGCTTGCCGTTCTTGGCCTGCTGGAGGCAAAGTCTGGCCCCATACTCGAGGACTACGCAGAAGACGCACCACGCGCACCGGAGCAGGAATCGGAGGGATTCGCCTGCCCATTAGCGCTGAGGCCCTCGGCAGAAGAGAATGATCTCGCAAGCGAATTGCAGCGGGAAATTGCCGAATTCATGCCGTGGCACGAACTGACAAAGAATAAGCGCGGGCGCACGACAACGAGCATGAGTGGGCTAACACCGATGGCGGCCGCCAAATTTGTGACGGATTTCATTGCCGATCCATCCTTGCCGAGCTACCGCGACGACCTGACACGCATCGGTGCCCTGCGGCTCGCCTGCCACGATTTGAAGGCTTTCTACATCGAGGCTGCAGCCGCTCAACCAGGCGCACGCGTGGCGCTGGAGGCGGAGCAATGGTTCTGGCGCGAAACGGTGGTCGGACAGACATTCTTCAAACTGCGCGAAGCGTGCATGGCGAGTGAGGACAAGGCCCTACGACACTTCGGCGAGCGAAACGTCGTGCCAATGGCCGTCAGTCTGGAGTCCCATTAGTTCCACTGAACCGAGCGGCATCGCCTGCTGGATAAGCGGCGCCACTTGTATTACCCGCAGCAGCTATTTCCTTTGCCGCGCTCTTGAACCGGAGGGCACGGCACGGAACCATAGGAACAATAAACGCAGCAGTCGCCCGGCTTGGGCTTGAGCACCGCATGGCAGTGCTCGCACTCGCAAAACCATTGACATGCGTCGGTGGGCATCGTCTCGGTCTTGACGTGGCCGCATTCGGGGCAGGTCAATGTCGACTCAAGTGTCACTGCATTCATTTCTTGCCGGTCAGCGCATTAACATGTGGAAGGCGAACGATCTGTTGTTCGGATCATTCTTCGTCTTTGCCAAACACTTCCGGGATCTTGCCGGACGCGCGGCGCAGGAATTCGATCTGGCGCGCGAAATTGCTGCACCGCTCGCACATGAACAAGTGCATGCGCAGCCCTACGCGCTGCAACGCCGTCAATGGTTCCTCCATCGACCGCGATGAAAGTTTCGAAGCCTGCTTGCACGAATACATCAGTCTACTCATGAGTCAGCCCAAACCAGTTCTTGCTCATGCAGGTGCGCAAACTCAGCCTCGCCCGGAACAAAATCACGTGCAAATTAGTCGTCGAAATCTCGATCTTCTTACAAATTTCTTCCGACGACAGTCCCATCACTTCGCGCATTGAGAACACCAGTGCGTCGCGCTTGGACATCCGCTTGCAGCATTCCTCATAGACGCGCCAGAACTGGCGCGATTCGAGGGCGGCGTCGGGCATGCCCCAGTCCGCCGGTGGATCGACCCACCTGCCTTTCGCGTCGAACGAGCCGTCGCTGGTTTCTTCGTCCTCGCCCAGTGCGAAAGCGTCCGCCGGCAAGCCGCGACCGCGGCTGCGGATCAGATCGACGATCTTGTGCTTGAGGATGCCGGTGAGCCAGGTTCGTACCTGAGAGCGAGCTTCGAAACGATCGCTTTGAGCGAGCGCCGCCATCAGCGTGTCCTGAACCGCATCTTCCGCGAGTGAGGGCTCGCGCAGATGAAAAAGAGCGTATCGCAGGAGGTACTTACGATGCGCTTCGAGCGCTTGCCCTTGATCGTCTTGTTTGCTCATTGCACGTTTCTACTGCGCGGAAACGCGAGTATATCGGCGCGCCAGCCGGTTACGGGACGCGGACCATCACGTGGGATTTTGCCACGATTGGCTATCGGCAGGGCAAGACGTCGACCAAGTTAGCGCGTCCGGACCGTGCCCATCCCGATTCAGGGGTCCGAAATTCTTGTAAGGAATCGCCGAAACCGCTCGACTACCTCATCAGCAAGGCGGCGCACAGCTCCCTGCTCAACGGCGTCTAAACCATTCACATATCAGGAGACAGAAGGATGAATATGCTCAAACAGCCTCTCAAATTCGCGGTGGCCGGCGCCTTGGCGCTCGGCCTTGGTGGGCCGGCTCTTGCCCAAAGCCCTTGTGGGGCGCGAAAGAACCCCTGTGCACCGAAGTCCGTCAATCCATGCGCGGCGAAGAAGAGCAATCCGTGCGCCGCCAAGAAGACCAATCCCTGTGCCGCCAAGAACCCCTGCGCGGCGAAGAACCCCTGCGCAGCCAAGAAATAGACGGCGAAGGCCGCGCTCTGCCGGGGAGCATCGGCAAGGCGCGGCAACAGCATTTTTCAAGATACTAGGAGGATCCCAGCATGAACTTCGACAACCCACCGCTGCAGACAGCCGTCGCAGGCCTATTTGCGCTTAGCCTTGCCGGCCCGGCGCTTGCGCAGAATCCCTGCGCCGTACGCAGGAATCCCTGCTCCGCCAAAAGCGCCAATCCGTGCGCCGCGCGCAAATCCAACCCCTGCGCCGCCAAGAATCCGTGCGGCGCGAAGAATCCATGCGCCGCCGGCGCCGGCATCGACCGCAAGCTCGTGACGCGGCCCAAGGGGACGAAACTGGCGAAAGGCAAGCACGACGAAATGCTCAAGCTCGGCGAATCGCTCTGGAACGACACCAAGCTGAGCGCCAATAACCTCTCCTGCAACACCTGCCACCAGGGCGGGGCCTCGTTCCAGAACACTTTTGCCCAGCCCTATCCGCACTACGTCGCGATGGCGAAAGACAAAGGCGGCTTCAAGAAGATCAACCTCGACGAAATGGTGCAATTCTGCCTGGTGGCGCCGATGGCTTCGAAGCCGCTTGCCTGGGACTCAAGCGAACTCGCCGCACTGACGGCATACACGGCACAAGTGCAAAAGTCGTTCAAGCCGGCAGCCGCGGGCATGGGGAATCCCTGCGCTGCGAAGAACCCTTGTGCCCCCAAGAACCCCTGCGCGGCGAAGAACCCTTGCGCCGCGAAGAAGATGTAGTGAGTGCGGCCGGAGCGCTTGGATGAGTGAGATGGTCGGCGCCCACCTGCTACGGCCGCAACGGCCGGGTCCGGTGCCGCCCGATCTCGGCCAACTGCCGCGCGCACGACTGGAATCCATGCGCGCGGCCGGCGCCGAAGCGCTTGAGTGCATGCGCGTGCTCGACAAGGGCGGAATCGACCTTGTGAGCGAAGTGCTGCGCGGCCAAGGCACCTTCTACGAGCTGGAGCATTACCCGGCCGAGGACGTGTTCGACCGCGACACCCACGCGCAGTATTACTACCATGCGCATCGCGGAGGCGGGGAGCACGGGCATTTCCACACCTTTCTGCGCGCGCCCGGCATGCCTGCGGGCGTGGCGCCGATCGCTTACGCGGGCGAGGAGGTCTGGCCGAGCGGCGACGAGTCGATCTGCCACCTGATCGCCATCTCGATGGATGCGTATGGCCGGCCGACGAGCCTCTTCGCCGTCAACCGCTGGGTGACTGCCGAGGCTTGGTACCCGGCCGCAGACGTGATCCGCATGCTCGATTGCTTCGCCGTCGACCACGCGCATCCGTCCTGGCCGCTGAACAGATGGCTCGGCGCCATGCTGAAGCTGTTCCGCCCGCAGATCGAGGCACTGGTGCGTCACCGCGATGCCGTGGTGAGCGTATGGCGGGACGCTCACCCGGGCGTCGACGTTTTTGAAGACCGGCGGCTCGACGTCACCGGCGAACTTCCCGTCAGCATCGATGCGCAGACCGCCGCCGTCGCGGCTGCACTGGCGCGCTGACGCAAACTTGAAAGTATCGTTTTTCTTATTTGAACCTCCAAGAAAGGAACACTCGATGAAGAATCTATTTTTCGTTCTTACCGCCGGGCTGATGCTTGCAACGGTAGTGCCAAGTTCGGCTGCGGAACTTTCCGTCAAGGCCGTCATGGCCCCGAAGGAGCAGATACGCCTTGATTTCGCCGACAGCAGCAAGCACTTCCTGCTCATGGTCCGCCGCGAGGGCAAGGCGGCCGGAACGGGGCCGCTCGCCGGGGCGAGCGTGACCGAATACGGCTACCACGACATCATTCCGGGCGATAGCGGCGAGCCGCGCGGTTACTTGGTCTTCACTGCGCAAAACGGTGATCTCACTTATGTGAAATGGACCGTGCGCGCCGTGTTCGTCCCGGGCGAAGACGGCAAGCCCAAGCTGCTCGACAACGGCGTGTGGGAGATCGTCGGCGCGACGGGCTCCTTGAAGGGGCTTAAGGGCGCAGGCATTTTGCACATTCGCGCGGTTTCGCCGGCCGATCGCGAATACGAACTCACGGGCGAGTTGGTGCAGAAATGAGTCAGGCTTTCTCAGCGCCTGATGCCGGTAAATCTTTGCCGCTGCGCCATTGCGGCGACGCGCCCCGGAAACGACCTACGATGAAAGCGATCCCGTGGTCTTCGCTGGGCGCGATCCTGCTCACGTTCACAGTTGGGAACGCCGCAGCTCAGTCCGCCGCGCAGCTGCCCGGAACACATGCGGTGGCGACGCGATACGGCTTCGATACCCTGGCGGCGCGCCTTGAGAAGGCGATCGAAGCCAATAAGATGGGCCTTGTCGCCCAGGCGAGCGCGAGCCGCGGGGCGGCTTCGCGCGGCGTGAAGATTCCCGGCAACCTGGTGTTGATGGTGTTTCGCAACGACTACGCGGTTCGAATGCTCGCCGCGAGCGTTCCCGCAGGAATCGAAGCACCATTGCGCTTGTACGTGACCGAGGGTGCGAACGGCAAGGCGAGCGTGACTTGGCGCGACCCGAGCGCGGTGTTCGCGCCTTATGGCAGCGCCGAGCTCGACTCCATGGCGCGCGAGCTCGATCCGGTGATCGAAAAGATTGTCCGCGACGCCGCAGGCGGCTGAAACGTCTCGACCCGCGCACACCGCAGGGGCGGTGCAGCGGCAAGCGCTCGTGCCGGCGTTGGCTGCGATCGCCGGGCTCGGCCTCGTTGTCGCTGCATCGAGCGCTCGTCTCGCGGTCCTGTTCGCAATCGGCACGCTATGCGGCGTGACGCTCTACCACGCCGCGTTCGGCTTTGCCGCCGCTTACCGCCGGCTGTTGATTGCGCGCGACGCCGCCATGGTACGAGCGCAGGTGCTCATGCTCGCGCTGGCGACGGTGCTGTTCGCCCCGGTGCTCGCCGCGGGATCGGCGTTCGGCATGCCGATGCTTGCCGCCGGCGCTCCGGTCGGCTGGCAAGTCGCGATCGGCGCGTTCCTATTCGGCATCGGCATGCAGTTGGGCGGTGGCTGCGCGTCCGGCACGCTCTACGCGCTCGGCGGCGGCAGCACGCGCATGCTGGCGACGCTCGTCGCGTTCTGCGCCGGCGGGTGGGCTGCGAGCTTGCATATGGACGCATGGCAGCGCCTGCCCGATGCCGGCGAACTCGTGCTTGGCGATCTGATCGGCTGGCCGGGAGCGGTCGCGCTGCAGCTCGCTCCGCTCGGGCTCCTTTACCTGTTCTTGGGCAGCTATCGACGACCGGGTCGATCCGCCCTCGCTAGCAGCGTTCTTTTGCCATGGCGCGTCCTGAGCGGGCCGTGGTCGCTGCTCGCCGGCGCGGTGCTGCTCGCCTGCCTCAACCTCGCAACCTTGCTCGCGTCCGGTCATCCCTGGAGCATTACTTGGGCATTCACGCTATGGGCGGCGAAGTTCGCGGTCCTTCTTGGATGGGACGCTTCGGGCTCGGCGTTTTGGCAAGGCGAATTCCAACAACACGCGCTGCAGGCGCCGCTGCTCGCAGACGAAACGTCGGTGATGAACATCGGCATCCTCCTCGGAGCCTTGGTCGCGGCGGCGCTGGCCGGGCGCTTGGCGCCCACTTTGCGAATGCCGCTTCGCACGCTCGCCGCAGCGCTGATCGGCGGGCTGCTGATGGGCTACGGTGCGCGCCTGGCCTACGGCTGCAATATCGGCGCGTTCTTCTCAGGCGTCGCGTCGAGCAGCTTGCACGGTTGGCTGTGGATCGCGGCCGCGCTGCCGGGAAATTGGCTGGGCGTGCGGATGCGATCACCGTTCGGACTGCCGATGTGAGGACGATTCGCGTCGATTTTGCGTGCACATGCGCCGCGCGTACTACGTGCAGCCAGCTCTTGATCAAGCTCGAGACGTTGGCGGACGCCTCCAAACTATTGAATGCCGGATCGGAGATCTTTGGTCAATAGATTCGAAATGAGGCAGCGATGGATCTAATGCACGCGGCATTGGTAATTGCCGACATCGGTGGATACACGAGGTTCATTAGATTGCACAAGTCCACGCTGCTTCACGCCGACGAAATTGTCTCGCAGTTGCTGGAATCGATTATCGACAGCGCAAGCTTTCCGCTGACGCTCAACAAATTGGAAGGGGACGCGGCGCTGCTCTACGCCGACATGCGCGGCGCGAACACCGCCGTCGCCCGCGACGTGGCGCTACAGGTTAATGCCTTCTTTTACGCGTTCCATGCCAAAGCCGGGGAGCTATCAGGCATCCGCGCGGATTGCCCCTGCGATGCCTGCCAGCACATACGCGACCTGAGGCTGAAAGTCGTCTTGCATCATGGCATTGTCGCAGTCAGAAAGTTCCGTCAGTTCGATGAACTGATGGGTGAAGACGTGATTCTGCTGCATCGCCTGCTTAAGAATAGCGTGTCGAAATCCGAATATATCCTCATGAGCGCGTCATACCACCGCCTTTCGGGAGATCTCGCGGGCTATCGCTGCGAACCCGGAACGGAAACTTACGAGGACCTCGGGCGTGTAGACACCGTGGTATTTTCGCGCGCGTCTGTTGCCGTCTAACGAGGATAATGAAGTTCGGGTTGAAACGGAACAGCGGGCCGCGGAGTCTTTCGGGCCGCCTCCGCGGACGCCCTCTACTTCGAGCGCTCGCTTTCGCGTTTCCAGGCCGAGGGGCTGATGCCGAGCTCGCGGATGAAGGCCCGCGAAAACGCCGGTTGACTGTTATAGCCGACATCTTCCGCCACCAGCGAAATGGGGCGCCCTTTGCGCAGCAGACGTTGCGCCTGCGCAATACGGATGCCGGTCAGAAATTCGGTCGGCGAAGATCCGACCACGCGCCGAAACAGGCCGGCGAAGGCATTTCGCGAAAGATTGGCCCGCGCGGCCATGGTCTCGAGCGACCAAGATTCGCGCGGGCGCTCAAGCAATTCGCTCAATAGGGCGGAGAGCCGCGGATGCGCCAAGCCTGCGAGAATTCCGCTCGTCACCATGTTCTGCTGAATCGCGAAGCGAACGATCTGGATCAACAAAACGTCGCACAGGCAGTCGAGCATGGCCTGGCGGCCGAGATGCGCATCTTCGGCTTCAGCCAGCAACAGGCTCAAGGTCACCTCGATACCCGGCAGCCCGCTGAACGGGATCACTACGACAGGAGGAAACGACTGCGTGATCGCGTTCTCCAGACCCGCATCGTAGCGCACGCTTGCGCAGAGCACGTCGGCGACCGCCGTGTCGTCGATGTCGAGCCGATGGTCGAGCGGCCTCGGGTAGAACAGCAAGGACGGCTCGAGCACCTGAATGTCTTCGTGACCCGCTTGAAGCGCGCGCAATTCGCCGGAGCGGATCACGTGCAGATGCCCCACGCCTTCATCGGCGGCGAAGCCATGCCGGCCGCACAGCGGCCCGGCATAAAAGGCCTTGGCGTGCAACCCAACGTGATCGAGCAGTTTGGAAATTCCGTCGATGTTCATCGCGAACGATGCGTATGGTTATAAACAATGTACAAATGATAACCAGAAAAGAGCACCGGGCGGCTAATCTGTGTTCCTGCCTTACGGCGCGCGACGGGCGAGCCGACAGGGCTTAACCCAACACCTCGGAGAACAGCGTGACACAACATTTCGTAGCGAAGAGTTTGAAAGCGATCGGGCTGGATACGGCAGATGCGGAGCAGAAGGCGGTACTTGAAGGAGCGCAAAAGCAAGTCGGCTTCATCCCCAACATGTACGCCAACATGGTAAACGTTCCCGGCGTGCTGACCACCTACTTGCACGGTTATTCCGCGTTTCGCCAGAAGTCCGGGCTCTCCCCGGCCGAGCAGGAAATCGTGTTCCTCGCCGTCAGCCGGCAAAACGGCTGCAATTACTGCATGGCCGCGCACAGCATGCTGGCCGACAAAGTGTCCGGCGTGCCGGCACCGGTGCTTGCGGCGATCCGCGCGAACCAGCCGATTCCGGACCGTAAGCTCCAGGCGCTCTACGACTTTACGCGCGAACTGGTGCAGACGGCCGGCAAGCCCCGCCAGGCAATTGCCGACGCATTCTTGTCTGCAGGCTACAGCGAGAGTACCGCACTGCAGATCGTCCTTGCAGCGGCGGTGAAGACGCTTTCCAACTATTCCAACCACCTGTTCCAGACGCAGGTGGACGACAAGTTCGCCGCGTACAAGATCACTTAGTCAGCTAAACAAGCACTGGGGCGGGACGTAAGGAATCGCCTGCCCCAGACGACCAGGCGGAACATGCCGCAATCGCATTCTTTCCCAATCACCCAATTCGGAGGAGTTCTATGCCGCTCATGCCCAACAAACTCGTTCCCGCTCTCAGACTCGAACTTGTAGGGGGCGAGCAGTTTTCGCTCGAGTCCGAGCAGCCGCGGCATTTCACCATGATCGTTTTCTACCGCGGTCTGCATTGCCCAATTTGCCGACGCTACCTGTCCGAACTGGAGACCCTGCTTCCGGAGTTCGACAAGCGCGGTGTCTCGGTGATTGCCGCAAGTTCGGATGCGCGCGACCGCGCCGAACAGGCAAAAGCGGGCTGGGGCTTGGCAGCGCTGAGGATCGGCTACGGTCTTTCGATCGACGAAGCGCGCAAATGGGGTCTGTACGTCTCGACTTCGAAGGGCCCGACTTCGGCCGGCGTGGTGGAACCGGACTTGTTCAACGAACCGGGCCTTTTCATCGTGCGCCCCGATGGAACGCTTTATTGGGGAACGACTTCGACCATGCCCTTTGGGCGGCCGCATTTCAACGAAATCCTGCAGAGCCTGGATTTCGTGATCGCGAAAAACTACCCCGCGCGCGGCGACGCCTGACCGCGTTAGCCCGCGAAGACCGAAACCCAAGGAGGCGTGATGGCCATCAAAGCACTGACCCTGGACACCGGCGGAACGATCTTGGATTGGCACGGCGGCATCAGCAGCGCCTTTGCCGCGGCAGGCGCGCGGCATGGGCTGAGCGCGGACTGGCACGAAATCACTAACGAATACCGTCGCCGCTCGCTCAAGGCCATGGTCGGACTGGTACACCCCGGCTTCAATTTCGACGACGTGCATCGGCGGGTGCTGGACGAGGTGATTGCGCATTTCAAGCTCGACGCACTATCTGCGCAGGACAGGGATGCCATCTGGCGCACTTGGCATGCGCTCGATGCCTGGCCGGACTTCCCTGCGGTGCAGGCGCGATTGCGGCGTAAGTACATCGTCGCGTCCCTCACTTTGCTAACCACGTCACTCGTGATCGACGTCGCTAAGAAGAACGGGTTCGACTGGGACGCCATCATCTCCTGCGAGATGATCGGCATTTACAAGACGCGGCCGGAGGCTTATCTCACCGCGGCGAAATGGCTGCAGCTTGACCCATCGGAAATCATGATGGTCGCCTGCCACAACTTCGATCTCAACGCCGCACGTGAATGCGGTTTCAAGAGTGCGTTCGTCAGGCGACCCGCCGAGTGGGGTCCATCCGGTCCTCCCGACCCTATTCCGAATCCCGCGCACGACCTGATCGTCGAGGACTTCCCGGAACTCGCGCGGAGGCTCGACGCGTGATGCTCGGCGGATCCAGGCGAAAGTCCGGTCCCTTGGATATTCGCTCGAAATAGGACAGCCAGGCAGGCGACCCGCTCGGCCAGTTCGCAAGAAAGGACTGTTCCCACGCAGCAGCATCGTAGTAGATTGCCAGCGCATCGACATGCACGCCTCCCATTCGGTATCCGTACAGACGCGGAAAGCGTGAAGATGTCGTGCCGATCCGAGTCAGGATACCGAAGCGGGTATCTCGCGCGTTCGGCATTCCTGCTGCACCGTTATTGGCCACGATCTTAGTCCCGTCGATATCGAAGCTGCGCATGGCCGGAAGACAAGTGTGGGTGCAGGCGAATATGTCCACATCGGCCTTGGCGAACGCCTCGACCCGCCAGTCTTGCTGTCGCTCATCGTCCAGAGCGGCAACGTCAAAGCGCCAGCCTGCCAGCGACTCGGCATCCCCGTGCACCACGCCGACGCGAGCCTTGCCAACGCGGTAGCGCGCGAACATCGGCAATACGGCGAGTCGACGCAGCAACTGCGGCTGCCGCGTCGCGGTGTTCTTCAGTAGGGCATGAATTCGGTTCGAGCGCTCGACGATGCCTTGGTCCACCGACTCGGGGTACGCGCAACCGCAGCCGGCCAAGTTGGAGTCTTCCACCAGTTCGGCCTCCACGTTGCCGATAATGGCGTCGTGCCGCAGCACCCGTTCGTTGATCGACCGAAAACCGGGATCGTCGACATTGAACCAGTTGAAATCGCCATTGAAGCAAATGGTCGCCGGTTCGGACTCTGTACGCGCCATCGCCTCGATCGTGGCTAAGGCTTGAGGATTGCCATAGAGCCCCCCTACTACATACAGAGTGTTGGCCAGACGTTCGGGCGCCTCCGCAATTGTGGCCGGTCCGTAGCGGTAGCGTACTGGGCAGACCCGGCCTGGCCCGTTCATGCCGCGCCGTCCGCGGAACTCAGTCTATTGTGGGGCATTAGCAGCGGCAGGAAGAAGCCCGCGGTGCAGATGAGGAGCCCGTACACGTTTGTGCCAAGCAAGAGTGCGTACTTCCCGGTACCGATGGCCCAGGCATGCGGGACGAGATGGACCGCGAGCAGTACGCCGAGAATCACGCCGGGCCAGAACGAAAAGTGGAAACTTAAGGGCGAATAGCGTACGAAACGCTGCAGGAGAAATACCGGAGCGAGCCCCATGACCATCGTGCCGCTAATCGTGGTCGCGGCGAGGATCTCGGCCCCGAAGAGCATCGGAATGTTGCCGAGAACCGCAACGACGATCATGGCGAGTGTGCCGACCCGTACCTTGGGCGAAATGGCACGCTTTCCGGCGAGCAACGGCAACTCCACAGCGACCGCTTTGGAGGTCGAGGAGAACGCCGAATCCAAGGTCGAGCCTGCGGCGTTCACCATGATGATGGTCATCAGAAACAACGCGCCTAAACCGAAGGAGCGCGCCACCGCCGCCGGCACATTGTCGCCGCCGGCGAGTCCGTCGATCCGGGCGTGGATGCCGATAAAGCTGAATAAAAAGATGGCAGCGAATCCGGCGACGCCAGCGAGCATGTACGACTTCAGCATCACCTTCTCGTCCGTAATGAAACCACGGTCGGTAAGGACGGGATCGTGGAACGGATAGCTCAGGACCTGCAGCAGCGCCACCAAGAGCAAGTCTGCGCCCGTCGACAGGCTGAAAGTGCCCTGGCTCAGGAACTCGGACGCAGAGTGTCGAGGCAGAATCAGAATAAGCACGATCCCCAGAAAGACCAGGAAGATCGCAGTGTGCAGGACGTCGGTGAAGATGGAGCTGCGCAGGCCGCCCTTGACGCTATATAGGAGCACCGCGGCGGTGAAGAGCACGGCAGAGCCTATGAATGCAGCGCTGCCCGGTGCACCGAAATATCCACCGACGACGGCAGTGTTGCTCCACACCTCGTTGTAAAGACGAATGAGGATCGCCGCTGCGAACGCAATTGCTGCTGAGCGCCCGTACTTGTCGATAAGAAAAGGAACAAGCCCGGTGGCGCCGGTGCTGCGGCGGATCGCGTAGATCGCTACCCCGGCGAGCGGGATCGAGAGCCAGTACGCCGCGTAGGCCAAGCCGCCAACGACCCCATAGGTGGCACCGAGGTTGGCGGCGTTCGTGACCGACTTCGCGAAGATCCAGGCAATGAAGATGCTCGACGTGAGCATCCAGCGCGACGTGGGGCGCCCGCGCGCGTCGCGGCCGCGAAAGAATCCATCAACCGTGCGAGCGGACGGCGCGACTGCATACAGCGCGAGTCCGTAAAAAGCGAGGAACCCCCAAAAGAACAATCCTTGCATTTCTCCCATTCGTATCCCCTCGATTAAACAAGTTATGTCTTGATGTGGCGGCTCGTGGCCGCGGCATCTTCGATGTGCAAGGCGCCACCGCAGCTCGAGCCCTGGCCCGCGGTACAGCCGTAGCAGTGGTCTGCCACTCGGATGGGAAGACCTTCGAGCAACGTCGCGGACGCATTGGCGATGTGTATGCGTTCGCCGACCTCGTCGGTCAACGCCAGACCGAGCTGTTGATTGAAATCGCAGTCGAATAGGTATCCCTGCCAGTCCACGCTGATCAGGCTGCGGCACATCACGGTGTCCAGGTTCTCGACGCGATGCGCTTGCCGCAGCGTCGTCATGTAAGCGTTGAATTGCCCATTCGAAATCAGCGTGCTGCCGAAGCGCTGAATCGGCATGTTGGCCAGGGTGAACAAGCCATTGAATACGATGCCGAAGCGCTCCCCAAGATATCGCTTGTAAGCGGCTTCAAGGGGGGCCTGCGCGGGTGGGAGGTGAGCACCTGTCGGGTTGTAGACTAGATTGAGCACGAGGCAGCTATCGGAATATCCATAGCCCAGCGCGTTCAATCGCTTGAGCCCTTTGATGCTCTTTGCAAATGTGCCTTTGCCGCGTTGCCCGTCGACGTTCTCTTCTTGATAACAGGGCAAGGACGCGACAATCTCGACCTCATGCGCTGCAAAGAACTTAGCGAGATCTTCTTGGCCGGGCTCCTCCAGAACGGTCAGGTTGCAGCGGTCGATTACTCGTAAGCCGCGCGACCGGGCCGCAATGACCAGGCGGCCGAAATTTGGATTGAGTTCCGGAGCGCCGCCGGTCAGATCAATCGTGCGGATTCCGGGGTGTGCGCCTAAGAAATCAATGATGGCATCGACAGTTTCGGACAGCATTTCCTCTTTGCGATTCGGCCCTGCGTTTACGTGGCAATGCACGCAGCTTTGGTTGCATCGGTAGCCGAGATTTACCTGTAACGTCTCGACAGATCGACGTTTCAGGCGCGGAAAGTCACTCCGCCTGAGCAGGTGGATTGTTGCGTGCATGCGACTATCTCCAGGGAAAACTGTTAGATTAGTCGTCGCACCTAGGCAATAACTTACAAGCGGATGCTAACTTATTGTCGACATTCCATTATTGGGTGCTCTCGCGTTGACAACCGGGCTGACTGCCGTTTGAGCGAATTGCGGGTTTAGCCGTTTCGACGGCTTCGCGAGCGAAAGCAGGCGTTCTAATGGCTGCTCTTTGGAATTCAAGAAGGACGGCTCCTTTTCCCGTAGCTGACTTTCCCGGGAAGTTGGCGTACGGTCCGCTTTGGCCGATTTCCGGTCTTCGGCCAAACCAGCCCTTGGCGGGCACTACATTGCTAAGCGAGTCCCAATGGCCGCTTCGCCTTTTCACGAATGAGTCATCCCTACCCACAGCGGCCGGTCGAGCCGTCAGAGGATTAACAGCGGGTATCCGAATAGGGCAGCTGCCCCGCACGCTAATTCACAGACAGCAGTTCGACCTAAGTGGGCGGTATTGACCTGCTTTTTGGCGGCAAACAGAGCGTTCGACTTGAATGCCTGCGCACAGGAGGTGGGGCGTGGCTCTCGAGCCTAACGGGCAATCCAAAGCCCCAGCCAGCTTGGGGAGTCAAAACCCCAATTGGGAAGCCACGATTAATATCGAACGGTAGGTCAGAGATTACGGTGAGCGGTCGTGTTCTTGCCTCTGTAGCATGGTCGTGATTTCCTCCCACGGCACCGGCTTGCTAAAAAGGTAGCCTTGCATCAGGTCGCACTTCAGCCCGCGCAGAACGTCTGCCTGCTCCTCGGTTTCCACTCCTTCCGCAATCACTTTCAAATTGAGCGCGTGCGCGAGCGAGATGATTGCTTCGACGATGGTGATGCCATCGCCATTTCTTGTCATGCCGTGGATGAACGCCCGGTCGATCTTCAGGGCGTGGATCGGAAGCCGGGCGAGATAGGCCAGCGACGAGTAGCCGGTGCCAAAGTCATCTACCGATATATGTACCCCCACGCCGCGTAGAGCCTCCAGCGCCCTGCTGCTTTTCGATACGTCCTCCATAATGAGGCTTTCGGTGACTTCGATGTCGAGCAGAGGCGGGTCGTTGCCGAATCCGTTCAGGGCATCTAAGACTGTGTCAACGAAGTCCTTTTCCCGCAATTGGATTGGCGACACGTTGACCGCGACGCGCGGGGCCTGCAGACCCAATGCCTGCCAGCATTTGATGTCAGCGACTGCTTGGCCGAGCGCCCAGGCACCCGCGTGTTTGATGATGCCGGTCTCCTCCATCAGAGGGATGAATTTTCCGGGCGGCACCAATCCCAACTCGGGATCGTTCCAGCGGATCAAGGCCTCGACACTTTGCACCTTTTGTTCTTGAGCATCTACCTTGGGCTGATAATGGAGCACGAATTGGCCCTGCTCCAGCGCTCTGCGCAGTTTGTTTTCCAGCATGAGTGATTCGACCACGCGGGCGTTGATCGTAGGTTCGTAAAACATGAATCTTTTCCCTGACGACTTGGCCATTCTCAGCGCCGCTTCGGCGTTGCCGAGCAGCGTTTCGGCGTCAGAACCGTCGTTGGGATAGATGGCTAGGCCGACGCAATAACCGAACGTCACGTCCTGGTCGGAGATTCGGATGGGCTCTGATACGACGAACTCGGAAAAGCGCTCGACCCGATGCGCAACGTCGGCAAGGTCATTGGCCTCAGGCTCGAACGCAGCAAAATTGTCGCCGGCAATTCGAGCCACGTTTTCCGGATAGGGCATGTACTTGCGCAACCGCGCTGCGAACTGTCTCAAGAATTCGTCCCCATTGACCTGCCCGAAAGCCTCGTTGATCTTGTGAAAACGTTTGATATCTCCGCTCATAAGAATGAGTTGTTGCTTTCCTCGCGCGGCAGCGTCTACGCCACGGCTCAATCGTTCCAAGAATAGTGTCCGGTTGGGCAAGCTTGTGAGCGGATCGTAGTAGGCGAGATAGTTAAGCGCTTCTTCTTTTTTGATGTAGTCCATAGCAAAAGCGATGTTTCCGGCGAGTTCGACCAGGAGCTTTACTTCTTCTTCGTTGAAGAAGCTTTTTTCCCTCGAGTGCAACGCAAGCACGCCAAGAGGGTCGCCGGCAGCGAGCAAGGGGAAGACGGCAGTCGATGCAATTCCGGATTCACGATGTTCCCTCTTGAAGCGAATTCCGGGGTCGCTTTCCACGTTGTTGGAGATGATCGGCCGTTTTTCGGTCACCGCCCGAGCGAAGATGCTTTGCCCCCCGGGCGCGTCATCGCTCGGCGGTAACCGGAGAGATATTGAGTCGAGAAACCTTTTCTCTGTGCCAGCATTTGCGGCCGGACGGATTTGCGTGGCTTCCTGGTCGATTACACCGATCCAGACCAGAGGAAAAGTCCCCGCCTCAGCCGCGATCTGGCAGGCCTCGTGGAACAGTGTCTGCCGATCATGCACGCGCATGATCAGCGAATTGATTCCGCTCAATACCGCATAGACGCGATTTAGGCGCGTGACCCCTTCTTCTGCCAGCCTTCGGGCCGTGTTTTCTGCCTCGAGACGCGCCGCATTCTCCGTGACGTGAGTGTAGAGCCGCGCCTGGCTAATCGCTATCGCCAGTTGGGCCGCCACTTCGCGCGCGATCCGCACCTGCACCGAGGAAAATCGCCCCGATTCGCCGCCGAAGCTGATTGCCCCGATCAGTTCACCACCGGCGCTCATCGGCATCACCATATATCTGTAAATTCCCGAGGCGAGCAATGCCTTCTTGTCGGGGTTCTCTGGCAGTGTCGTGGTGTCGATCACCTGCGGTTCGCCACGGATTAGGGCCTCCATGTCGCCCATCAGTCGCATCGGATAGCGCACTCCTGGGCCGACGCGGGTACGGCGGCGACCCGCGGCAGCCAACCACTCCACTTCTCCAGCCGGGAGATCGAAGGCGTTGACGATCGCGCGGGGGACATCGAGCAACTCGCGCAACGGCTGCACCACAGCGCCGGCTATCGATACCGGTGTTTGTCCAGCCGCGATGGCAAGGTCAATCCCATGCAGCATCTTCAGGTGCCTTTCGTGCCTGACATGCGTGGCGGCAAGTTTGGCGTAAAGTGCGCCGTTCTCGATAAGCAGCACGACAAGCACGAAACTCGAGCCCATCAGGCCGTAGATCCGTCCTGCGTACCAACCCAGATCGAAGCGCCCGGCGTTGAGGACAGCCGCCAATGCGATGTCAAATATCCACACGCACATCACTACCATCAGCCAAAGGTCGAGTACCGTGCCCTGTTCTTGCCGCCAGAGCATGAACAATGCAACAAGGCAAAAACTCCACGTCACCACGGCGACGGGAAGTTTGGCCGGGGCATCGACGTTACCATGCATGATCACAGGCAAAGCATCTTGCCCTGCAGTGGCGAGCAGGGCGAGCGCGCCGGCCATAGCAATTGTGACGGTGATCCCAACTAGCATGGCAGCGCGGACGCGCTCCGCGGGAAGCGTGCGTTTCGGTGAACTCTTGAGCAGCGCGTAGGCGATTACCAGGAGCGGGAATACGGCATGCCACAAAAAATACACCCACGCCGTCGTCTGGGGGCCAGAGCCCGGCAGCCCGAAATGGGACGACAATCCTGGAAAACTCCCTAAGTGGACAACGGCCATGAGGGCGCTGAAAAGGTAGGCACAGCCTAGGACGAGCAGCGCGACGAAGCCCAGTATTTCAAACTGTCCGAACAGAAGCACCGCCGTGATCAGTTCGCAGAAGATTAGTGCCGACTGGTAGAACGGCAGGAAGGCTTGAATCGGGCTGAGCGCTATTTTGGCGAACGGGGCTAGTGCAAGGAAAATCAGGACCGAAATCGCGACCACTGCCAAGGCAAGCCGCTTTCGTGCGTACCCCTGTGGCAGGGTGGACAGAAAAGCTAAGTCATCGTACGTTTGTTCCGCCGTGGGAAACGCGTGCCGGGCACGTGAGTCGGGCAGCGTGGACTGGGCGGTTGCGCTCATGACCGTTCCGATTGCACTGCTTTTGGCAACGCCAGAGGCGCATCAATGGAGTAATCGACCGTGGCGCCCATTCTCCTTGAGGCCCATACAAAACCGAGGCCCGGATCCGGGCGAAAGACAGACGCTACGTCATTTTCCTCCGCCACCAATAAACCAGATCCAGATACGCGCATCGAACTCCCCTGGTAGGGAACGGCTTTGCGGCAACCGCGCTAAGACACTGTACCTTCACCGCTGTCTTGTAGGGGTTCGCGGGCCCCTCCGCAGCGAACAAGCGCAGCAAGAAACAATACGAATCGTTATTATTTACTCGATATGATCTCATTCTCGTAAAGAAAGTCAATTTGCCAAACGGCCTATATCGTCCTATACATTCTCGTATTAATTGCGTCATTTTGATTAGGGTTTTTGCTTTATAGAAACGCAACGTGCTGTTAATAAATAACATCTGTTACAGAAATTGCGGCCATTCCATATTTGCGAACAGCAATATCTTCCGTCCCTCCGATCACCACTTGATCCTATACTCGTTGCGGAGATTGGATATTACGCGCAGCGCGGGGAGCCACTGACAATCAAGGGATTACTGCTGCTCAATCTTGGTGCGCCGGCCACCGTCCACCGGTCAAGTGCGGAAGCGAACCGAGGGCACGCGATCTACTTCGAGGAGTTCACCAGGCAGATGGTACGCAATTTCGAGACGAACCAAAGTGTGTGCGTTCTTGCCGTTCGAAGCGGTTTGCTGTTCTGGCTCCTATCGCTTTTCCGCGGTCAATTCAAAACACCTCCCGCAATTCGGCTCCATGGCGTGGTGGGGCTATCCCGCGCGGCTACAGACGACGAAATCGCGCTGTGGCGGCGCCGGGTTCATCGACTCCGTCTAACTAGGGGACACGAGATAGTTTGGGCGAATATGCGTACCGTCCGTGACGTGACGTTCACCAGAGCCGATGCAATTCATATAGGTGAAATGACGCGAGATTGTTGGGCACGTTTTGATGGCTGTGCCGCCAGGTCCCGCGTATGAATCGACAGCGCAATCGGGTAAGAAGCACGCCGGATTGACTGGGAAGTTGCTGCAGGTCATACCGCCCGTAGTTTTCACAACTCACCGTGAAGTATTACCACTGAAAAGACGGACGAGTCTCGCATAATATTGCCAAAAAAGAAGAATGCTGGAGAAGCGTGCGCCATTGAGCGCGTACGTTTCCATTTAAGGGAGGCATAGCGCCATGCAGATAGTAGGATGCAGTGAATCGGTGCAGGGCATCGTCCAGTCTCTTGTCATCACCACTGTGCTCGCGATCGCGGGCGTGTATCCGAATGATGATGCATTCGCACAAACTTCAGCCGCGCCCACCCCTCTATTGGCCAAGGGCCATCCCGTGAACTGGTGGTTCGTGTTTAAGCTCAATTCCAAAACCTTCCCCGGTTGCGGGGACACGGCGCAGAGGCTGTGTCCCTTTGGCGGCGATCCCCAGGACTACGTTTTAGGACAGCAGTACGTTTATGCGAGCAGCGAAGCTCAGACGCTTAAGAAAGGTGATGGTTGTGTTGGAGCGACTGAGGCGGACCCGGTCGGCGTTACGTTCGATCAGGTCTATAACGGCCCGTACTACTATGTGATCTGGAATGATCAGTTCTATGACGATCCTGCCATCGGCGGTTGCACGGAGTCATGCGGATCTCCGTGGGGGCACTCCAAAGGCATGGTTGCGTGGAACGATGCAGGTGACGGTTTTGTTTTACAGGTCACGACGCCGTCGTGGCCGGCCGCCGGAAGCAAGCGGTTCTCCAGAAAGTCGGACGGCAACACCTTGGGCTGCGTAAAGGACGATAACGTCAAGGTCAGCCAACACTTCTTTGCCTTGAAACTCACCAAGAGCGACCTGGTCAATGTACTGAATGCGCTTAAGAACGCCAGCGTTGTAACGGACCCAACCAACCGACAGGTTGTGAACAATGGGGGGCCGAAAGACGTTCAGGCATTGATCAGCAGCCTCGGCAAGAAATCCAAGAGTAAAAGCATTACAAAGGTTCAGCTTTCAAGCGGAGTCGGGTTGATTTCAAAGCCTTCCGCACTGCATGTGCCACCATGGCAGATGGTGTCGGCAGAATTGGGCGGTGTTTCCATTCGAACGGCCACTTGGTGGGCCGCGCCGTACATCTATTCGACAACGGCATCGACTGCAATCAAATGCTGGGATAGCGGCCTAGGCGACCCTGGTGCAGTAGAGATCGCGACCAGCGGACAGTGGGACGGCACGACGTTCGGCCTCAAAGGCGGGCCGGGTCCTAATTTCAACCATGCGAAATTTGGCGTCTCGACGACGGGCGACAATCACTTTTCCATCTTCGGCGACATGAACCAGCAGGGTACGCTATCAGGGACGAATTGTGGCAGTAGCCAAAATGGCCGCGGTGGGTTGTTCTACATCATCGAGAACAAAGACCTGTCGGAGTCGTTAGCCAGTTTGATCAAAGGCGATTCCGCGCCGACAAAGGCGCCGACGCACTAACGGTCCGATGCATCCGGAGGGGAGGGGCTCGTGGGGCGCAATCTCGTTCTGTGCTTTGACGGCACGAACAATCAGTATGCCGCGACCAACACCAACGTCGTGAAGCTGTACGCGATGCTCTCTCGCGTGGGCATCGATCAGATCGCCTATTACCAACCGGGCATCGGAACATTCGCGCCTCCGGGTGTGTGGGGAAAGTTCAAACGCTGGTTCATTACCCGGCTCGACCTGGCGGTCGCCTGGATGCTCGAGGACCACGTTTCCGATGGGTACCGCTTTCTGATGCGCTACTACCAAGACGGAGATCGGATCTTCATCTTCGGTTTCAGCCGCGGCGCGTACACCGCGCGGGCGCTCGCGGCGATGCTCTATAAGGTCGGGCTACTGACACAGGGGAACGAGGAACTTCTCGAGTTTGCCTGGGATATGTTCAAGCAAGAGAGGAATCCGAAGATCTACACGGGATTTAGGCACACATTTTCCAGGAAAGTGGCCGTTGATTTCATCGGGCTCTGGGATACCGTGAGCTCGGTCGGTTGGATGTGGGAGCCGCAATACTTGCAGTTCACCGCGAACAATCCCATCGTTCGAACCGTACGTCATGCCGTGGCGCTCGATGAACGACGAGCTTACTTTCCGCAAAATCTCTGGGGGCATGAGCCAGATATGCCGACGGATGTCGAGCAAGTCTGGTTTCCCGGTGTTCACTGTGATGTAGGCGGGGGATACTTCGAGCACGAAGCAGGTTTGTCGAAGCTCGCGCTGCAGTGGATGGTCGGAGAGGCCGAGAGGTATGGCTTGCGTTTCAATCCGAAGGCCAAGGAGGTGATTCTGCCGCAGACGGATACGGAAGACTACGTCGCCCCAAATGCCGCAGCGATGAAGCATGAATCATTGAAAGGCCTTTGGTGGATTGCAGAATATGTTCCAAAGCGCGTCAAGGACGCCGCCGCTGGCTACGCTACGCGCTTGATAATACATGCGGGGCGGCACCGGCATGTGGCCGAGGACTCGAAGATCCATTGGTCTGTCTCGGAACGGATGCGCCTGATACCGTCTTACCGCCCGACCAACCTTCCAGGTAAGTTCATCGAGATTCAGAAGGCAGGCATTGCAACGCAAACCGGTGGCGTTACGGGAGGTGAATCGCACAGAACTCGGCCGAAGGGAATGCCGGGCGCCTAGTTTGCCACTTTCGGAATGGGTCGTAAGACTGCAGATGCATGGCGATTCAATCGAAGGAGACCATTTATGACCCAAGGAGAAAGCCCTTACGGCCAATTCAATTTTCTGGTGGATATCGGCAGTGGCAACGTAGCAAGTTTTTCCGAGATCTCGGGATTAGATAGCGCCCTTACGGCAAGCGAATACCGAGCGGGCAACGAGACGAAAGATCCAGCGCGAAAGATGCCCAGTGTGCACAAAGTCGACAACGTGACCTTAAAGCGTGGCATCGTCAACTCGGCCGATTTCTTCGCCTGGATCAATAGTTCACAGAAGGCGGGGGACCAATCCAAGCGAAGCGTGCGAGTCACGCTTGTCGACAAAGCAGGCAACCCAGTAACTAAATGGGTCCTTAGCGGCGCAATTCCGCTTAAGCACACTGGGCCCACCATGGCAGGCAAGGGCAACGATGTCGCAATGGAGACGTTAGTTTTGTCGTGCGAGGGTTGCACTGCGGAGTAGAGCGCGTGATTGATCGTTGCCTAGGTCGACATCCAGACCGAACGGATTGACTGCAACTTTGCAAGGAAAGCGAGTCGCTAAGGTTTAGCGGAAGACTTCCCACTCCTCGCGAGTGTATTGGCTACTGATCCGCGCTTCAATCAAGGCAGACAAGAGCCGCAGGCGCTCCATATCAAATAGCCACATGGTGGATTCACTGAATTGCCCAGTCCCACCGGCTAATGCGCGAAGCACTTCCGCAAATGCCTTTCCCTGCGCAGTTTCCCCGTCATCCAATAGAAACGACTTTGCAGCCGCAACCGGATCGCGAATATCGGCGGAGCAGCCAGCGCGATTGCGGAGCAAACGTAGAAAGGCGGCGGTGTCCACTGGGAGATTCTAAGGCTGTCGACGGAAATCGACTTCACCAGTCTGCTTGAGTTCAATGCGCGTCAGGCCTGCGCAAGCATATCGGTGCAGGCGAAGCTGTCTGCGAAAGTCGCCGAATCGTGGTCGGGTCTCGAAGTAGAAAAGATGCGTCGGGCAACGACAGTCGCTTGAGCCGAAGCGAGCGAGTGGAATGTCGGATTCTGGCATCGTCTGGAGAATCGTAGCCCATCTGTGCTCGTAGCGTGTCTTGCCTTGGAGAAGCCACAATTCGGTAGGCACTGCCAGGCGTCGCAAGTAATCGATATGCCAATGAGGACGAGTGGAGAGACGCAGGTGATGACTGATGCGGCCGCGCAATCCACCAGCACCGAATGCGCTGCCGACATATACGTAATTTCCCGCGCTGCCTGCGAGCGATCCGAGGCTGCCTATTTCGACCTCGAAGGGTTGCTTTGCGAAGAGAACGAGGGCGTACGTGCCAGCGCGATCGTCAATCATTGAGAGGATGCCTCTCAGGGAGTAAATCAGTGTATGGGCCTTGTATACATTAGCAACGAACTATAGAGAGCGCGCGTCAATTTGGAGTCTTCATGGAGTCCGGCGCGTGTGATCTTGGCGAATCGGGCCGATCCGGATGCCATCCGGGATTGCCTCAGCTGAATCCGGATGAAATCCGGATTACCTTGGATTTACCGCGAGCATGACTTCACTCGGGTAATTCAAGCGCCCGTACTTGCGGAAGTCGTCAGACTCTTGGGCATTCCTTCACCAGTAAATAGCTCCGGGACCAGGCGTCTGACTAAGACGCGCGTTAGCCAAGTAGAACGAATCAACTTGTTCACGATCGAGACCAGCCACTTACGTTCAGTTTTTCGCGCGATCAATTCGGCGGTAGCCTGCTGGAGAGCCTCTTTGGTGGTGTTGAGTTCGGCCTTGAAATTCTTATGATCTGCGACCAGAGTCGCGAGCGCCGAATTCAAAAGGAGCAATAGCTTCTTCGTTGACAAATCCGAAACGGGCACCAAGCGTTCTAACGGCTCGAGTCCCGCCTTGGCGCGGTTTTCCTGTTTTCTTGCAATCGACTTTTCGATTCGTCGCTCAACTTGCAGCGTATATTCGCTAAGGCTGGCGTGATCTCCGCAAAGAGCGGTCAATATCGTTTCCGATTCCTGTGACGGAGCCGCATTATCGGCAATTTGGGTGTCTCTCATCCGCGTGAGCAAACCATGTAGAAGAGCCGCTTCCTGCGGCGTCACCTCCCAATCCAATCGGTAGAATCCTTCGAGGAGCTTCTCATCATGTTGATTCAATTTCTGGTCACCGTGGTCGAGCGATTCGCCGATGGGCGCCTCGAGATCCAGCTTGTCGCCGTTGTCGAGGCGCACTTTGACTGCTATCTTGCCGCGCCTCACCGTTCTCGTTGACGCTGCATCCTGTTTCAAGGAGTCAGGGCGAGAAGACGAGGTGACGGCGGGGGATGTCGCGGTCGACTCGGTGATCATGGCAAGGTTTCCTTTGTGAGGCGGCAACGAGTTACAGTTCAACGAGGAGACAGGCGGATTCACGATCCGCCGAGCTAGGCGCGCACATCATTGATCCGGCAGCGTGATCGTCGCGGCCGCGGGAAATATCGCCGCCCTTGCGATTCGATTGCGAATCAATAGCTTGGACGAGGGGAGAGGAAAAAGTATTACCCATCAACCGCCTCCTCGAGCGCTTCTTCCTCTGGTAGTTCGCGGTCGTTCGGCGCCACCACCTTGCCCATTCTAGCCTTGAGGTAACGCATGGTGGTAGCCACGGATGCATGGCCGAGAAGCTCACGGATCTTTTCGATCGGCGTGCCGTTCATATAGAGGTCGGTGGCGGCCTTGGCCCTGAGATCGTAAAGGCCGTACGCCTTGACCTTCGCCTTGTCGACGGCACGCCGGAACATGCTTGCCAGCCCGTCGTAGGTGTAGGGCGTCCCTTCTTCTGTATGTACCAGGGTGAGGGGTGCGCCTTTATCCTTGAGTGCCTCGTCGACCACGGTGGCGAGCTCACCGACGAGTTCGATATCGAGGGTAACAGGGGCACGGCTTTCGAGCTTCGCTTGGGTGATCCGCAAGACGCGAACGGGATTGCCGGCAACCTGGACGGTCTTCACGTTGCCGGAGCCCAAGAGCAGCAAGTCTTCGGGACGTTGTGCTGTCCGATAGCCCAAAATCATCATGCGGCGCACCTGCTTGTGTGCGACCCGCAGGACGGCCTGATACTCGGCGTCCTCTACTCGCCGCGTGCGCGGCAGCTCGCGCCGGCGTTTGACCCCCCGGCAGGGGTTCAGATCGGCCAATCCTTCCTCGATCGCATAGGAGTACACCGCCGACAGCGCCGCCTTCTCTCTATTGACATGGATCGGAGCAGTCATGGCGCGGGCGTTGCGATACTTGGCGATGTGGTGGGGCCGCAGCTCGGCGTGTGGAATGTGCCCAAGCGCGCCCTTAATCAGCTTGAGGTCCTTTTCGTAGTCGGAAAGCGTCCTCTTCGAGATTGGCGGGCGGTCGCCGAGCTTTGCCGCGGCTTCCAATTCGCTGCGGCGCTTGGTCAAGAACCAGTCGCAGAGCCACGCGACGGTTTCCTGCTTGGGCGCGTCGGTCACCAGCACCGCCCACTTCCGCAGCGCCTCCTTTTTGTCCCGGCCGAGGTTGCTGATCTGACCCGAAGGGGAGATATAGCGGAAATGACTTCTATGCCGGTATACGCGGGGCGGAAGGTCATAACCGGATTTGCGGTACCTCCCCATGATCAGTTCCTGTTCTGCCTTCTGACGAGGGCCGCGACGTTGACCTCGTACACTGGAGAAGCGGTGTGCGCGGGCTGGCGGGCCGAGAGTGGCGCCATATTTGCGAGAAATTCGGCGAGGGCCACCTTGGGCCGCCCGGATCGACCGACAGTGAACTTCCAACCATTTTCCTTTAGCCAGCGGACCTGGCTGGCCGGTTGCGTAACGTCGGTCAGCTCGATGAGCTGGTCGTTTGTTAGAAGCAAGTTTGCATTTGCCCTTGACAGCACGTTCAAATTGGTCCATATTGGGATTAATGGGGTTAATCCTACATTATTATCGTCGATTAAAGCAATAGGAAGGAGGTCTTTTTTGGAGCAAGAACACACAAATGAGGAACTTTTGCGGCAATTACTCGCGCTCGACCATCGTCCGCTAAAAGTCATTGCTGCAGACGTTGAGGTTAATCGCGGGAATCTTGGCGCTTTTCTCGTAGGAAAGCCGACACTCAGCCAGGCGCTAATCGAAAAGACACTGGAGAAATGGGGTGTGCTCTCAGATGGGCATCTCGCTGGGTTGCCTCGTACGTACGATCTCAAAGTACAAGGAGATTTCGGGGCGTTGCGTTTGCTTTTAGAGTTTGCGGGCGCAACGCGCGAGCGACCATTTAGACTCATTCGCGTGATTTGCGAAGGGACACCGGAACCTACAAATACAACGCCCGGCAATTCTGAAGCGCGTCAGGACGCCCTGTATGTCATCAAGGCTCGCGGCTATCGGTTTCGCGTACTTCATCGCGCCGAGGTGGTCGGGAACAGCGGCATCCTCGCCCTCAGTCCAGAGACTTTGCCGCTGGTGGCCTGGGGTGAGCCGGAACTGATCCGCTTACCGAAGTCGCAATACCAGCGGTGGGTCAGTGCGAAACCAGTTTCGGCCCGCGAAATCGATGTCGCCGTCGCCAAAACCGGGACCTGCACCTGGGATGATTTGATTGCCTACTTGGACGTATGTGGGCTAGGGCCGGAGGACATCAAAACGCGGGTCATGGCAGAGCGGAACGCGAATGCGGTCGAAGCCGCGCGGCGGAAAGCGCGCGATCCGCGTCGGTCGGCGACGCGCAATAAACGAAAACAGAAGCCGTAACGACCAGTCCTCTATTTGGGAATCACCTAATTAAGACGTACTAACTAGTGTGCAACTCGACCCTGTGAACTTGTTCCATGCAAAAGCAATCGCCATCGCAGGAAGCGCTGGCCTAAGAGAAATGCGAAATTGCTTTTTTAACCCGACGAACGTCGATAGCTTGGAGAAAACCATGAGTGAAATTGACCTCAATTCCATGATGTCTCATCCTGGGCTCGCTCCTATGATTCAGGGGATTGCCAAATATGTCGCGGGCTTAAACGACGAACAAGCGATTGGACTTGGCATTCCGATGGCGGCCGTCAGCTGTGACTACGTAGTAATTGCAGATCGAGCCGGAAACTGCCGAATCGCGCATATAGACACCGATGACGCGGTACCGCAGGCTGACGAGATCGTGGTAATCAGGGGCATCCCCTATTGCTGGTTTGACGCTGAGGACGAAGCCATCGCAGTGGTTTTCCAACTGGAACGTGAGCATGGCCAGACATGCGAGTGTTTCGAGGGCGACGACCTGGAAGAGGTCTTGGCAATGATCCGTCGAATCGGGGCGTCAAAAATCCGACGGAGGTATGCGCTAGATCAGAAGAACATTCTCAACATCGCAGCAGGGGAGGAATTGCGTGCTCTTGCACGTGCGATGGACCAAGCGGACCAAATAGCGACCGCGAAAGTCCGGGCAAGAGGCCAATCACGAGATAACGTCGCGCATAAGGCGGCTGACGCAAAGCGATGCGCTTAAACGCCTCGAGCAGCACCGGTAAGGTCAGGAATTGTCGTTGCCGCCGGGACGAAAAGCCATGTGGACGAAGCCGCGGAAGATGTTCTTCGGAACACGTTCCATCCATTGGACCGCGGCGCGCGTCCGTTGTCGCACGACTACCATATACACGGGAATCCGACATCCATGGCGCAGTTAGACGTGATTTGCAATTCCTCTACGAGCATTGCCTAAACAAGGTTACCCAATTTGGCCATCGATCCAACGGCGGCGAACAACACCGTGCTGATGCCGATCATGGCTCTCCTGAGGCGGTTAATGAAGGTCCTTCACCCCGAAAGACGAAGCGAAATTCTCAAGATTCCTCTGACGAAGTCGGAAAAAGATCAACTGGCGTCGGCAGCCGCTGAGTCCCGCAGCCGCCTTGCGCCGTTCGCTCGGCAGACTCTTCTGGATAAGCGACCGAAGGGACGGGAGCAGGCGTTGATGCTTGCGCGGATCAACGCCAATCTCCTGATCATCGCGCGTGAGATCTCCCGGTCCCACCCACCGTACGACGCGCTGCGTTTGCTGCTCGCATTGCAGGCCATTGCGCGAGTAGTCAAAGCGGCGGCAACGCATGAACGGTCGTCATGATTACGAAGTTCTTTGACCGTGGCGAAGGCACTGCAGAAGGGACCATCGGCTATACGATTTCACCCTTCTCACCGGTCTATGGGGTCGCCAAGGAGTCTCACGTAGGCGCGAACACCGCACTTGCGCTCGTGCACGCGGGAGTTGCAAGCGCGAGCCTTGGTCACGGTGAGCTTTTGTTGTCAAAAGAGACGATTGCTTTCCTTTCGACCCTCATGTTTCGACAGCATGGCCTCCGATCCCCAATACCCCAGGTGGTGCGCGGGGACTCGGACGTCGTTGCTGGACTGATAGAAAGCTGTCCACACAAACTGCGGTACACCGCAGGAGTTCTATCCTGGGAGCCCGGGGAAATTGTGTCGGAAGCTCAAGAACGCGAGGCAATGGAGAACTTTGAAGCGGCAGCGTTCGCTGGCCTAGAACCGGATCAGTTCTCCATTGTCTGGACGCGCCACCTGCACGCTGCGCACCATGAGCTCCATTTCACGATCCCGCGGGTTGAGCTACGCTCGGGAAGAAGCCTGAACGTCTGTCCCCCAGGGCGTAAGTCCTGGGAACTGTTTGACGCTGCGCGTGCGTTGTTCAACTATCGCCATAATTTTTCAGATCCAGATGATCCTGGCCGGCAGAGACTGGAAAAGAAGCCTGAGTACGTGACGAAACTTCACGCGAGGATGTTGAGACGGGAATCGCGACGCTACAGGCTAAACGAAATCGAGCAGGTAAGGGATCGTATCTATAAGCACCTGTTGTCATGCGCGGCAGAAGGGCTCCTCACTACTCGTGAAGACGTCGTTGATGAACTCGAAGTCATCGGTATAGAAGTCGTGCGCGCTGGTAAGGACTACATTAATGTATCGATAGGCAGTAGCAAATCATTCCGACTTAGGGGAGCACTTTTTTGTGAAGATTTCAGACCTGGAGCAAGCTATAGATCGGCGCAGCGAGGTCTTAAGAACGCAAGCTTCCGCTGCGATCGTGAAATCGGTGGCCGAACTGGAGCAGGACTTGCAGAGCAAGATTCGCTCCTTGCGTCAGAACTGCGAAACTACCGCCGCTTGCGAACTCCATTTCTTCAGAGACTGCTTGCAGAAAGAATTGAGGAGCGCGCTGAATACAACAGCGGCAGATATTGCTGCCGACGCGCTCAAGCAAAGAGAAATCCTGAAGCAGGTATTGGATCTGCGACATCCGTGGGTTTGGATTCTGTCTTTGTCGATGATCTTCCTTCTGGCCTTAGGATCATTGATCTGGATGCAGTTGGACGAGCTGCGAGGGCTGGCAGCATCTTTGGAGCAGATGCGACTCGAACGCAGTCTGTACGGGCGAGTCACGAAGACGACCGATGGATTGTGGATCAGAGCCAATCAGACGGAACTGGTGCAGGGGAAGGATGGGCAGTTATATCTAGTGATTCGAAACCTTTAGCGATTGAGGGCACTGATGAAGCAAATGAACGAGATCGATCACTTGATCATGGAGCAACTAGAGAAGCTCGAAGCGAAGCACCGCCAAGAGATCGCAGACTTGCGGCAGTTGTTAGGGGAGCTGGAGAGGGAATGGGCCGCTTCTTCTCAGCAGCAAGCAGCGCGTTTGAGCGAGCTCTGCGAGCTGCTCAACAATTGCACGCGAGTTTGCATCGAATTGGAAAAGCGGTTGACTGGTTGAGCAGTGAGGAAAAGAAGGAAAGCGTGCCAGCAGACGACGCAGGGAATGGCAAGCAGAGGATTGTTAGTATGACTTTTAAGTCGAGATAGCGCAGTGTAGATCGACCGTGGATCGTCGACCTGGCGATTGAACAGTAGTCAAGTGCCATCGCGGCAATTGCGGGTAGGCTATGGTTTCTTTCGCGATATTTGCGTCACATTGCCGGACATTTGGCCGCCCAAAAGGCATCGAACATACCTGGTAACGCTACTTTTCTACAATTCGCTGCAGTTACTCCTTGATGCGTTCTGCGGCGAGCTTTTCCGTTAGGCTGTACAGGTTTTTCAAGTTACCTGCCCATTCAAAGTAATCCCAAGAGTATGCGCCACGGGGGCACCCCTCAGATGTGCGTATGAGCGGGCGATCCTCAAGCCAGCTGGAGAATATCGATCGAAACGAGGCGGGTATGCGATTGAATTCGACAATCGGAACGTTTCCGTTGGTTGGCGGGTGCACTCGCGCTAATCGCGCAAGGTCGCCAGCGAGCAAGAGCGGTGCGGCACAAACGGAGCAGTAGCTCCTGTACTTCGAATCATCGATCGGGTATGGTTTGCCTGCAGCGCCACACCGCCGGCATGTGAAGCGGGACTTGTCGCTGAATTTTCTAAGGAGGCCAGTAAGCGCCTTACTTGCTCCCTCAGTTTTCATGACGAGACGCGAATCTTCTTCAATTGCGAACTCGTACACTACAAAACTCCCAGCGCGTTCCCTTAGAGCTTCGGCGCGATGACTGAATTGGCCAATGAGCGCCAGCCAGCCGGAGGGCACTGGCGTCCACGCAAAGCGCGCTTGTGGAATGAAATCGTAAGCCGTAACGAGACCAGTGACAAAACTGTTTCGATTGTGGTGCGAAACGGCAACACCTGGGCTAATAGTCAGACGAACAATTGAAGCTTTCATAACACTATTCTATTATCGCAATATCGTAGATTTATGTGTCAGTTGCAGTTGGTGAAGCCGATTTTTCGAGTTTTAGAGCTTTCGATCCGCACATCGCACAGTTCAATGCGCCGGCGACCACAAAGTGCGGCGGCACCAGCAGCGTCGAGAAGCGCCCGAGCGATCATTCGAGGCGGTCGCCCGGAAAGCGCGTGGATTACCGCAGTATCTAGTTTCGGATCAAAATGTTTGCCCCACGGCTGGCTGTTTCTGAGATCCATGTAGATTGATTCAATGACTCGTACGCTCTGCGCGCCCGTGGGAACGTGGATCGTATGAATGAGAAATCTGGTGCGGAGTGGCTCGCTCACCAAGGCTAGATCATTGGCGGTGGCGATCCATATGACCTGACTTACGTCGAGCGGTATGGGGACGGCTTCGTCCTTGAAGCGGCGGGCTGTGGTGGGCTCCAGCAAGGTCAATAGAGGACCCAGAATATCGAATTTCTCATTTCCGTTCGCCTTATCAAGCTCGTCGAGTACAAAAAGAGGATTTGAGAATTTGCTCTCCGCCAGCAAAGAGTAGACTTGACCCGGGCGTGCACTGGACCAGGAGAGATCAAGGCCGGCAATGACGAACCCTGCACTGGTACTGTTTAGAGGTAATTCGAAGTAGGGCGTCTGCATGACGGCGGCGAGTTCCTGGCAGAATCGGGTTTTGCCGAGCCCTGGATCGCCAAGCAAGAGTATCGGTGGCAACCGAAGGGTCGGGGCGGGCGCGAGGCGCGCCAACGCCAGGTGGCGCTCAATGTCGCGAATTACTTCACCAAAATTAGGGAATCGCTCTTCGAGTTTCGTCAAGCTATCGGCGGCCGGCGCCGGGGCGAGTTTTCTCCAAGGGCCCAGCTTTTGGAGAATCGCGAGATGCTCTGCGAGGCAGCTTGCAATTTCCTTGGATCCACGTCTTCCGTATTGAAGAAGTTCCTCCGCCTCATGCGGTTTGTAGAGTTGGTGCGCTGCCCAGACTGTCTGATTCGCCGTATCCTGGGAAACGGCGGCTTTCGGGCGAGTCCGAGGAAAGAGCGAACGCGCCTCACGGAGGCTCCGCAGGAGCGATTCGACCGCGACCACTTCGGCGGCGGTGCGCTTAGTCTTCATAACAGGGGCTCCCATCGTCACGATTAATTTGTATGCAGCAGTCCGCTACAGCATCCGGCGAACCTTAAGGTAGAGCGCAGCACGGAGTTTCCAGAGTTCGCTCGGCCAGCCGTCAGGGCCGGAGTGTTTATCGAGTTTCCCTTCGACCCAGGCTCGGAGGCACATCTGAGCAAGATGCTGTTTACGCCGAAGGTAGGGGAGTACAGTCGTTATCGCAGCGTGGGCATGCTTGCCGTCAAAGATCAACGCGTACACCTGGCGGTTGTGGACGAGGGATCGCTTTACTGCATAGATCTTTCCGCCGCAGTTAAGGATATCGCGTAACTGCTCCAACACTTGGAGGTGGTTTTGCGAGACGGACAAATTAAGGCGATAGCACGGATGCGGCCGGCCTCTCGTGCGACGCGCGACGATCCCCAGATATGCCTCGCCGTCGATGAAGCCCGCGGCCCAAGCCCGCTCGACCGAGGTTACATTCATATAAGTGCCTCCAAAGCACAAATTTAGCACAAACGCATCTTACATGCTTCAAACGTGCCTGTCAAGCACATTCCGGCGATTTGCGCTACAGTAGCGGGCGCCTTACCCAACTCCAAGCACCTTTTACGAACAAGAGGCAGTCATGCTCCGTTTCCGCTTACGTGAGCTCGTCGCGGAGTTCGAGTTTCGCGAGCAGCGCCGGCTTACGATGGATGAGATTTCCAAAGCGACTGGAATTCATCGAACCACGCTTTCGAAGATTGCCCGCCGTCAGGGATACAACACAACGACCGAGAATTTAGACCGGCTCTGCGGGTTCTTTGGATGCCAGATCGAGAACCTGGTAACGCATGTGGCTGAAGAAAGGCAACGAACGCGGAAGTCGGTTGCTCGAAAGTAGCGTCGCGAGAGAGGGATCCGGTAAGACGCTCTGCCTAATCAGGGCAATCCAAGGCGGTGAATGACCCTAGGAGATACAGTGCGCTATCGTTGTGCAGCCGCATGCACTGAAGGACCTGGGCGCCACAGATTCGTTGTCGCAATTGGCGGAAAGGGGACGCGTCTATCCGCGGGCTTATGCTAATTTGTCGCGTGCACCTGATATCGGACCTCTATTCGGCAAGCAGTGCCCATTCCTCAAAAAAGAAGACCAGCGGCGTGATTGGCCGAATGTATTTGAATGCTACGGAACGGCCTGCGCGCGCAATTCTGCCGTAACAGACGACCGCAATCGATTCCGGGAACCGCGGCTCCAACGCGAATGCGACAGTCGACCTCAGCCAACCCGACGTTGAGTCTGTTGCTGTCGCGTGGCTTCTAACCGTACGACTCACCGGTGAGCAACAATGCCGAGATCTCTGGTTTGGAGCGCTTCAGCGCCTCAACTGATGTGACATATCGCCTGGGTTCGGCGTGGGGGATCGCGACACCGTACTTCTCGTTCAGATCGGTCGGCCGCATTTCGAAGCATGCTAGACCAGCACCCAGCGTGATGAGCTTGCTGCCCAGTGGGGTTACCACGAGTCGGCAACCACCCATGATACGCATGCTATTTGCGTATCGCTGCATGGCCCCAAGAAGTTGCCGGTACGCTTCAAATGGATGCGACTCGTGGGCGTAGATGATGTTCGAGGTCGGCGTTTTGCGACTCTCGAACAAAGGCAGGCGGTATTCGACCAGGAGCTTGTCGGCGCGCCTGGGGTCCTTGGACGGGTGCGGCAACACTGGGCAGACCTCGGCAAACGGCGGAATCATCGCCGAGTCGACAATCTTTTGTAGTTGGTTGACGCGATTCTCGCCTAGCAGCGGGAACCACACGAGTGGCCAATCCTGGACGCTTTCTGCCTGCAGTGCGCTGGAAAACCCCGGAACAAACACCAGGTCGTTGCTTGGGTCTTCCGTGCGTATTTCACCGTCGAGCCGAGCATCTTCCGCCACTAATACCAGCAAGTTGACACCATTGGCGTGGAGGGGGTGCGGACTGTCAGCTCCTCGGATCTTGTTGGGCACGAATTTGTGCAGCAAACTGGTTAGTAACGCAAGGTATGCGATCCGAGGTAACGAACTTACATCGAGCACGATATCGGTCTGGTCACCGATCTCCGCCAGCACCGCCTCGATGCTAAGCCGAAGCGCCGTACTGGCGCTGAGGTCTTCGCTGTTAGTCGCTGAACTGATGGTGATCTGCCGCGTCTGACCGAGAGGCTTGAACAGCGCTTCCAGTTGAGTGGCGTTCTCCTCGGTGAGCGCCCGGATAGGCTCGTCGAGTTCATAGCTGTTAGAGGCAACAAGTAGCAACTTCGCTTCGACCGGGCACCGACCAGGCCCCGTTTGGCTCGAAACGAACTCGCGCATAACAGCTTGCGCTCGCAGATCAAATCCGCGGCCTGCTATGTAAAGTAGGCTGACGGGCCGGTCTCTATATAAATTGTCCCAAAGATCGTGAACCGCGCTGCCCCGTCGGAAGACATAGTGGTCCCAAAGCATAATTATGGCGCCTCCTGCCGAGCACGAGTTGCCGTGAACCGGCGCTCCATCCATTTCACGAGTTCGCCCGCCGACACATCTCGCCAGCCACCCATCTGAAGCGGTAGACCGTAGTGAGCGCACAGCGTACGGTTGAGATAGAAGATCGTTCCGCTGTCGCGAGCGCCCGTCGCTTGACTCTCCCGGCGCACCAGCAAGTTCTCAGCCGCACACTCCGCCAACACCCGCACCAGCATCGTGCCAGAAGGTCCTAAGGGCTTGCTCGGCGCCATTAACTTTTCGAGTTCGGCACGGGACAAGCGAACACCCGTGACGCCCGGCGCGTAGGGTGCGTTGGGTGCGAAGGTCTGGTCATAGCAGAACGCGCCAATTGAATCCAGCAGGCGCTGAGCGCGAGCGCCCTCGCTGTGCGCCTTCGGGATGAACTCGCGCTTTCGGTTAGCGGCTTCGGTCAGCAGCTTTTCCTGCTCGACCGGAGAGAGAGTCAGATCCGGCTTGCGCAGCACCTGCTTCGCCTGGATACCGACGTACAGCGCCGCCGCCAGTGACAACAGTTCCTCGACGTTATTTGTCGCCATAATGCAGAACCGATCGAAGCCAAAGTAGTAGGGGATCCGCAATTCCTCGTGCATGAAGATCTCCGCCGCTGCGCGCAACTGAGAGCTATCCCGATCTTCGAGTTCTTCTGTCGTCAGCGTCAGGTCCAGCGACATCTGTCGCCTGGACTCGTCACGCACAAGTAGGATGCGCGTCACGTAAAGTTCCAGCAGGGATTCGACGCTCGGCTCGGTTGTGTACTGTTCCGCCCGACTTAACCACTGCGTGTACCTCAGATTGGACTGATGTCGCTGAACTTCGCCTCGGAAACGGTCGATGCCCGCCGTTACTTGCGCGCGAACTTCGTTAGCAACCAGTTCATCGCGCACGCAGTGAGCGAACGACCGCACAGGCACTACATCTTGGTTCTTCATTCTGCGATCCAGGATGTTTTGCGCGTATGCGGTGAACTGGCTCAGTCCGCTCCACATTTCGTCTAAACTGTATTCGCGCAGATCCCTGCCTTCACGCGCACCCTGCGACAGCAGCTCCGGTCCGAGTGCTACCGTGCGTTCGGCGAGCCATACCGGGATGGAAGGCCGCGTCACCGTCAGCTCGTCAATAAGCAGCGCCCGCTGCTTGCGCCTGAGCTTGTGCAGGTCGTCCACCATCAGTAGCCGCTTGGCCGCGACCGGCCGTCCCTCGTAGACAAATTGGACGGACTGAAGCCATAGCACACCCTCGAAGCGAACATGCTTGGGTAGGTTTTCACCTGGCTGCCCCATCAGCGCATCGAGTTGCGCGTACACTCGCTGTTCGCGCTCTTCGGCCCAAGTTGAAAGCTCCAAAGCATTCGATAGAGAGGGAATACCTTGAACCGTGTACATCCCGTCATGCCGCAGCGCGATATCGGCCAGTTGGTCCTGTGACGCGAAGCCGAGAAGTGCGCCAACGCTACGCAGCGTGCGTAGCACGATGCGGCAATCGAACAGGGCTCGGAACAATCCCTCTTGCTCCAGACCCTCACTGGACGGTAGATCGGCATATCCAGATGCGCAACTAAGGAACACGCCGAGCATTTGTGGGCTGTCATCTTCCGAGAGCACGCCAAGGCTAACCAGCTTCTGAAACGACTCCGATAGGTCGGTCCGGCCACGCGAGTTCCAAAATGCCCTCAATGCCGGCGGCGTGAAGGCGCGCAGCAAGGTCGTCTTACCGGCGCCTGGGGCGCTGCGGAAGACGTAGACCGCACCCTCGAAAGCATCGTCAGCCAGCTTTTCGAGAATTTTTGGCGAGAACAACCGCACAAACTCCATGTCCGAAGTTGTGCGTTCGGACATGCGCTCGAGGAACGGGTTGGAGTTGTATGCCATCAGAATTCTCGGTGGCGACTAACCCGCGGGAATAAGCCGTTCGGCGTGCAGTGTTCAAATCCCCACAGCAGATAGACCGAGTTGTTGGGTGTGTTGTGCGCCAGCACCACAGGAAGCGCGCAGCCCGCAAATCCGAGACGCGCGTCGTCAGTACCACCGACTCGAAAGTGCTTGTCCACGACATGATCGTTGTCGCAGTAGGCTGGGTTATCCAGCAGAGAGCGTAAACCCAGGTCGGCCACCTTCGACAAGACAACATCCGGCTCAATAGGGCACAGCACACGCAGCTGCAGCGGCTTTACGCCCTTATCAGTGGTGAAGCGCTCGGACCAATATTCGATGTGATCGATCGCTTGCCTAGTAGCGGTGTACAGCAGCAAGAACACCTCGTAGTGTGACGGATCAATCATCTCGTTGCGGCGCAACCGCTCGTAGATCTTCGGTAATTTGCCCTTGAAGGCCTTTTCTTCGCTGTTGTAACGGATATAGGTGTTACCGCTGCCAGAGAAATCATCGAGAAGCCAGATCAAGTTGAAGCGCGGCTGCTCCACAGCAAATTTGGCATCTCTCAGCGAGGTTTTGAGGTCGGCCAGCATGTCACCCGCCTTTTCTTCGCCCAATTCGTAAGCCTGCCAGATCTGCTCGTTGTTGATTTCACCATTGCTTGCCCGCCGCAGCTCGTTGGTGCGCGCCCCATCGCTCAACCCGAGATAGAGCGACGTGAGCCGCAGTTGCTCGAAACGCCGATGCCGTGAGATCTCCTCTACCCGGTGCGTGGGAATATTGAACTCCTCCGACACCAATCTAATGCGCTCCTGAACGATCCAATCTGGATAGGCCATGTGCACCAGGTGTGAGAACTCGGAATCGGAGATGAACACCAACTGGTCGGTGACCAGCCGCAATGCAGCCTCGCGATCGGCCGGGTTGAACTGATGCAGCCACAGCGCAAGACTTTCGATGAAGCGACGCCCCGGCCCGAACTGCTGATAGTGGTCGTATTTGAAGTCAGCGAGCAGTTGAAGCATTGGGAGGAACCGAGGTACAGCTTCCAGGGCCTGCCAATTCATCACCTTGGCCAGCAGGTGGGCAGCATTCTGATCATGCATGTTCAGTCACCGGGCAAAGTATCGGCCGTCGACAGACGGAAGCGGAATCCACCGTCGTTCGTCGCAACCATCCGATCCAGGTACCACAGCGTGGCATCGACATCACGCATCCGCGCCGGCGCGAGCTTCCACCCCCTGTCGAGGCGCCGTGACGGCAAATCGACGCTTAACGAATACCGATGCTCCAACAATCCTGAGTCGTTGCCTGGCCAGGCTCCCTGATCGCCTATCGTGAGGACTTCATAGGGATCCACTTTAAAACCCTGTATGACGTGAGCAATTAGACTGGACTTGCTTATGCCCGCTGCGAGGATATCGATGGAGTGCTTGCTCCGCAGCATCGTTGAAAGATCCAGTCCCGCTTGGCGCAATGCATCAGCGATCACAAACCACATCGCGTCGGTGGCAAGCCCTTCGCGGAATCGGACACTGACCTGAAAGGGGTGAGTCGTCTTATAGTCGAAAATCGGTACCCCAAGACCCTTTAGCCGCACGACAATGCGGGTTACGTGACTGAGGAACTCGCTGGACTGGTCAGGTAAGACCGGTGCGACCGTCGCCGGCGCAATCCAGCCACCGTTATACAACCCGAGTTGAATCTTCTCCAACACGTCCTGGGGCAGGCGTTTCTCAAGGCACTCTTGGATCGACCCACCGCGCCCCGACCCGATGCCGACTACAACGCCAGCGCGCACCAGCCGCACCAGATTGTCGACGATCTCGGTGGGCGGCGGCCCGTCCCGCCGTTGTGAACTGCACAGCGTGCCGTCGTAGTCGAAGACCACCGCTCGAAATCGCTGCCGCGCGATACTCTCGCGAAAAGCCTTGGCAGCGCGACGCATCGACCCGTGATCACGCCGCGATGGCCAGTGTGCACCCAGTACGTCGTATTTCGAAATCTCGACACCATCCGTCCGCTCTTCAGGCAGCGGTATTGAGCTACGCAGGTCCGCATAGTGGATCTCGCGGCCAAAGTACGGCACTACCGGTTGTCCGGGGTCCTTACCGAGTTGCGCCCCGACCGCCGAGATTAGACGCATCTGGGCAACGAGGCCTGCGATTAGATCGGCCGGAGCAGCACCCGACAGCATCATCGTCAGCGTCGGCACGCCAGTTGGAAACCGACCACGCATATCTTCCCAGAGAGTTGCCAACGACGGCTCAATCAACGCCAGTATGGCGCATTCGTTTGGCCGTTCGGCCAACCACAAGTGGCGACCATGTGCGTACGAGCGCAAGTCGGCAAGCTGCACATGCAGCAGCGCGCCTTCAGACAGCCTCGACTCGAGGTCTGTTGCGATCGGGCGCAGCAATGGCGAATAGAGGACCGTGACCGAACCGCGTCGGGTCGCCTCGCCAACGAATGGCTGTGCGCCCGTCAGCCACTCCGCTAACGTTGCGTTACCAATACGTAGCGCCGCAAAATCTTCAGGAAAGTCCTCTCGGCTGCCGTTGAGTTCGCCGTACGCTTTCGCGACGAGGACGGCATCGAGTAGCAAGCTGTTGGTCGCAAGGTAACCGTCCTTCTTGGCAAGTTCGAAGACATACGGCTTGACGCCCGGCAGCGCTCGCACGTGCTCCATCAGCGGACTCTCGGCGCGATTCGTCAGGACATGGACCGTGCGCGAGCTGTGGTGCCGCGCACGCTCGAGCGCCTCCAAGATATCGGGATTCTTCCCCTCTGCCGAAATGAGAAAGACGGGGCTTGACGACGCCAGGGTCGGATTGCAGATAATTTCCAGTGGTGTCGACGGGCGCGACACGCGCCCGGTGAACGACTCGTGCAAGTTGCATAGCAGCGATGCAACCGTAAAGGAGCCGCCAGAGCCGACGCCGATTAAGCTGGATTCCGCCGTGCCCGCGATAGCATACTTTAGGGTCTCGATATCGGCTGCCAGTGCGGCGATGAACGTGTTACCCAGCTGCGCTAGTTCTTCATCGTAGTGGCTCATTGCGCGCGTACTCTATATAGGTGCCGCCTCTTAAGCTCCTGCCGATGGTCGCCGGGGACTGGCGCCAGCGCCTTCGCGCGCTTTTCGTGAGCCATTAAGCCGCTTGCCTTTGCATTTGGCGAAGTCAGCGCGTAGTTCCATCAAGATGATGCCCAGCATGTTCTGGCCCTTGCCGTCGACTTCTCCCCACAACCGGTTGACCGCGTTATTTACGGTCCCGGCCTCCACCAGACGCGCATCGCCGGTGGACAGCAATAGCGCCTTTAGATCGGGATGCTGTTCGAACTTGGCCCGTAGCACGGCGCGCATGCGATCGAACTTGATCTCAGCCCAGTTGGGCACGACGTCCCACGTGTACAGACCATGCGCGGCCATCGCTGCCAGCGCCGGAGTCGGTGCACTGAGAATCCATTTGCGGACTGCCGGTTTATTAGCCTTGCCCGCCTGGTAGGCGTGCTCCGCAGTCGGAAACACGTGACCTTCGAACTCGACTTGGCGACGGAAGAGGTTACTGAACGCTCCATACGGCCTCTCGTTGGCCCGGTAGAACCGGATCTCGGAGACTGTGGGTGCCTTCTTTTCACCAAGGTGGCGCGCGACCGGAAGCGACTTCTTCAAGAATGGCGTTCCTTGACCTTACGCCCAGGGATGATCCCGACCAATCGACAGTGCTTCAAAATCAGCACCTCAACAAGGCTCGTGATGCTACGGTGTTCCTTCTCTGCTGCAGCCTCGGCCACCGCCTTGATCTTCGGATCGACGCGGAAGGTCATCGTGGCTGTCTTTACTTTTGGACGTCGAATGGGCATGACTTCAAGTGGGTGCATCGCTTAATAAGTGGAATTTCTGTAGTGTACTGCGTTTTGCTATACACATCTGACCACAGGGAGGCAACGACAGTCACCACGTCGCCTATGAGCTCAGCCCCAGTGAGCACGGAGTTTCAATGAGGGCTTCGAGGAGTGGATTATCCCAGAGACCGCTTTGGCCGATAGCTGACTACCGTAATAACTAGGCAGAGAGTCTGTTTTGGCCGAACTGCGGTCAATGAATTGTCGTGCCGAGCGACTGTTCCAAACTGTGTTGCCTGCCGTTGAACCGCAGTGATCGCCTGATCGCCAGTTTTGAATTGGTGCCGCCTTCTTGCACTGTGAAATACGGTTATTCAAATTGAAGCATCTGCCGGTGTCAATGTGAGGGTCTGCACCGGCTTATTGGAGTTGTCGATGTCGCGAGGCAGTCGCACCTGCGCGCTGTTATTGGCGAATTAGGACGTGTGGTTCGCAGCGAGCGATTGGTGATGCGCAATTGCACGAGGGAGCATAAGCGAATATTTCCCAAACGGGTAATATTCTGGGAAATATCGCGATTCTCACGTCGAGAAAAGTCGCATTAAGGGGTTGATTTGATTTGGCTCCCCGACCTGGGCTCGAACCAGGGACCTGCGGATTAACAGTCCGTCGCTCTACCGACTGAGCTATCGGGGAACAGGGCGCCCGGTTGAAACGGGCGCGAAGCAGGCGCGTATTCTAATTGCAGTCGCGCAGGCGGTCAATCGGAAATACGGGGCTGTTGGCCCCGTATTTCAGCGGATTACCTTGGCGATGGCGTCTGCGGAATAGTCGATGTTCTTGGTGTTTAGCGCGGCGACGCAAATGCGCCCGCTCTCGATGGCGTACACCCCGAATTCCTCGCGCATACGCACGACCTGCTCCTTGGTGAGGCCGGAGTAGGAGAACATGCCGCGCTGGCGGGTGATGAAGCTGAAGTCGACGCCGGGTACGCGCGCGTGGATCTTCTCCACCAGGAGCTTGCGCATGTCTTTGATGCGTTCGCGCATCTGCCCCAGTTCCTGCTCCCACAGCGTGCGCAATTCGGGCGCGGCGAGCACCGTGGCGACGATCTTGCCGCCGTGGGTGGGCGGGTTCGAATAGTTCGCGCGGATCACGCGCTTCAGCTGCGACAGCACCCGCGCGGCTTCCTCTCCGCTCGAGGCGACGACATTCAACGTGCCGACGCGCTCGCCGTAGAGCGAGAACGACTTGGAAAACGAACTTGCCACGAATACCGGCATGCCCGACTTCGCAAACAGCCGCACTGCGGCGCCGTCGGCATCCAGACCGTCGCCGAAGCCCTGGTAGGCGATGTCGAGGAAGGGCACCAGGCCGCGCGCAGCAACCACCTCCGCGACCGCCGCCCATTGCTGCGGATTCAGGTCGACGCCGGTCGGGTTATGGCAGCAGGCGTGCAGCAGCACGACGTCGCCGGCGGGGATGGTCTTCAGCGCCGCGAGCATGGCATCGAAATTCACGCCGCGCGTTTTCGCGTCGTAGTAGGCATAGGTATTGACTTTGAAGCCCGCGTTTTCGAACACGGCGCGGTGGTTTTCCCAGCTCGGGTCGCTGATCCAGAGCTCCGCCTTGGGCGCGGTGCGCCGCAGGAAATCGCCGCCCACGCGCAGGCCGCCCGTTCCGCCAAGGGTCTGCACAGTGACGATGCGGCCTTCCTTAACCGCGGCCGAGTCGGCGCCGAACACCAGGCCCTGCACGATTTTGTCGTAGGCGGCAAGCCCGTCGATCGGCAAGTAGTTGCGCGCCACGGGGGCCTCGATCAGCTGCTTTTCGGCGCGGCGCACGCATTCCAATAGAGGCACCTTGCCGTCGTCCCCGGTGTACACGCCCACGCCGAGATTCACCTTTTTTGGGTTCTTGTCGGCGTTGTAGGCCTCGGTCAGGCCGAGGATGGGATCGCGTGGCGCCATCTGGACGCCGGCTAGCAGGGAGGGGGAGTGGGGGGCGTTCATCGTGTTAGACTTTCACGTTTGGAATGAAGCCCCAATTGTACTCCTGTGATCCTGACTTTTCCCGATAGCCCATTCCGGCTGCACCAGAATTTCGAGCCCGCCGGCGACCAGCCCGATGCGATCGTGAAGCTCGTCGAAGGGGTGGAGAGCGGGCTTTCCTACCAGACCCTGCTCGGGGTGACGGGCTCGGGCAAGACCTTTACCATGGCGCACGTGATTGCGCGCCTGGGGCGGCCGGCGCTCATCATCGCGCCGAACAAGACGCTCGCGGCGCAGCTCTATTCGGAGATGCGCGAATTCTTCCCCGAGAACGCGGTCGAGTACTTCGTTTCCTATTACGACTACTACCAGCCCGAGGCCTACGTGCCTTCGCGCGACCTGTTCATCGAGAAGGATTCGAGCATCAACGAGCACATCGAGCAGATGCGCCTATCGGCGACGAAATCGCTGCTCGAGCGCGACGATACCGTCATCGTCGCGACCGTGTCCTGCATCTACGGCATCGGCGATCCGGTGGACTACCACGGCATGATCCTGCACCTGCGCGAGCGCGAGAAGCTCAGCCAGCGCGACATCATCGCGCGCCTCACGGCGATGCAATACGAGAGGAACGAATTCGAGTTCGCCCGCGGGACCTTCCGCGTGCGCGGCGACGTGCTCGACGTGTTCCCCGCCGAACACTCCGAGACCGCGGTGCGGATCACCCTCGAGGACGACGAGGTGGAGACGCTCGCCATCTTCGATCCGCTCACCGGGCGCGTCCACCAGCGTGTGCCGCGCTTCACCGTCTATCCGTCCAGCCACTACGTCACGCCGCGCGAGACGACGCTGCGCGCGATCGAGGCGATCAAGCTCGAGCTGCGCGAGCGCATCGATTTCTTCGTCAAGGCCAACAAGCTGGTCGAGGCGCAGCGCATCGAACAGCGCACGAGGTTCGACCTCGAGATGCTCAATGAAATGGGCTTCTGCAAGGGCATCGAGAATTACTCGCGCCACCTGTCGGGACGCAGGGAAGGCGAACCGCCTCCCACGCTCATCGACTATCTGCCGCCCAAGGCGCTGATGATTATCGACGAGAGCCATGTCACCATCGGCCAGATCGGCGGCATGTACCGCGGCGACCGCTCGCGCAAAGAGAACCTGGTCGACTACGGCTTTCGGCTCCCCTCGGCGCTGGACAACCGGCCGCTCAGGTTCGACGAGTTCGAGGGCATGATGAAGCAGACAGTGTTCACTTCGGCGACGCCTGCGGATTACGAGCGCGGGCACGCGGGCCAGGTGGTGGAGCTGGTGGTGCGTCCCACGGGCCTCGTCGATCCGGTGCTGGAAGTGCGTCCGGCCTCGACCCAGGTCGACGACCTGCTCTCCGAAATCAACGAGCGCGTGGCGCGTAAAGAGCGTGTCCTCGTCACCACCCTCACCAAGAAAATGGCGGAGGACCTGACCGAGTACCTGGGCGAACACGGCGTCAAGGTGCGTTATCTGCACTCCGAGGTCGAGACGGTGGAGCGGGTGGAGATCATCCGCGATCTGCGCCTGGGGAAGTTCGACGTGCTGGTCGGCATCAACCTGTTGCGCGAGGGCCTGGACCTGCCCGAAGTGTCGCTGGTGGCGATCCTCGATGCCGACAAGGAGGGCTTTCTGCGCTCCGAGCGCTCGCTGATCCAGACCATCGGCCGCGCGGCGCGCCACTTGAACGGCACGGCCATCCTCTACGCCGATCGCATCACAGATTCGATGAAGCGCGCGATCGACGAGACCGAGCGCCGCCGCGCGAAACAGATCAAGTACAACGAAGAGCGCGGCATCACGCCGAAGGGGGTGTCCAAGCGGATCAAGGACATCATCGAGGGCTTCTACGACCGCGACCAGGTGCAGCTCGATCTGAAGGCGGCGCAGGAGCAGGCGCGCTACGAAGCGATGAGCGAAAAGCAGCTCGCGCGCGAGATCAAGCGCCTGGAGAAGCAGATGCTCGATTACGCCAAGAACCTGGAGTTCGAGAAGGCGGCCGAGGCGCGCGACCGGCTCACGGAGCTGCGCAAGTCCGCCTTCGGCGTAGTCACGCCGGAAGGCGACATCCGCAAAGTCGGCTGAACCAATTCAGCATTGAAGCAGGCATAAGAATAGCTATGGTATTCGAGGAGAAGAAAGAAACCCTGCCCGCGGCCGCGCCGCGCCGGCACATGCACACGCGCAACATCGTCTGCGAAGGCTACAAGCGCGAGGACGGGCTGTGGGACATCGAGGCGCGCATCGTCGACCTCAAACCGTTCCGCTATCGCGAGCCGTTTCGCGGCGTGCGCGAGCCAGGAGAGGAGGTACACCACATGCAAGTGCGGCTTACGGTCGATGATGACATGGTGGTACGCGAGCTGCATGCGGCGACCGTGGAAGCGCCGTATAACCCCTGTTACGGCGTTGCTGCGGCATTCAAGGGGCTGATCGGCAAGAAGATCGGTGCAGGCTGGCGGCGCGCGGTGCAGGAGTGCGTGGGCGGGACCAAGGGTTGCACCCACATGCGCGAACTGCTGTTCCCGATGGCGACGGTCGCCTTCCAGACGCTGGGTAGCTGGCCCGAGGAGGGGCAGCCTGCGCCCAAACCCGATCCGGAATACCAGACCGAGCGCCCGCACTTCATCGACGGTTGCAAGGCCTGGGCCTCCGACGGCGAGGTCATCGCCAAGCTCTACCCGCACTTTCACCGCAAGGCGGGTTAGTCAGGGCGGAAAGAAACGGCGCTCAGTCTGAGGCGGGCGGTTCGGCGCTGCGTTTCGATTGCTTGGCCGGCAGCATCGGCGCGGGCCGGCGCCCATCGAGCAGATGCAGAAAGGCGAGCACAGGATGGCGCAGCGTCATGCGCGGCCCGGCCCAGCGCATCACTTCGCGAATTCTCTCGCGCTGCTCGACGCTGTAGCAGTGCACCAGGCAATTGGTGCAGGTCGGCTTGGAATCGCCGAAGACGCAGCGCTCCAGCCGCCGCGTCGAATATTCCAGCAGCTCGGCGCAGTCAGTGCACAAGGGTTCCCCCTTGGGATGACCGTGGCCGCTGCAGTACAGCCGCAGCATCGCCCCGATCATTTTCAGCTCGCGTGCGCGGCGCACGAAGCGCTTATCGGTGCTGAATTCGACGATCTGCTTCGCGGCCATGAGGGTCTCGGAGTCTAGTCGAGGCGGACGCCCCGGCGCGCGCGCATGGCGCGGCCGATGGTGTCGAGCTGTCCAGTGGCGAGCAGCCGCTGGGCGAGCGGTAGGAGCTGCGCTTCTTCCAGATCGATATGGGCGCGATAGCGGCGGGCGAAATCCTCCACCTCGGCAATGTCCAGGAGACCGGCGTTGCCCGCAAGCACGGCCTGGAGACACAGGCGCAGTCTGGCCCAGGCCTGTTCCAGCTCGCGGTGCTGGGCGACGAGGACTTCGAGCAGCGCGGGTAGTTCGGCATGCGCGGGGCCGTTCGCCGAGTCGAGCAGGGCCGGGAACAAGTCCTCTTCCTCGTCGGCATGGTGGTGCTTGGCACTGGTCTCGAAATAGCGCAGCACGGCCTGGGCCGCTTCACGCGCCGTAGTGTCGGCGCCGTGCGCAGCCAGATGCGGTGGCAGCCGCAATAGCGTTTCGCACTGCGATTGGACGCGGCCGTGGCAGGCCGCAAGCATTTCCAACGGTACCTCGAAGCCTGCGGCCGGCGCTTCCGGGCCGGGGAGAGCGCGCTTGGGAGAGCGGATGGGAACGGTCGAGCGCATTGATTTCGAGTACGCGACGCTTAAACATGTATATGATATGTTGATTATGCCCGGAAACCGGTTTATAGTAAAGCTGTACGGTAAATGTCGATTTGAAATGTCGGCCTGCAAGCTGTCAGTCGCAACGGAGGACGGAGCATGAGCGAGGAAACCGATTTGCCGAGCGAGGAGCGCATTCGCGAGGCGCTGCGCAGCGTGGACGACCCCGAGGTGGGAATGAACATCGTCGATCTCGGACTCGTCTATCGCATCGACATCGCGCCGCAGGCGCTGCGCATCGATCTTTCCATGACCACACCGGCCTGCCCCATGGGCGAGATGATCACCGAAAACGCGCGGCGCGCGGTCGGCGCGCTGCTGCCGCCCGGCGCGGCGCTCGACATAGCACTGGTATGGGACCCGCCCTGGACGCCGGAGCGCATGTCCGAACGCGCACGGCAGACGTTCGGCTGGCCGACGTGATGCGCACTCAGATGCGGGGCGCACCGTTTCTCTGGCGCGCGCCCCTGATCCTGCTCGCCTTCGCTTCGCTCGCGCTCGGTGTGTGCAGCGGCCTCGCCCGGCTCGGCTGGGCGTTTGCTCCCTCCGTCGCCGGACTCGCGGGCTTGCACGGCCCGCTGATGGTGTCCGGCTTCTTCGGCACGGTGATCGCGCTTGAGCGCGCCGTGGCGATCGGCCGGCGCTGGAGCTATCTCGGCCCGTTGGCTGCCGGCCTAGGCGCCGCACTGGCAATCGCCGGCGCGCCGCCGACAGCGGCGGCGCTGCTCGTCACGGCGGGGAGCGTCGTGCTCTGCATCGGTTCGTTCGCCATCTTTCGCCGCCAGCGCGAGCTATTCACACTCACCATCGCGCTCGGTTCGCTGTGCTGGGTATTGGGCAATCTCCTCTGGCTCGTCGGCCTGCCGCCTTACGCGCCGGTGCCGTTCTGGATGTCCTTCCTTGTCCTCACCATCGCCGGCGAGCGGCTGGAATTGTCGCGCCTGCTGCCGCCATCCGCCGTCGCAAAGCGCGTGTTTGCCTGCCTGCTCGCCGTCCTGCTCGCGGGCTGCGGCCTATCGATTTTCGCCTGGGGCACGGGGACGCTGGTCTTCGCGGCGGGGCTGCTCGTCCTTGCGCTCTGGCTGCTCAAGCAGGACATCGCCCGGCGCACGGTACGCGCCCAAGGCCTCACGCGCTATATCGCCGTATGCCTGCTCTCGGGCTATTTCTGGCTCGCCCTCGGCGGCATTGCCGTGCTACGCGAAGGCGGACTCGGCTACGGCGGCACGGGCTACGACGCGGCGCTGCACGCCGTGCTGCTCGGCTTCGTGTTCTCGATGGTATTCGGCCACGCGCCCATTATCCTGCCGGCGGTGCTGCGCGTCGCCGTCCCCTACGGTGCATACTTCTATCTGCCGCTCGCGCTGCTGCACGCCTCGCTCGCGCTGCGCATCGGTGGCGATTGCCTCGAGCTCGCGAGCTGGCGTGCATGGGGCGGCGCGCTGAACGGATTCGCCCTTGCCGCTTTCGTCCTGGGAATGATCGCCGCCGTCGTGCGGGCGAAGAGAAGCGCAGAGCCCGCGCCTAACGCCGGCCGCGCCTAAGCCTGCTCGGGCTTGCCGCTGCGGCCCACTGCCCACACTGCCGCTTCGAGGCGCGAGCGGAAGCCCAGCTTCTTCAACAGGTTCTTGACGTGCACCTTGACCGTCGCCTCGGTGATGTCGAGCTGGCGCGCGATCAGCTTGTTCGATAGGCCCTGCGCCAGGCCGCGCAGGATTTCCTGCTCGCGGCTGGTGAGGCTCGCGCTTTCGCGCTGGCTCACGCTCGCCTCGTCGCGGATCGCGCGCGCGAGGAGCCCTGAGAGCGCCTCGCCGATGACGGTGCTGCCGTTGAGGGTGCGGTCGATCGCCGCGAGCAGGTCCTCGGGCTCCATGTCCTTCAGCAGATAGCCGTCGGCGCCGCTGCGGATCGCCGCCACCAAGTCGTCGGCGTTGTCCGACACCGTGAGGATGACCACGCGGCAATCGAGGCCCGCATCGCGGATCGCCTTGAGGGTGTCGATGCCGTTCATGCCCTTCATGTGTAGATCGAGCAGGATCAGGTCCGGATCGAGCTCGCGCGCCTTTTCCACGCCTTGCTCGCCGCTCGAAGCCTCGCCGACCAGGGTCAGATGCGGCGCCATGGCGATCAGCTGCGACACGCCCTTGCGAAACAGCGGATGGTCGTCGATGATCAGAATGCGGTTGCCGTCGCTCATTTTGCGTCGCCTTCGATCCAGCGTTGCAATTCATGGGGAAAGGTTGTCGGCGACTGGCGCGAATCGCGGTCGGTCGCATCCCCGCTGCGCGGGGTCCCCTGCTTCCTGCTCATCGCGCCGCCTCCGCAGCTGCCGGCACGTGGAAGGGGCCGCGCGGCGCAAATTCCAGCTCCACCCGGGTGCCGCCTTCGCCGCGGCGCGCGACGCGCAGCGTGCCGCCCAAGGTCGCGGCGCGGTCGCGCATGATGGCGAGGCCGTAGTGGTGCGTGGGCGGCTCGGCGTCGCGTATGCCCACGCCGTCGTCGTCCACCGTCACGCGCATGTGTCCGCGCTCGCTCGCCAGCCGTACTTCCGCACGCCGCGCATGGGCGTGGTGCTCGACGTTGGCGAGGGCTTCGCGCACGACCTGCAGCACGTGGATCTGTTCGCTGGAATCGAGCTCGTGGCCGAGCAGCTGGTCTTGCAGGCCGATGTCGATGCCGGCGCGCTGCGAGAATTCGCGAACGGTGTCCTGCAAGGCCTCGGCCAGGCCGCGGCCGTCGATGCGCAGGCGGAAAGTGGTGAGCAGCTCGCGTAGCTGGCGGTAGGCATTGTTGATGCCGGCCTTGAGCTCCTCGACCACTTCGGAGGTCTGTTCGCGTGTGCCGCTGCCGCCGAGATGGGCTTTGAGCCGCGTGACCTGGATCTTCAGGTAGGACAGGGACTGGGCGAGCGAATCGTGCAACTCGCGTGCGATCACCGAGCGCTCTTCGAGTAGCGCCATGCCCCGGCGTTCGTCGGCGCGCTTGGCGGTGGCGATCGCGGCGCCGACATGGTGTCCGATCGATTCGAGCAGCTTCATCTTCCATTCATCGACTTGGGCGCCGTCGGCGGGCAGCGCGAGCAACATGACGCCGTAGGGCTGGCCGCCTTCGCTCAAGGGGACCGACAGCAGGCGATCCGCGCCCTTGCCCACCGCGTGCACGGCGGCGTCGCCGCTATCCATGCACAGCTCGCAGTTGCCGTGACCGCACCAGGCGCTGGCTGCATCGTTTTCGCGTTTCAGCACGACGGGAAAACCCTGCCGGTCGCCTCGCTCGCGCACGCAGATGGCGACGGGCTTGAGCCCAACCACGCGCTCGATATCGCGCATCACGCCCTCGAGCGTGGCTTGGGTGAGCGGATTTTCGGCGAGCGTGCGCGTGGTGTTGTAGAGGATTTCCAGCGACACGTTGGTGCGCGCGAGCTGTTCGGTCTTCTCCGCCACGCGCGCTTCCAGCGTGGCATAGCTGCGCGACAGGTCTTCGACCATGTAATTGAAGGCGTGGCCGAGCTGTCCCAGCTCGTCTTCGCTCGTATGCTGGGCACGCACGCTGAAATCGCCGATGCGCACCCGGCGCGAGCAGGCGAGCAGGTCGGCAAGCGGCACGATGACCTGCGCGTGCAGCAGATAGAACGAGGCGAACATGACTCCGATGATGGCGAACAGCGCAATGCCTTGGATCAGGCGCAAGGCCTGGATGCGCTGCTCCAGATCGTGCTCGAGCAGGTAGACCAGGCGGTCGACGTCGAGCACGTGGGCTGCCATGCGCTGCACGAATATGCCGCGCCCAGGGTAGGCCTCGTGCGCCGCGCGCAGTACCAGCGGCTTGAGCATGCTCGCCCAGTTGTCGGCGACGCGGTCGTAGGCGCGCCGCGTGGCATCGCTCGGATCGGAGGGAATGCTGCCCACCAGCAGGGGATTGTGCAGGCGCGATTCGAATTCGGCGACCGCCTGATCGAGCTCCGCGCCCGGACCGCCGGCGTCGCCGGCGCGCAGCACCTGTACCGTGATCCAGTAGGTCTGCATGCGCAGGCTGCCGGCGAGGTTGATGGCGGCGGCTTTGCCGGTCGACAGCTCGGCGAAAATGGTGGCGCTGATGGCGGCGGTGAGGGCGAGGACGACGATCGTGCCGAGAGCGATGCCCAGCCGCACCACCAGCGATTCGGCGAAAAAGCGGCGGTCGATTTTCATGATGCGGTGCCCTCCACGGCGCGGCGGCCATTGCATTTGGCAGTACTCCCATTTTGCACGCTCGGCTGCCGACGCGCCACTCGCACCTTGTGGGCATTGCCCCGAAAGCAAGGCCTGGCGCGGCTTTCCAGGCTACTACCACCGAATTCGCGCCTACCCCCTAAGGGGTAGAGGGACGTGTTTTGCGCCGCTTCGGACCTATTTCTTTGCAGAAAGGGCGCGCCTAGACTTCAGATCAAATCATTCGCGCACTAGGGAACCCAACATGGCTACGCAGAACTACAAGTCCTGGTCGGTGGTGACGGCGAGCACCGGTGCCTTCACCGTGTGCTTCATGGTGTGGATGATGTTCGCAGTGATCGGCATACCGATCAAGCAGAACCTGGGCCTCAACGAAACCCAGTTCGGCATTCTGGTCGCGCTGCCCGTGCTTACCGGTTCGCTCATCCGGCTGCCGCTCGGCATGTGGACTGACAAATTCGGCGGACGCATCGTGTTCTTCATCCTTATGCTCTCCACCGTGATCCCGATTTGGCTGATCTCCTACGCGAAGGAATTCTGGCATTTCCTCGTCACCGGGCTCTTCGTCGGCATCGCCGGCGGCTCCTTCACGGTGGGCATCGCCTACTGCGCGCGTTGGTTCCCGAAGCACCGCCAGGGTCTGGCGATGGGCATCTTCGGCGCCGGCAACACCGGCGCAGCAGTCAATAAGCTCGTCGCCCCTTCCATCGTCGTGGCCTTCGGATGGACTATGGTGCCGCAGGTATATGCAGTGCTGATGCTCGTGACCGCCGTGCTGTTCTGGTTCTTCACCTATACCGACAAGGCACACACCTCGGCGCATGCGCAGGTGACGGTGAAAGAACAACTTGCCGCGCTGAAGGACCCGACGGTGTGGCGCTACAGCCAGTACTACTCCATCGTCTTCGGCGGCTACGTCGCGCTGTCGCTGTGGATGACCAAGTACTACATCTCAGAGTACGGCTTCGACATCCGCGTCGCCGCCTTGTTTGCCGCCGCCTTCAGCATCCCCGGCGGCGTGCTGCGCGCAGTCGGCGGTTGGTTCTCGGACAAGTACGGCGCGCATACCGTGACCTGGTGGGTGCTGTGGATCGGCCTGGTGTGTCTGTTCTTCCTTTCCTATCCGCAGACCGAGTTCACCATCAAGACCGTGACCGGGCCCAAGACTTTCTATCTCGGCCTCAACTCGACGGTGTTCACCATTCTCATGTTCACCATGGGCATCGCCTTCGCCATCGGTAAGGCCTCGGTGTTCAAGTACATCTCCGACGACTATCCGCACAACATCGGCGTCATCTCGGGCATCGTCGGGCTCGCGGGCGGCATGGGCGGCTTCATCCTGCCGATCATGTTCGGCGCGCTGGTCGACCTCACCGGCATCCGCTCCTCCGCTTTCATGCTGATGTTCGGCATCGTCTGGGTGTCCCTGATGTGGATGTACTTCACCGAAGTGCGTCCGATGGGCGCGGAGCAGGCGCGCCGGCACCCCGAACCCATCCATTATTCCTGACAGCGAAAGGAAGCCATCATGAGCACCCACGTTCTGACCCGCTGGGACCCCGAGGACGCCGCATTCTGGGAAGCCGAGGGCCGCACCGTCGCAAGCCGCAATCTGTGGATCTCGATTCCGTCGCTCACGCTCGCCTTCGCGGTGTGGATGGTGTGGAGCGTCGTCGTCGTCAATCTCCCCAACGTCGGCTTCAAGTTCTCCACCGAGCAGCTGTTCTGGCTCGCTGCGCTTCCCGCCCTGTGCGGCGCGACGCTGCGGATCTTCTATTCCTTCATGGTGCCGATCTTCGGCGGCCGGCGCTGGACGGCGATCTCCACCGCGTCGCTGCTCCTGCCCACGATCGGCATCGGCTTCGCCGTGCGGGAACCGTCTACGAGCTACGCTGTCTTCGTCGTATTGGCGCTGTTGTGCGGCTTCGGCGGCGGCAACTTCGCTTCCAGCATGGCCAATATCAACTTCTTCTTCCCCAAGTCGCAGAAGGGGACGGCCCTCGGCCTGAACGCGGGCCTGGGTAACCTCGGCGTGTCGCTGGTGCAGTTCGTGGTGCCGCTGGTGATCACGGCGAGCGTGTTCGGCGCGATCGGCGGCGAACCGCAGACCTGGACGAAGGGCGCAGAAGTGAAGCAGCTGTGGCTGCAGAACGCGGGCTTCATCTGGGTGCCGTTCATCGCCATCTTCGCGCTCGCCGCCTGGTTCGGCATGAACGATCTGGCGAGCGCGCGGGCGTCGTTTTCCGACCAGGCGGTGATCTTCAAGCGCAAGCACAACTGGATCATGTGCTGGCTCTATCTCGGCACTTTCGGCTCATTCATCGGCTATTCGGCGGGCTTCCCGCTCCTGATCAAGAGCCAGTTCCCGCAGATCAACGCGCTTTCCTACGCCTGGCTCGGGCCGCTGGTCGGCGCGCTCATCCGCCCGCTGGGCGGCTGGCTCTCCGACCGCTTGGGCGGTGCGCGCGTCACCTTCTGGAACTTCATCGCAATGGCTTTGGGAGTCTTGGGCGTGCTCGCTTTCCTGCCGCAGGGCGGGCAGGGCGGCAACTTCTACGGTTTTCTCGCCACCTTCATGCTGCTATTCACCACGGCGGGCATAGGCAACGGTTCGACCTTCCGCATGATCCCCATCATTTTCATGAACGAGCGCCAGCGCGCGGCCGCAGGCAAGGGCAAGGAAGCGGCGGAGCAGGCGGTGCGCGATGCCAACAAGGAGGCGGCGGCGGTGCTAGGCTTCTCTTCGGCGATCGGCGCCTACGGCGGCTTCTTCATTCCCATGAGCTACGGCGTGTCGATCACGAATTTCGGCGGCCCCGCCTACGCGCTCTACATGTTCATCGTGTTCTACATCACTTGCATCGCCACGACCTGGTGGTATTACGCGCGGCGCAACGCCCCGATGCCCTGCTGAAGCGCGCAGCCAATACTAGAGAGGACGACCATGAGCCATTTTCTCGACCGCCTGAGCTACTTCACCCAGGAGCGCGAGTCCTATGCCGACGGCCACGGCCAAGTGACGCACGAGGACCGCAGGTGGGAGGAGGGCTATCGCGCGCGCTGGCAGCACGACAAGATCGTGCGCTCGACCCACGGCACCAACTGCACCGGTTCGTGCAGCTGGAAGATCTTCGTCAAAGGCGGCATCGTCACCTGGGAGATGCAGCAGACCGACTATCCGCGCACGCGGCCCGACCTGCCCAATCACGAGCCGCGCGGCTGCTCGCGCGGCGCGTCCTACTCCTGGTACATGTACAGCGCCAACCGGGTGAAATATCCCATGGCGCGGGGTCGCCTGCTGCGCGCCTGGCGCGAGGCGCGCAAGAACCTCGGGCCGGTGGAAGCCTGGGCCTCGATCGTCGAATCGCCCGCGGCGTCCAAGGACTACAAGTCGCGCCGAGGATTGGGCGGTTTCGTGCGCGCGAGCTGGGACGAAGTGAACGAGATCGTCGCCGCGGCCAACGTCTACACCATCAAGAAATACGGCCCGGACCGCATCATCGGCTTTTCGCCGATTCCGGCGATGTCCATGGTGTCCTACGCCGCCGGCAGCCGCTACCTGTCGCTGCTCGGCGGCGTGTGCATGAGCTTCTACGACTGGTATTGCGATCTGCCGCCGGCGAGCCCGCAGACCTGGGGTGAGCAGACCGACGTGCCGGAATCCGCCGACTGGTACAACTCCACTTTCCTCATCGCCTGGGGCTCGAATGTGCCGCAGACGCGTACGCCCGATGCGCATTTCTTCACCGAAGTGCGCTACAAGGGGGCGAAGGTGGTCGCCATCACGCCGGACTACGCCGAGGTGTCCAAGCTCACCGATCTCTGGCTGCATCCGAAGCAGGGCACCGACGCGGCGCTCGCCATGGCCATGGGGCACGTGATCCTGAAAGAGTTTCACGTCGACAAGCCATCGACTTACTTCCAGGATTACGCGCGGCGCTACACCGACCTGCCCATGCTGGTGCGCCTGGTCGAGCAGAACGGACGCTACGTGCCGGACCGCTTCGTGCGCGCAGGGGATTTTTCCGACGCGCTGGCCCAGGCCAACAACCCCGAATGGAAGACGGTCGCCTTCGACGAGGCGAGCGGCAAGGTGGTCGCGCCGAACGGCAGCATCGGTTTTCGCTGGGGCCAGGCGGACGGCAAGTGGAACCTGGAGGAAAAGGACGCGTCGGGCGCAGGCGTCAAGCTGCAACTCTCCTTGCTCGATGCGCGCGACGCCGTCGTGCCCGTGGCCTTTCCCTATTTCGGCGGCATCGCCCATGCGAAGTTCGAGCGCAACGACCAGGGCAGCGCGGTGCTCACCCGCAACGTGCCGGCGAAGAAGCTGCGCCTTGCGCAGGGCGAGTTCCTGGTCGCGAGCGTCTACGACCTGCTGCTCGCCAACTACGGCATCGACCGCGGCTTGGGCGGGGAGGGCGTCGCCGCCAGCTACGATGCGGACGTACCCTACACGCCCAAGTGGCAGGAAGCGATCACCGGCGTCAAAGCGGAGGATGCGATCACCGTCGCGCGCCAGTTCGCCGATAACGCCGACAAGACCCAAGGCAAGTCGATGGTCATCATCGGCGCCGGCATGAACCACTGGTACCACTGCGACATGAATTACCGCAGCATCATGAACATGCTGATGCTGTGCGGCTGCGTCGGCAAATCGGGCGGCGGCTGGGCGCATTACGTCGGCCAGGAAAAGCTGCGGCCGCAGACGGGCTGGACCGCGCTCGCGTTTGCGCTGGATTGGCACCGCCCGCCGCGGCAGCAGAATTCAACTTCGTTCTTCTATGCCCACACCGACCAATGGCGCTACGAGAAGCTCGCGGTGGACGAAATTCTGTCGCCGCTCGCCGACCCGAAGGATTACACGGGCTCGCTCATCGACTTCAACGTGCGCGCCGAGCGCATGGGCTGGCTGCCGTCGGCGCCGCAACTCCAGACCAATCCCATCCAAGTGGTGAAAGACGCGCAGAAGGCGGGGATGGAGGCGAAGGACTATGCGGTGAAATCCTTGAAGGACAGCAGCCTGCGCCTTGCCTGCGAGGACCCGGACCATGCGGCCAACTTCCCGCGCAATCTCTTCGTCTGGCGTTCGAACCTGCTCGGCTCCTCGGGCAAGGGCCACGAGTATTTCCTGAAACACCTGCTCGGCACCCAGCACGGCGTGCAGGGCAAGGATCTGGGCGTAGGCGGAGGCGCAAAGCCGGAAGAGGTGGTCTGGCGCGAGCAGGCGCCGGAAGGCAAGCTCGACCTGCTGGTGACGCTCGACTTCCGCATGTCCACG
>CAZMGP010000011.1:0-88732 GCA_964565875.1 uncultured Enterobacteriaceae bacterium
GGAGTGGTAGTTCAGTTGGTTAGAATGCTGCCCTGTCACGGCAGAGGTCGCGGGTTCGAGTCCCGTCCACTCCGCCAACAAAGAGGCGAACCCAACGCGGGTTCGCCTTTTTAATTTGGATGCTGCTCCTGCCTGGTGTTGGCGCGGACGCTAGTGGCGTGTCAAGCCGGTGCGAGTCCGCGTTTTGATTGCAGTCCAACCTTAGCGAATCATCATGTTTGATCTGGTACGCAACAACAAGAGACTGGTGCAGCTGCTGCTCGCCCTCATCACGCTGCCCTTCGCCTTCTGGGGCATCGATTCCTACCAGCGTGCCTACAACTCGGGGCAGGACGTGGCCGAGGTCGCGGGGCAGAAGATCACGCTGCAGGAATTCGCGCAGGCGCAGCGCGACCAGCAGGAGCGCATGCGCTCGCTGCTCGGCCGCAATTTCGACGCGTCGCTGTTCGACTCTCCGGAGCAGCGCGCCGAACTGCTCGAGCAGATGATCCAGCAGCGCCTGCTCGCGGTGCAGACGGTGAAGAGCAATCTGCTGGTGAGCGACACGCAGCTGCGCGAGATCATCGCAGGGCTGCCCGCGTTCCAAGAGAACGGCCATTTCTCCAAGGCGCGCTACGATCAGCTGCTGCAGGCGCAGGGCATGAACGATCTCATGTTCGAAGCGCGCTTGCGCCAGGACGCGCAGCTGCAGCAGTTGAATGCCGCGATCAGCGACTCGAGCTTCGTGGCGAAGACGCAGGCGCAGCGCATCCTCGTGCTCGCCGGACAGAAACGCGAGATCGCGGAGTCGGTGCTCTCCTATGAGCAGTTCGCCGGCGAAAGCAAGCCGCTGCCGGAGGCGATCAAGGCCTATTACGACGGCCACGTGGCGCAATTCCAGGTGCCGGAGCAGGTGCGCGCGCAGTATGTCGTGTTCACGCCCGATGCCCTGGCGGGGAGCGAGTCGGTGAGCGAAGCCGACGCGCGCGCCTGGTACGACGCTAACATGGGCGCCAAGTTTGCGCAGCGCGCGGCGGCGCGAAAGAAGGCCGAAGAGCTGCTTGCGCGGCTGCGCGCCGCGCCGGACAAGTTTGCCGAGCTGGCGAAACAGAACTCACAGGATCCTGGATCGAAGGACAAGGGCGGGGACCTGGGCTATTTTGCGCGCGGCTCCATGGTGAAGCCGTTCGAAGATGCCGTGTTCAAGCTCAAAGTGGGCGAGTTGAGCGGCGTCGTCGAGAGCGACTTCGGCTTTCACATCATCAAGCTCGCCGGCATCAAGCCGGCGAAAGACGGCAAACCCGAGGAGCGCCAGGCGAGCCACATCCTGATCAGTGCCGCGGCGGCGAAGGATTTCCAGTCGATGCGCGCCGACATCGAGAAGGAGCTGAAGCGACAGCGTCTGGGCAAGAAGTTCGCCGAGGCCGCGGAATCGTTCTCCAACCTGGCCTACGAGCAGCCGGACAGCCTGCAGCCGATTGTCGACAAGTTCAAGCTCAAGCTGCAGGAGTCCGCGTGGTTGACGCGGCGCGCCGATGCCGTGGCAGGCGTCCTCAATAATCAGAAATTGATGGACGCGCTGTTTTCGCCCGACGTATTGAAGAGCAAGCACAACACGGAGGCGGCGGAAACCGCCCCGGACACGTTGGTGGTGGCACGCGTGCTGGAGCACAAGGCCGCGGCGGTGAAGCCGCTGGACGAAGTCCGCGCCGAGATCGTCAAGCGCCTGAGCGAGGAGCAGGGCGTGGCCGCGGCGGTGAAGCGCGGCGCCGCCAAGTACGCCGAGCTGAAAGAAGGCAAGGACGCCGGAGTCAGCTGGAGCGCGCCAAAACTGGTGAGCCGCAACGACAAGCCTACGCTGCATCCGGACGCGCTGAAGGCGATCTTCGCTGCCGACGTGAGCAAACTTCCCGCATATCTGGGCGTCGAGCTGCGCGACCGCGGCTACGGGCTGTACCGGATTTCGCGCGTGGTCGATGCGCCCAGCACGGACGCAGCCACCGAGAAAAACATGAGCGAGCAGCTCGCGCGACAAGCTGCGGGCGAGGACTTCGCCGCCTACATGGCGACGCTGCGCGCCGGGGCGAAAGTCGAAATCAACAAGTCGAACCTCGAGAAGAAAGGCGGTTAGGCGGGTTACAGCACTTCCGTCGTTCCCAAGGCGGTGGTGTTGAAGCCGCCGTCGACGTAGGTGATCTCGCCGGTGATGCCGCTCGCCAGATCGCTCAACAGAAACGCCGCGGCATTGCCGACTTCGTCGATGGTGACATTGCGCCGCAAGGGCGCGTGCTTGGCGTTGTAGGCGAGCAGCTTGCCGAAGTTGCCGATGCCGGCGGCGGCGAGCGTTTTGATCGGGCCGGCCGAGACTGCGTTGACCCTGATGCCCTTCGGACCCATGCTCGTCGCCAGGTAGCGCACCGAGGCCTCCAGGCTCGCCTTCGCCAGTCCCATCACATTGTAGTTAGGCATGGTGCGCACTGCACCGAGGTAGGACAGGGTGAGCAGCGCGGCGCGTCGGCCTTGCATCAGCGGCAGCGCACCCTTGGCGAGGGCGACGAAACTGTAGCTCGACACGTCGTGGGCAATGCGAAAGGCCTCGCGCGACATGCCTTCCAAGAAGTCGCCGTCCAAGGCTTCGCCCGGGGCGAAGGCGATGGAGTGCAGCAGCCCGTCCATGCCGTCCCAGGTTTTCGCGAGTTCCGCGAACAGATTCGCGATTTCCTCGTCCCGCGCCACGTCGCAGGGGAACACGAGGCTGCTGCCCAGTTGCGCCGCCATGTCGCTGACGCGATCCTTGAAGCGCTCGTTCTGGTAGGTGAACGCGAGTTCCGCGCCCTCGCGCTGGCAGGCGCGGGCGACGCCCCAGGCGATCGAGCGGTTGCTGAGCAGGCCAGTGATGAGAAGGCGCTTTCCTGCGAGAAAACCCATGGCGACTCCGGAATACGGAAAGCTGAAATTATACCGGCTGACGCTGCCGATGGCTTTCCGCTAAACTCGCGCGATGCGTTTTTTCAGCGCGCTCAGTTGCTTGCTCGCGTTCCTCCTCGCAGCCTGCGGCGAGGTCTGGAACGACCCCTATCCGGCGAGTGAACATGGCAAGAGCATCCTCTACAGCTCGTTTTCCGAGCGGCCGAAACACCTCGACCCGGTGTCTTCCTACAGCGAGAACGAGGCGACCTTCAATGCGCAGATCTACGAGGCGCCGCTGCAGTACCACTACCTCGCGCGGCCCTATCGCTTGATACCGCGCACGGCGCTGGCGCTGCCTCAGCCCAAGTACTACGACGCGGCCGGCCGCGAAGTGAAAGGCGAATTCGCTGCGCCCGCTTACAGCGTCTACGAGATCAAAATCCGCCCCGGGATCCTGTACCAGCCGCATCCGGCGTTCGCGCGCGACGCCGCGGGGCAGCCGGTCTACGCAAGACTCACACCGGCCGATCTCAAAGGCATCTGGAAGCTCTCCGATTTCGCGCAGACCGGCACGCGCGAGCTCGTCGCCGCCGATTACGTCTACGAGATCAAGCGCCTCGCGCATCCGCGCCTGCATTCGCCCATCTTCGGACTGATGAGCCAGCACATCGTCGGACTGAAAGAGCTGGCCGAGACGCTGAGCCGCGACGAGCGCTCGCTCGCCGCCGCGGGCAAGCGCGATGCCTGGCTCGATTTAACGCGCTACCCGCTCGCAGGTGCCGAGGTGGTCGACCGCTACACCTACCGCGTGAAGATCAAGGGGCGCTATCCGCAGTTTCTCTATTGGCTGGAGATGGCCTTCTTTGCGCCGGTCGCGCCCGAGGTCGACCGCTTCTATTCGCAGCCGGGAATGGCGGAAAAGAATCTGACCCTCGATTGGTATCCCGTCGGCACCGGACCGTACATGCTGGTGGAGAACGATCCCAACTCGCGCATGGTGCTCGCGCGCAATCCGAATTTCCGTGGTGAGGCCTTTCCGAGCGAAGGCGAGGCGAGCGACCGCGCTGCCGGGCTGCTCGCCGACGCGGGCAAGCGCATGCCTTTCATCGATAGCGTGGTGTTCAGCCGCGAGAAGGAAAGCATTCCCTATTGGAACAAGTTCCTGCAGGGCTACTACGACGTCTCCGGCATCAGTTCGGACAGCTTCGACCAGGCGGTCAGGGTGAGCGTCGCGGGCGAGGCGACGGTGACGCCCGACATGCAGGCGCGCGGCATCCGCCTGGAGACTTCGGTCGACCCGTCCTCGGTGTATCTCGGCTTCAACTGGCTCGATCCGGTCGTCGGCGGCGCGAGCGAGCGGGCGCGCAAGCTGCGCCAGGCGGTTTCGATCGCGATCGACATGGAGGAATTCGTGTCCATCTTCGCCAACGGGCGCGGCGTGCCGGCGCAGGGGCCGCTGCCGCCGGGGATATTCGGCTATCGCGAAGGAAAAGCAGGCATGAATCCGATGGTCTACGACTGGACCGAGCACGGGCCGAAGAGAAAACCGGCGGAGGCGGCGAAGCGGCTGCTGGCGGAGGCGGGCTATCCCAACGGCCGCGAGGCAGACACGGGCAATCCCCTGGTGCTCTATCTGGACGTCACCGGGCGCGGACCCGACGACAAGTCGCGCTTCGATTGGTACCGCAAGCAATTGGCAAAGATCGACGTGCAACTCGAAATTCGCGACACCGATTACAACCGCTTCCAGGACAAGATACGCAAAGGCTCCGAGCAGATGTTCGTCTGGGGCTGGAACGCGGACTATCCGGATCCGGAGAACTTTCTGTTCCTGCTCCACTCGGCGCAGAGTCGGACGGCGCACCAGGGCGAGAACTCGGCGAACTACGCCAATCCCGAGTACGACCGCCTGTTCGAGCAGATGCAGGCGATGGACAACGGTCCCGAGCGCCAGGCGCTCGTCGACCGCATGTACGACATCCTGCGCCGCGATTCGCCCTGGGTGTGGGGCTTTCATCCCAAAACCTACAGCCTGACCCACGCCTGGCTCGGCAACGCCAAACCGAACCAGATGGCGCGCAATCGGCTGAAGTATTACCGCATCGACACCGCGCTGCGTGCGCAGAGGCGCGCCGAATGGAACATGCCCGCGCTGTGGCCGATTGCGCTTGCCGCGATTTTTGCCGTGGTACTGACGCTGCCGGCAGTCATCGGCTATCGCCGGCGCGAACGCATGGCAGCGCGTCCCGCCGAGGCATCCCGATGATCGCCTATCTGCTGCGGCGGGTGCTATACGCCATTCCCATCCTGATCGGCGTGAACCTGCTCACCTTCGCGCTCTTTTTCGTGGTCAATACGCCGGACGACATGGCGCGCATGCAGCTCGGGATCAAGCGCGTCACGCCGGAGGCGATCGCGAACTGGAAGGCCGAGCGCGGCTACGACAAGCCGCTTTTGTACAACTCGAACGAGCAGGGGATCGCGCGCCTGACGGCGACCATCTTCTTCGAGAAGTCGGCGCGGCTGTTCGTCTTCGATTTCGGCCAGGCCGACGACGGGCGCAACATCGCCCACGAGATCACGACGCGCATGTGGCCGAGCCTCGCGCTTGCGCTTCCGGTGATGCTGGTCGGCATGGCGGTCAACATCACGCTGGCGCTCACCATGGTGTTCTTCCGCGCCACCTATATCGACTTCTGGGGCGTGGTGCTGTGCGTGGCGCTGATGTCGATTTCGACGCTGTTCTACATCATTGCCGGCCAGTTCTTCGTCGCCAAGCTGTGGGCGCTGGTACCGATCTCGGGCTACGAAGGCGGCTTCGATGCCTTGCGCTTTCTCTTTCTGCCCATCCTCATCGGGGTGGCGAGCGGCATCGGCGGCGGAACGCGGCTCTACCGCACGGTGTTCCTGGAGGAAATCGGCAAGGACTACGTGCGCACGGCGCGGGCGAAGGGGCTCGCCGAGACCAGGGTGCTGTTCGGCCACGTGCTGCAAAACGGCATGATCCCGATCCTGACCGGCGCGGTGGCGCAAATTCCGCTGCTCTTCCTCGGTAGCCTCCTGTCCGAGTCCTTCTTCGGCATACCGGGCCTCGGCAGCTACACCATCGACGCCATCGGCTCGCAGGATTTTGCCGTGGTGCGCTCCATGGTGTTTCTCGGCTCGGTGCTGTACGTCATCGGCCTGATCCTCACCGACCTGTCCTACACGCTCGTCGATCCACGCGTGAGGCTCGAATGATCGTCGTGCTCTCGACCGACGCGCTGTTGTGGGCGCTCGTCACCGCCGCCGCAGCTTATCTCTGGCTGGTGAGCCGGCACGAGCACCTGCTCAGACCTTGGCGCAGAGTGCTGCAGAGCGCGGCGGGAACCGCCGCGCTGGTCGTGCTCTGCGCCTACGCGCTGGTCGGGCTCACCGATTCGCTGCATTTCCGCCCGCGCATCGAGGCGCGCGGTGGCGCGCCGGTGTATTCGGTCGAAGTGCTGTCGCTGCTCGACCTCGCGCTCACGCCGCTGCGCGCCCACACGGAGAAGACCTATTCGGAGCCGCTCGCGACGCGCGCCTACGCCAAGGAAACCATGGAACTTCCCGGCGGGCGGATCGCGCGCGAATTTCCGCGGCTGCGTTACGGCGGCGCGCATCTGGACAAGGAAAGCGATCGCGCGAGCGACATCGCCGCGCGCCTGGCAAAGGGCGCAGCGGCTGGAGCCGGGCTGTGGCTCGCGCTTGCGCTCGGGCTCGCCGCGGCGCTTGCCCGGCGCGCGCGCAGCCCGCTCGCGGTTGCATGGGGCGAACTCTGGCGCGGGCGCACCCGCATCGCCTGGCGCGGCGCGCTGGGGGCGGCGTTGCCGCTCCTGGTCGCCGCTTTCGGCGTGGCGTTTCTCGCCGCCGGCTATCACGTGCTGGGAACGGACAAGGTGGGATTGGATGTGCTCTATCTGGCGCTGAAAAGCGTAAGAACGGGGCTTGCGATCGGCGCGCTCACGACCCTCGTCATGCTGCCCTTCGCGGTGATGCTCGGCATCATGGCCGGCTATTTCAAGGGTTGGGTGGACGACCTCATCCAGTACGTCTATACCACGCTCAATTCCATTCCCGGCGTCTTGCTCATCGCCGCGGCGGTGCTGATGATGCAGGTGCAGATCGACACCCATCCGGACATCTTCCCGACTGCGGCGCAGCGCGCCGATCTGCGGCTGCTGTTCCTGTGCATCATCCTGGGCTTGACCAACTGGACCGGGCTCGCGCGCCTGCTGCGAGGCGAAACCCTGAAGCTGCGCGAGCTCGATTTCATCCAGGCGGCGCAGGCCTTCGGCGTGCGCGACCATCGCATTCTCACCCGCCACGTTCTGCCCAATGTGATGCATCTGGTGATCATCTCGCTGGTGATGGATTTCTCCGGCTTGGTGCTGGCGGAGGCGGTGCTCTCCTACGTCGGCGTCGGCGTCGATCCCAGCATGATCAGCTTCGGCACCATGATCAATGCGGCACGCCTGGAGATTGCGCGTGAACCGATGGTGTGGTGGGTGCTCGCAGCGGCTTTCCTGTTTATGTTCATCCTGGTGCTGGCGGCAAACCTCTTCGCCGATGCCGTGCGCGATGCCTTCGATCCGCGCGTGCAGGTAGGCAGTTCCGTGGAGGCGGCGGTATGACGCAAGCGACAGAGTCGGCCACGGGCGCCGCAGTGCTCGCGGTCCAGCGGCTGGTGACTGAACTCGCCGCCGCTGGGGGGAGGGTGCGCCCGGTGGACGGGGTCGATCTGGAGATCGCGCGCGGCGAGACCTTCGCCATCGTCGGCGAGTCAGGTTGCGGCAAGTCGATGACGGCGCTCTCCATCCTGCGCCTCCTGCCGGAGAGCGGCAGGATCGCGGACGGCTGCGTGCAGGTGGGCGGGGTGGATGTGCTCGCGCTGCCGGAAGCCGCCATGCGCAGCGTTCGCGGGCGGCGCATGGCGATGATCTTCCAGGAGCCGGCCACCAGCCTCAATCCGGTGCTCAGCGTCTGCCGTCAGATCGTCGAAGTGCTCGAGTGCCACACCGATTACCGCGGCGACCAGGCGCGCGCGCGCGCGGTGGAACTGCTGGATGCCGTCGGTATTCCGGATGCCGCGCGCCGCATCGACGACTACCCTTTCCAACTCTCCGGCGGCATGAAGCAACGGGTGATGATCGCGCTCGCGCTTGCGGGCGAGCCCGATCTGCTCATCGCCGACGAGCCGACCACGGCGCTCGACGTGACCATCCAGGCACAGGTGCTCGAGCTGCTGCGCGGGCTGCAAGAGAAGAACGGCATGTCGATTTTGCTCATCACCCACGACTTGGGGGTGGTGGCGCAGATGGCGCACCGCGTTGCCGTCATGTATTGCGGGCAGTTCGTCGAAATCGCGCCGCGCGACGAATTCTTCCGCGCGCCGCAGCACCCCTACACGCGCAAGCTGTTCGCCGCGCTCCCGGATGCGGCCAAGCGCGGCGGCGAGCTTGCGGTGATGCGCGGCCAGGTGCCTCCGCTCGGAGCGCCCATCGCCGGCTGCGCCTTTGCCGAGCGCTGCGATTTCGCCATGCAGCGCTGCCGGGAGGCGGCACCGGCGTGGACGAGCGTCGGCGGCGCGCACGAAGTGCGCTGCTACCTGCGCGAAACGCACGCGGCAGGAGCGCTCGAAGAGAGCCGCGCGGGCGATTCCGCCGCGGCACGCGGAGAGCGTGCGCCTGCGCTGCTGCGCGCGCGCTCGCTCAAAGTGCACTTCCCCATCCGCAAAGGCATACTCAAGCGCACCGTAGGCTGGGTACGCGCGGTCGATGGCGTATCGCTCGATGTGGCGAGCGGCAGGACGCTCGCGCTGGTGGGCGAATCCGGCTGCGGCAAGACGACGGTCGGCAAGGCGATCCTGCAGCTCATCCGGCCGAACGCCGGCGAAGTGCAATTCGACGGCGTGGAACTGACGCGGCTGCGCGGCTCGTCCTTGCGCGCGCGGCGGGCGGATTTCCAGATCATCTTTCAGGACCCCTACGCATCGCTCAATCCGCGCATGCGGATCGCCGATATTCTCGCCGAAGGCATGGCTGCGCTCGGCACTGAGGCCGACCGTGACGCGATAGTACGTCGCAGTAGCGAGTTGCTCGCGCACGTGGGACTCGCCGCCGATGCCCTCGATCGCTATCCGCACGAATTTTCCGGCGGCCAGCGCCAGCGCATTGCCATCGCGCGCGCGCTCGCGGTGCGGCCGCGGCTGATCGTATGCGACGAGCCGACCAGCGCGCTCGACGTGTCGGTCCAGGCGCAGATACTGAACCTGTTGAAGGGGCTGCAGCGCGAGCTTGGGCTGTCTTATTTATTCATCACCCACAACATCGCCGTCGTCGATTATCTCGCTCACGAGGTCGCGGTCATGTATCTCGGACGCATCGTCGAACTCGGCCCGGTGGACGCGGTGTTGCGTGCTCCGAAACATCCCTACACCCAGGCCCTGCTTGCGTCGGTGGCCAGAATCGAAGCCGCGCCGGGCGCGGAATTCCCGCGCCTGGAAGGGGACCTGCCTTCGCCGTCGAATGCGCCGCCGGGTTGCCATTTTCACCCGCGCTGTCCGCGCGCCATGCCGGAATGCAGGCTGCGCTACCCCGATACGGTGCGCGTGGGCGAGGGCCATCGGGTGAGTTGCTGGCTGTATGCGGACGCGGGCGAACTCGTACGCGAGCCCACGCCGGGAGATCGGGAAATCTAGATTGGAGGGCAGCGAACTACTTTTTGCGCCTGCCGCTATGCGGCTTCTTTTTGACGGTCTTCCCGGCCTTGGCCGGTGCGCTCTGGCGCACCTGGATCACCAGGTGCTGACCTGCAGACAAGCGCCCGATCTGGTTCCAGCGGCGCAGATCGTCGGTGCTGACCTTATAGCGCTGGGCGATTTTCGGCAGCGTGTCGCCGCGCTTGACCGTGTAGCTCAACTTGCGTAGCTGCGTGGGCGCTTCCGCCGCGACCGGCGGCCGATACATGACGGGCAGCGGTTCGAAGGACGCTCCTTTCATGGGCAGCATTAGCTGATAGCCCGGCCCGACTTTGGTGCGCCTGCCGATGCCGTTGATTTCCTTGAGGCGGGCGAGCGATATGCCGCTCTTTGCAGCGATGTGCTCCAGCTTTTCGCCCCGTTTCAAGGTGTAGCTATGCCAGGAGACGAGCGGCTGCTCGGCGGTCTCGAGATTCGCGAGAAAGATCTGTGCCCGATCCGCAGGCAGTACCAGGGCCGGTGTGCCGTTGCCGACGATGACCGGCCGGTTGTGCGCCGGATTGAGGGCGAGGAACTCCGCTAGCGGCACGTCTGCGAGCTTCGCCGCCATGCGCACGTCGATATCGCGCGTCTTTTCCACCGTGACGAAATAAGGCGTGTTCGGGACCGGCTCCAGGTCGACGCCGAAGGCGTGCGGGTTGGCGATGATGTTCTTCAGCGCCTGCAGTTTGGGCACGTAATAGCGCGTCTCGGTGGGCATGGTCAGGCTCAGGTAGTCGGTCGGCAGCCCCTTCGCCCGGTTCTTTTCGATGGCGCGGGCTACCGCGTTCTCGCCCCAATTGTAGGAAGCGAGAGCCAGATGCCAGTCGCCATGCATTTCGTAGAGGAACTGCAGGTAGTCGAGCGCCGCCGCAGTGGAGGCGACGATGTCGCGCCGGCCGTCATACCAGGAATTCTGCTGCAGGTTGTAGTTCTTTCCGGTCGAGGGGATAAACTGCCACAGGCCCGAGGCGTGCGAACGCGAATACGCCATGGGATTGAACGCGCTCTCCACCATGGGAAGCAGCGCCAGCTCGGTGGGCATGCCGCGCTTCTCCAGCTCCTCGACGATGTAATAGAGGTAACGCTTGCTCCTCTCCACCATGCGCTTGACGTAGCTCGGCTGGCTCGCGTACCAGATCTGTCGGTCCTGCACCAGCGGACTCGACAGATTCGGCATGGAAAAACCGTTGCGGATGCGGTCCCACAGGTCCGGCGGCACGGCCGTGAGGTCGATGGTCGGAATCGTCCGCAGGCTGTCCTTGATCTCGCGCGAAGCGGGGCTGGGTTCGGCCTGAAGCGGAAGCGCTCGCGCAGCCGGCGCTGCGGCCTGAAGGCGATTCGAGGCGTCGTCGGCGACCGATGCGCGCAGTTCGGCGGCCGGTGCGGAAGCGGGTTTGAAAGCGACGGTGGTGTCCGGCTGTACCTGGGTCGCGGCACAGCCGGTGATGAGCACGGTAAAGACGATGGCCGCAATATTGCGCGCTACCGGCACTACGCCCCCCTGCGAATTAGACAACTGCGGAATGCTAGCCGATGCCGCTTCCCAGGTCAATGAAACCTGAGTAAAGATAACAAGTTAGTTCGCGGGCACAAGAGGGCGCTGGCGGCGTACTCGCTTGAAGCAGCGGGTAAAGTCACCCGCCTCGGAATATCAGAAGTGGTTCTTCCACTCGCGCAGGGTGGCGAACACCTGCACCGCGTCCGTGACGGGCGTGCCCAAATACTTGTTCGCGGCGGCGATCACGCTCGCTTCGCGGCAGCGCAAAAAGGGATTGGTCGCTTTCTCCTTGGCAATGCTCGAGGGCAGGGTCGGCAGGCCGCGCTCGCGCTTCTGCGCTTCGGCTGCGGCACGAGCGGCGAGCTGCGCGTTAGCGGGCTCGACCGCCCGCGCGAAGGCGATGTTGGCGAGGGTGTATTCGTGTCCGCAGTACACGCGGGTGTCTTCGGGCAGAGCCGCGAGTTTCGCCAGCGACTGCGCCATCTGCTCCGGCGTTCCTTCGAACAGCCGACCGCAGCCGCAGGCGAACAGGGTGTCGCCGCAGAACAGCGAATTTGCGCCATAATAGGCGATGTGCGCGCGGGTGTGTCCGGGTATGGCGAGAACGCGAAAGCGCAAGCCCAATTGGTCGATCTCGACCTCGTCGCCCTCGCCGACGGCTCGCGTCGCGGTCGCGATGGGTTCGCCGCGCGGAGCGTAGACGGGTACCGCCCGACGGGCGAGCAGTTCGGCAATGCCGCCCACGTGGTCCGGGTGATGGTGGGTGGCGAGCACGGCGCACAGCTCCAGGCCTTGGCCTTGCAGGTAGTCGAGCACGGGGCGCGCGTCGCCCGGATCGACCACTGCGGCATAGCGGCGATTGCGTAGCGTCCAGATATAGTTGTCCTTGAACGCGCCGAGCGCAACGATTTCGAATTCTGTATCGGGCATCACTCCAATTTTCGTGCAAGCTCAGCAAAAGTCAACTTTGTCCGAATGGTTCGCCACCCCCAAGGGGGAATACGTGCTGCGCTGGGAGCAGTCGCAGTTCGACAGCGCGGTCGAGGACGTGTTCGGCTTTCACGCAGTGCAGATCGGTCTGCCGCAACAGGATTTTCTGCGCCAGAACCGCATACCGCTGCGCAGCCGCGTCGGCGCCGACGCAGGCAGCGACCTGCGCGCGGAGGCCGGTGCGCTGCCGCTTGCCAGCGGCAGCATCGACCTCGTCGTCCTGCCGCACGTGCTTGAATTCAGCAGCGAGCCGCACCGGATCCTGCGCGAGGCGGCGCGGGTGCTGATGCCGGAGGGGCAGATCGTGATATCGGGCTTCAATCCGCTCAGCCTGTGGGGCGCAAAGCGCGCCATGAGCCTCAGGCGCGACGAATATCCCTGGTGCGGGCGCTTCATCGGCTTGCTGCGCCTGAAAGACTGGCTGCAGCTGCTCGGTTTCGAATTGAACGGCGGCCGCTTCGGTTGCTATGCGCCGCCTTTCGCCCAAACCAATTGGCTGCAGCGCTGCGCGGTGATGGAAAAAGCGGGCGATCGCTGGTGGCCGATCGCGGGCGGCGTCTACGTCGTGCGCGCGGTCAAGCGCGTGGTCGGTATGCGCCTGGTGCTGCCTAGCTGGCGCAAACAGGCGGCGAGCGCGAAGGCCTTGTCGCCCGTGACCCAGCGCCGGCGAACGGGAACCGAAGGTTGAGCGAGCGCGCAGGCCCGGCAAGGGTAAGCATCTATACCGACGGCGCGTGCAAGGGGAATCCCGGGCCGGGCGGCTGGGGTGCGCTGCTCAAGCTCGATGCGCGCGAGAAAGAGCTTTGCGGCGGCGAGCGCGACACCACCAACAATCGCATGGAGCTCACGGCGGTGATTCGTGCCTTGCAGGCGCTCAAGCGTTCGTGCGCAGTCGATCTGTATACGGATTCGCAGTACGTGCAGAAGGGCATCAGCGAATGGATTGCCGCCTGGAAGCGCCGCGGCTGGAAGACGGCCGACAAGAAGCCGGTGAAGAACGTCGATCTCTGGTTCGAACTCGACCGGCTCGCCGCGAGCCATGACATCCGCTGGCATTGGGTGAAGGGGCACGCCGGACACGCCGAGAACGAGCGTGCCGACCGTCTGGCGAACAAGGGCATCGAATCCCTGTCACGCGGATTTTGACCACCCGAGCCTTCCCGCAGCGACGGGAGGCTCGTCTAGATTGGTTATAATTCCCCTCTTCGTATCTCTACCATCTTCCCACTGGATTACCCGATGCAGCTGCGCGCCGCCGCTTTGACTTCGCCATTGAACAGATTCAGTACCTGTAGCCGGATTTTCCGCGTCCTTGCCGCAGCCGCAGCCGCAGCCGCAGCGTTCGTCTCTGCGTGCGGCCAGGGGCACTCGGAATCGGCCCCGCCCAAAACGGAGGCAGCGGTTTCCGCGACCGTGCTCCAAGTCGAGCCGAAGCGCGTGCCCATCGTGGTCGAGGCGGTGGGGCAGGTAGAAGGTTCGAAGGAGGTCGAGATCAGGGCGCGCGTTTCCGGCATCCTACTCAAGCGCACCTACAACGAAGGCGATCTGGTCCGCGCCGGTGCGCAGATGTTCCAGATCGATCCTGCACCCTACGAAATCGCTTTGGCGCAGGCGCGGGCACAGCTCGCGCAGGAGCAGGCGCGCAACGAGCAGGCACGGCGCGAATCGGCGCGGCTCAAACGCCTGGCGGAGGAAAAGGCCATCAGCCAGAAGGAATTCGACGACGCGAGTTCCAACCTCAAGTTGTCCGACGCCAGCTTGCAGGCGGCGGCGGCGAAAGTGCGCGAGGCCGAACTCAACCTTTCCTATACCAGCGTCACCGCGCCGGTGTCAGGCGTCTCCGGCCGTGCAGTGCGCTCCGAAGGCAGCCTCATCTCCGCCGGCCCGGACAGCCTGCTTACCACCGTCAACCAGGTCGAACCGATCTGGGTGCGCTTCAGCCTGTCGGAATCCGACCTCGGCAAGCTGCCGCAGCGGCGGCTGGTGAAGGCGGCGCCGGTGGAAGTGCGGCTGCTGTTTCCCGACGGCACGCCCTTCGAGGGCAAGGGGCGGCTCAATTTCGCCGCGACCCAAATCGACCCGAAGCTCGGCACGCAACAGCTGCGCGCGGAATTCGACAATCCCAAGGTGCAGCTGCTTCCGGGACAGTTCGTGCGGGTGCAACTGGTGGCGGGGCAGCGCGACAAGGTGTTCCTGGTGCCGCAGACCGCGGTGATGCAGAACGAGCAGGGCAGGTTCGTCTTCGTTCTCGACAAAGCGGGCAATGCCGCGATGCGCAGCGTGCAGACCGGTGACTGGGTGGGAGCGGATTGGATGATCCTTTCCGGGCTCGCCGCCGGCGATCGGGTGATCGTCGACAACTTGCTGAAGCTGCGTCCCGGCGAAAAAGTGACGCCGCTCGCAGCGGCCGAGCAGGCGGCGAAGCCGGCAGCCGAGCCGGCGAAGTAAGGGCGCTCTCCCATGCTGTCGAGCTTCTTCATCCGCCGGCCGATCTTTTCCGCGGTCATCGCGATCGTGATCACCATCGCCGGCTTGGTCGCTTCGCAAGTGCTGCCGATTGCGCAGTATCCGGAAATTGCCCCGCCCACCGTCGCGATCACGGCCGCTTATCCCGGCGCGAGCGCCGAGACGCTGGCGAAGACGGTGGCGGCGCCGATCGAGGAACAGCTGTCCGGCGTCGAGAACATGATCTACTTCGATTCCACCTCGGCCTCCAACGGCACGCTCACCATCACCGCGACGTTCGAAGTCGGCACCGACATCAACAATGCGGTGATCCAAGTGAATAACCGCGTGCAGATCGCGCTGCCGCGCCTGCCCGACGACGTGCGCCGCAGCGGCGTGATCGTGCAGAAGCGCTCGCGCGACATCTTGATGGCAGTGGGGGTGAGTTCCTCCGACCCGCGCTACGACACGCTGTTCCTGTCCAACTTCCTCACCGTCAACGTGCTCGACATTCTGAAGCGCCTGCCGGGCGTCGCCGATGCCACCATCTTCGGGGCGCGCGATTACTCGATGCGCGTCTGGCTCAAGCCCGACCGCATGGCGCAGTTGGGCGTCACCACCACCGACGTGGTCAACGCCATCCGCGTGCAGAACAATCAGTATGCCGCCGGCCGCATCGGTCAGGAGCCCGCGCCGACCGATCAGCCGCTCGTCTATACCGTTACCGCGCGCGGCAGGCTGGTCGAGCCGGAGCAGTTCGGCAACATCATCCTGCGCGCGAGCGGTCCGAACGGGGTGCTGCGGGTGAAGGACATCGCGCGCCTCGAACTCGGGGCGCAGAACTACGACCAGTTCACCACCGTGGACGGCAAGCCGACCATCGGCATCGCGATCTTCCTGCAATCGGGTGCCAACGCGCTCAAGGTTGCCGATTCGGTGCGCCAGACCATGGCCGAATTGTCGAAGACGTTTCCGCAGGGCGTGAGCTTCCTCGTTCCCTACGACACGACGCGCGTGGTCGACGCCTCGATCAAGGAGGTCATCCACACCCTGCTCGAGGCGGCGGTGCTGGTGCTGATCGTGGTGTTCGCCTTCCTGCAGAGCTGGCGCGCGGCGCTGATCCCGTTCATCGCCGTGCCGGTTTCGCTGATCGGCGCCTTCGCCGGCCTGTATGTGTTCGGTTTTTCCATCAATACGCTCACCTTGTTCGCCATCGTCCTGGCCACCGGCATCGTCGTCGACGACGCCATCGTCGTGCTGGAGAACGTGGAGCGGCTGATGGCCGAGCGCGGCTTGTCGCCGCGCGAGGCCGCATTCGAATCCATGCGCGAGGTGACTGCGGCGATCATCGCCATCGAACTGGTGCTGCTCGCGGTGTTCGTTCCGGTCGCGTTCTTGGGCGGCCTCGCCGGGCAGCTGTACAAGCAGTTCGCCGTCACTGTGGCGACCGCGGTGACGATCTCGGGCCTGCTCGCGCTCACGCTGACGCCGGCACTGTGCGCAATATTGCTGAAGCCGAGCGAACAAGAATCGCGCCTGTTCCGTCCGTTCAATCAGGCTTTCGCCTCGCTCACGCTCAAGTACACCCGCGGGGTGAACCGCGTGATTCATCACCGCTGGCTCGCGCTGGCGGCGTTCGCGCTGGTGATTGCCGCGGTGGTCGCCCTGTTGCGGATCGTTCCCGGCAGCCTGGTGCCGATCGAGGACTCTGGCTATTTCTACGGTGCGGTGGTGCTGCCCGACGGCGCCTCGCTCGGCCGCACCGGCAAGGTCGGTGCGCGCATCCAGGAGACGATGATGCACCATGCGTCGGTGGACCACGTCTTCGTCGTCAACGGCTTCGACCTCATCGGCGGCGGCAACAAGACCAACGCGGCGACCATGTTCGTGACCCTCAAGCCCTGGGAGGAGCGGCCGGAAAACGCGGCCGAACTCATCAAGTACATGTCGACCGAAGGGCAGTCGTATCGCGACGGACTGGTGTTCGCTTTCAACGCCCCGCCGATCCGGGGCCTAGGCACGGCAGGCGGCTTCGAGGTGTACGTGCAGAATCGCGCCGACGGCGATCCGAAGAAGCTGGAGGCGGTGCTGCAGAAATTCCTGGCCGCACTGCGCCAGCACCCCGACCTTGCCGGCATCAACAGCTTCTTCCGCCCGAACATTCCGCAGTGGTTCGTCGAGGTCGACCGCGAGAAAGCGCTTGCCCTCGGCGTGCCGGTAGCCGACGTGTTCGACGCGCTGCAAGGCACCATGGGTTCGCTCTACGTCAACGACTTCAACAAGTTCGGCCGCACCTACCGCGTGCAGATCCAAGCCGATGCGCCTTACCGCTCGCGGCCGGAGGACCTGGGTAAGGTCTACGTGCGCTCGGCGGCCGGCGACATGGTGCCGGTGAAGGCCTTGATCCAAACCAAGGGCGTGGTCGGGCCGGACCAACTCGACCGCTTCAACGGTTTCGTCGCGGCGAAAGTGGTAGGTGGCGCCGCCCCGGGCATCAGCTCGGGACAGGCGATCCAGACGGTCGAGAACGTCGCCGCAGAAGTGCTGCCGCCCGGCTATTACCTCGCCTGGACCGGTCAGGCTTTCCAGGAGAAGCGCACCGGCCGCGCCTCGACCACCGCGTTTATCTTCGCTCTGGTGATGGTGTTCCTGATCCTTTCGGCGCAGTACGAGCGCTGGTCGCTGCCGGTCGCTGTGCTGCTCTCCGTGCCCTTCGCGGTACTGGGAGCGCTGCTCGCCGTGCTCGCTTTGCGCTTGAGCAACGATATCTACTTCCAGATCGGCTTGGTGACGCTCATCGGCTTGGCAGCGAAGAACGCCATCCTCATCGTCGAGTTCGCGGTGCAGAATGTCTACGCGGGCATGAGCGTGGTCGACGCGGCGGTGCAGGCGGCGCGGCAGCGTTTTCGCCCCATCATCATGACTTCGCTCGCCTTCATGTTCGGCGTGTTGCCTCTGGTGTTGGCCACCGGGGCGGGGGCCGCAGCGCGCCGCTCGATGGGCACGGGCGTATTCGGCGGCATGGCGGTCGCGACTTTCATCGCCACTCTGTTCATACCGCTGTTCTTCACCCTGCTCGGCCGGCGCAAGGCGAAGCGCGACGCGGAGCTTGCGGCCGGGGAGACGTCGGCATGAGCGCGCGTCGCATCCTCTCGCTCTGCGCGGTACTCGCGCTGGGCGGCTGCGCCGCGCTGGGGCCGGATTACGCGCGGCCGACGGTTGAACTTCCCGGCGCCTACGCCGGTGCGCCGGTGGACCTGGCGCAGGGCGATGAAATGCGCCGAGCGTGGTGGCAACTCTACGGCGACGCCAAGCTCGACGAGCTGGTGGCGCTCGCCCTGGAACGCAATGCCGACGTGAAGCTTGCGGCGGCGCGCATCGAGGAAGCTGATGCCAACCTGCGCGAGGCGGGTGCGGCGTTCCTGCCGGAGATCGACTTGAGCGCCACGCCGCAGCGCCTGCGCCTAAGCAACAGCACCGCGACGCCGATTCCGTCGACGGTGCCGCTGGTCCGGAACGACGTGCGCATCGCATTGGGCACGGCATTCGAGATCGATTTCTGGGGCAAGCTGCGCCGCGCGCTGGAGGCGACGCGCGCGCTCGCGCTCGGTTCGCGTTACGCCAAGGAGGTGGTGAGCCAGACGCTGACGGCGCTGACGGCGCAGGGATATTTTTCCCTGCGCTCGCTTGATGCGCAGATCGCGGTGACGCGCACCACGCTCGCCAGCCGTGAGGAGACGCTCGCCTACGTGAATAGCCGCGCCCGCGGCGGCGTGGCCTCGGACCTGGACGTGAACCAGGCGGAGTTCGCGCGCGCCGACGCCGCCGCGCAGCTCACGGAACTGCTGCGCCAGCGTGCGCTGGTCGAACACCAGTTGGCGACGCTCACCGGCAGCCTTGATCTGGCGCTCGCGGCGGGCGACTTGATGCGGCTGCCCCTGCCGCCCGTGCCGCCCGCCGGATTGCCTTCGGCGCTGCTCGAACGTCGGCCGGACGTGCGCCTGGCGGAGCAGCAACTCGTCGCGGCGAACGCGCAAATCGGCATCGCCAAGGCGGCCATGTTTCCCACGATTTCGCTTACCTCGTACGCCGGGGGGCAGAGCACGGCGCTCGCCACGGCGCTCACTAACAATGCGAGCATCTGGTCGGCGGGCTTCGGCCTCGCGCTGCCGATATTCGACGCCGGCCGCTTCGCCGCGCGCACCGAGGCGGCGCAGGCGCGGCAGAAGCAGTCGGTCGCCGCCTACCAGAAAGCGGTCGAAACGGCATTTCGCGAAGTGGCGGACGCGCTCACGAGCGTGCAGCACACGGCTGCCGCGGAGCGGGATCTGCAGGCACGCGTCGCCGCCGCGCGCAATACCCTGCGGCTCGCGCGGCTGCGCTACGAATCCGGCTATTCGGCCTATCTCGAAGTGCTGGACGCGCAGCGCACGGCGAACGATTCAGGGCTCGCTTTCCTGCGCAACCGCCAGGCGCGCCTCGCGGCGAGCGTGGACCTGATGCGCTCCTTGGGCGGCGGCTGGACTTCGGCCAGCGCTACGACAAACGCGACGGGCAAATGACGCGGCAGATCGTCCTCGACACCGAAACCACGGGGCTCAACGCCAAGCTCGGCGACCGCGTGATCGAAATCGGCTGTCTGGAACTGCTCAACCGCCAGCCCACCGGCAATCACTTCCACCATTACATCAATCCCGAGCGTGCGAGCGAAGAGGGAGCGATGAAGGTGCACGGCATCAGCGACGAATTCCTGCAAGACAAGCCGAAGTTCCGCGAAATCGCGGCCGAGTTCATCGAATACATCCGCGGCGCCGAACTCGTCATCCACAACGCGCCGTTCGACGTCGAGTTTCTGGAGCAGGAGCTGGCACTGGCGAAGCTGCCGGCGCTGACGCAGCATTGCGCCGGCATCACCGATACGCTGAAGCTCGCGAAGGAGCTGCACCCGGGGAAGAAGAATTCGCTCGACGCCTTGTGCGAGCGCTACGGCGTGAACAATGCGCATCGCACGCTGCACGGCGCGCTGCTCGATGCGGAACTGCTCGCCGAGGTGTATCTCGCCATGACGCGCGGGCAGGAGAGCCTGGCGATGGAACTGGAGCAGGCGCCAGCGGCAAGCGCGGTGGCGGGGGCGGGCGCGCCGCTCGAGCGCGGCCGGCTCACTGTGCTGCGCGCGAGCAAGGAGGAGATCGCCGAGCACGAGAAGCTGCTCGCCGGCATCGACAAAGAAAGCAAGGGCAAGTGCGTCTGGCTGAAGCTCGACGGCGAGAACGCAGTCGAGCAGTGACTCCTGCTTCGAAGAAGATGACGGCAAAGGTGGTGGCGGCGCGCCTGCGCGAGCAGGCATCGCCGGCGCGGGCGCGTGCATCGGCCTGGTATTTCAAGACCGCGGCGGGCCAGTACGGCCATGGCGATGCATTCATCGGCGTAAACGTGCCGGCGCAGCGCAAGCTCGCCAAGGCGTTTCGCGACTTGCCGCTAGCCGAAGTGGGCAGGCTGCTGCAAGGCAAGATGCACGAAGAGCGGCTCACGGCGCTGTTCATTCTGGTCGGACAATACCAGGCCGCGGATCCGATAAAGCGCCGCGCGCTGGCGAAGTTCTATCTGTCGCGTAAGCGCAGGGTCAACAACTGGGACCTGGTCGATTCCTCCGCGCCCTATATCCTCGGGGATCATCTGTTGCACAGCAGGCGCGACGTGCTGTATACGCTCGCCGCGTCGAAAAACATGTGGGACCGGCGCATCGCTATGCTCGCGACCGCGGCCTTCATCCGAGCGGGCGAATATGGCGACACCCTCAAGATCGTGCAAATCCTGATGAACGACCGCGAAGACTTGATCCACAAGGCGGCCGGCTGGATGCTGCGCGAAGTCGGCAAGCGCTCCTTGCCCACCGCAGAGCGGTTCTTGCGCAAACACGCAGCGCGCATGCCGCGCACCATGCTGCGCTACGCGATCGAGAAGCTCCCGGAGTCCAGGCGCAAGGCCTACTTGGACATGCGCCGCGAGCGAATATCCGGGTAGCTATTCGACCGCGGCCGGTGCAGGCTCAAGGTGCGCGCTCCAGCCTTGCATGTGGTAGATTGATTCGCCCGCCGCAGGAGGAGTCGAGACACCATGGACCGCGTCAATCCCTTCGAAACCGACCTAGACCGCAACCCCGCCAATTTCGCGCCGCTCACGCCTCTGAGCTTCATCGAGCGCGCCGCTTACGTGTATCCGGAACGCCTCGCCGTGGTGCACGGCGCGCGCCGCTACCGCTGGCGCGAAACCTATGCGCGCTGCCGGCAACTCGCGTCGGCTCTCGCCGGGCGCGGCATAGGCGTGGGCGACACCGTGGCGGTGATGGCTGCGAACACGCCGGAGATGTACGAATGCCATTTCGGCGTTCCCATGACGGGGGCGGTGTTGAACACCCTCAACACCCGGCTCGACGCCGAGGCGATCGCTTTCATGCTCAATCACGGCGGCGCGAAACTGCTGATCACCGACTTGGAGTTTTCCCCGACCGTGACGAAAGCCTTGGCGCTCGCCGAAAAGCGCCCGATCGTGATCGACATCGCCGACCCCGAATACGCAGGCCCCGGCGAGCGACTGGGGGAGCAGGAGTACGAGGCTTTCATCGCCGCGGGCGACGCGAACTACGCTTGGCAAGCGCCCGCAGACGAGTGGATGGCGATCTCGCTCAACTACACCTCGGGCACCACGGGCAACCCGAAGGGCGTGGTCTACCATCATCGCGGCGCGTATCTGAATGGCATGTGCAACATCGTCACCTGGAGCATGCCGCAGCATTCGGTCTATCTGTGGACGCTGCCGATGTTCCACTGCAACGGCTGGTGCTTTCCCTGGACCATGGCGGCCAATGCCGGCACCAACGTCTGCCTGCGCCGCGTCGACGCCAAGCTGATCCTCGAGGCGATCCGCGAGCACAAGGTGACGCACTACTGCGGCGCGCCGATCGTGCACAGCCTGATCGCCAACGCGCCGGCCGAATGGCGCGCAGGCATCGACCATACGGTATCGGGCCTGATCGCCGCGGCGCCGCCGCCGGCCGCCGTGATCGAGGGCATGAAGAAGATCGGCTTCAACGTCACCCATGTCTACGGCCTCACCGAGACCTATGGTCCGGCGTCGGTCTGCGCCAAGCATCCCGAGTGGGACGAGCTGCCGCTCGAGGAGCAGGTGCGCCTCAACGGCCGCCAGGGCGTGCGCTACCACGCCCAGGAAGGCGTCACGGTGCTCGACTCCGACAGCATGCGGCCGGTGCCGTGGGACGGCGAGACCATGGGCGAGATCATGTTCCGCGGCAACATCACCATGAAGGGCTATCTCAAGAACCCGAAGGCGAGCGCCGAGGCCTTCGCCGGAGGCTGGTTTCATTCGGGCGATCTGGCGGTGATGCAGCCCGACGGTTACGTCAAGATCCGCGACCGCTCGAAGGACATCATCATCTCCGGCGGCGAGAACATCTCTTCGCTGGAGATCGAGGAGGCGCTCTATCGCCATCCCGCGGTGCTCGCGGCGGCGGCGGTGGCGAAACCCGATCCCAAGTGGGGGGAGGCGCCCTGCGTCTTCGTCGAACTGAAGCCCGGCGCGCAGGCGACGGCGGAGGAGATCATCGAGCACTGCCGCGGGCACTTGGCGCGCTTCAAGGTGCCGAAGGCGGTGGTGTTCGGCGAGCTGCCGAAGACTTCTACCGGCAAGATCCAGAAGTTCGTGCTGCGCCAGCAAGCCAAGTCCGCGCAGGCGATCGAATAGGAGCGATGAGCATGAGTGCAAATCCCGAACTTGCCGCCGAAGCACTGCTGCGGCGCGAAGACACGGGGGGCGTGGTGCGGCTGACGCTCAACCGACCGACGCAATTCAATTCGCTGTCGCGCGCGCTGATGAGCGAACTGCAGGCGGAACTCGAGCGCATCGCCGCCGACGCCGCAGTTCGCGTGGTGGTGATCGCGGGCGCGGGCAAGGCCTTCTGCGCCGGACACGACTTGAAGGAGATGCGCGCCAACCCGGCGAAGGAATTCCAAAAGGCACTGTTTGCACAGTGCAGCCGGCTGATGCTCACGCTCACGCGCATGCCGCAGCCGGTGATCGCACGCGTGCACGGCATCGCCACGGCCGCCGGCTGTCAGCTGGTGTCGATGTGCGATCTCGCCGTGGCTGCGGACAGCGCGCGCTTCGCCGTGTCGGGCGTGAACCTCGGCCTGTTCTGCTCCACGCCCTCCGTGGGGCTTGCGCGCAATCTCGGGCGCAAACAGGCGCTGGAAATGCTGCTCACTGGAGAATTCATCGACGCGCAGGCGGCGCTTGCCCGCGGCCTAGTCAATCGCGTGGTCGCGCCCGAAGCGCTGGATGCGGAAATCGGCAAACTCGCCGACTCTATCCTCGCCAAGACGCCGGTCGCGATCCGCGCGGGCAAGCAGATGTTCTACCGCCAACTCGAGATGGGGCTGGAGGCCGCGTACGAGCTGGCGAGCGAAGTGATGGCCTGCAACATGATGGCGGAAGACGCCAAAGAAGGCATCGACGCTTTCGTCGCCAAACGCAAGCCCGAATGGAAGGGGCGATAACCACCCGTCAGGGTGGTTGCGTGGGTAAGGCGGATCGTTATAATGCCTAACTCGGTATCGCCTCGGCCTAGGCGATAGCGCAAGAATGCGGTCACTGGCAGGGGGAGGGCAGTCGGCGCGGCCGCCGTGCTGCTGAGCATGCAAGAATACATACTCGAAACCAAGAGCCTAACTAAAGAATTCAAGGGTTTCGTCGCCGTCAGCGACGTCAACCTCAAGGTGAAGCGGGGCGAAATCCACGCCCTCATCGGCCCCAACGGCGCGGGCAAGACCACCTTCTTCAACCTGCTCACCAAGTTCCTCGTCCCCACGGCGGGACACATCCTCTATAACGGCGCCGACATCACCTACGCCAAGCCGGCCGAAATCGCGCGCCGCGGCATCATCCGCTCGTTCCAGATTTCCGCCGTATTTCCGCACCTGACGGTGCTCGAGAACGTGCGCATCGGCCTGCAGCGCAAGCTCGGCACCTCGTTTCATTTTTGGAAGTCGGAAAAGTCGCTTTCCAGCCTCGACGCCAAGGTGATGGAGCTGCTCGAATCGGTCGACCTCGCCGCCTATGCGCAGGCGGTTACGGTGGAGCTGCCCTACGGCCGCAAGCGCGCGCTGGAAATCGCGACCACGCTGGCGATGGAGCCCGAGCTGATGCTGCTGGACGAGCCGACGCAGGGCATGGGCCACGAGGACGTGGACCGGGTTACCACCTTAATCGAGAAGGTCGCCGCCAACCGCACCATCCTGATGGTCGAGCACAACATGAACGTGGTGGCGGGAATTTCCGACACCATCACCGTGCTCGCGCGCGGCACGGTCATCGCCGAAGGGCCGTATGCCCAGGTGTCGAAGAACCCGCAGGTGATGGAAGCCTATATGGGCACGGCCGAAGGTGAACTCCAGGGGGCGCACGGATGAGCGCGGGCGTCGAGTTCCTGCGTGTCACCGACCTGCACGCCTTCTACGGCGAGTCGCACATCCTGCACGGGGTGGACTTCAGCGTAAATCGCGGCGAGGTGGTGACCCTGCTGGGCCGCAACGGTGCGGGCCGCACGACGACCTTGAAGGCGATACTGGGCCTCGTCGGGCACCGCACCGGTTCGATCATGGTCAACGGGCGCGAGGCGATCGGCATGGCGCCGCACCGCATCGCGCACCTCGGCATCGGCTATTGTCCGGAAGAGCGCGGCATCTTCTCCAGCCTTTCCTGCGAGGAAAATCTGCTGTTGCCCCCTGCGGTGTCGAGCACCGGCATGTCGCTCGCGGAAATCTACGACATGTTTCCCAACCTGAAGGAGCGCAAGAACAGCCAGGGCACACGGCTGTCCGGCGGCGAGCAGCAGATGCTCGCCGTGGCGCGCATCCTGCGCACCGGGGCGCAACTGCTGCTGCTCGATGAAATCTCGGAGGGGCTCGCACCGGTGATCGTGCAAGCGCTGGGACGCACCATCCGGATGCTGCGGGAGAAAGGCTACACTATCGTCATGGTGGAGCAGAACTTCCGCTTCGCCGCGCCGCTCGCCGATCGCTTCTACGTCATGGAGCATGGGCGCATCGTCGAAGATTTCACCTCGGGCGAGATGCAATCCAAAATGAGTATGCTGCACGAATTCCTTGGAATCTGATTTTTTAGGAGGAGTGAAGATGAAACGCAAACTGCTTGTGACATTGGTGGGGTCGGCACTGCTGGGCCTGGCCGCGAACGCTGCGATGGCCCAGGGGGCCAAGCAGGCAGCGGCCAAAGCCGGTGCGATTTCCAACGACACGGTGAAACTCGGCGTCATGAACGACATGTCGGGCCTGTATGCCGACATCGGCGGGCCGGGATCGCTCTATGCGGCGCAGATGGCGGCGCAGGATTTCGGCGGCAAGGTGCTGGGTAAGCCGATCGAAGTCGTCGGCGTCGATCACTTGAACAAGCCGGACGTCGGCGCGACCAAGGCGCGCGAATGGTACGACACGCAAGGGGTGGACGTGATCCTCGACGTACCGACTTCCAGCGTCGCCATCGCAGTGAGCAAGGTCGCGGCGGAGAAGAAGCACATCCTCATCGTCACCGGCGGCGCGACCAAGAGCCTGACCAACGAAGACTGCAACCCGTACACCGTGCACTACGCCTACGATACCTATGCGCTCGCCAACGGCACGGGCAAGGCGATCGTGCAGACCGGCGGCAAGACCTGGTTCTTCCTCACCGCGGACTATGCCTTCGGCAAGGCGCTCGAGAACGACACCGCGACAGTGGTGAAGGCGAACGGCGGCCAGGTGCTCGGCCACGCGCTGCACCCCTTGAACGCGTCCGACTTTTCCTCCTTCATGTTGCAGGCACAGGCGTCCAAGGCGCAGATCATCGGGCTTGCGAACGCGGGCGGCGACACCATTAACGCGGTCAAGGCGGCGAACGAGTTCGGCTTGACCAAGAACCAGAGCCTCGCCGGCCTGCTCTTGTTCATCACCGACATCCACGCCCTCGGTCTGAAGACGGCGCAAGGCATGATGCTCACAAGCGCCTGGTACTGGGATACGAACGACGAGACGCGCAAATTCGGGAAACGCTTCTTCGAGAAGTTCAAACGCATGCCGACCTTCGACCAGGCCGCAGTCTATTCCGCGGCGACTACCTATCTGAAAGCGGTGCAGGCGACCGGCACCGACGATTCCGACAAGGTCATGGCGGAAATGAAGAAGGTGAAGATCAACGACCTGTTCGTCAAGAACGGCTACATCCGTGCCGACGGGCGCATGATCAAGGACATGTACCTGATGCAGGTGAAGAAGCCCGAGGAGTCGAAGTATCCCTGGGATTATTACAAGCTGAAGGCGACGATCCCGGGCGAGCAGGCCTACCAGCCGCTGTCGCTCTCGACCTGCCCGATGATCAAGAAGTAAGGGCGCGAGCGCCCGCTCCCGGCATTACACGGGAGCGGGCTTCCTTCATATCAATCTTCGTCGCGGCGAAGGCTAGTTCAACGTGGAAATATTCGGCGTCCCGATTCAGGCATTCCTGGGGCAATTGCTGCTCGGGCTGGTGAACGGTTCGTTCTACGCCATGCTCTCGCTCGGGCTCGCCGTGATATTCGGCCTGCTCAACATCATCAATTTCAGCCACGGGGCGCTCTACATGATGGGCGCCTACGTCGCCTATCTGGCGCTGGAGCAACTCGGGCTGGGCTTTTGGTGGTCGCTCGCGCTCGCGCCGCTCCTCATCGGCGCTTTCGGCATCATCCTCGAGCGGCTGCTGATGCGCTGGATCTATAAGCTCGATCACCTCTACGGCCTGCTGCTCACTTTCGGCATCGCCCTCATCATCGAAGGCATCTACCGCTATTTCTTCGGCGTTTCGGGCCAGCCCTATTCCGTGCCCGACGCGCTGCGCGGGGCGACCGACCTCGGCTTCATGATCCTGCCGAACTATCGCGCCTTCGTCGTCGGGGCATCGCTCACGATCTGCCTCGCGACCTGGTACGTGATCGAACGCACCCGGCTCGGCGCCTATCTGCGCGCAGGCACGGAGAATCCCATGCTGGTGCAAGCCTTCGGCGTCAACGTGCCGCTGATGGTGACGCTCACCTACGGTTTCGGCGTGGCGCTCGCGGCGATCGGCGGCGTACTCGCCGCACCAGTGATCCAGATCAACCCGCTCATGGGCTCGAACATCATCATCGTCGTGTTCGCGGTGGTGGTGATCGGCGGCATGGGTTCGATCCTCGGCTCCATCGTGACCGGTCTGGGACTGGGCGTGATCGAGGGCATCGCCAAAGTGTATTATCCCGAGGCCTCGGCTACCGTCGTGTTCGTCATCATGGCGATCGTGCTCCTGGTGCGTCCGGCCGGTCTGTTCGGTAGAGAGAAATGAGCCGCAACGCCGCCAGTTTCATCATCCTCATCCTGCTCGGGCTGATCGCCCCCTACACCGGCGCCTATCCCATATTCATGATGAAGGCGATGTGCTTTGCACTGTTTGCCTGCGCCTTCAATCTGCTGTTGGGATTTACCGGTCTGCTTTCCTTCGGCCATGCGGCGTACTTCGGAACCGCGGGCTACGCGGTCGGCTACGCCATCAAGAGTTGGGGATTTCCGCCCGAAGTCGCGATTCCGTTCGCCGTGGCCTGCTCGACGCTGCTCGGCTGGTTGGTGGGCAGCCTCGCCATACGCCGCCAGGGCATCTATTTTTCGATGATTACGCTGGCGCTAGCGCAGATGATCTACTTCTTCTGCCTGCAGGCGAAGTTCACCGGGGCGGAAGATGGCCTGCAAGGCGTGCCGCGCGGCAAGCTGTTCGGCGTGATCAACCTGGAAAGCGATCTCGCCATGTATTACGTTGTGCTCGCCGTCTGCTTGATCGGGTTCTTCCTCATCTACCGTACGGTGCATTCGCCCTTCGGCCAGGTGCTCAAGGCGATCCGCGAGAACGAGGCGCGCGCGCTTTCCCTGGGCTACGATGTCGATCGCTACAAGCTGCTCGCTTTCGTGCTGTCGGCTGCGCTCGCGGGGATGGCCGGTGCGACCAAGACCATCGTGCTCGGCTTCGAAACCCTCACCGACGTCAACTGGCCTCAGTCGGGCGAGGTGGTGCTGATGACCCTGATCGGCGGCATCGGCACCATATTCGGGCCGGTGGTCGGGGCGTTTTTCATCGTCACCCTGGAGAACGAGCTCGCCGACAAGGTGGGCTCCTGGGTGCAGGTGATCATGGGCGCGATATTCGTCATCTGCGTGCTCGCCTTCCGCCGCGGCATCGTCGGCGAACTCGCCGCCTTGTTCGAGCGCAAGAAGCCCGACGCCGGCTGAACGTCGCCAGGCCAGGGCGCGGCTTAGTGCGCCTGGATGACCGTGCCGGCGCGTTCCAGCCTTTCGATCTGCGCTGCGTCCATGCCCAACTCTGCCAGGATTTCACGACTGTGCTCCCCGGCGCGCGGAGCGGCAGGCTGCGCGCGTGCGCGCTCGGTGCCGGGAAAGTAGGGTAGGGGCAGCCTGCCGTAAGGCGTCTGTTCGATTTCGCCGAAGTAGCCCATGTGGCGCATCTGCGCATCCGCGCGCAACTCGCTGTAGTTCTGCACCGGAGAGAACAGCACGTCTTGTTCATCGAAGCGCGCGGCCCATTCGCTGCTATCGCGCGTCGCGAGAATCTGCGCCACTGCGGCGTTGATCTCGCTGCTCGCCCGGCCGCGCAAGGCATTGGTGGCGTAGCGCGGCTCGGCGATCCAGTCCTCGCGCCCGATCGCGCGGCACAGCCCCTGCCACATGGCATCGCGCAGCGTCGCCAGCACCACGTAGCCGTCGCGGGTGGCGAAGACGCCCGCAGGCACGGTGATCGGCGGCTTGTACTCGCCGGCGAACAGGAAATCGTCGATGATCGGGGCGGCCTGGAAGGCGGCGCAGCATTCGGCAAGCGAGAGCTGCAGATGCTTGCCGCGGCCATGGCGTTCGCGGGCGTAGAGTGCTGCGCCTACGCACTGCGTAGCGTACAGGGCGGTGACGTGGTCGGGGACGAGTAGGCCCATGCGCCGCGGCGTTCCGGCCGCATCCTTGTTGATGACGGCCATACCGCTCCAGGCCTGCACCACCGAATCGGTCGCCGGCTTCCCGCAGTTCGGCCCCGAATCGCCGAAGCCGGTGACGGAAAGATAGATCAAGCGCGGCGCGCGCTTGGCGAGCAGCGGATAATCCAGACCCAGCTTTTCCATCACGCCGGGGCGGAAGTTCTCGACGAAGACGTCCGCTCCCTCAGCCATCCTAAGAATGAGCTCGCGACCCTCGGCCTGCGCCGCGTCGAGGCAGATCGAGCGCTTGCCGAGATTGTTGACGATGGCGTACGCGCTCATGCCGTCCTTGCTGCCGCCGATGACGCGTATCCAGTCTCCTGCTGGGGGCTCGACTTTGATCACGCTCGCGCCCTGCTGCGCGAGCAGCTCCGCGCAATAGGGCCCGGCGATGCCCTGGCTCATGTCCAGCACTTTGAGCCCGGCGTAGGGACGTTCGCTCATTTCGCTTCGCCCGTTGTGGAAATCATTTTGCGGGAGGCCTTAGATGATGCCTTTGGCGGCGAGTGCTTTCACCGCGTCGCCTTCGAGGCCGAGCAGGCCGCCGAGGATCTCCTCGGTATGCTGGCCCAGGCGTGGCGGCGGCACCTGGTATTCCACCGGTGTCTCGGAAAAGCGCATCGGGCTCGCCACCGTGGGACAAGGCGCGCGGCCGGGATTCGGAATCTCCACCTTCAGCCCGCGGTGCTGCACCTGCGGATCTTCGAACACCTGGCGCATGTTGTTGATCGGACCGCAGGGCACGTTGGCGGCTTCGAGCACCTCGATCCACTCGTGCATGCCGCGGCTGCGCATGATGTCGGCGACGATGGGAATCAGCGCGTCGCGGTTGGTGATGCGTCCGGTCATGAGCCTGAAGCGCTCGTCCTCGGCGAGTTCGGGGCGGCCCGCGAGCTTGCAGAAGCTCGCGAACTGGCTGTCGTTGCCGACGGCGAGGATGATGTGGCCGTCTTTGCAAGGAAACACCTGATAGGGCACGACATTGGGATGCGCATTGCCGTAGCGCTTGGGGATGTTGCCGGAGGTCAGAAAGCCGCTGATCTGGTTGGCGTTGAACGCGACCATGCAATCGAGCAGCGCCATGTCGATGTACTGGCCGGCACCGCCGCGCTCGCAATGGGCAATGGCTGCCGTGATCGCCAAGCTCGCGTACATACCGGTGAGGATGTCGGTGATGGCGATGCCGACTTTCATCGGCCCGCCGCCGGGCAGTTCGTCGCGCTCGCCGGTGATGCTCATCAATCCGCCCATACCCTGGAACACGAAGTCGTAGCCCGGGCGCGGCGCATAGGGGCCGGACTGGCCGAAGCCGGTGACGGAGCAGTAGATGAGCCGCGAATTGATCTTACGCAGGTCCTCGTAGGCGAGGCCGTAGCGCGCGAGCGTGCCGACCTTGTAGTTTTCGATCAGCACGTCGCACTTTGCCGCGAGCTCGCGCACGATCTCCTGTCCCTCCGGTTTGGAGATGTCCAGGGTGATCGATTTCTTGCCGCGGTTGCAGGAGAGGTAGTAGGACGAATCCTTCGTGTCCCTGCCCTCGCTGTCTCTGTACCAGGGCGGCCCCCAACCGCGGGTGTCGTCACCGACTCCGGGACGTTCCACCTTGATCACTTCTGCGCCGAGGTCGGCCAGGTTCTGCGAGGCCCAGGGGCCGGCGAGGACGCGCGACAGGTCGAGTACGCGGATGTGGGATAGCGGGCGGGGCATGGATGATCCTTGTTGAATTGAAAGCTTGGCGAAATAGGGCAGTGGACCCGGACGCTAGTCTCGGGGGCGGATTTCAGCGCACGTGCTTGTTCAGTCGATGCGCGCGCCGGAAGCCTTGACCACCTTGGACCAGCGTTCGACTTCGTTGCGGATGTGCGCGCTGAACTGCTCGGGGGTGCTGCCGACGATATCGTATCCCGAGCCCATAATGCGCTCGCGCGTGTCGGGAATCTGCATCATCCGGGCGATGTCCGCGCTCATCTTGTTGACGATTGCCGGCGGCGTGCCTGCGGGCGCGAGGATGCCGTACCAGCCGTCGACGACGAAATTCGCGAGTCCCGCCTCGCCCACTGTCGGCAGCTGCGGGATGGCATGCGAGCGCTTGGCGCTGGTGACGGCGAGCCCTCTCAGCTTGCCCGAGCGCACGTGCGGCAGCGACGAGGACAGGCTGTCGAACATCAGCTGCACTTCGCCGCCCAGCAGCGCAATGAGCGAAGGACCGCTGCCCTTGTAGGGCACGTGCACCATTTCCACGCCGGCGACGGTCTTGAACAGCTCGCCCGCCAAGTGACTCGTGTTGCCGTTGCCAGCCGAGGCGAAGTTGATGCTGTTCGGTTTCGCCTTGGCGAGCGCGATCAGCTCCTTCACCGAGTTTGCCGGCACCGAAGGCGGCGTCACCACGATCAGCGGCAGGCTTGCGGTGAGCGATACCGGGGCGAAGTCGCGCAGGGTGTCGTAGGGCAGCTTGGCATACAGGCTGTGGTTGATGGCGTGGGCGGCGAGCACCATGATGATCGAATGCCCGTCGGGAGGCGACTTCGCCAGGATGTCGGTGGCGATGGTGCCGCCCGCGCCGCCGCGGAAATCGAGGACCACCGATTGCCCCCAGGCCTCGGTGAGCTTTTGCGCAATCGGGCGCGCGAGGATCTCGGCACTGCCTCCCGGAGGATAGGGAATGAGGAAGCGCACCGGTTTCGTCGGCCATTGCTGGGCGAAGGCGGCGACGGGCAACAGGGCGAGCGCGGCGAGTGCGAGGAACTTACGCATGGGGTTCATGGCTCTTTCCTTGATGGTGGAAATCTGTCTGCATCCTTGCTGCAAAGACGAGGAGTCGGCTTCCGCTTCCCGCCTTCTGCCGAACGGCTCAGTCGATCTTGGCCCCGGCTTTCTTGACCACGTCGGCCCAGATGGCAAGCTCGGATTTGATCTGCGCCATAAATTCTTCCGGCGTGCAGGTGACCGGGTCCCAGCCCAGCGTCGTCATACGCTCATGGATCTCAGGCGAATTCATGACTTTGACGAGTTCGTCGTGGAGCCGATTGACCACGTCCTTCGGCGTGCCGGCAGGTGCGAACAGGCCGTACCACGGCGACACTTCGAAGCCGGGTATGGTCTCGGCGATGGTGGGCACATCGGGCAGCAGCTTGTGCCGCTCTTTGGTGGCGATGCCGATGGCACGCAGCTTTCCCGCCTTGATGTTCGGGCCGACCGTCGAATACTGGTCGAACATGAAGGTGATTTGACCGGCGATGACGTCGTTCAAGGCAGGGCCGCTGCCCTTGTAGGGTACGTGCTGCATTTTCACGCCGGCCCTGGTGGCGAGCATCTCACCCGTGAGATGGTTGGATGAGCCGTTGCCCGCCGAGCCGAAGGTCACCTCGCCCGGCTTCTGCTTGGCGAGCGCGATCAAGTCGGCGACCGACTTCACCGGCACATTGGGATTGACGACGAGGATGTTGAGGTATTTCACCACCAGCGAAATCGGCACGAAGTCCTTGATCGGGTCGTAAGGCAGCTTGCGATAGAGATTGGGATTGATGGTGTGCGTGCCGGTGGTGCCGAGCAGCAGTGAATAGCCGTCCGGGGCCGACTTGGCGACGTTGTCCGCGCCGATGCCGCCGCCCGCGCCGCCGCGATTGTCGATGATCACCGGCTGTCCCATGAATTCGGAGAGCTTCGCCCCGATGGCGCGTCCCAGAATGTCGGTGGGGCCGCCGGGCGGGAAGGGCACGACCAGCCGAATCGGCTTGTGCGGATAGGCCTGCGCCGCGGCTTGGCCGGTGCACAGCAGAGAGAGGCTAAACAGGCAAAGCAGAAGTATGCGTTTCATCGATCCCCTCCTTGGAGTTTGAGCATTCCGATTCTATTCCCAGTGCGCATGCGTTTGAAGCTCGGGGCGAGATGCTCGTCGATCGCGGTTTGGCGGTTTCGGCACGACCCAGCCTAGCCGGGAAGATTGAGCACCTGACGCGCGAGGATGTTGCGCTGGATCTCGTTGCTGCCGCCATAGATCGACGACGGCCGTGCCTTGTAGAACGGCGCGAGCAGTTCGATCTGCTCGCCGTCCAGCTCCACCTTGCCCGCGTGGCCCCCGCAATCTCCGGCAGTCTCGATGATCAGGTCGGCGATGCGCTGGAAAGTCTCCGTGGCCCAGATTTTGAGCAGCGACACCTCCGGCCCCAGCGGTTCGCCGCGGCCGACGATGGCAGCGAAATGCTTGTAGATGTCGGCGAGGTGCGCGACGTCGAGTTGCATGCCGGCCAAGCGGTCGCGGAAAAGCGCATCGTCCGCGACGCCGCGCGCGCGCGCCACCGAGCGCAGGATCTGCAGCCCATATTCGGGAAGCTTGGGGCTGCCGATGAATATGCGCTCGAAGCCGAGCAGCGATTTCGCCACCGTCCATCCCTGGTTCAAGCCGCCGACGAGATTCGTCGCCGGTGTGCGCACATTGTCGAGGAACACTTCGCAGAATTCCTCGTGCCCGGCGAGATCGCGGATCGGGCGCACGCTGACGCCTTTTGCCGCGAGGTCGAGCAGCAGGAAGCTGATGCCTTCCTGCTTCTTCACGCCCTTGTCGGTGCGCGCGAGCACGAACATGTGGGTGGCGTCCTGCGCGAGCGTGGTCCAGGTCTTCTGGCCGTTGATGATGAAGTGCCCGCCTTCCAGGCGCGCTTCGGTGCGCAGGCTGGCGAGATCGGAGCCGGCGTTCGGCTCGGAATAGCCTTGGCACCAGATTTCCTCGCAGCTGAGGATGGGCGGAAGATAACGGCGGCGCTGCTCTTCGGTGCCGAAGCGCATCAGCGTCGGCCCGACCATGAGGATGCCGTGGTCCTGGAAGCGCACGATGCCCCAGCGCTCCTGCTCCTCGAGGAAGATCAAGAGCTTCGTCGGTGCGAGCCCCATGCCGCCGTAGGCGGCGGGCCAATTGGGCGCGATCCAGCCTTTGCGCGCCATGCGCAGGAACCAGGACTTGTTCTCCTGCCAGCGCAGGCGCCGCGGCGGATAGCGCAGCTCGCCCGGGTAGTTGGCCTCGAATTCCGCGCGCACGATGGCGCGGAATTCTTCGTCGCCAAGCGCGTTCCAATCCTGCTCTTGTTCTACGCCATATTTCATCGTCCTGATTCCTCGGCCAAGGCCGCATAGCGGCGGCGCTGGGCGGCGGCGTTGCCGAGCCAGGCGGAGAGCGCCAGCGCACGATTGAGATACAGGCCCAAATCGTATTCATCGGTGAAGCCGATCGCGCCGTGCAGCTGCAGCGCTTCCTTGCAGATCGTCAGTGCGGCCTGCGAGGCGCGCGCCTTCGTGCCGCTGGCCGCCGCCGCGCGCCGGTCTGGCGTGGACGCGGGGTCGGTGAGGACGGCGCAGGCGGCCTCGACCGCCGCCCGGGTCAGCTCTTTCTGAATGTACAGGTCGACAGCGCGATGCTGCAGCGCCTGAAAGCTGCCGATAGGCTTGCCGAATTGCACCCGCGTACGCAGGTATTCGAGCGTGAGTTCGAGCGCGCCGTCCATGAGGCCGAGCAGCTCGGCGCTTGCGGCAAGCGTGGCCTGCTCGAGGGCGTATTCCAGGGCCGGGTGCGCGCTTTCGATGCCGGCGACGCGATTCGCTGCGCTTACCGTCACCCGCTGGAAGTGGAGCAACGCGCTCGCGCTTCCGTCCGCTAACGGCTCGCGCACGCAGGCAAGGCCCGCGGCATCGCGCGCGACCCAATAAAGCTCCAGACCGCCCTTGGCGCGAGCGGCGACGATGAAGCCGTCGGCCGAAGCGGCCGCAACGAAGCGGCTGCTTCCTTCGAGCACGGTTTTGCCGCTGCGGGCGCGGAGTTTGACCGCGCCTTGCTCGAGATCGAGACCGCCGCGCGCGTCCTGCCAGGCGAGGCTCGCGACCAGCTTGCCGCTCGCGAGTTGCGGCAGCAGCCGCTCCTTCAGCGCGGGATTGTCGCCCTGCAGGAGAGCGAGCGTCGCGAGCACGGCGGAAGCGCAATAGGGTTCGGGATAGAGCGCGCGGCCGAGCTGTTCGGCGACTATCGTTGCGGCGGCGAGGTCCAGGCCCATGCCGCCGTAGGCTTCCGGCACGAGGATGCCGAGCCAGCCGAGCTCGGCCATCTGCTGCCACACGCTGCGGTCGAAGCCCATTTCCGTGTCGCGCAGCCTGCGTACCCGCGCCGCGTCGAGCTGGGCGAAATCGGCCGCGGCGTCGCGCAGCAGGCTGAGGGTGTCGTCGCTCATCTCGCCTCAGCCACGCAGGGTCGCGACGCCATTATTCAGCACGACGACATCGCGTTCGAGCGCGCGCGAGCGGAACAGAACGGTGTCACCGCGGCGCCACATTTCGGTGCGTATGGTTTCGCCGGGGTACACGGGGGATGAGAAGCGCAGCGACAATCCGGCGAGCTTTTCCGGTGCGTAGCTACAGTAAGTTTTCAGAATCGCGTGGCCGGCGACGCCGTAGGTGCACAGTCCGTGCAGGATGGGGCGGGGGAAGCCCGCAGCTTTCGCGACCGCCGGCTCCGCGTGCAAGGGATTGGGATCGGCACACAGGCGGTAGATCAAGGCGGCCTGCGGCAGCGTCGGCAGATCGCAAGTACGCTCTGCCGGACCGTCGGGCACGGCGGGCGGGGGAGGCGGCGCATCGTCCCCTTTGCCAAAGCCGCCGTCGCCGCGACAGAAGGTGGTGTGCTCGACGGTGGCGAGCAGTTCGCCGCTCGCTTTGTCGAAGATGCTGCGCTCCTGGATCACCAGCGCGCCCTTGTCTTTGCCTTTGTCGACCACCGCCTTCATCCGCGTGCGACCGATGACGGTCCCGCTCGCGGGAATGGGGCGATGCACGGCGAGCGACTGTTCGCCGTGAACGATGCGCACCCAGTCGATGCCGCTCGCCGGGTCCTTCATCCAGAAGCCGGGGTAGCCGAGCACCACCGGCATGGTGGGCACGGCCTTCAGCTTCTTTTCGTAGACGAACTGCAGCTGCGCCTCGTCCATCGGGTCATGGCCGTAGCCCACGCCCAGCGCGTAGAGGATGCTGTCCTTTTCGCCATAGGTCTGCTCGACGTCGCGAAAGGGCCAGTTCTTGATCTTGTCGTAGTCGATCGCCATGATGTGCGCTGCTCGATTTGGAGCCTGGGGCGCGCCCTGTTCCGGCTAGTGTCTCAGACCGGATCCCAGCTGAACACGTCTTGCGAGCGGTCCAGGCCGTAGAAATGCGCCTTCAGCGCCGGTATCGCGTGATCGGCGATGCTCTGCGCGCTCCAGCCACCGTCGCGATGCACCGAACGCAGCGGCCGCGACTGGCTCATGAGGAAGATTTCGTTGGCGCGCACGGCGAACACCTGGCCGCTCACACCTTTGCCCGCATCGCTGCACAGGAACACCGCCATCGGCGCGATCTTGGCGGCTTCCATGGTCTTCAGCTTATCGACGCGCGCCTTCTGCTCCGGCGTTTCGGCGGGGATGGAACCGATCATGCGGCTCCAGGCGAAGGGGGCGATGCAGTTCGAGCGCACGTTGTAGCGCGCCATGTCCATCGCAATCATTTTCGACAACGCCATGATGCCGAGCTTCGCCGCGCCGTAATTCGCCTGGCCGATGTTGCCGATCAAGCCCGAAGTCGAAGTCATGTGCACGTAGGAGCCCGACTCCTGGTCCTTGAAATAGGTCGCCGCGGCGCGGCTGACGTAGAAGGAGCCGTTCAGGTGCACGTCGATCACCGCGCTCCATTCTTCCGGATTCATCTTGAAGAACATGCGGTCACGCAGGATGCCGGCATTGTTGACGACGCAGTCAATGCGGCCGAAGTTGTCGATCGCGCACTTGATGATGGCGTTGGCGCTCATCCAGGTGGCGACGCTGTCGGTATTGGCGACCGCGACACCGCCCTTGGCGCGGATTTCGTCAACGACCTTTTGTGCCGGGCCGGTATCCTTGCCTTCGCCGCTAACCGAGGCTCCGACGTCGTTGACCACCACCTTGGCGCCTGCGGCGGCCATCGCCAGCGCGAACTCGCGCCCGATGCCGCCGCCCGAACCGGTTACGACCACTACCTTGTCCTGCATCATGTTTGCCATGGGGATACCTTGATGAGTGAGTGTTGATGAACGAAGGGATTCGATCTGCGTGTGGCGAGGGCGCAGCCACGACGGCGTAGGGCAGCGGGGGTTTTCACATGCATGAAAAACGTTTATCCTATGTGAAAATCAAACTGTACCGCAAACGCCGCGTTTTCTCCACATGTCCCCCCCTTAGCCCGCACCCCGCATGGCCTATATTACCGGTGTCGGCGTCACGCCTTTCGGCAGGCTGGAGGGGGCGACCCCGCTTGGGCTGATGCGCGAGGCGAGCGATGCGGCGCTTGCCGACGCGGGACTCGCGCGCAGGGACGTCGACGGACTGCTGTGCGGCTACGCTACCACCCTGCCGCATTTGATGCTGTCCACGCTGTTTGCCGAGCACTACGGCCTGCAGCCCGACTATGCGCATGCGCTGCAGCTCGGCGGGGCGACGGGCTGCGCGATGCTGATGCTCGCGCGCGAGCTCGTCGACGCCGGCCGTTGTCGCCGCGTGCTGGTGGTGGCGGGGGAGAACCGGCTGACGGGGCAGGCGCGCGATACCTCGATCCAGACGCTGGCTCAAGTGGGGCATCCTGATTACGAAGTGCCGTTCGGCGCCACCATCCCCGCCTATTACGCGCTCATCGCCTCGCGCTACCTGCACGAATACTCGGTGAGCGAAGCCGATCTGGCCGAATTCGCGGTGCTCATGCGCCGGCACGCGGCGGCGCATCCGGGTGCACAATTGAAGGACGCCATCAGCGTCGCCGACGTGCTTGCATCGAAATGCATTGCTGCGCCGCTCAAGCTCCTCGACTGCTGTCCGATATCGGACGGTGCGGCGGCTCTGATCGTCAGCCGCGAGCCCGAATCCGACGGGGCAGTGCGCATCGCCGGAGCCGGGCAGGCGCATTTGCACCAGCACGTGAGCGCCATCGCCGACCTATCCGATCTGGGCGCAGGCCGCGCGGCGCAGGCGGCGCTCGCGCAAGCGAAGGTCGCGCTCGGCGAGCTCGACTACCTCGGCATCTACGATTCGTTCACCATCACGCTCCTCGTCCTGCTCGAGGAAATCGGCATCGCCGCGCGCGGCGAGGCGGCGGCGCAGTTGCGCCGCGGGGATTTCGGCATGGCAGGGAAGCTCGCGCTCAACACCCACGGCGGGCTTCTATCCTATGGCCATTGCGGCGTGGCGGGCGGCATGGCGCATCTGGTGGAAGCGCAGCGCCAGCTCGCCGGCAAGGCCGGCGCGCGTCAGGCGGGCGAGCGGCATTTGGCCCTGGTGCACGGCGACGGCGGCGTGCTGTCCTCCCACGTGAGCCTAGTGCTGGAGCGCGATGGATAAGCTCACCGCACATTTCTGGCAGGGCTGCGCCGCCGGTGAATTGCGCTATCAGCGCTGCCTAGCTTGCAGCGCTGTGCAGTATTTTGCCCGCGCCTTCTGTCGCCGCTGCGGCGGCGCGCAACTCGAATGGCGTGCGGCCGAGGGAAGCGGTACGGTCTATGCCGTCACCACGGTGCAGCGCGCCCCGAGCGACGAATTCCGCGCGCTTGCGCCTTATGTCATCCTTCTGGTCGATCTGGACGAGGGAATACGCATCATGGCGCACGGCGTGACGGGCCTGGGCATCGGTGATCGCGTGCGGCTGGGCTTCTTCAAACACGCGGGGCGCAATCTTCCACGATTTGAACGCGTCCGGACATGAGCGATTGATCGAGCGGCGCGAACAGCCGCAGTTCCGAGGCGGACTGCCCGCAAGGCAGCAATTTATGGACTACTGACAACAGACGACGATGGCAAACAACCTAGATATCGCGCTCAATCCCAAATCGATCGCCGTGATTGGCGCCTCCGACAACCCGCACAAAGTCGGCGGCCGGCCGATCCTGTTCATGCAGAAGTACGGCTATAAAGGAAAGGTCTTTCCCATCAACCCCGCGCGCGCGCAGGTGCAGGGGCATAAGGCCTATCCCGATCTCGCCGCGCTGCCCGAGGTGCCAGATCTCGCCATCGTCGCCGTCGCCGGCGAAGGTACGCCGCAGGCAGTCGAGCAATGTGCAAAGCTGGGCGTGAAAGTCGCGGTGGTGATGGCTTCGGGCTATGGCGAGACCGGTGCCGAGGGTAAGAAGGTCCAGGATGCGATGCTCGCCCAAGCGCGCGCCGCGGGGATGCGCATCGTCGGGCCGAATTCGCAGGGGCTGGCGAATTTCGGCACCGGGGCGATCGCCAACTTCTCGACCATCTTCAACGACATGCCCTGTGTCATGGGGCCGGCGGCGATCATCAGCCAGAGCGGCGCCCTGTCGCAGCTCATCTACGGCCTGATGCACAAGCGCGGCATAGGTATCCGCCATTGCCACGCGACGGGCAACGAGGCGGACATCACCGTCGCCGAGCTTGCGCGCGAAGTCGCGCAGGATCCCGAGGTGAAGCTGCTGCTGCTGTATCTGGAAACGGTGAACGAGCCGGGCAAGCTCGCCGAGGCGGCAGCGATCGCCTGCGCGCGCGACCTGCCGGTGGTGGTGCTGAAATCCGGGCGCACCCTGGCCGGGGCGCGCGCGGCGAGTTCGCATACCGGCTCGATGGCGACCGAGGACCGCGTGGTGGATGCATTCCTGCGGCATCACCGCGTGTGGCGCGCGGCCGATCCGGAGGAGCTGGTGAACGCAGCCGAACTCTATCTCAAAGGCTGGCGGCCGCGCGGTCGGCGGCTCACGGCCTTGAGCAACTCGGGGGCGACCTGCGTGCTTGCGGCGGACATGGCCGAGCAGTATCACCTGCCGCTCGCAACGCTGGCGGAGAACACGCGCTCGGAGCTCAACGCCATCCTGCCCGGCTTCGCGACCACCACCAATCCCATCGACATCACCGGGGCGCTGCTCACCGACAGCAGCCTGTTCGGCAAGATCCTGGACATCACCGGCAAGGACCCCGGTGCGGAGCTGTTCTTTGCTGGCATCCCCATCGCAGGCACGGGCTACGACGTCGACGCTTTCGCGCGCGATGCGGCGCGCTTCATCACGGCGACGGGCAAGCCTCTGGCGCTTTCCGTGCCGGCCGAATCGGTCGCCGCGCCTTTCGTGCGCGCCGGCTTGCCGGTATTCGCGAGTGACCGCCAGGCGCTGGCCGCGCTCGACCAATTGGAAGCGCACAGCGCGCTGATGCGGCGCGAGCGCAAGACGCGAGCGGCGGCGCCGGTGAAGCTCGCTTTGCCGCAGGCGCGCGGCGGCTTCCTCAACGAAGCCGACAGCGTCGCGCTGCTCGCCGCGAACGGCATCGCCGTCGGCGCGCAGCGCCTGTGCCGCAGCGAGACGGAGGCGCGCGCCGCGTTTCGCGCCCTGGGTGGCGCCGTAGCGGTGAAGGCCTGCTCGGCCGAGGTGCCGCACAAATCGGAGTTCGGCCTGGTGGCCTTGAATCTCAAGACCGAAGACGAAGTCGCGCGGGCATTCTCCGCCCAATGGCAGAAGCTCGCCGACATGAAAGTCGGCTGCGACGGCATCATCGTCGCCGCCATGGTGAAGGCGAGGCGCGAACTCGCGCTGGGCGCCAGGATCGATGCGCGCTTCGGGCCGGTGGTCATGGTGGGTGATGGCGGCAAGTACGTCGAGGCGCTGAAGGATTTCACGCTGCTCGTTCCGCCCTTCGATGCCGCGGAGGTAATCGAAGCCTTCGATCGCCTGCATATCGCCCCGGTGCTGCGCGGGGTGCGCGGCGAACCACCGCTCGACCTCGATGCGGTGGCTGCGATCGCCATGCGCCTGGGTGAGATCATGCTGGCCGCAGGCGGCAAGATCGCCTCGATCGACCTCAATCCGGTCATGGTCGGCGCGAAGGGCGAGGGCGCAGCGGTCGCCGATGCGCTGGTCGAACTCGCTGCGGCCAGCAAAGCGTGAAGCTCGCCCAATGATAGCTGTTCTCGATTTGAGCGGGATTCGCAAGCGCTCAGTACCGCAAGCGTGGCGCATGGCGGAAGCGAAGCAGGAGCTGTCTTAAGTTATAATTTGGCTTCACTTTTTTCACACTTTTACATTTCCCTCGGAGTGAGTTGATGAAAGTCCTAGTCCCCGTCAAGCGGGTCGTCGATTACAACGTCAAGGTGCGCGTCAAAGCAGACGGCTCGGGCGTCGAGACCGCGAACGTCAAGATGTCGATGAATCCTTTCGATGAAATCGCCGTCGAAGAAGCGGTGCGCCTGAAAGAGGCGGGTGTGGTCAAGGAGATCGTGGCGGTTTCCTGCGGCAGCGCCGCCTGCCAGGAGACGCTGCGCACGGCACTCGCCTTGGGCGCCGACCGCGCGATCCTGGTCGAGTCGGAAGCCGAACTGCAGCCGCTTGCGGTGGCGAAGCTGCTGATGGCGGTGGTGCAGAAGGAAAATCCGAACTTCGCCGTCCTCGGAAAGCAGGCGATCGACGACGACTGCAATCAGACCGGGCAGATGCTGTCCGCGCTCTTGGGCTGGGGCCAGGCGACTTTCGCTTCGAAAGTGAAGATCGCCGACGGCAAGGCGGAAGTGACACGCGAAGTCGACGGTGGGCTGGAAACCATATCGCTGAAGCTGCCGCTGGTGATCACCACCGACCTGCGCCTGAACGAGCCGCGCTACGTAACCCTGCCGAACATCATGAAGGCGAAGAAGAAGCCGCTCGAAACCTTGAAGCCGGATGCGCTCGGCGTCGACGTCAGTCCGCGCCTGACGACGCTGAAAGTCGAAGAGCCGCCCAAGCGCAAGGCCGGCGCCAAAGTGCCGGACGCGAAGACGCTGGTCGAAAAACTCCGCAACGAAGCCAAGGTGATTTAAATGCCCATACTCGTCATTGCCGATCACGACAATCAATCCGTCAAGGCCGCCACGCTCAACACCGTTGCCGCCGCGGCGCAAATGGGCGCCGACGTCAACCTGCTGGTAGCCGGCGGCGGCTGCGGCAGCGCGGCCCAGGCAGCCGCACAGATCGCCGGGGTGAAGAAGGTGCTCGTCGCCGATGCACCGCAATACAAGGACGAACTCGCGGAAAGCCTTGCCGCACTGGTCGTCTCGATCGCCTCCGGCTATAGCCATATCGTCGTTCCGGCCACCAGCTTCGGCAAGAACGTCGCACCGCGCATCGCGGCGCTGCTCGACGTCGCGCAGGTCTCCGAAATCATCGCCGTCAAGTCGCCCGACACCTTCGTCCGCCCCATCTACGCCGGCACGGCGCTCGCGACGGTGCAGTCGAAGGACGCGATCAAGGTCATCACCGTGCGCGGCACCGGTTTCGATGCCGTCGCCGCCACCGGCGGTTCGGCCGCGGTGGAGAACGTAGTCGCTGCAGCCGACGCGGGGCTGTCCACGCTGGTGAAGCGCGAGCTGGTGAAGTCGGCGCGTCCTGAACTCACGGCGGCCAAGGTCATCGTCTCCGGCGGTCGTGGCATGGGTTCGGGCGAGAACTTCAAGATCCTCGAACCCTTGGCCGACAAGCTCGGCGCGGCGATGGGCGCATCGCGCGCCGCGGTCGACGCGGGCTTCGTGCCCAACGACTGGCAGGTCGGGCAGACGGGCAAGATCGTCGCTCCCGAGCTCTACATCGCGGTCGGTATCTCCGGCGCCATTCAGCACATGGCGGGGATGAAGGACAGCCGCGTCATCGTCGCCATTAACAAGGACGAGGAAGCGCCGATCTTCCAGGTCGCGGACTACGGCATCGTCGGCGACCTGTTCCAGGTGGTCCCGGAACTCATCAAGGAACTGGGATAGCGTAGCTTGAGCGCAGGAGGAACTCTCGCCTCTTGCGCGTTTTCTGGAGTAGCAAATGAGTGACTATGTCGCGCCGCTGAAAGACATGCAGTTCGTGCTAAACGAGCTCGCCGGGCTGGATGAGGTGGCGAAGCTGCCGGGCTGCGAAGAAGTGAGCGCGGATCTGGTCGAACAGATCCTGGAAGAAAGCGGCAAGTTCTGCGGCGAGGTGTTGTCGCCGCTCAACCAGTCGGGCGACGCGGAAGGTTGCAAGTGGGATGCGGGACGCGTCACCACCCCCAAGGGCTCGGTCGAAGCCTATGCGCAATTCGTCGAGGCCGGCTGGAATGCGCTGCAGTTTCCGACCCAATTCGGCGGCCAAGGCTTGCCCAAGCTCGTCGCCACGCCGGTGATGGAAATGTGGAAGGCGGCGAACCTGTCGTTTTCCCTCTGCCCCTTGCTCACCGGCGGCGCGATCGAGGCGCTGCTGTTGCGCGGCTCCGACGTGCTGAAACAGACCTACCTGCCGAAGATGGTCGAGGGCACTTGGACCGGCACCATGAATCTCACCGAGCCGCAGGCGGGCTCGGACCTCGCACTGGTGAAGGCCAAGGCCGTGCCGCAAACGGATCCGGCACTGGGCAATCACTACCGCATTTACGGCCAGAAGATATTCATCACCTACGGCGAGCACGATCTCGCCGAGAACATCATCCACCTCGTGCTCGCGCGCACCCCGAACGCACCCGAGGGGGTGAAAGGGATCTCGCTCTTCGTCGTGCCCAAGTTCCTGGTCAATCCCGACGGCAGCCTGGGCGCGAGGAACGACGTGCATTGCGCCTCGATCGAGCACAAGCTCGGCATCCATGCGAGCCCCACCGCCGTATTGGTCTACGGCGAAAAGGAAGGGGCGGTGGGCTATCTGGTGGGCGAGGAGAATCATGGTCTCGCCTACATGTTCATCATGATGAACGCGGCGCGCTTCGCGGTGGGCCTGGAGGGGGTGGCGGTCGCGGACCGCGCCTACCAGCGGGCGTTGGCCTACGCCAAGGAGCGGGTGCAGAGCCGCGATCTCGCGGGCGGCGGCAAGGCGGTGCCCATCATCCGCCATCCCGACGTGCGTCGCATGCTGATGAGCATGAAGGCGCAGACCGAGGCGATGCGCGCGCTTGCCTATGTGACGGCTGCGGCGATGGACATCGCGCACCGCGATCCCGACGCAGGGCTGCGGGCGAAGCACCAGGCTTTCGCCGACATGATGATTCCGGTGGTGAAGGGTTGGAGCACCGAGACTTGTATCGAAGTCGCGTCGACCGGCATCCAGGTGCACGGCGGCATGGGATACGTCGAGGAAACCGGCGCCGCGCAGCACATGCGCGATGCGCGCATCACCACCATTTACGAAGGCACCACCGCCATCCAATCGAACGACTTGATCGGACGCAAGATGGCGCGCGAAGGCGGGGCGACGGCGAAGGAAGTGATCAAGGCGATGCGCGTGGTTGCGGCCGAACTTGCAGGCGCAAGCGGCGAAGACATGGCGGCGATCCGCGCAGGGCTGGAAGCTGGCATCAAGGCGGTCGAAGATTGCGTCGCCTGGATCGTGCCGACCTATGCTGAGGACATCAAGGCGGTACACGCCGGTTCCGTGCCTTTCCTCAAGCTGATGGGCATCGTCTGCGGCGGTTGGCAGATGGCGCGGGCGGCGCTGGCGGCGCAAAGAAAGCTTGCCGCCAAACAGGGCGATGCCGCGTTCTATCACGCGAAGATCGCGACTGCGCGCTTCTACGCCGATCACATGCTGGCGCAAGCGCCGGGACTGCGCAACATCGTCGTGCGCGGGGCGCCGGGGGTGATGGCGCTTGCGGAAGAACAGTTCTGAAAGGAAATGAAATGGCAATGTACGAGTCCGAATTCACCAAGTTCATGCAGGAGTTCAAACAGCAGCGGCCCTACCTCGAAGAAGAGCAAAAGAAGAGCCGCGAGATCTGGTGGGATCACACGCCCGATGCGGAGACGGTCGAGCGCGAGAAGCAGTCGCGGGTGAAGCAGCAGGCGTACGTCTATCAGACCCATCGCTAGAAAAGGTCTGAACAAGGGGGCGATGCCCCCTTGCATATCCCCCACGTCGGAGGGAATCTTGTCGTTGCGGTGGAGCCTAGCAAGACTTATTCAGAGGTTCCCTAGAACTTTGAAGGCCGCGAACATCTGGCGCACCGGCCTCGTCGCCTGCCTGCTGCTTTGCGCGGCCTGCGCGCAGGCCCCGACGGTGCCCGTCACGCCGGCAGTCGCCGCACGCACGCTGCACATGGAGCAGGGTGTCGCGAGCGTGATCGCTGAATTGGACCAGAAGCAGGATTGGGCGAGCATGCTGCGCCTCGCGCAGTCGCGGCTGCAACTTGCGCCGGAGAACACGGACTGGTGGTTCTTCCACGGCTATGCGCTCGCGCGCCAAGGCCAGCACGCGGCGGCCATCGTGTCTTACGAGAAGGCGGTGCGCTTCAGTCCTGAGGACGAGGGCGCCTGGCTCGCGCTGGCGCAGAGCCAGATCGAAGTCGGAATGCTCGACGGCGCCGCCCGCACCTACCAGCAGGTGCTGCGCTATCGTCCAGAATCGGCGCAGGCCTATCTCGCGCTCGCCGAGCTTTATCAGCGGCAGGGGCGGACGGCGCTCGCCGTCGCCAACTATCGAGAAAGCGTGCGCTACGATCCGAGCTGGGTGCAAGCCTGGTACGGCCTAGCGGCTGCCTACCAGAAGAGCGGGCAAGCTGAGCGCCGCGATGAGGCGCTCGCGCAGTTGCGCAAGCTCGATCCCGCAGCCGCGGCCCAGTTCGAGCGGGAATATCCAGCCAAGCGTTGATCGCATTGCGAAAGGCCCGGCCTTGGCCCCTCCGGGGCCTCGGGCCGATCAGCTCGCGGCGAGGCCGTCGTCCGCCGCGATCACCGCACCGTTGATGAAGCCCGATTGTTCGGAGGCGAGGAGCAGCACCAGGCCATCCAGGTCTTGCGGCTGGCCGACGCGCCGCCGCGGCAGCATGCTGATCAATTTCCTGCCGCCGTCGGTCTGCCAATATTCGCGATTGATGCCGGTTTCGATATAGCCGGGGCAGATGGCGTTGATGTTGATGCCGTAGCGTCCCCACTCGTGCGCCATCGCTTTGGTCATGTGCACGACGGCGGATTTGGACATGCAATAGACCGAGAGCTGGGCGAGCACGCGCAGCCCCGCGACCGAGGCGATGTTAATGATGCGCCCCGGGATCTTGCGCGCGATCATGCTGCGCGCCACGGCCTGCGCCACGAAGAAGGCGCCCTTGCAATTGGTGTCCATGACGTAGTCGTAGTCCTTCTCTTCGACTTCGACTGCGCGCTGCTGCGTATTCACGCCGGAATTGTTGACCAGGATGTCGATGCCGCCGAGGGTGGATTCTGCCTCTGCGACGGCGGCGCGCACGCTCGCGACGTCGGTCACGTCCATCTGCACCGCGGTGGCGGTGCCGCCGGCCTGCTCGATTTCGCGCTGGAGTTCGCGCAGCTTGTCCACTCTGCGCGCGGCAAGCGCGACGCGTGCACCCGATTGCGCGAGGACCTGCGCGAAGCGCCAGCCGAGTCCGCTCGAGGCGCCGGTCACGAGCGCGGTCTTGCCTGCCAATTGCTGCATGTCGATTCCTTTAGAGTGTGTTACGAAATGAGGGGATACCTCCCCTCATGCTCCCCTAAATCAGCCGTTGCGAAATCAGTTTCGCAACGGGCTATTAGGTGAATTTTCCGACGGCCACGTTAACGCGTTCGGGCAGGGAGGGCAAGTGATAGACTTGCGCTTCCAAACGAGACGCGGGGTCGGCTTTTCGTATCCCATTCGCGTTCGCGCGCCGATGCCGGGCGAGTCCCGCTGCCGGCGCGAACAATTTTCGCAAGAGGACATCGTGAGCTGGGAAGAGGAGATAGAGGAGCTGCGCTTACGCGAGGAGCTCGGGCGCAGAATGGGCGGGCCGGATAAGGTCAAGCGGCAGCACGACGGCGGAAAACTCACCGTGCGCGAACGCGTCGCCGGGCTGCTCGATGCAGGTACTTTCCACGAAATCGGCGCGATTACCGGCAAAGCGCGCTACGACGCAGCCGGCGCAATCGCCGACATGGTGCCCACCAACTTGGTCATGGGCCGCGGCAAGATCGGCGGCCGGCCGGTGGTGATCACCGGCGACGATTTCACCGTGCGCGGCGGCGCGAACGACGGCGGCTTGCGCGAGAAGCTGGAATGCGCCGAGCTGATGGCCTACGAGCTGCGCCTGCCCATGGTGCGCCTGGTCGACGGTACGGGCGGCGGCGGCTCGGTGAAAAACATCGAGCAGGATGGGCGCACCCAGATTCCGCGAGTGGCGATCTGGGATCAGGTGGTAAAGAACATGTCGGTGGTGCCGGTGGTCTCTCTCGCCCTAGGCTCCGTCGCCGGCCTCGGTTCGGCGCGCGTGGCCGCAAGCCATTACTCGGTGATGGTGAAGGACACTTCGCAGCTCTTCGTCGCCGGCCCGCCGGTGGTGGCGCGGGTGGAGAAGAGTTACGAAAAGAACGAGCTCGGCGGCAGCGCCATCCACACCCGCAACGGCGCGGTGGACGACGAAGCGGCGAGCGAAGCCGACGCGTTCGAGCGTGCGCGGCGCTTTCTCTCTTATCTGCCCAGCTCGGTCTACGGATTGCCGTCCCGCGCGGAGTGTTCGGACGATCCGGAGCGCAGCGATCCCTGGCTCATCGAAGCGGTGCCCAAGGATCCGCGCAAGGTGTACAAGATGCGCCGCATCATCGACTCGCTGGTCGATGGCGGTTCGTTCTTCGAAATCGGCAAGCTGTGGGGGCGCTCGGTGATCACCGGGCTTGCGCGGCTGAACGGCTGGCCGGTCGCCCTCCTCGCGAGCGATCCTTATTTCTACGGCGGCGCCTGGACGGCGCAGGCCTCTGAAAAAGTCACCCGCTTCGTCGACCTGGCCGAGGTGTTCCATCTGCCGGTGGTGCATCTGGTGGACATACCGGGTTTCTTGATCGGGTTGGAGGCGGAGCGCACCGCGACCATCCGCTACGGCGTGCGCGCCATGTCGGCCGTGTGCCAGGCGAGCGTGCCCTGGTGCTCGATCGTCGTGCGCAAGGTGTTCGGCGTCGCCGGTGCCGCGCACCAGAATTCCGGACGCTACAACCTGCGCTATATTTGGCCCTCGGGCGAATGGGGTTCGCTGCCGATCGCCGGAGGGCTGGAGGCGGCGTACAAGGCCGACATCGAAGCCGCAGCCGATCCCGCCGCGCGCATGGCCGAGATCGAGGCGCGCTTGCGGAAGCTCACCTCGCCCTTTCGCAGCGCCGAATCCTTCATCGTCGAGGAAATCATCGATCCGCGAGACACGCGGCGCTTGCTGTGCGAGTTCGCCGATCTGGCGGCGCCGCTGCGCACCAGCGGCAGGACCGCTTTCGGCGTGAGGCCCTGATCATGGCAGCTCCGCTCGCAGGCATCTGCGTCGCCGACTTTTCGCATGTGATCGCCGGCCCGTACTGCACCATGATCCTCGCCGACATGGGGGCGCAGGTGATCAAGATCGAGCCGCCCCGCGGCGATGCGGCGCGCGCCTACCATTCCCCGGACGTGGGCGGGGACAGCACGGTGTTCCTTTCCTACAACCGCAATAAGCAAAGCATAGTGCTCGACCTGTCGGGCGAGGCGGGAAGGCAGGTGGCGCGCGATATCGTGGCGCGCGCGGACGTCCTGGTGGAGAACTTCGCCACCGGCGTAATGCAGCGCCTTGGCCTGGATTACGCCGCAATGCAGGCAATCAACCCGCGCCTGATCTACTGCTCGATATCGGCCTACGGCCGCAGCGGCGCCTATGCCAGCCGCGCCGGCTACGACCAGGTGGTGCAGGCCGAAAGCGGCTTCATGTCCCTGAACGGTTATCCTGGCGAAGAGCCGCTGCGCACGCCGCTTGCCATGATCGACCTCACCACCGGCATGTTTGCGGCGCACGCCGTGCTCGCGGCCCTGTATGCGCGCGAGAAGACCGGACGCGGCCAGTATCTCGAGGCGACGCTGTTCGACAATGCATTCGCGTTCACCAGCTACTTCAGCATGAACTACCTGTTGACCGGGGAGAACCCGCCGCCGCCGGGCAACAAGAGCCCAGTCGCGGCACCGGTGGGCGTATTCCACGCTGCGGACGGCCGGTTCTTCATGACCGTGGCGGGGCAGAGCGTTTGGGAGAAGCTGCTCGAAGCCTTGGGCAATCCGCCAGAGTTGCTAGGCGCGGACTACGCGACCAATTCGGCGCGCGTCGCGCACGAACCGCAACTCACCGCCATCCTGCAGCGCCTGTTCGGCGCGGAGCCGCTCACGCACTGGATCGACAAGCTGCGCTCGGGCGGCGTGCCCGCGGGGCCGATCCGCTCAATCGCCGAAGCGGTGAACTCGCCCGAAGCAAAGGAACGCGGCATCCTCAGCCAAGTGCCGCATAGCAAGGCGGGGAAAGTGCCCAACCTGCGCCTGCCGCTCGCGCTCGCCGGCACGCCTCTCGTCGCGCCGCATGGCGCGCCGGCGCTGGGCGAGCACACCCAGGACGTGCTGGCCGGATTCCTCGGCTACGATGCCGAGCGCATCGCCTCGCTCGCGCGCAGCGGCGTGATTCCGCCGACGGCCGCCAAAACCGCCGCCTGATCTACTCCTTCGGCAGGGAGCGCGCCGCTTCTTCGAAGGCGGGACGCATGTCCTCGATTTCCTTTGCCCAGTCCGCGCCTGGCTCGAAGGAGAGGAAGGGCGCATCGGTGTGCGCCGCCTTTAAATAATCCGGGTCTTTCATCGCCGCCTCGATCGCCTGTTGCAGCCGCGCTCGAATATCGGCAGGCAGGCTGGCGGGCGCGGCGAAGCCGCGCACGCTGGACATCTCCACGGCATAGCCTTGCTCGAAGGTGGTGGGCACGCTGTTGTAGGGGGGAAGCGCGAGCCGCGCCTTCGCGAACTGGGCGAGGATCCGGTAGGGCACCGCTTCCTTTTCCGGATCGGGGACTTCGGAGGCGGAGATCAGCGCGAAATCGATGTGGCCGCCGGAGAGCGCCGTCTTCTGCTGACCGGTGCCGTTGAACGGTATGCCGTTGAATTTCACGCCCGAGACCTTTTCCAGTTGCATCAGCGCGAGATGGCCGTTGGTGCCGATGCCGTTGTGGCCGACGGAGAGCGAGTTCGGTTTCTCCTTCAGCACGGCGATCACCTGCTTCAGGTCGGTGAAGCCGCGGTCCTTCTTCGATACCAGGATGGTGGTGTCGACCACCACGCGCGCGACGAGGGCGATGTCCGCCTGGCTGTATTGCGCCTTGCGGTACACCGGGATGAACAGGTAGCCGGGCATGTTGACGAGCCCGATCATGTAGCCGTCGGGTTTTGCACGCATGATCTGCGCCGTGGCGATTTCGCCGGATGCGCCCGGGCGGTTGATGACCACCGGCGGCGGCGTCTTCTCGCCCAAGTGCTTGCGCACGAAGGGCAGAATGGCGCGCGCCATCAAGTCGGTGGAGCCCCCCGCAGCGTAGCCCACGATCACTTCCATGGGACGGTCGTCGGGCCAGGCTGCCTGCACGGCTTGCGCGCAGGCGAGCAGAACGATCACAGCGAACGAGCGAAACGGCGATGGCATCGCGTTCTCCTCCTATTATGTGTGCCGCAGGAAGAGTGTAGCGGAATGCAGCCGCTTTGGCGGGGGGCGCGCCGGCATCGAGGCCGGCGCGGGCCGAGCTGCGCCTCAGTCGATGGCGGCAAACATCAGCGCCAGCGCTGCACCGAGCGCGGCGGGAATGCCGAAGCGCTCGTATTTGGAAACGGCGTCGCCGGCGATCACCTCGACCGGCACCGTGGTCGATTCGAGCACGCGGTTGGTGACCGAGTCCTCGAACAGCCGCGTGAGCGAGTTCTTGCGCGCGGTGCTCATCACGATCTGGTCGCAGCGCAGGCGGTGGGCGCAAGCCGTAATGGCGCTCGCTTTGTCACCGATCTCGCTATGCACCGAGTAGGGGATGCCGCAGGCGTCGAGCATCTGTCGCGCCGGCTGCAGCGCCTTTTCCGCTTCGGCGACGTGGAAGTCGCGGCGCTGGCGGCTGCCGACGAAGCGCGCGACATCGCGGGAGAACGGATGCTGCACGTTGAGCAGGTGTATCTCCATCGCTGTATTGTTCATGAATTGCTTCACGGCGTGCTGGTCGGCGAAGCGGCAATTGCGGGAGCCGTCGACCGGGATGAGGATCCTGAGCATGGCATTACCTCCAGTCGAATCGTTGGAAAGGGAGGCCGGCAGCGGGGCGCGTCCGGCAGAAGCAGGGACGGCAGCTTGCTCGGCGGCTGCGCGCCTGCGGAAATAGACTTTGAGCAGTTCCATGGCAAGCGGCGAAGCGAAGAAGAAGGGGAGCATGAACAGCCAGTCGCCAGCCGGGAGCGGCACGGTATCGAAGAACGGCTGCAGGAAGGGCAGGTACACCACCGCGAGCACGAGCAGGAAGGATGCGCCGACCGCCCAGACCATCCAGCGGTTGCTGAACAGCCCGATGGAGAAGATGCTGTGGTATTCCGAGCGCGCGGTGAAGGCGCGGATCAGCTCCGAGCTGCACAGGGCGACGAAGGCCATGGTTTGCGCGGTTTCCAGTTGGCCGGGATAGCGTTGCAGGGCGAGGAAGAATACGCCGAGGATCGCCAGGGCGTCGACCGTGCCGACGACGCCGATGCCGAGCGCCATGTCGCGGTTGATGATCGGCTCGGTCTGCGCGCGCGGCGCCTGCCGCATGATGTCGCGATCTCCCTTTTCCAGGCCAAGGGCGAGCGCCGGCGCACCGTCGCTCACCAAGTTCAGCCACAGCAACTGCACCGGCCGCAGCGGGATGGGCAGGCCGACCAGCATGGATCCGAACACGATCAGGATTTCGCCGATATTGCAGGCGAGCAGGAAGTAGACGAACTTGCGGATGTTGGAGTAGATGATGCGACCCTGCTCAATCGCAGCGACGATGCTGGCGAAATTGTCGTCGGTGAGCACCATGTCGGCCGTCTGCTTGGCGACATCGGTGCCGGTGATGCCCATGGCGACGCCGATGTTCGCCCGTTTCAGCGCGGGGGCATCATTGACGCCGTCGCCGGTCATGGCGACGACATGCCCGCGCGCCTTGAACGCGTCGACGATGCGAGTCTTGTGCTGCGGCGAAACGCGGCAGCACACGTCGATCCGGTCCGCCTTGGCCGCGAGTTCTGCGTCGCTGAGCTTCTCGATTTCCGCGCCCGTGAGCACCAAGCCGCGCGGCGTGAGCAGGCCGATGTCGCGCGCGATGGCTTCGGCCGTGTCCTTGTAGTCGCCGGTCACCATGACGCTCTTCACCCCGGCACCGCGCGCCACTTTCAGGGCCTCGATCACTTCGGGACGCGGCGGATCGATCATGCCGAGCAGTCCGACGAAGACGAGTTCGCGCTCGAGCGTGTCGGCGCTGACAGCGGCCGGCACTTCCTGCAGCGGTCGATACGCCACGCCCAAAACGCGCAGGGCGGCGCTTGCCATGTCGCGATTTTGTTCGAGTATCAGCTTGCGCGCTTCCGGCGTCAGGCCGCGCACTTCCCCTTTCTCCACGCTATGGCTGCACAGCTCGAGGATGACATCGGGGGCGCCCTTGACGAAGGCGATCGCCGGCGGATAGTCGACCGCCGAGTGCCAGGCGCCCGCCCTGGCGTGGTCGTAGATATGGACCGTGCTCATTCGCTTTCTGTCCGAATCGAAGGGGATCTCCTGCACGCGCGGCAAGGCATGGTCGAGGTCGCTGCGCGCGAAGCCGCACTTGGCGGCGGCGACGACCATGGCCCCTTCCGTCGGGTCGCCGACGATCTGCCAGGTACGCTTCCCCTCCGCGTCTGGTCTTTCGTCCAGGCGCGCATCGTTGCACGCCAGGGCGCCGTGCAATAGCAGCGTCGCATCCGGGTCGGTGCGCGGATCGAAGGCATCCGCGCCGAGATAGAACGCACCGCTCGGGTTGTAACCTTCGCCGGTGATGCGCAGGCGCTTGCCGCCGACCCAAGCTTGCACGACGGTCATCTCGTTTTGCGTCAGAGTGCCGGTCTTGTCCGAGCACACCACGCTCGCGCAGCCCAGCGTTTCCACTGCGGGGAGTTTGCGGATCAAGGCGTGGTGCTTGATCATGCGCTGCATGCCGAGCGCGAGGCAGATGGTGACGATGGCGGGGAGCCCTTCGGGAACGGCGGCGATGGCGAGGCTCACCGCCGTCATGAATAGGTTGACGATGTCCTTCTTCTCCGCTTCCAGGTAATTGAGGAAGCCACCGTCCAGTGCTGCAGCGAGATGCGTATCGCGGAACAGGCCGTAGACGAACACCAGCGCGCAGATGGCGAGGCAAGCCGTGCCGAGCACCTTGCCGAGGTGCTCCAGCTTCTTCTGCAACGGCGTCACTTCGTCCTCGTAGGACTGGATCATCTCCGCAATGAGGCCGATCTGAGTATTCATGCCGGTGGCCGTGACCAGCCCGCGGCCGCGCCCGTAGGTGATGAGCGTGCCCATGAATGCCGTGTTCCTGCGGTCACCCAGAGGTATGTCCGCTTCGAGCACCGCCTTGGCATTCTTTTCGACCGGCACCGACTCGCCGGTGAGCGAGGCTTCCTCGATCTTGAGATTCACGCTTTCGACTAGGCGCAGGTCGGCCGGCACGTAGTTGCCTGCCTCGAGCAGGACGATGTCGCCGCAGACGATTTCGCTGCTGGGCAGGGTCGTGCGCTGCCCGTCGCGCTGCACCAGCGCGTTGGGTGCGGACATCTTCTTCAGGGCGGCAAGCGCCTGCTCCGCCTTGGATTCCTGGATGACGCCGACTACGGCGTTCAGCACGACGATGAACATGATGGCGATGGAGTCGACGTATTCGCCGAGCGCGAGCGACACCAGCGCGGCGACGATCAAGATGATCACCAAGTAGTTGTTGAACTGCTCCCACAGGAGCGCGAGGAACCCCGGCCGCGGACGCTCGGTCAATTCGTTCGCGCCGTATAGACGCAGTCGCTCCTGCGCCTCCTCGCGGCTCAGTCCCGACTCGGGGTCGGTTCGGAAATCGCCGACGAGTTGGTCGATAGTCTTGGCGTGGGATTCGCGGTCTTGCATGGCAGTGGTTCCTCCGGATCGTGACGCGCTGCGCCGGCGTGCCGGCTGGCACGCTTGCGGCGGCTGCATGCGATTCGAGTATGGGGGGCAATCGGCGGAATGAATATTTGAACTTCGCAATGCAGCATATTAAGAAAACGCAGAGGAGCGAATGAATGCGGATGCCTGAAATTACGATTCGTAATGATTTCTGACGGGATTTCGCCTTGCCGCCTGCGCCGCGCTCTGCTATAAGCAAATCATGGGCCCGGCGCAAACCGGGCACCCCCTCCAAAGGGGAGTAGCTTCGGCAGCCAACGGCTGCCGTGGCGCGATCGTCAAGACGGGCTTTCGGCCCCGGTCGCGCCAGCGATGCTTCCGACGCGCAAGCGAGACCTTTGCCCATAGGGTGAAGGCGCGCTCTTGTCAGCAGCTTCATCCTGAGGTGAAGGCCGCCGTGCACGTTGTGCACGGCGATTGGCAATCGCTTGCAGGAGGAATGAGCATGCTGCGACCCGAAATCAGGCGCTATTTGAAGCACGGAACCTTGCCCCAGCTACGCGTGTTCGAGGCGAGTGCCCGACTCGGCAGCCTCACCCGCGCCGCGGAAGAACTGCACATGGCGCAGCCGACGGCTTCGGTGCAGGTGAAGAAGCTCGCCGATACCGTCGGCATGCCCTTGTTCGAGCAGGTGGGCAGGCGCATCTATCTCACCGACGCCGGCGAGCGCCTTTACGCCGGCTGCCAGGAAGTGTTTCGCGCCTTAGCCGTGATCGAGCAGCAGTTGAACGAGATGCGCGCGGTGGAAGGCGGGCGACTGCGCTTGGCGGTGAGCTCCGCGGGCAAACACTTTGCGCCGCGCCTGCTCGGCGCATTTGTCGAGCGCCATCCCCGCGTCGAAGTCGAGCTCGAAATCCACAACTGCGGCGCCTTGCGCGAGCGCCTGGACAGCAACTTGGACGATCTGTACATTTTCGCGGCCACGCCGGGTGAGGGCGGCGTCGTCACCCAGGCGCTGCTGCCCAATCCCCTGGTTGTGTTCGCGCGCGACGATCACCCGCTTGCGCGCGAGCCGCAGATCGCATTCGCGCGCATTGCCCGGGAGCCGTTCCTGCTGCGTGAGCCGGGCTCCGGGACGCGGCTGCTCGCGCTGCAGCTATTCGAGAAACACGGCCTTGCGCCGCGGGTCAGGCTGGAGCTGAGCACCGACGAGGCGATCAAGGAGGCAATACTCGCCGGGCTGGGGGTGTCGATCATGTCGCGCTTCACCCTGGGAGCAGATGCGCAAGCTGCGCGCCTCGTCTGCCTCAACGTGGACGGGTTCCCTTTGGAAAATCACTGGCATTTCGCTTATCCACTGGGTAAGCAACTTTCGGCGGCGGCGCGGGCTTTCATGGACTTCGCGCGCGTTGAAACCAAGCGCCTCGTCGCGCAAAGCTTCGCCCCGCAGGGCTATTGAGCGCTCAGAACGCCTCGTGCCAGGGAATGCTCAGGCGCAGCGCCGAGTTGATCAAACCGACCATGCTATAGGTCTGGGGAAAGTTGCCCCACAGTTCGCGCGTGGACGGATCGATGTGCTCGGCGAGCAGTCCGTGGCGGTTGCGGCAGGTGAGCAGGTTCTCGAACAGCACCCGCGCTTCTTCCTTGCGGCCGATGGCGGCGAGCGCGTCGATGAACCAGAAAGTGCAGACGAGGAAAGCGTTCTTCGGCACACCGAAGTCGTCCGCCTCGGCGTAGCGGAAGATGAAGCTGCCGCGGCGCAGTTCGCGTTCGACCGCCTGCACGGTGCCGACGAAGCGCGGATCGGCGGCGGAGAGGAAGCCAAGTTCGTGCAGCAGCAGCAGGCTCGCGTCGAGACTGTCGCCGTCGAAGCTGGCGGCGAAGCTCGCGCGCTTTTCGTTCCAGGCACGATCGCAGATCACGCGGTGGATGGCGTCCGCCCGGCCGCGCCAGTAGCGTGCGCGCTCGGGCAGCGCGAGCCGCGTCGCGATCTTCGCCAGACGGTCGCACGCGACCCAGCACATGACGCTGGAGAAGGTGTGCACCGTCGCCTTGCCGCGCAGTTCCCAGATGCCGGCATCCGGCTGGTCGTGCGCCTGCGCCGCTTTCTCGCCCAGCACTTCCAGCCGCTTGAATAGGATTTCGTCGCCGGGCGTGGCCAGTCGCCGGTCGAAGAAGACGTGGGTGGCGGCGAGCACCGCCGAGCCGTAGACGTCGTTCTGCACCTGCAGGTAGGCCTGATTGCCGACGCGGACCGGGCCCATGCGGCGATAGCCGGGGAGCGAGCGCACCTCGTGCTCCTCGATGCGCGCCTGGCCGTCCAGGCCGTAGACGGGCTGCAGCCGGCCACCGTCGGTCGCGGAGGCGACGTTGATGATGTAGCCGAGGTAGCGCTCCATGGTCTTGGTGGCATTCAGGCGGTTGAGCGCGTTGACCACGAAGTGCGCGTCGCGCAGCCAGCAGTAGCGGTAGTCCCAGTTGCGGCCCGAGTTCGGCGCTTCGGGGATGGAGGTGGTCAGCGCGGCGACGATCGCGCCGGTGTCGTCGTGAGCGTTGAGCTTCAGGGTGATGGCTGCGCGCACGACCTCGTCCTGCCACTCGAACGGAATGCCGAGGTAGCGCACCCAGTCGCGCCAGTAGGCGGCGGTCTGGTCGTAGAAGCGTCGGCCGACCTCGGACACCGAGTTCTGCAGCGTCTCGTCCGGACCGAGCGCGAGCCAGGCCGTGTCCTGCAGCACGAACGGCGTCTCCTCGACGATGGCGGTGACCGAGCAGTCGGCGGTGACGCGCAGCACGAAATCCGGGGCGACGTAGCGCACGTGGTTGCTGCCGTAGGTTACGCTCGGGCGGCGCTTGCCGTAGTCGTAGGCAGGGCGGATGCGCAGGCAGATGCGCGGGCTGCCGGCGACGCGGCGGATGCGGCGCAGAAACATCATCGGGCAGAACATGCGTCCGTACTGGCGAAAGCGCGGCGCAAAGTCGGTGATCTCGACGATGCCGCCTTCCCGATCCTGCAGCCGCGTCACCAGGATGGGGGTGTTGGTGACGTAGTATTGATCGGAATGCGCGAGCCCGGCGAGCTCGACGGCGAAAAACCCGGTGGCGTCCTTGTCGCTGCGCTCGCGCAGCAGCGAGCAGAACACGGCGTCGCTGTCGAAGCGCGGCAGACAAGCCCAGACGAACTCCGCGTTGGCATCGATCAAGGCGCCGACGCTGGAATTTCCGATCAAGCCAAGGTCGAGATTCTGCATGGCATTTAGTCCGGAGCGAAACGCTCGCCGTAGCTGCGTAGCCAGGCGCGCACCGCGGCGGCGTCGGCGAGGCGCCAGCGCGCGCAGGAGGCGCCCGTGCCGATCTTGACCGCATGGCCGCCGGCGCGGTTCACCAGGGCGAAGCCGAATTCGTCGCCGAGATCGTCGCCGAGGAACAGCGGGCACTTGCCTGCAAACGGCGCTTCATGCATGAATTCGGCGATCGCGCTGCCCTTGTCGCGGCCGCTGGGCTTGATTTCCACCACCATCTTTCCCTCCTGCAGATCGAATTCGGTGCCCAGTGCCGCCACCGCGTCGCGCGCGGCGAGGCGCACCCGCTCGGCGAGCTGCGGCGCCATGCGGTAGTGCAGCGCCAGGCTCGCCCCCTTGTCTTCGAGCACGAGACCTGCATGTTCTGCCGCCAGCGCAGCCAGGTGCTCGCGCGCCGCGCCAAGCCGCGCAGACGACACCGCGCGCCGGTGAATGCGGCCGCGGGCATCGCGCCGCTCTGCGCCGTGCTGGCCGGCGCTGGCGAAACGCAGCGGTGCAAACAGGCGGTCGATGTCGGCGATCGAGCGCCCGCTGATCAAGGCCAGCGCGCCGCCGCTCGCGCTGTGCAGACGCGTGAGCAGTGCGAGCAACTCGGCGTCGACTGCGACGGCGTCGGGCCGATGAGCGATGTCGAGCAGCGTGCCGTCGATGTCGAGGAAGAAGGCCCAGCCGGGAGCGAGTGCGGGAACCGCATGCGGCGGCGCATCGTTGCCGGACTCAGCGTGAGAGGCGCTCATCGCGCCTTCCGCCGCGCGCTCGCAGCCCATTGCGTTCGCCGCATCGCGCGCATCTTCGTTGATCGGCCGGCCGTCTTCCCTTCGAGTCATTGTTTCACCATGCGTATCAGGTTCTGGCGCCGCGAGCGGGCGATGAGCCGCCCGCGCCAGCGCATGCGTGCCGCGTCCAGCAGCATCCTGCCGGCCCAGCGGTAGACGTTGAACTGCTGGATGAGGGAGCGCATGCTGCGCATCCGGTCGCGCTGCTCGGTCGCCGGCATGGTGAGCGCGAGGTGCAGGGCATCGGCGCACTCGTCGACGTTGTAGGGGTTGACGATGAGCGCCTCCGCCAGTTCGCGCGAGGCGCCGGCGAACTGGGAGAGCAGCAGCACGCCGCGCTCGTCGTCGCGCGCGGCGACGAATTCCTTGGCCACGAGGTTCATACCGTCGTGCAGGCTGGTGACGACGCATACGTCCGCCGCGCGGTAATAGGTGTAGATGTGCGCGGGCTCGTAGTGTTCGATGCTGAGATGGATCGGCTCCCAGCCAGGCAGCGAATAGCGGTCGTTGATGCGCCGGGCGAGCGCGCGCACCCGCGCTTCGGTCTGCTGGTACTCGTCTATGCTCGAGCGCGAGGGTGCGGCGATCTGCAACAGCACGAACTTGCCGATCCACTGCGGCTGGCGCTCCAGCAGCCGCTCTACCGCGAGCAAGCGCTCGAGTATGCCCTTGGTGTAATCGAGGCGATCGACGCCCACGCCGAGCAGCACGCCGGCGCCGATGCCGAGGCGGTTGCGCACCGTGGCGCGGCATTCCTCCACCGGTGCTTGCGCCTCGAGCGCCGCCGGCGGCCATTCGATGGAGATCGGATAGCGGTGCACCGCCGTTTGCGCGCCGCCGTAGGAAACGGTGAAGGTTTCGCGGTCGACCCGCGCCTCGAGGAAGCGGTCGACGGTATCGAGAAAGTTGTTGCAATGCGACTGGGTGTGAAAGCCCAGAATGCTCGATCCGAGCAGGCCTTCGAGCAAATCTTCGCGCCAAGGGCAGATGCCGAAGGTCTCGGGATTGGGCCAGGGGATGTGCCAGAAGGTGATGATGCAGGCGTTCGGCAGGCGCTCGCGGATGAGCCGCGGCAAGAGCGCCAGGTGATAGTCCTGCACCAGGATGATCGGGTCCTTCGTCTTCGCTTCTTCCGCGACGACGTCAGCGAATTTGCGGTTGACCTGGCCGTACTGCTCCCAGTCTGAACTGCGGAAGCTGGGGCGGGTATGGGCGATGTGGCACAGCGGCCACAGGCCCTCGTTGGCGAAACCGTAGTAGTAGCCGTTTTCCTGCTCCTTGCTGAGCCAGACGCGGCGGATGCGATAGACGGGATTCTCGGGCGGAACCGACACGTGGTCGTGCGCATCGACGGTTTCGCGGTCGGCGGAGCCGCTGCCATGGGCGATCCAGGTGCCGGAACAGGCGCGCAGCACGGGCTCGAGGGCGGTCACCAGGCCGCTCGCCGGGCGCTGCACCTCTATGCGCTCGTTCTTGCGATTGTGCAGATAGGGTTCGCGGTTGGAGACGATGAGTATCTCGTCGCCGCGCAGATCCTCGCGCAGGATGGCACGCAAAGTTTCGGCGCTCCAACTCACCTGACTGTCGTCGCGGGCATGGCGCTCGGATTCGAGGTCGCGTATCAGCGCCTGCAGATCGCGCGCGATCGGCCGTAGCTCGGGCGCGTGCTGCGTCGCCGGCGCGCGCAGCAACCCTTCGCCGGCGATGATGGTGCGCAGGCCTGCCATCCAGCCGCGCCAGCTGAGCTGCGCAATCACTACGGTGACGAGGGATATGATGGCGGCGACGCCGATGAAAAGATAATAGACGTACTTCTTCGTGTCCTCGCTGCGCCGCTGCACGAAGCTCATGTCGTGCACCAGTACCAACCAGCCGTCGAACATTCCTTCGCTTTCTATGCGCTCGGCGGCGACGTGCACCGGCCCGCGTTCGAGCTCGAGCACGTGGCTGCGGGTCGCGCCGTCGGCGATGGCGTCGGCGCATTTGATGCTCGTGGGGAAAGTGCGCGTTTTGTACACCATGCTGCGCTGCGGATCGCAGAAGCCGATAGCAAACAGCCGCTCGTCCTGCTTCAAGCGGTCGAAGAAGCGCAGGACCTGGGCGCGCGCGCGTTCGCGCACCAGCGTCTGCAGCGGATCGTGGATGGTGTTGGCGATGAGGGCGCTGCGCATGTCCAGATCGCGCACGAACCATTTCACCGTGAGCTTGTCGACCAAAGGCACGACCGCATAGGCGATGGCAGTGAGCACGATCGCCAGAGGAATGATGAATCGCAGCGACAGGCGCATCGACCGTCTCCTTCGCCCGGACGGCGTCCCCCGCGCAGCCGGCAAAGATGTTCCGAAAATTCGGAAAATCACTCCCTCGGCTACAGTATGTGCAGATTTTTGCGCCTGATCAAGCGCGGCGCACGCGCGCAGTGCCCGAGCGTAAGGGAACTGTCGCTCAGCCCAAGCCGAGCACGGCGCGAATGGCCGTCGTCAGGATATCGTGCTCGAAGGGCTTGGTGATATAGCCGTCCGCGCCGCCTTCCAAGCCGCGCAACACGTCGGCGCGCGTCGACTGCGCAGTGAGCATGATCACCGGGATCGATTTCAGGATCGGATGCTGCCGCAGCTTGGCCAGGATGTCGAAGCCGTTGGTGTCGGGCAGATTGACGTCGAGCAGGATGACGTCAGGCGAGGGCAGGGTGCGCAGCGCCGCGACGATCTCCTCTCGGCTGCAGGCGGCGCGCGGCTCGAACTCCTCGAACTGCAGCAGGAACTTGAGCACTTTCTGCAGCTCTACATTGTCTTCGATCACCAGCACGGAATAGCGGCCGCCGCCTGCCGGGGCTTTCTTTTGCTCCGCTTGCCGCGCGATGTTGACGTAGTAACCCTTTTGCCGCAGGCTCTCCGACGCCTTGTCCACCTGCGTCGCCGCATCCTTCGCTACAGCTCCAGGCGCTGGCGACGCGCTGCCGAAGAATCCGCCGAAATCCAGCTTCAGGTTCTTCCCCGGCTGCGCGAGTTCGATATAACCGCGTTTCAGCAGTTCGGGAATGGCCGCCTCGATTTCTTTCGGCGTGACGCCCTTTGCCAAACGCGCGATTTCGGACACGGCAAGCTTGCCGTCGAACAGCACCAGGAGTTGCAGCAACTTGGACGGGATCTGCGTCGAGCCGCCCATCAGCTCGCTCGACCCGTTGGTGGTCGGAGCGTAAATGTCGAGGATGTCGGTCTTTTCTAGACTCACGCGATTCTCCGCGGTGCGCGCGTCGGCTACTGCGGCGGAGTATGTCGGCAATTGCGTCCCCGGGCAAGTGGCGGACGCGGTGGAATGCCGCCCAGCCGGTAGAATACGACGGCCCGCCGTTCGGCGAATCCAGAAAAGGAGTCAAGGCGATGAAGTTTCTGATTACCGATTACCACGAATCCGGAGCGGAACTCGAGTGCGAGATGTTCCGCGCGGCGGGTTTCGAAGTCGCCATGGCGCAATGCCGCACCGAGGAAGAGGTACTCGCCGCCGCGCACGGCTGCCACGGTCTGCTGGTGCAGCGGGCGATGGTGGGCGCGAAGGTGTTCAAGGCGCACCCGCAGATCGGCATCGTCTGCCGCTCGGGCGTCGGCTACGACACCATCGACATCGCGGCCGCCAAGCAGCACGGCGTCTGGGTTGCGAACTCGCCCGACTACGGCGTGGGGGAGGTGGCGACGCATGCGCTAGCCTTGACGCTCGCGCTGCTGCGCCATGTCGCACTCTACGATCACGACGTGAAGGCGGGGCGCTGGAACTACGCCGGAACGGGGGAACTCGGGCGCGTGGCGGACATGACGCTCGGCATCCTCGGCCTCGGTCGCATCGGCAAGCGCATGGCGCACATCGGGCGCAATTGCTTCAAGCGCGTGATCGCCTGCGATCCTTACATCATCGACGGCGATTTTCCCGCCTACGTCGAGCGCGTGGACCAGGACACCCTGTTCGCCGCAGCCGACGCGGTGTCACTGCACGTGCCGCTCACCGCGGAGACGCGGTCCATGGTGAACGCGGCGCTGCTCGCGCGCATGAAGGCGGGCAGCGTGCTCGTCAATACCTCGCGCGGACCGGTGGTGAATGTCGAGGATCTGCTCGCTGCGCTCGATGCCGACCGCCTCGGGGGCGCGGCGCTCGACGTGCTGCCGCAGGAGCCGCCGGGCGCCGAGGCCCGCGTGCTGCGCCACCCGCGCGTGCTGCTCACGCCGCACGCCGCGTTCTATTCGACCGCGGCCGATGACGAGCGGCGGCGCAAGGCGGCGCAGAACCTCATCGACTGGGCGCAGAAAGGCCGTCCGACCTACGTCGTGGTGGAAGGCAAATAGCGCCATAACGGCGGGGGGACAGCGGGTCCGACGGCTTCCGACTCGCGGCAAGCATTTCACATATGCTAAAATGTTTTCATGCATGTGAAAACGGCCGGCCGCACCCTCGACCTGATCGAGACCTTCGCGCGCGAGCGCAAACCCCTGTCGCTGTCGCAACTGGCGCGCGCCATCGGCGCGCCCGTGTCCTCGTGTTTCGGCATCGTGCGCACGCTCGAGGCGCGCGGCTACCTGTACGAGGTGAAGGCGCGGGGCGGATTCTACCCGACCAAGCTCCTATTCGAGCACGCGCGCAACATCGCGAGCCACGATCCGCTCGCCGAGCGCTTCATCCCTCTGCTGGAAAAGCTGCGCGAGCAGACGGGGGAGACCGTGCTGGTGAGCAAGCGCCTCGACCGCCAGGCCGTATATCTGGAAGTCCTGGACAGCCCGCACAGCATCCGCTACAGCCCGAAGGTAGGCGAGCTGCGGCCGCTGCACTCCGGCGCGAGCGGTAAGGCGCTGCTCGGCGCGCTGCCGCCGGAGGCGCGCAATGAATTGCTCGGCGGCATGAAGCTGCCGCGGGTGACCTCGAAGACGATCACCTCGCGCGCGGCGCTCGAAGCCGATTTGGAGGAAGGCCGGCAGCGCGGGTGGTATGTCACGCGCGGCGAGACGGTCGCCGACCTGATGGCGGTGGCGGTGCCGGTGGAGGCGAACGGCGAAATCTACAGCATCGCGCTTGCCGGACCGACCAACCGCATGAACGGCGAGTTGAAGCGCCACGCCAAGCTGCTCACCGAGCTGCGCGCCAAGCTCGGGCGCGAGCTGTGAGCGTCGGCCGCTGCTAAGGCCGCGAGGCGAAGGCGAAGCAGAGATCGCGTGGGCGCAGCAAGTGCCGCCTGCAGAAGGCGGCAATGACCACATATTTGCGCGTAGTCGCTGCAACGAAAGACAGGTACTGAAACTATGAGCTGGTTAGCGCTGGAGGGCGTCAAGGTCGCGGATTTCTCCGCGCTCATCCCCGGACCGTTCACCACGGCGATACTCGCCGACCTGGGGGCGGACGTGGTGAAGGTCGAGCCACCCAAAGGCGACCCGGCGCGCAGCCTGCTGCCGGCGGTATTCCACGCCGCCAACCGCAACAAACGCTCCATCGCGCTCGACCTCAAGCACGCCGAGGCGAGGCCGGTGATCGAGCGTCTCGCGCGCTGGGCGGACGTGGTCATCGAATCCAACCGCCCCGGGGTGGCGAAGCGCCTCGGCATCGACTACACGAGCCTCGCGGCGCTGAATCCGCGCCTCATCTATTGCTCCCTGTCCGGCTTCGGCCAGAACGGACCCTGGCGCGACAAGCCGGGCCACGATATCGGCTATGTCGGCGCAAGCGGCGGGTTGTCCTATCCCGGCTCATGGCTGGGCAAGCCGGCGCGCTCGAGCATCCCCATCGCCGACATGCAGAGCGGCAGCTTCGGCGCCATCGCCATCCTCGCGGCGCTGCACCAGAGGAACCGCAGCGGCCGCGGCGCCGAACTGGACCTGAGCCTGTACGAAGCGGGCCTGTTTTGCGCCGCGCTGCGCCACGGCATCGCCGAGCGCACCGATCCGCGCGCGCACATCTGGCCGGTGAACGACTTGTTCGAAACCGTCGACGGCAGCCGGCTCATCCTCGGCATCGTCGAGCAGCACTTCTGGGACAACTTCCGCGCCGCCGTGAAAGACATGGAACCCGGCGTGATGGATGCCAAGTTCGACACAGATCCCAGCCGGCGCCAGCACGGTGATGAACTGAACCGGCTGTTGAAGAGGCTGTTCATGAAGAAGACGGCGCGCGAATGGCACGACCTGCTCGAGCCGCTCGACGTGCCGATCGAACTGCCGATGACACCCTACGAGGCATCGCGCACCGATTACGCGAAGGCGCGCGCGGACGTGGTCGAAGTGGAAGGGGAGCGCCATGTCATGTTCCCGCTGTGGGTAGACGGCGAGCGCGGTGGCGCGATGCGGCGCGGCACACCTGCCCTGAACGCGCACGGCGCGGCGCTATTGCAGGAGCTCGGCTTTGCGCCGCAAGAGGCGGAGCGCATTTTGGGCAGCGCCGGCGCCGGCGCAAGCGGAAGGAAGGCCTAGCCATGGAATTCAACCTGTCGCAAGAGCAGCAGGCGATACGCGAGGCGATTGCCAGAATCTGCGCGCAATTCGGCGACGAGTATTGGCTCACGAAGGACCGCGAGGGCGTGTTCCCGCACGAATTGCACCAAGCGCTCGCGCGCGACGGCTGGCTGGGCATCGCCATGCCCGAGGAATACGGCGGTTCGGGCCTAGGCATCACCGAAGCGGCGCTGATGGTGCAAACCATTTCCGAGTCGGGCGCGGGCTTCTCCGGGGCGTCCGCCGTGCACATGAACATCTTCGGCCTGAATCCGGTCGTCGTCTTCGGCAGCGACGAACAGAAGAAGCGCATGCTGCCGCCGCTCATCTCCGGGCGCGAAAAAGCCTGTTTCGCCGTGACGGAGCCCAATACCGGACTGAACACTACGCGGCTGAAGACGCGCGCCGTGCGCGAAGGCGAGCGCTATATCCTCTCCGGACAGAAGGTGTGGATTTCGACGGCGCAGGTGGCGGAAAAGATGCTGATCCTCGCGCGCACCACGCCGATCGAAGCCTGCCGCAAGCCGACCGAGGGCCTGTCGCTCTTCTACACCGACTTCGACCGACGCTACATCCAGGCGCACGAGATCGACAAAATGGGTCGCGCCGCGGTCGACTCGAACCAGGTGTTCATCGACGGGCTGCCGGTGCCGGCGGCGGATCGCCTGGGCGAAGAGGGCCGAGGCTTCGAATACATCCTGCACGGCATGAATCCGGAGCGGGTGCTGATCGCGGCCGAATCGGTGGGCCTGGCGCGCGCGGCGCTCTCGCGTGCCGCACGCTACGCAAAAGAGCGCATCGTCTTCGACCGGCCCATCGGGCAGAACCAGGGCATTCAGCATCCGCTCGCCGAATGCTGGATGGAGGTCGAGGCGGCCAACCTCATGGTGTTCAAGGCGGCGAGCCTGTACGACGCGGGCAAGCCCTGCGGCGCGGAGGCAAATGCCGCCAAATACCTCGCCGGCGAAGCCTGCTTCAAGACCTGCCAGCAGGCGGTGATGACCCATGGCGGCTTCGGCTACGCCAAGGAGTACCACGTCGAGCGCTACCTGCGCGAAAGCCTGGTCGGACGCATCGCGCCGATCAGCCCGCAACTCATCCTGTGCTTCATCGCCGAGAAAGTCCTCGGCTTGCCCAAGTCGTACTGAGCGGCAAGGCGGCGCGCGCGGGATGAAGCCTTTGCATATGCACGATTCGCGCACGATCGCGGCGGATGGCGCGTGAGGCGTTGAAGCCGGCGTCGCACACGCGGACTGCGCTGACGGTGCTCGGCATCTGCATGCTGCTCAACCTGATCGGTCGCGGCATCGCCGACACCTACGTCGTGTTCCTGCGCCCGCTCGAGCAGGATCTGGGCTGGACACGCTCGCAGACGACGAGTGTGTATTCGATCTACCTGCTCGTGACCGGCCTGAGTTCGCCCGTGGTGGGGATGCTCTTCGACCGCTTCGGCCCGCGCGTGCTCTACGGCTGCGGCATGAGCGCGCTGGCGCTCGCCTACCTGCTCGCGCCGCAGGTGCAGGTGCTGTGGCAGTTTTACGCCACCATCGGCGCCATGACCGGCATCGCCGCCGCTTCGCTCGGCATGGTGCCTTCCTCCAGCCTCATCAGCCGCTGGTTCCGCGAACGCCTGGCGACGGCGATCTCCGCCGCCTTTGCGAGTTTAGGCTTGGGGGCGCTCGTCATCGTGCCCGGCGTGCAGTACCTGCTGCAGACCCACGGCTGGCGCGACAGCTACCACATCATGGGAGTCGTGCTGCTCGCGTTCGTTCCCTTGGTCCTGTTCCTGCCTTGGACGCGCTACGCGGCAGGCCATCCCGAATACGCGCAGCTAAAGAAGGCGAGCGTCGTGCTCGAGCACAACTGGACCGTGGCCGAAGCGATGCGCACGCGCATGTTCTGGGGGCTCGTCTGGGTGTTCTTCTTCACTTCCATCGGCATGTTCACCATCATGGTGCAGACCGTTGTCTATCTGGTGGATCAGGGGTTCCCCCCGCTCGCGGCGGCGACTGCGTTCGGTTTTTGCTCGATGCTGTCGGTGTTCGGTGTCCTCGGCACGGGCGCGATTGCCGACCGTATCGGCCCGCGACGCATCGTCAGCCTGACTTTCGTCGGCAGCATCGTCGGCGTCGCGCTGCTCTTGGTGATGTCCTGGTATCCGGTGAAAGCCTTGCTCTTCGCTTTCGTGCTGGTATTCGGCATCTGCCAGGGCGCGCGCGGCCCCATCGTGTCCTCGATGAGCACGCGGCTATTCGCCGGCAGCCACGTGGCGGCGATCTATGGCCTCATTTACGCATCCAACGCCTGCGGCGCGGGGCTGGGCGCGCTGATGGCGGGCCTGCTGCACGATTTCTCCGGCAGCTACCGGCCGAGCTTCGTCTTTTCGGTGTGCTCTCTGTTCATCGCCGGCTTGCCGTTCTGGCGCGTGCCGGAACTGCGCGATTTCCACATGCGCAAGCCCGCAAGCCGTCGAGGATAAGGGGCATGGGCGGGGGCTTTGCGTTAAGATTCACTTGAATCAGACAAAGAGAATTCCGCGGGCCGCATCGACCCAAGAAACGGCTTCAGACGGTCGAAGGCAGAGCGCGAATTTGGAGCGAGGAAGATGCAGAAATACCAGATGTACATAGACGGAAAGTTCGTGGCCGCGGCTTCGGGCAAGTGGTTCGACAGTTACAACCCGTACACGGGAGAACCCTGGGCGCAGATCGCCGAGGGCGGCGCCGAGGACGTCGAACGTGCGGTGCGTGCGGCGCAGCGCGCATTCACGGAGGGGCCGTGGCCGCAGATGAATGCGAGCCAGCGCGGCTTGCTTTTGCACCGCCTGGGCGACCTGGTCGCGCGCGAGGCAAAGGCGCTCGCCGCGACCGAGGTGCGCGACAACGGCAAGCTGATCGCCGAAATGCAGGCCCAGCTCAATTACGTGCCCCAGTGGTACTACTATTTCGGCGGGCTCGCCGATAAGATTCAGGGCGCGGTCATTCCCCTGGACAAGAGAGGCTTTTTCAACTTCACGCGCTACGAGCCGCTCGGCGTGGTTGCGGCGATCACGCCTTGGAATTCGCCGCTGCTGCTTGCGGCGTGGAAGCTCGCCCCCGCGCTCGCCGCCGGGAACACGGTAGTGATCAAGCCGTCCGAGTTCACCTCGGCCTCCACCCTGGAATTCGTAAAGCTCGTCGAAGAAGCCGGCTTTCCGCCGGGAGTCGTGAACGTCGTCACCGGCTTCGGCAAGGACGTGGGCACTGCCCTTGTCACCCATCCGCTGGTGAAGAAGATCGCGTTCACCGGGTCGGATGCGACCGGGCGGCTCATCAACGAGCAGGCGGCGAAAGGTTTCAAGCGCGTCAGCTTGGAACTCGGCGGCAAGTCGCCCAACATCGTGTTCGCCGACGCCAAGATCGAGGATGCGGTGAACGGCGCGGTGTCGGGGATCTTTGCCGCCACCGGCCAGACTTGCATCGCTGGCTCGCGCCTGCTGTTGGAAGAAAGTATCCACGACGAATTCGTCGAGCGGCTGCTTGCGCTCGCGAAAACGGCGCGCATGGGCGATCCGATGAGCATGGATACCCAAGTCGGCCCGGTGACTACGCGACCGCAATACGACAAGGTGCTCGGCTACATCGACATTGCCAAGAAGGAAGGGGCGCGGCTGCTGATGGGCGGCGGCGCGGCGAGCCGTCCCGAATGCGGCAAGGGCTGGTTCGTCGAGCCTACGGTGTTCGCCGGGGTGAACAACCGCATGCGCATCGCGCAGGAAGAGGTGTTCGGGCCGGTGCTGTCGGTGATCAAGTTCAAGGGCGAGGACGAGGCGCTGGCCATCGCCAACGATGTGCGCTTCGGCCTGGGCTCGGGCGTGTGGACGAGCGACATCGGCCGCGCCATCCGCATGGCGGAGCGCATCCAGGCGGGCACGGTCTGGGTCAACACCTATCGCGCGGTGAGCTATCTGTCGCCGTTCGGCGGCTACAAGGATTCGGGTTTGGGGCGCGAGAACGGCATCGACGCGGTGCGCGAATACCTGCAGCTAAAGAGCGTCTGGATCAATGCGGGCGCGGCGACGGGCAATCCCTTCGTCATGCGCTAGGGGGAGAGGCATGCAAAACAATCACCCAATCCCGGCGAGCCGGGTGCGATCGGCCCTACGCGACCCGAGGAGCGGACGATGAATCGACCGGTCCTGGTGCCGCGGCCGGCGGCGACGCTGATGCTGGTGCGCGATGCCGCGGCAGGCATGGAAGTGTTCATGATTCGGCGCACGCACTCCGCCGCCTTCATGGGCGGGGCGCACGTCTTCCCCGGGGGCGCGCTCGATGCGGCCGACGCGGCCGTGGAGATGGCGGCCTGTTGCGCCGGTCTGGACGATGCCGAAGCGAGCCGTATGCTCGGCGTGGAGCGCGGCGGCCTCGCCTACTGGGCGGCGGCGGTGCGCGAGTGCTTCGAAGAGGCAGGCTTGCTCCTCGCCCACGACGAAGCAGGGGAGTACGCCGATCTCCACCGGCACGCCGATGACTTTGTCCGCTGGCGTGCGCGGGTGCGCGCCGGCGAGGCGACGCTCGCCGACCTGTGCCGCGAAGAATCGCTGCGCCTCGCGGCGGGGCGCCTCGCTTATTACAGCCATTGGATCACCCAGCCGGGCCGACCGCGGCGCTTCGACACGCGCTTCTTCGTCGCCGAAGCGCCGCCGGCGCAGACGCCGGCGCACGACAACAGCGAGGCGATCGAGCACTTGTGGATCAGGCCGGAGAAGGCGCTCGAGTGTCACCGCCGCGGCGAGATGCAGCTCGTGTTTCCGACCATCAAGACGTTGGAGAGCATCGCCCGCTTCGAAACCGCCGGCGCCCTGATGGCCTATGCGCGCTCGCCGCGGCCCATGCCTACCATGGCGCCGCGCACGGCGAGCACGCGCGAGGGCAAGAAGATCCTGGTGCCGGGCGACTACGCCTATGCCGAAGTCGGCAAGCTAGATCCGGAGAGCACCGGCAGCGCCTCGGCCGAAATCGTTCCCGGCACGGTGGTGCGGCTGTCCGAGCGCGTGCGGCGCCTGACCGCGCCCAATCCCGGCTACATGACCGGGCCGGGAACCAACTCCTATTTGCTCGGAGCAGGCGAGGAGATCGCGCTTATCGATCCCGGCCCCGACATTGCATCGCACCTCGAAGCGCTGCTCGCCGCGGCGGGCGCAAGCCGCATCCGCTGGATCCTCGTCACCCATACCCACCACGACCATTCGCCGGCAGCGGCGCTGCTGAAGGCGCGCACGGGGGCGGAACTGATGGGCATGCCGCCTCCGCCCTATGAGCGCCAGGACCAGAGCTTCCGCCCGGACCGTATCCTCGCGGACGGCGAGCGCATCGAACTCGCCGGCTGCACGCTGCGCGTGATCCACGCGCCGGGACACGCCTCGAACCAGCTCTGCTATCTGCTCGAAGAGGAGAAGCTGCTGTTCACCGGCGATCACATCATGCAGGGCTCGACGGTGGTGATCAACCCGCCAGACGGCGACATGCGCGTCTACCTCGAGTCCCTGCGCCGCTTGCTCCCCGAGCCGATCGACTGGCTCGCGCCGGGGCACGGCTTCATGATGGACAAGCCGCAGGAAGCCGTGGAGCGGCTACTCGTGCACCGCCTCGGCCGCGAGAACAAGGTGATGAATGCGCTGCGTGCGGCGGGCAGCGCGACGCTCGAAGCGCTCGTACCCAAAGTCTACGACGACGTTTCGCCGAAGCTGCATGCAGTGGCGAGCCGCTCGCTGCTCGCGCACCTGATCAAGCTGAAGTCAGAGGAGAGGGTGGCGGAGGAAGAAGGCGGCTGGCATGCGCTGTGATCGAGCTCGCCAGCCGCACGTAAAGGGAGCGCTCAGTTGAACGACGCTCACGGCGCCCGCGCCCTGTCGAGCTGCGACCCCGTCGCCTGCAATTACTGCGGCATCTATCAGCTTTGCCAGCCGCTCGGCCTGGAGAGCGGCGATTTATCCCTGCTCGAGAGCGTGGTGAAGCGCAAGGCGGTGTATAAGCGCGGCCAGGCGTTCTTCCGCGCAGGGCAGCGCTTTGACTACCTGTACGCCATCCGCAGCGGTTCGGCGAAGACCTATCTTTGCACCGAGGACGGGCGCACCCAGATCACTGGTTTCCACATCGCAGGCGAACTGCTCGGCTTGAGCGCGCTCGCCGAGCGGCGCTATAGCTGCGATGCGACGGCGCTGGAGACCACCTCCGTGTGCATGGTGGATGCAGCGCAGTTCGAGGACCTCGCGCGCGAGAACCCTTCGCTGCAATATCAGATGCTCGCCATCATGAGCCGGCAGATCCGGCGCGACGAGGAATTGATGCTGCTGCTCGGCAAGCGCAGCGCTGAGGAAAAGCTGGCGCAATACCTGATGGCGCTTTCTCGGCGCTATGCCAGTCGCAATTACTCGGCCATGGAATTCCACCTCAGCATGTCGCGCGGCGACATCGGCAATTACCTCGGCATCGCCGAGGAGACTGTATGCCGCGTTCTCGCGCGCTTTCGCGAGGAGAAACTGATCACCATGCAGCGGCGCCACATACGCCTGAACGACTTCGCGCGGCTGGGCGCCATCGCCCAGGCGCAGGGCGCCGGGCGCGCCCCGTCGGCGGCGCCGCGCGTCCGCCTAGCCGCGCAGTGAGCTAGGGCCGCTGCTGCGGTGCCGGGCTCGCCTCTAAGGCGGCAACAAAAGTTGACGTACGTCAGGGTTTTTAAATCGGTATAACATTACCATTTATACGGATATTTACTGTCCTTAATAGAAGAATTTCGTCTCGAGGGATGGAAACCGGCAAGCCTGACCAGGCTGGAAAGCCAGGGAACGCGGGCGACGCAAGGCAGCGGGACGTCGCTGCCTCTGCCGAGCAAGCGTGGTCGGTATCCGTAGAAGAGAAGCGGGTGCTTCGTCATCGACCCGACTTCCGCTTTCATCCGAGCAGCAGCTCCATTGCCCAGAAGGCCGCGGGTGCACGGCACCCGCGCGAGGGAGAACCCGTTCGTCGATAACAGCGAGAACCGCATGGACAATTCAAATACGTACAACTACAAGGTCGTCAAGCAATTCGCTCTCATGACGGTGGTTTGGGGGATCGTGGGCATGTTGGTCGGCGTGCTCATCGCCGCCCAATTGCGCTGGCCGGAACTCAATTTCGACATTCCCTGGCTCACCTACGGCCGATTACGGCCGCTGCACACCAACGCGGTGATCTTCGCTTTCGGCGGCTGCGCGCTGTTCGCCACCTCCTATTACGTGGTGCAGCGCACCTGCCACGTGCGGCTGTTTGCCGGAGGGCTGGCAGCCTTCACCTTCTGGGGCTGGCAGGCGGTGATTCTGCTCGCGGCGGTCACCCTGCCGCTCGGCATCACCACCGGCAAGGAATACGCCGAGCTCGAATGGCCGATCGACATCCTCATCACTCTGGTCTGGGTCTCGTACGCGGTGGTGTTCTTCGGCACCGTCGCCAAGCGCAGAACGCCGCACATCTATGTCGCCAACTGGTTCTTCGGCGGCTTCATTCTCGCCGTCGCTCTGCTGCATCTGGTCAACAGCGCGGAAGTGCCGGTGAGCCTGTGGAAGTCGTATTCGGCGTACGCCGGCGTGCAGGACGCGATGGTGCAGTGGTGGTACGGCCATAACGCGGTGGGCTTCTTCCTGACCGCCGGCTTCCTCGGCATGATGTATTACTTCATACCGAAGCAGGCCGACCGTCCGGTCTATTCCTACCGCCTGTCGGTGGTGCACTTCTGGGCGCTGATCTTCACTTACATGTGGGCCGGCCCGCACCACCTGCATTACACCGCGCTGCCCGACTGGGCGCAGTCGCTCGGCATGGTGTTCTCACTCATCCTGCTCGCGCCTTCCTGGGGCGGCATGATCAACGGCATGATGACCCTGTCGGGCGCCTGGCATAAGCTGCGGCAGGACCCGATCCTCAAGTTCCTGATCGTGTCGCTCTCCTTCTACGGCATGTCGACCTTCGAGGGGCCGATGATGTCGATCAAGACGGTCAACGCGCTTTCGCATTACACCGACTGGACTGTCGGCCACGTGCATTCGGGCGCGCTCGGCTGGGTCGGCCTGGTGAGCATCGGCTCGATTTACTACCTGATCCCGCGGCTGTTCGGCCGCAAGGAGATGCACAGCGTGCCGCTCATCAACCTGCATTTCTGGATGGCGACCATCGGCATCGTGCTCTACATCGCCTCGATGTGGATCGCCGGGGTCATGCAGGGATTGATGTGGCGCGAGGTGAGCGCCGACGGCTCGCTCACCTATACCTTCGTCGAAGGCGTGAAGGCGACTTATCCCTTCTACACCATCCGCCTCGCGGGCGGCTTGCTCTACTTCTCCGGCATGTTCGTCATGGCCTACAACGTGTGGAAGACCGTCGCCGGGCAGCAGGCGGTGGACGCGTCGATACCGGCCGTTGCCGCGGCGCACGCCTAAGGGGAGCGAGAGAACATGAACTTCAGCCATGAAACCATAGAAAAGAACAGCGCCCTGATGGTCTTGTTGATCGTCCTGGTGGTCGCGGTCGGCGGGTTGGTGGAAATCGTGCCTCTTTTCTTCCAAAAGTCGACGACGCAGCCGGTGGCGGGCCTCAAGCCGTATAACGCCATGCAACTCGCCGGGCGCGACATCTATTTGCGCGAAGGCTGCTACAACTGCCATTCGCAAATGGTGCGGCCGTTCCGCGCCGAGACCGAGCGCTACGGCCATTACTCGGTCGCGGGCGAATTCGTCTACGACCATCCGTTCCAGTGGGGCAGCAAGCGCACCGGCCCGGACCTGCAGCGCGTCGGCGGCAAGTACAGCGACGACTGGCATCGCACCCATCTGAACAACCCGCGCAGCCTGGTGCCGGAATCGAACATGCCGGGATATCCGTGGCTGGCGAAGACCGCGGCGAAGAGCGAAGACATCGAAGCCAAGATGCGTGCGCTGCGCTCGGTCGGCGTGCCCTACCTCGACGAAGACATCGCCGGTGCGCGCAAGGCGCTCGCTGGCAAGACGGAGCAGGACGTGCTGATCGCTTATCTGCAGGGGCTCGGTACTGCCCTGAAGACAGTGAGGTAGCCATGGACATCGACACCTTTCGCTCGATTTTCACGCTGGTTTCGTTCGTGGTGTTCATGGCCATCGTGCTGTGGACCTACAGCGATCGCAGCAAGGCGGGCTTCGATCGGGCGGCGCAGCTGCCGTTCGAGGAAGAGGAGGGCGCAATCGGATACGGAGAGCGGAAATGAGCGATTTCACCAGCGATTTTTGGAGCCTCTACGTCGGCATCATCACCGTCGTGAGCATCCTCGCCTGCGGCGTGTTCCTGGCGACCATGAGCACGCGCAAAGTGTCTGGCGCTCAGGTGGAAACCACCGGGCACTCCTGGGACGAGGACCTGGTCGAATACAACAACCCGCTGCCGCGTTGGTGGATCTGGCTGTTCTACATCACCATCATCTTCGGCTTGGCGTATCTCGTGCTCTATCCGGGACTCGGTACGTTCAGCGGCTCGAGCCAGTGGACTTCGAAAAAGCAATACGACGACGAAGTGGCCGAGGCGAACAGGCTCGCCGCGCCGATCTACGAGAAGTTCGCGAAGACCGAATTGAAGGAACTCGCCGCCAATCCGGAAGCGCTCGCCTTGGGCGAAAAGCTGTTCCTCAACAACTGCGCGCAATGCCATTCCTCGGATGCGCGCGGCGGCAAAGGCTATCCGAACCTCACCGACGAGTTATGGATCTACGGCGGCACGCCCGAAACTATCAAGGAATCCATCACCGGCGGCCGCAAGGGCGTGATGCCGCCCTGGGGAGCGGTGCTGGGCGACGACGGCGTGAAGGACATGGCGCATTACGTCATGTCGCTGAACGGCAAGACCTTCGATTCCCTGCGCGCTGCGCGCGGCAAGGAGAAGTTCATGACCACCTGTGTCGCCTGCCACGGACCCGAGGGTAAGGGCAATCCGGCGATCGGAGCGGAGAACCTCACCAGCGTCGTGCTGCTGCACGGCTCGGACGAGCCGGCGCTGATCGAGACCATCAGCAAAGGGCGCATTGACACCATGCCGGCGCAAAAAGAACTGCTCGGCGAGGCGAAGGTGCATATACTGGCGGCCTATGTGTGGAGCCTATCGAACAAGGCGAAGAAAGCCGGTGACAAGCAGTAAGCGCGGTGCCTGCGCGCGCCGCCAAGGGCGCGCGCAGACGCTGCAGCGGTCCTCCGTCCGGCTGGATGGGGACCGACGGTGAACGCCAATCCCGGCAAGGAGCAATTGGCCAAGCCGGCCGACGTCGTCGAGCAGCCGCTGTACGAAGTGCGCAAGGAAATCTATGCGCGTGCCGTGAGCGGCTGGTTCGCCGGCTGGCGCTGGGGGCTGGTATTTCTCACTCAGCTCATCTATTACGGCGGGCCCTGGCTCACATGGAACGGGCGCCAGGCGGTGCTGTTCGATCTGGTCGCGCGCAAGTTCTACATCTTCGGCATCGTCTTCTGGCCGCAGGATTTCATCTATCTCACTGCGCTACTCGTCATCTCGGCGCTCGCGCTTTTCCTATTCACCGCGGTCGCCGGACGGCTGTGGTGCGGCTACGCCTGTCCGCAGACCGTGTACACGGAAATCTTCATGTGGATCGAGCGCAAAGTCGAAGGCGACCGCTGGGCGCGCATGCGCCTCGATCAGCAGCCGCTGTCGGCACGCAAATTCGGCCGCAAGCTGACCAAACACGGCCTGTGGGTGGCGCTGTCGCTGTGGACAGGCTTCACCTTCGTCGGCTATTTCACACCCATCCACCAGCTATGGGCCGAAATCGGCGCCGTGACCGGCTTGGCGGCGGCAGGCAGCGCTCCCGCGCTGGGTCCCTGGGAAACTTTCTGGGTGCTGTTCTACGGCTTCGCCACCTACGGCAACGCAGGCTGGATGCGCGAGCAAGTGTGCAAGTACATGTGCCCTTACGCGCGCTTCCAGAGCGCGATGTTCGATCCGGACACGCTGATCATCACCTACGACGGCGAACGCGGCGAACCGCGCGGCTCGCGCGCGCGCGGCGCCGATCCGAAGCAGCGCGGCTTGGGCGATTGCGTCGATTGTCAGATTTGCGTCCAGGTCTGTCCTACGGGAATCGACATCCGCAACGGTCTGCAGTACGAGTGCATCGGCTGCGCGGCCTGCATCGACGGCTGCAATCAGGTGATGGCGCGCATGGGCTACGCGAAAGGACTGATCCGCTACACCACGGAGAATGCGCTTGCGAACAAGCTCGGCACGCGCCAGATCCTCGCGCGCACGCTGCGGCCGCGGGTGCTCATCTACACGGCGGTGCTGTGGGCGGTGATTTTCGCCATCGGCATCACGCTGTACGTGCGCGTTCCGCTCAAAGTCGACGTCATCCGCGACCGCGTGAATCTCGCCCGCGAAGTCGATGGGCGTTGGGTCGAAAACATCTACCGCTTGCAGATCATGAACACGGCGGAAACCCCGCGCCGCTTCGCCATCCGCGCGAGCGGCGTGCAGACCCTGGCGGTCGCCGAAGGCGAAGCGATCGAAATCCCCGGAGCGACCACGCGCATGGTGCCGGTGCGGCTGCGCGTCGATATGGGCAGAGTCCCGGCCGGCTCGCACAAGATCGAGTTCGAAGTGACGGCGCAGGACGATGCCGGCGTTGCCGCACGCGAACGCTCGATCTTCCTGGTGCAATAGGCTTGCCGTGAGCGTCGAAGATACACGACCGCAAGCCTGGTACCGTGAGCCCTGGCCGTGGATACTCATGGCCGGGCCGGCGGCGGTGATCGTCGCGGGCCTGGCGACCGCGTGGATCGCGGCGCGCAGCAACGACGGCCTGGTCGTCGACGACTATTACAGGCAAGGCCTCGCCATCAACCGCACGCTCGCGCGCAGCGAAGCGGCAGAGCGCATGGGCGTGAGCGCCGAATTGACTATCGCCGACGGCCGGGTGCGCGTGGCGCTGAAAGGCGCGAGTGCCGGGGGACCGCTCACGCTCAGCTTGGTGCATCCCACCCGGGCGGGAATGGATCAGCGCGTGGCGCTCACCGCGCTCGCGCCGGGCTTGTACGAAGCGCGCTTGAGCCCGCCGCAGCCGGGCAACTGGCATGTGGTGTTGGAAGAGCGCAGTTGGCGTCTGGCGGGCGTTTGGGCGCTGCCGGCGACGCATGTGCTGACGCTCGACGGAAAGTCGGAGGCTGCAAATACCAATAAATGAAGGAGGGGAATGATGGCGCACCGATTGATGTGGATACTTTGGCCGGCGTTTCTGGTCGCCGGCATCGCCGACGGGGTGATTTTCAGCCTGTTCAATCCCGATGATTTGCGCATATTCGGCGAGCCGGTCGAACTGGGCCGGCACGCGGTCTATTCCATCGGCTTCTTCGTCTTTTGGGCTTTCGCCGCGGCCTCGAGCGCGCTAACCTGCTTGCTGCAGCGCTCGCCTTTCGAAGTGAATCGCTGCCCGCTGCCGAAATGGCAGCGGCCGGATGGCTGCCCCAAGCGCGGGCAGGCCGGGGATTGCTGCTGAACGAACACGAGGAGGGGAGACACCATGTTCAAGAACGTGCTGATTCCCACGGATGGTTCGAAGTTGTCCGACAAGGCGATCAAGGCGGGCGTCGCCTTCGCCCAGAGCTTGGGCGCGCGCGTCACCGGCTGTTACGTGGTCGAGACCCCTCAGCCCTATTATTACGGCGACTACATCCCGCCCGACATGCCCACGCCCAAAGAGTTCGAGCGTCATGCGCGCAAGCTCGGGGAACAATACCTGGAGCGGATCGAAACCGCGGCACGGGCTGCCGGTCTCGCTTTCAGCAGTTCGATCGTGACCGCTGATGCACCGTACTTGGGGATCATCGGCGCGGCGAGGAAGGCACGCTGCGATCTGATTTTCATGTCCTCGCACGGACGCCGCGGGCTCTCGGGCGTGCTCCTGGGCAGCGAGACGCACAAGGTGCTGACCCACAGCAAGATACCCGTTCTGGTTTGCCGCTAGCGTGACTCCGAGGCGATGGGGCGGGCAGGGCGTTGCCCTGCCGGGCGCTTATTCCGGATCGCGCCCGAGGACGTTCTTCAGTCCGGCGATGTCGAGGATGCGGATGAACTTCTGCTGCACGCCGATGATGCCGTCTTCCTGGAACTTGGAGAAAGTGCGGCTCACCGTCTCCAGCTTCAGCCCGAGGTAGCTGCCGATCTCCTCCCGCGTCATGCGCAGGTTGAATTCGGAGGGCGAGTAGCCGCGTGAGGTGAAACGCTGGGAGAGGTTCAACAGGAACGCCGCCAGGCGCTCTTCCGCGCGCATGCTGCCCAGAAGCAGCATCACCCCGTGCTCGCGCACGATTTCGCGGCTCATCACCTTGTGAAAGTGCTGCTGCAGCACGTATAGTTCGCGCGAAAGTTCTTCCAGGCGGCCATAGGGAATGACGCAGACCTCGCTGTCTTCGAGGGCAATGGCATTGCAGGAATGCTGGTCGGCGCCGATTCCGTCCATGCCCAGAAGGTCGCCGGCCATGTGAAATCCGGTCACTTGGTCGCGGCCGTCCTCCATGACCAAAGTGGTCTTGAAGAAGCCGCTGCGCACGGCGTAAAGTGATCCGAATTTTTCCTCGGATCGGTATACACTGTCGCCGCGCTTCACCCGTTTGCGGGTGTAGACCATCTGGTCCAGCTTTTCCATCTCGTCCTGGCTGAGGCCGGTGGGCAGGCAGATTTCGCGCAGACTGCAGGCGGAGCAGGCGCTTTTTAGGGCATGAATGTCGATGACCCGGGCGAGCTTCGGAGGGTTCATGGCATGTTTGCGCAAGGATGTACTGTTTTGATCCACATCAACATTCCCACTTCGGAAATGGGCAGACTTCAACGATGAACGTAACCGCCTTACGCATGTATCCGTCTCAAAACGAACTGCAGATTGATGCCGGGCTGCTGAGAAAATTCAACATCAGCGGCCCGCGTTATACCTCTTATCCGACCGCGGACCGCTTCGTCGAGGCGTACGACGAAGCCACCTACCGCAGCTGGCTGGCGAAGCGCAATGTCGGCGGCATTTCGCGCTCGCTCGCATTATACGTCCACTTGCCTTTTTGCGACACCATTTGCTTCTATTGCGGCTGTAACAAGATCGTCACCAAGGATCATGGGCGCTCGGCTAAGTATCTGAAGTATTTGGGGCGCGAGATCCAGCTGCAAAGCGCGGAGCTCGGCGGGCGTCGCCGCGTCACGCAAATGCACTGGGGCGGCGGCACGCCGACCTTCCTCAGCAACGCCGAGCTGTCCGAATTGATGCAGATGATACGCGACAGCTTCGATCTCGACCCACACGGCGAGTATTCGATCGAAGTCGATCCGCGCAAAGTCGATGACAGCAAAGTGGCGTTGTTGGGCGAGCTCGGCATGAACCGCATCAGCGTCGGGGTGCAAGATTTTAACCCAGAGGTGCAGCGTGCGGTGAACCGCATCCAGAGCGTGGAAGAGACGTTCGCGGTGATCGATGCGGCGCGCAAGCACGGCTTCAAATCGGTCAACATGGACCTGATCTACGGCTTGCCGAAGCAGACCTTGGAGGGCTTCAAGGCGACGCTCGCGCAGGTGATCCACTGCTCGCCCGATCGCATCGCGCTCTACAATTACGCGCATCTGCCGGCGGTGTTCAAGCCGCAGCGCCGCATCTCGGAATCCGACATGCCGCAGCTCGAGGTGAAGCTGCAGCTGATGATCGACGCAATCGAAACCCTGCTCGCCGCGGGCTATGTCTATATCGGCTTCGATCACTTTTCCAAACCCGACGACGATCTCGCCGTGGCGCAGCGGCAGGGGCGCCTCTACCGCAATTTCCAAGGCTATTCGACCTACGGCGATTGCGATCTCATCGGCCTCGGCGTCTCGGCCATCGGCAAGATCGGTCCCACCTACAGCCAGAACGTGCGCACGCTGGACGAGTACTACGATCGCCTCGACAACGACCTGCTGCCGATCATGCGCGGCATCGAAGTCACGGCGGACGATCTGGTGCGGCGCGCGGTAATCCAGGCGCTGTCCTGCCATTTCGAAGTGTCGATGGACGCGATCGGCATGGCACACCTGATCGATTTCCGCAGCTACTTCGCCACCGAACTCGCCGACCTGCGCGAATACGCGAAGGACGGGCTGTGCGAAATCGACGGCGATTGGATCGTGGTGACGCCCAAGGGACGCCTCCTGGTGCGCGTCCTGTGCATGGTGTTCGACAAGTATCTGCGTCAAGCAAGCCGCCGCGCGAGTTATTCCAAGGTCATTTAGCGTCCTGAGTCCTTAATTCGCTGACAAGACGCGCCAGTTCGCCGCCATGCTTTGTCGCGCTCCTCGCCGGGTGCCCAACCCTGTCTCGTCGCGCTTCGTGCCTGGCCGCGAACACGGCGCATCTTGGGAGCCGCGTTGCGCTCTAGCGGATATCGTTCAACGAACTAAAGACTCAGGACGCTAACCGGTGGAGGCCCAGGCCGCTGCCGCGTTTCTGACGGGCCTGCTGGGAGGCGTGCACTGCATCGGCATGTGCGGCGGCATCGTCGGCGCGCTGACGGCGCAGATGCGCGAGCGGCGCGGCGCAATCATCCTGCACCTCGCCTACAACGCCGGCCGCATGTCGAGCTACGCCCTCGCCGGCGCGCTGATGGGCGCGATCGGCGGCTTCGGCCTGCTGTTCAACCATGTGCTTCCGGTGCAACTCGCGCTCTACGTGGCGGCGAACCTCGTGCTCGTCATGCTCGGGCTATACCTCGCGGGATTGAGCAATCAGCTGGCGCGCGTCGAACGGCTGGGTGCGCGGCTCTGGCGCCGGCTGCAGCCCTATGGCGCGAAGCTGCTGCCGGCCGATACTGCGCCCAAGGCGTTCGCCCTGGGGACATTGTGGGGTTGGCTGCCCTGCGGCTTGGTCTATAGCCTGCTCGCCACGGCGCTGCTCGCCGGCGGCGCGGGGAAGGGCGCGCTGGTGATGCTCGCCTTCGGCCTGGGGACGCTGCCCAACCTACTCGCCGCCGGGATCCTATTTGAGCGCCTGCGCGACATTGCCGCGAAGCGCTGGCTGCGGATTGCGGCCGGGCTCGTCGTCGCCGGATTCGGCGTCGCCGGCCTGGCCAAGGCGACCCATCTGAGCGAACATATCCGCCAGGGCCTGCTATGTATCCTGTGACCAAGCACCTACACGAGCTGTGCGCTGCCGCGAGTATCGCGTTGTTCGTCCTGCGCGGCGTCTGGATGCTCGCCGCTTCGCCGCAGCTGGCGCAGCGTTGGGTGAAGATCCTGCCCCATGTCGTCGATACCGTTCTGCTGGCGAGCGCCGCGGCGCTGACGCTAATGCTGCATCAATATCCGCTGACGCAGGCGTGGCTGACGGCGAAACTCCTCGCCTTGATCGTCTATATCGGCCTCGGCCTGGTCGCCTTGCGTTTCGGCCGCAGCCGCGGCGTGCGCGCAGCCGCCTGGGGCGCTGCTATATTGACATTTATCTATATCGTCTCGGTCGCTCTAAGCCATGATCCACGTGGGTTCCTCAGTTTCATCGTCTGAGGAAGGTATGATTCGGAGGTTCTCCGACTTTTGTTAACATCGGCCAAGGGCGGTAGACTGCAGCGACGCGGCACGAAACGAGAGGCGCAAGACGGGCACGCACGCGCGATTGCCGACATCAGCTAAACAAGGGAGAAGAAGACGTGAGCAGAGTTCTGGTAGCTGTCGATGGTTCCTCGCACTCGGCCAAAGTGGCAAAGGCGATCATCCGGCTGGTGGCCGCATACAAGCAGGCGCCGGATCTGCATCTGGCCTACGTGCACCTGCCGGTTCCCACTCTCGGCGGGCTGATCAAGCCGATCGGCCACGAAGAGCTGCAGCGCTATTACCGTGAAGAGGGCGAAGACGCCTTGCGCGGCGCGCAAAGGCTGATCGAGCGCGCGAAGCTCTCGTGCAGCCTGCACATCATGGTCGGACCGATCGCGGAAACACTGGCGCTCGAGGCGAAGAAGCTGAAGTGCGAACTCATCGTCATGGGCACCCACGGCATGGGCGCCGTTTCCGGCGTTCTGCTCGGCTCGGTGGCGAGCAAGACCGTGCACCTCGCGCCTTGTCCGGTGATGCTCGTGCGCGAGTAGTCCAGCGCGCCGCCGCTAGCCATGCTCGACTGGCTCAAGCCCTTCGGCGGCAAGTCCGACCATCCGCTGCGCGATGCGGAGGCGGCGAAGGAACTCCTCGCCGGTCTGCCCGAAGGCGTCTCGCTCGACAGCCTGGAACAGATCTCGCACTGGATCGAGAGCGTCAAGGACGCCGCCGGCTTCGCTTGCGAGGACAGGCTTGCGGTGATGTGCCTGCTCGACGCCGCCGGCGCAAGCCACTGCGGCCCGCTATTCAAGGATTTCTTCGGCAAGATTCATCAGCAGGATCGTGGCACGCGCAACACCTGGGACGTGCTGTGCGAGTACTGGGCGCGGCTCGCCGAAGGCTATGCGCGCTGCGTCGCCGACTTCGAGCACGGGGAGAAGGGCGCGAAGAACGTCGCCGAGAGGATGCCGTTCGCCGCGGCGCGAGCGCTGCGTGCGGCGAGCGTGCGCTTCAAGCTGCGCTATCTGCGCTATGTCGGCATCGACCCGAAATGGTGGGCGCCGCTTTATCGGGTGTATGCATTTGCCGAGCTGAAGCAGTTCGAAACCGTCCCGGTCGTCATCTATGCACACGAGGTGCACACCACGGTGCGTGCCGAACTGCAGAAGGTGCTGCTGCTGTTTCTCGCTGCTCCGCACGAATTCCCTCCGGGACAGATCGAACTCGCCTACCGCGTCCTCGGGCGGTTTGCGATCTCGTTCGATTGGGCACGGGCTCCGCACCCGGAGTGCAAGTTCGCGCTCGACATGGGCGTGGGCGGGTCGCCGTCGTTCATGCCGCAGGCCGAGGCGCCCGGCGCGAACCGGCGCTTCCTCGGCGGCGGCCAGGCGCTCGCCAAGCTCGCCGAGTTGAGGACTCTGTCCGAGAAGAACATGCTGAGCGAAGAGATGCGCTTCGGCGCCGAGTTCTCCCCGGCGCAGATCATCACCGTGATAAAGCACCTCGAAACTTACCTCGGCTTGGAGCCGCCGCAGCGCCGCTTTGAGCGCACGAAGTCCGTGGCCAAGCTGAGCGTGGTGCACGGGCTGAAACCGATCTGCCAGCGCGTGACCAAGATCGAAATGGGCTCGAACGTGGCGCTTTCCGAAGACATGGACTTGAAGGAAAAGACGGCCAACATACTCAAGCTCGTCGCCGAAGAAATCGAATCGACCCCCGAGAGCTGGCTGCAGCAGGATCAGAGCGAGTGGGGGATCGGGGCGGTCATTCCTGCGGGCCTGGGCAAATGGGCCGAGCCGGGAAAGCTGTGCGGCATACAACTCGCGGAACAGAAGAACTGGTGGGTGGGTATCGTGCGCCGCATGGACCAGAACGACTCGGTGCGCTGCGGCATCCGCATATTTTCCAAGCGCCCGGTCTCGGTATGGCTGCGCGTGCTCGGGACCGGGGAACACCAGGCGGCCAACTGGGAAACTTCGACCGGATCGTTCTCCTACAATTATCTGCGCGCCATCATGCTGCCCGACTCGCTCAAGTCGCACGACCATCCGGTGATGATCATCGAGAACCAGAGTTATGTCCCGGGCCAATTGTGCGAGGTGATGATGGGCGAGCAAAGCCGGCATATCAAGTTGGTGGAATTTCTCGAAGAAGGCGAGGACTACGTGCGCGCGGCGTTCGAATGGGCGCAGCCGAGCAAACGCTGATTGGCTGTGCGCGCTCCAGCCATTTGCAGGTGCCGTCCGGCGATTACCCCGTTCGCGGCAGGGGAGAAATGCCGACAAGTTCCTCTCCCGCGGCAATCGCGCCAAGTATAATGAACGCTTCCAAATCGACCGGAAATCCAGACATGAAATCCTTGCTCCTCACCCTTGCTCTCGCCGTCGCCGGCACCGCTTACGCCCAGGCACTTCCGCCGGGCCATCCCGCCATGGACACGAAAGCGCAGACCGCTGGCGACGCGCAGCTGCCGCAGAAGGCAAAGGTGCTGAGCACCGTCGACGCCAAGCCTTATACCTATCTCGAGGTTTCGCAGAACAAGAAGACGCTGTGGCTCGCGGCCAACGCGACGCCGGCGAAGAAAGGCGACGTCATCCGCTTCGACGACGGAATGGTGATGACCAACTTTCACAGCAAGACGCTGAATCGCACGTTTCCCAGCGTCTTGTTCGTGAACCGCGTGGTCGTCACCAAGGAAAAGGAGTAGTCCTGCCGCTTGCTGGAGGAATTCCGAGCGGCATGACGCAGGTAGCGCGATGACGGCCGGGGAAGCGGCGCAAGTCTGGCAGGCCAGGCTCATTCGCCACGGCCTGGACGAGGTCAGGCGCGTGGCCGGAGAGCGGCCGCTGCAGCCACGCGCGCGGCGCTTTATCTTCATGCGTCACGGCGAAACCGAGGGCAATGCGCTGCGCGTGTATCAGGGGCCCGAGACACCGCTCAATCAAAGAGGCGAGGAGCAAGCACGCCGCGCCGCGGAGTACCTGCGCGGGCACCAAGTCCAGCGCATCCTGGCAAGCGACTTGCGCCGCGCATGGCAGACCGCGCTCGCGGCGGCAGAGACGGTGCAAGCGCCGGTGATTGCCGAGCCGCGGCTGCGCGAGCGCTGGTTCGGCGACCTCATCGGCACTTCGTCCGCCGGGCTTGACTGGCGCAGGGAACCGCCGAACGGGGAATCCTTGTGCGATTTCGTCCGGCGCACGCAGGACGGACTGGCCGAAGCGCTGGATACCGACGCTTCGACCCTACTCGTCGCCCACGGCGGGTCGCTGTACGTGACCGTGTTCAGCCTCGGCGCGGAACTGCTCGAACGCCACATCTCCAATGCCACGCCCCTGCTGTTCGAGTATGAAGCGGGCTGCTGGCAGATCAGCAACATCGCGCCTGCCGAGCTCACGGCCGACTACCGCACTAACGCGAACTGACGCGCGGGCTCAGTCGCCGCGGGCGTTCCTGCGCTCGATTTCCTTCACCATGGCGCTGAACTGCTTTTCCATTTGGACGCGCACCAAGGCGAGACCAACGAATGGCGGCAGCGTGATCGCCGGCAGGAATCGCGCCCGATAGGCGATGTGCAGGACGCGCGGGCCCGGCGTGAGATCGTAGCTGCTGCGGAGCTCGCGCAGGTCGCCTCCGACCGAATGCGCGACGATGCGCCGCGGCGGATCGAGCGCGACAGCGAGCAGCACATGGATCGGCCAGCGCAGGAAGAGCAAGCCGAATTCCCCGTCGTGCTCGACCACCAGCTCGCGCCCGTTGCGGGAGAGGACGCGGGAGGCAACCATGTCCGGGATGAACTCGGAGAAGTGCTCGTAGTCGGTGAGAACCCTCCACGCCGTTGCGGCGTCGGCATCCAGATCGGCATTCGCCGCAACCGTGACGAACTCGCCATCCCACTTCGCCTCGACCTCGACCGCGGGCCCGGCAGAGGCGAGGGCACTGGCCGCAGTCGCGTAACCGAGGAGCAGCGGCGAAAGCAGGCGCAGCAGGCGGAGGCAATTCGTATTGGGCATGAGCCAGTCTAGTCCGCCTTGCGCGGCATCGCCAGCGACCATCGCCCATGCCTACACGCGGCGGGGTAGTATGCGCGCTGGCGCCAAGATGCCGTGAACAGGCGAACGTTTGGCGGACTTCAAGGAGGAAGCGTAGATGGATATGGCATTTTGGTCGGCGACGAAGCTCGTGCGCGCGCTGCGTGCGCGCAGAATCGGTGCGCTGGAGCTGCTCGATCACTATCTTGCCCGCATCGGTAAGTACGACGACGATCTGAACGCGCTGCCGCTGCTCGACGCCGATGCGGCGCGTAAGCGCGCGAAAGCGTTCGATCGCAGCAGAGCCAAGGCAGGCCCTCTCGCCGGCCTGCCGATGACGGTGAAGGAATCCTTCGACGTCGCCGGCCTGCCCACGACTTGGGGGCTTGCCGAATATTGCAACAGCCCAGTGAAGCGCAACGCCGACGCGGTGGAGCGCTTCCTGCGCGCAGGCGGCAACGTCTTCGGCAAGTCGAACGTGCCGACCATGCTCGCCGATTGGGAGACGGTCAATCCGATCTACGGCAAGACGGTGAATCCGTGGAATCATGAACGCACCCCCGGCGGTTCCTCGGGCGGCGCCGCGGCGGCGCTTGCCGCCGGCTTGACCGGGCTCGAAGCTGGGAGCGACATCGGCGGCTCGATCCGCAATCCGGCGCATTACTGCGGCGTCTACGGGCACAAGCCGAGCTGGGGCGTGTGCTCCATCGCGGGGCACGCCCTGCCCGGTGCCGCTCACCCTTCGGACATCGCGGCGATCGGCCCATTGGCGCGCAGCGCGGCCGATCTCGAGTTCGCGTTTTCGATCATGGCCGGTCCCGATGCCATTGACGCGCGGGGCTGGAGGCTCGCGCTGCAGCGACCCGAGCGCAAGACCCTGCGCGGTTGGCGCATTGCCGTGCTCGCCTCGCATCCGACGGCGGAGACCGACCGGACGGTGCAGGATTCCATCCACGCGCTCACCCGCTTCCTGGCGAAGCAGGGAGCAAAAGTGTCCGAGCGCGCGCTGCCCGAATTCGATCTGGGCGAAGCGCACCGCGTGTTCATTCAACTCTTGCGCGGCGCCACCTCGGCGCGGCAGACGCCGGAATTCGTCGCAAAGATGCTGCTGGAGCGCGAGCGGCTGGAGGAGAACAACGGCGGCTATTTCGCGCAAATGGTGCGCGCGAACACGCAGACGCACAGGGAGTGGCTCAATGCATCCAACCGCCGGCACCAGATGCGGCACGCCTGGGCGCAGTTCTTCCAGGACTGGGACCTGTTGCTCTGCCCCAATGCGGCGAGCGCGGCCTTTCCGCATTCCATGCCGGGCGAACGCTGGGAGCGCATGGTGGCGGTGAACGGCAAGCCGCAGCCGGCGACGACGCAGATGTGGTGGGCCGGCATTTCCGGCATGTGCGGTCTGCCCGGCACTGCGGCGCCGATCGGATTATCGCCCGAGGGCCTGCCGCTAAGCGTCCAAGTCGTCGGTCCGCAATATGCGGACCTCGCGACCATGCGCTTCGCGCAGCTGATCGAGCGCGAGTATTACGCTTTTGCGCCGCCGCCAGCCTACATCTAAGCGGTGGCTTGCGGCGAGAGCGCGCGCGTCGATCGGATGTCCGCGTGCCTCGCCGCCCGGCGAATTGGGGAAGAATGAAGGGACAGGGAAGTGCTGCGATGGTGGGCGATACTGGGATCGAACCAGTGACCCCTGCCGTGTGAAGGCAGTGCTCTACCGCTGAGCTAACCGCCCGACCGAGGGGCGCATTTAATCACATCGAACCCCTCCAGGTCAATTCGAGCGCCGCGCTTATCCAGTAAAATATCGCCTTTACGCTTCAGATTTCGTTCATGATCCGCACTCGCTTCGCTCCCAGTCCCACCGGTTATCTGCATGTCGGCGGCGCGCGCACCGCGCTTTTTTCCTGGGCTTATGCCCGTAAGCACGGCGGCAAATTCGTGCTGCGCATCGAGGATACCGATCTCGAGCGCTCGACCGAGGCTTCGGTGAACGCGATCATCGAAGGCATGACTTGGTTGGGGCTCGATTGGGACGAAGGGCCGTTTCGCCAGATGGAGCGCTTGTCGCGCTACCGCGAAGTAGCCGAACAGTTGCTGCGCGCCGACAAGGCCTACTGGTGCTATGCGAGCAAGGAAGAGCTGGAACGCATGCGCGAAGAGCAGCGCGCACGCGGTGCCAAGCCGCGCTACGACGGGCGCTGGCGACCGGAGCGGGCGAAGGCGGCGGGGCTCGCGCCGCCGGCGGATGTGAAGCCGGTGCTGCGCTTTCGCAATCCGGACGAAGGCGCGGTCACGTTCATCGACTTGGTGAAAGGGCCGATTACCGTCGCCAACAGCGAGTTGGACGACCTGGTGCTGCTGCGCGCCGACGGCGTTCCGACTTACAACTTCGGCGTGGTCGTGGACGACCTGGACATGAACATCACCCACGTCATCCGCGGCGACGACCATGTCAACAACACCCCGCGTCAGATCAACATCTTTCAGGCGCTCGACGCGCCGCTGCCGCAGTTCGCGCATGCGCCGATGATCCTGGGCAGCGACGGCGAGCGCCTGTCCAAGCGCCACGGCGCCGTGTCGGTAATGCAGTATCCGGAAGACGGCTATCTGCCGGAGGCGCTGGCCAACTACCTCGCGCGCCTCGGCTGGAGCCATGGCGACGCTGAGAAGTTCGGCCGCGAGCAGTTCGTCGAGTGGTTCGATCTCGCGCATGTGAGCAAGTCGACGGCACAGTTCGATGCCGCCAAGCTTGCCTGGCTGAATCACGAATACGTCAAGGAAGCGAGCCCTGCGCGCCTCGCGGATCTGGTCGCGCCGCGCATCGAGCGCGACGGCGGCCGGCTGGCAGGCGGTCCGCCTCTCTCGCGCGTGGTGGAATTGCTCAAGGCGCGGGCGACGACGCTCGAACACATGGCCGAAGCGGCGATGATGTTCTACAAGCACGTGGAACCGTCCAAGGCACTCCTCGCCGAGCATCTGACGCCGGAGGTGATGCCGGCCTTGCGCGAGCTGGTTGCGAAGCTCGAGCGCGTCGAATGGCAGCGGCCGCAGCTCGCCGACGCGGTCAAGGAGGTGGTGGGACAATTTGGCCACAAGATGCCGAAAATCGCCATGCCGCTGCGGGTGATGCTGCTCGGGCAGACGCAGACCCCATCGATCGACGCCGTGCTGGAACTGTTGGGGCGCAGCACCGTGCTCGCGCGGCTCCAACCCTACCTGGTGGAAAGCTAATCCGCCTTTACAGCGCCGGGCGCGAAACGGTATAATTCGCGCCTTTCGTGGGGGTATAGCTCAGCTGGGAGAGCGCTTGCATGGCATGCAAGAGGTCAGCGGTTCGATCCCGCTTACCTCCACCAAACCGACCAGATCCGTTTGGTCAAGCACAAGTCCTTTAGTCCCCATCGTCTAGAGGCCTAGGACATCACCCTTTCACGGTGAGTACGGGGGTTCGAATCCCCCTGGGGACGCCAGAATTTTCAATCGGTTAGCGCGATCGGCGTAGCGCGCAGCGGCGTCGTGTCTAGATTATGTTTAGAACGCGGTGCCGGGTTCGCGCGATTTGGGCGATCGTGCCGGCTCAGACCTGAAGCTCATCCATTCTGTCCGAGAACTGCGGCATCTCCGCTCTAAGGCGGTCGGCAAATCCCTTTGCTACCACCACTCGTCGTACGTCACCAGCCGTGAAGATTTGATTTCCGAATCTGCGCCACTCCCGTTCGGCATAGTAATAATCTGGATGATCGTCTGGCAATTCGGCGTCAAATGGTTTCAGAAATGCCAGGAAGTCCCGCGCGACGACGCCATCCAACGCGGAGATCGCCTCCGCGGCGGATGACGGGCGGGCGCCATGGACGACGATGCGCGATCGCGGAAAGTGGCTTTCTTCGAACAGATGCTCTCGAAATCCCCGATAGGTGGCCTCGATGTGCCGGAGGAGCTTCCTTCCGGTGAGGCCGTAAGCTTCCCCGAAATGTAGACAGTCTAGAAGTAGAGCTTTCTGGCACGA
>CAZMGP010000012.1:0-86273 GCA_964565875.1 uncultured Enterobacteriaceae bacterium
TCCTTACCCTGCTCGACCCCAGCTCTGACCCGCTCGGCGCGGGCTACCACATCATCCAATCGACCATCGCGGTCGGTTCTGGCGGCATCCTGGGCAAGGGCTGGCTGCACGGCACGCAGGCGCATCTGGAGTTCATTCCCGAGCGCTCGACCGATTTCATATTCGCGGTCTTCTCCGAGGAATTCGGCCTGATCGGCAACTGCATTCTGCTGCTGCTCTACTTGCTCCTGATCGGCCGCGGACTGGCCATCGCCGCCAACGCGCCCACGTTCTTCGCGCGGCTGCTCGCCGGGGCGGTGACGCTGACCTTCTTTACCTACGTATTCGTCAATATGGGCATGGTGAGCGGCATCCTGCCCGTGGTCGGGGTGCCGCTGCCGCTGGTATCCTTCGGCGGCACGGCGATGGTGACGCTTTTCATCGGAATCGGCATACTGATGAGCGTGCACAAGCACCGCAAGCTGGTACAGACCTGAGCGGCGGGCTGCAGGTCGCGGAAGACTCACGATAAGGGAGGCGTGATCCGGCACCAGGCGAGAACGGCGAAGGAAGACAGCGCGGCAGCGCAAGGCAGGCCGCGGCAGTTCGCCACTTTCGCTTCGTTCTTGGCCACTGCGCTGTTGCTGACCGCTTGCGGCAGCGTGCCCAAGCGCGGGATCGAGCGCGAGGCGAGCGTCACGCCTCCGAAAGCTGCGGGCGCCGCGGCGTCGCGCCCCGGAGGTGGCGGCTACTATCAGGACGACGGCCCCGGCGACAATCCACCGCCGAACCTGGATCGGATTCCCGACGCCGAACCCAAGCCCGAGCCACTGAGGCGAGCGGCGAACAACCCCTATTCGGTGTTCGGCCAGCAGTATGTGCCCTTCACAGCGCTAAAAGCCTACCGGCAGACCGGCATAGCCAGCTGGTACGGGCGGAAATTTCACGGCCAGCGCACCTCGAGCGGCGAGATCTACGACATGTACGCCATGACCGCCGCGCACGCGACGCTGCCCATCCCGAGCTATGCCCGCGTCACCAATCTCTCCAACAGCAGGAGCGTGATCGTGCGCGTCAACGACCGCGGCCCCTTCCATTCCGGCCGCCTCATCGACCTGTCCTACGCCGCGGCGTATAAGCTCGGCTACGCCGCGATCGGCAGCACGCGCGTCGAAGTGGAGGCGATCCTGCCCGAGGACATGCCGCTGATCGCCGCACGCCAGCGCGAGGCGAAGCTCGCGAGCGCGGCGGCGCCGAACGGCGAGCCGGTGGCGATGGCGCAGACAGGCGACGCGGCGCGCGCACCTGCGCCCGACAAGCCGGTCGCGCCCGAGGCCGAAGCGGAATCGAAGGCGGACCCGGCACTGATACTCGCCGGCGCGGGCGTCCCCGACACGCCACCGCCGAAGCCCGCGCCGGCGATTCCGGTCGATGCCGATGCGAGCGGCGTCTACCTGCAGCTCGGCGCCTTTTCCGGGCGCGACAACGCAGAGAATTTCCGCACGCGCGTTTATCGACAACTTTCCTGGTTGAACGAGGCGATCCGCATCGTCGCCCGCGACGGCGTTTATCGCTTGCATCTCGGGCCGTTCCGCGATCGCGGCGAAGCGGGCCTCGTGGCGGACAAGATACGCGATGCGCTGCAGTTCAATCCCCTGATGGTGGTGCGCTAGCCGTGCTGCGCCTGCGCTCTATCTTCCCCATTCTGACGCTCGCTCTCGCGCTCGGCGGCTGCGCCGAATTGAAGCAGCACGGCGCCGAGACCGAGGCCGCGACGGCTAAACCCGCAAGCATCCCGGTGTCGCAGTTGATGCGCCGCCCCGGCGGCTATTACAAAGATGACGGCCCGGACGGCGCGCCGCCGGTGGAGCTGGATGCCATCCCCGACGCCCAGCCCAAGCCGGAACCGCTGGATGCGCGCGCGAATGAGCCCTATGTCGTCTTCGGCAAGGAGTTCGTTCCGGAAAAGCATTTCTCCGCGCACCGCAAACAGGGCACCGCCTCCTGGTACGGTCGCAAGTTCCACGGCCAGCGCACCTGGAGCGGCGAGATCTACGACATGTATGCCATGAGCGCGGCGCATCCGACCCTGCCGATCCCGAGTTACGCGCGCGTCGTCAACCTGCAGAACGGCAAAACGGTGGTGGTGCGCATCAACGATCGCGGCCCGTTTTCCTCTGGCCGGATGATGGACCTGTCCTTCGCCGCGGCCTATCGGCTGGGTTTTGCCGATACCGGTATTGCCGCGGTCGAAGTGGAGAGCATCGTGCTACCCGAGGTCGCGCCGGCGCCTGTGCTCGCCGAGCCGGCGATCCCGGTAACGACCGAGACGGCGGGAATCTATCTGCAACTCGGGGCGTTCTCTTCCCACGCCAACGCCGAAAGTTTCCGCGACAAAATAAAGAAGCAGCTCGGCTGGCTCGACCAGGCCATCCAGATTCAGGCAAGCGGCAAGCTGTTCCGCCTGCGCTTGGGACCGTATCGCAACCGCGCCGAGGCGCGTGCGGTCGCCGAACGCATCCACGCCGATCTCGATTTCCGGCCGCTGGTGGTTGTCAAGTAAGTGGCCACTATCGCATTTAGCTTTCTCTAGCAAGGCTACTACCAGTGGGCCGCGGCGGGAGTTGGGCAGCCGGGCGGGTCCATGCCGGCTGGTATAATTTCCCCCTTTGTGCCGCTTTCATGAGACGCCTGCTGTACCTGCTGTTGCTGCTTCCCGCCTTGGCCGCGGCAGAGGTCCCGCCTCCGCCCGCCGTTGCAGCCAAGGCCTGGTTGCTCTACGACCTCGCCAGCGGCCAGACCCTCGCCAGCGCCGGCGCGCACGAGCGCGTCGAACCGGCATCGCTCACCAAGTTGATGACCGCCTATCTCAGCTTCGCCGCGCTGAAGCAGAAGACGCTCAGCCTCGAGCAGGTGATACCCGTATCCGAACGCGCGGTGAAAGCGGCCGGCGCGCGCATGTTCGTCGATCCGAAGAAGCCGGTAAAGGTGGAGGAACTGCTGCACGGCATGATCACCCAGTCGGGCAACGACGCCTGCATCGCGCTCGCCGAGGCAATCGCGGGCTCGGAGGAGGCGTTCGCGCAATCGATGAACCGCGAGGCGCAGCGCCTGGGGATGAAAGACACGAACTTCGTGAATTCCACCGGGCTCCCGAACCCGAAGCATTATTCCAGCGCCTACGATCTGGGCCTGCTCGCGACGGCCCTGGTGCGCGACTTCCCCGAGTTCTATCCGCTGTACGCGGTGCGCGAATACCGCTACAACAACATCACGCAGCAGAACCGCAACCGCCTGCTCTGGCTCGACCCGAACGTGGACGGCATGAAGACCGGCTATACTGAAAACGCCGGCTTCTGCCTCGTCGCCTCCGCCAAACGCGGAACGCGCCGCCTGCTGTCGGTGGTGCTGGGCGCAAATTCCGACAGCGCTCGCGTGCAGGAAAGCCAGAAGCTGCTCAATTACGGCTTTCAGTTCTACGATGCGGTGCGGCTGTACGCCAAGGACCAGCCGGTGAGCGCGCTGGAGGTCCTGAAAGGCAGCGAGAACAAAGTGAAAGCCGGATTCCAGTCCGACTTCTACGTGACCGTCCCGCGCGGCCAGAGCGAGCAGTTGAAGGCGGACTTGATCAGCATGCAGCCGCTGGTGGCGCCGATCGGTGCCGGCCAGAAGGTGGGCGTGGTCAAGATCACGCTGCAAGGCCAGCCCATCGGCGAATATCCCGTCGTTGCGCTGCAGGACGTGGCCATCGCCGGCTTTTTCGGTCGCGCCTGGGATAGCATACGGCTATGGTTCAAGTGAGGGCGACGGTCGATTTCGCGGTACCAAACTTTAACAGCGTCTCAGCAGGAGCCACGACATGATCTATCTCAACGGCGAATGGATGCCGATCGAGCAGGCGAAGATACCGGTGCTCGACCGCGGCTTCATTTTCGGCGACGGCGTGTACGAAGTGATTCCGTCTTATTCGGGCCATCCTTTCCGACTGCGCGAGCACTTGCTGCGGCTGCAAGCCAGCCTAGACGCGGTGCGCATCGTCAACCCCTACAGCATCGAGCGCTGGAGCGAGTTGGTGCGCGAGATCGTCACGAAGAACCGCGCGGAAGACCAGGGCGTGTACTTGCAGGTGACCCGCGGCGTCGCGCCGCGCGACCACGCCTTCCCCAAAGGGGTGAAGCCGACGGTGTTCATGATGTCCAATCCGCTGGTCACGCCGCCGGCAAGCCAGCGCGAACGCGGCGTCGCTGCCGTCACCGCCGTCGACAACCGCTGGCAGCGCTGCGACATCAAGTCGGTGTCGCTGCTCGCCAACTGCCTGTTGCGGCAGGTCGCGGTCGACCATGACGCGGCGGAGTCGGTGCTACTGCGCGAGGGCATGCTCACCGAGGGTTCGGCGAGCAATATCTTCCTAGTGAAGAGCGGCGTCATCGTCACGCCGCCAAAGACCAATTTCATCCTGCCGGGCATCACCTACGACGTGGTGATCGAGCTCGCGCGCGCGAACGGGCTGCCGCTGGAAATCCGGCCGGTGGCGGAAGCCGAGGTACGCGCCGCCGACGAACTTTGGCTCACCTCCTCGACCAAGGAAGTGCTGCCGATCTCCACTCTCGACGGCAAGCCCGTCGGCCACGGCGCTCAAGCCGGAAGACCCGGGCCCGTCGCTGCGCGCATGTACCAGCTCTATCAGGACTACAAGCGCACGGTAATGCGTGCGCCGGCCACGGTCTAAGGCGGCCGGACCGAGTCCGCGATGAACTCCGAGAGCGAGCCCGAGGCGCTGCTTGCCTTTCCCTGCGACTTCCCCATCAAGGTGATGGGGCAGACGCAGCCGGGCTTCGCGCAAGCCGTGGCGGCGGTGGTGCTGCGCCATGCTCCCGATTTCGACGCGGGGAGCATGGAAATGCGCTCTAGCCGCAAAGGTAAGTATCTCTCGCTTACGGTCACCGTCCACGCGACTTCGCGCGAACAGCTCGACGGTCTGTACCGGGAGCTATGCGACCACCCGATGGTCAAAATGGTGTTGTAGGTTCGCGCACGCTCGGCACCGTCCGCACCATGCCCATCGAAACCCTTCCTGGTCCTGCCGCAGCCGCAAGCACTAAACCTGCTGCAGCCGAGTTCGGCTACGCCGCGCTGCGGATCAAGCGACTGGGCTTGGTGGCATACGCCCCGACCTACGCCGCCATGCGCCGCTTCACCGGCGAGCGCGATGCCACCACGCCGGACGAACTTTGGCTGCTCCAGCATCCCCCGGTCTACACCGCAGGGCTCGCCTGCCGGCCGGAGCATTTGCCGCACGACTCGACCATCCCGCTAGAGCGCATCGACCGCGGCGGGCAGATCACCTATCACGGGCCGGGCCAGGCAGTGGTCTACAGCCTCATCGATCTAGCGCGACGCGGATTGAAGGTGCGCGAATTCGTCGCGCTGCTCGAACAAAGCGTGATCGACACCCTGGCGGGCTACGGCATCGGTGCCGCGCGCAAGCGAGGTGCGCCGGGCGTCTACGTGGAAGGCGCCAAGATCGCCGCGCTCGGCTTGCGCGTGCGCCGCGCCGGCTGCTACCACGGCGTGGCGCTCAACGTCGACATGGACCTCGCGCCGTTTCGCGCCATCGATCCCTGCGGCTACCCCGGCCTCGCGGTGACGCAGTTGCGCGAACTGGGCGTGACTGCCGCCGTCGACACGGTCGGCGAGCGGCTCGCCTTGCGCCTTGCTGAACTGCTGGAGCGGCGATGAGCGGCGAAAAGGGCGAGGCGAAGACCGCGCGCATACCGATCAAGGTGGTGCCCGCCGCGCGCCTGAGAAAACCCGAATGGATCCGCGTCAAGGCGGGCTCGGGTAATTCCCGCTTCGAGGAAATCAAGCAGCGGCTGCGCACGAACAAGCTGCACACCGTATGCGAGGAAGCCTCCTGCCCGAACATCGGCGAGTGCTTCGGCAAGGGCACGGCTACGTTCATGATCCTGGGCGAACTGTGCACGCGGCGCTGCCCCTTCTGCGACGTCGCCCACGGCCGGCCGGTGCCGCCCGACGCGGACGAGCCCGGCCATCTCGCGCAGACCATCGCCGCGCTCGCGCTCGATTATGTGGTCATCACCAGCGTCGACCGCGACGACCTGCGCGACGGCGGCGCAGGGCACTTCGCCGCCTGCATCCGCGCCGTGCGGCAGCAATCGCCGCGCACCCGCATCGAGATCCTGGTGCCCGATTTCCGCGGCCGGCTGGAGATCGCGCTCGACATCCTCGGCGCCGAGCCGCCGGACGTGATGAACCACAACCTCGAAACCGTGCCGCGGCTCTACCGCCAGGCGCGCCCCGGCGCCGACTATGGAAATTCGCTCGCGCTGCTCTCCCAGTTCAAGGCGCGCTATCCGCACGTCCCGACCAAATCGGGGCTGATGCTCGGCCTGGGCGAGACGGACGAAGAAATCCTCGAAGTCATGCGCGACCTGCGCGCGCACAGGGTGGACATGCTCACCCTCGGCCAATACCTGCAGCCGAGCGCGCACCACCTGCCGGTGCTGCGCTATGTGCACCCAGACGGCTTCCGCGCCTTCGAACGCGCGGCGCAGGAAATGGGCTTCGCCCATGCCGCGGTGGGGCCCCTGGTGCGCTCGAGCTACCACGCCGATAGGCAGGCCCACGCGGCGGGTGTCCCGCAGGGACAGCCGCCGGCGTAAACATGGTGCGGGTGTCCCGCAGGGACAGCCGCCGGAGTAAAGGCGCGGGGGTCCCGCAGGGACAAGCGCCGGCGCAGGTGGTCCTTATTGCCTGGAACTGCGGGAACTAGAAGAACAGCTCGCTGCGCCGCGCGCCCGCATCCAGTTCGAGCATGGCATAGCGGATGACGTTGGCGGCCTTCTGTAGGCCGCTCTGCGATAGCTGCGTCGGCTTGTCGTAGTCGTCGGTCTCGTTGCAGGTAATGCGCAAATCGATCAGCGACACCCGTGCCTCAGCCGCGCGCTTGGTGACCCGGTCGTTGAATATCGCCAGCGCCGCGCATGCGGCGCGCTGGCGCACCGGACTCTTGTAGTTGGGCGGGAACATGGTGCACACCATGATCACCAGCCGCGCCGCCTGCGCCACGTGGATCAGGCGCTCCAGGGTGCGCTCGAACTCGTCGGCCGCGAGGGAGAGCTGCTCCAAGGTCTGCCCGAACGCGCCCGACTGGGCATCGAGCAGACCGCTTTGCTCGATCGAATGATTGCCTTCGATGAATATCACCGCATGCGTGGCGTCCTCGGGCAGCGACAGCGACAGGCCCGCGCGCTCGATCTTCGCCGTCGAGATCACGCTGAGCTTCCATTGATCGCGCGTCCCTGGGAGCAGCGCCTCTTCGAACTTGCCCGGCGTCTTGTCGATGCTCTGATAAGCCTCGAGCAGCACGTCGCCCAACAAGACCACATGGCGAAAGCGCCTGCGCCGCGGCGCTCCTCCACTGTTCGGGCTGTAGGACACGCTCATCTTGTTCGTCCTTATTCTTCCCGACGCTGCACGGACGGCCAAGCGGCGGCTGCGGAATCGCCGCTGCACCTTTCAGCATGGCGCTAGTTGATACGGACTCTCATCTCCCGGTTCCGCCTCAATGCGCTTGCTGCCAGTTTGCACCCACACCCACGTCGACGACAAGTGGCACCGCGAGCTCGGCCACGCCGGTCATCAGCGCGGGCAGTCGCACGCGCACGCGCTCGAGCTCGGCTTGCGGCACCTCGAGCACGAGCTCGTCGTGCACCTGCAGGACGAGCTTGGATGCGAGCTCCTCCTGCTCGAGCCAATTCTGCACCGCGACCATGGAGAGCTTGATCAAATCGGCCGCGGTTCCCTGCATCGGCGCGTTGATGGCGGCGCGCTCGGCACCCTGGCGTCTGCCGACGTTCGCCGCCTTGATTTCGGCGAGCCACAGCCTGCGGCCGAATACGGTTTCGACATAGCCGCGGCTGCGCGCTTGCTCGCGCGTCTCCTGCATATAGCGCGCGACGCCGGGATAGCGGGTGAAATAGCTGTCGATATACGCCTGCGCGGTGGCGCGCTCCAGGCCCAAAGCCTGCGCCACGCCGAACGCAGACATGCCGTAGATCAGGCCGAAATTGATCACCTTGGCGTAGCGCCGCTCTTCCGAGCTCACTTGGTGCAGCTCGCGGTTGAAGATCTCCGCGGCGGTGTGGCGGTGCACGTCCTCGCCGGCGGCGAATGCGCGCAGCAGGTTCTCGTCGCGCGAGATGTGCGCCATGATGCGCAGCTCGATCTGCGAGTAGTCGGCGCTGACGATGACGCTGCCCGCGGGCGCGACGAAGGCCTCGCGGATGCGCCTGCCTTCGGCAGTGCGCACCGGGATGTTCTGCAGGTTCGGATCGGTGCTGGCGAGCCGCCCGGTCACCGCGGTCGCCTGGGCGTAGTTGGTGTGCACGCGCCCGGTAACCGGGTTGACCATCTTCGGCAGCTTGTCAGTGTAGGTCGACTTGAGTTTGGTGAGCGCGCGATATTCGAGCAGCGTCTTCGGCAGCGGATAGTCTGCGGCGAGGCGCTCGAGCACGTCCTCGTCGGTGGAGGGCGCGCCACTAGGTGTCTTCTTCACCACCGGCAGCTTCAGCCGCTCGAAAAAGATCTCGCCGATCTGCTTGGGCGAATTCAGGTTGAACGGCTGCCCCGCCTCGCGGTGCGCCTTCTGCTCGAGCTCCATCATCTTCTGCCCGAGTTCGCGGCTCTGCGTCTCGAGCAGCGCCGCGTCGATAAGCACGCCGTTACGCTCCATGCGGAACAGCACTTCGCGCGCAGGCAGCTCGATGCGGTGGTAGACGTAGTCGAGCCCCGGCTCCGCCTGCAACTTGGGATAGAGATCCTGGTGCACGCGCAAGGTCACGTCGGCGTCTTCGGCCGAGTAGGCGCTGGCGCGCTCCACGCTCACCTGCTCGAAGCCGATGCGCTGCGCGCCCTTGCCGGTGACGTCGTCGTAGCTGATGGTGGCGAGTCCCAGATGCCGCTCGCACAAGGAACCCAGGTCATGGCGCAGGTGCGATTCCAGCACATAGGACTCGAGCAAGGTGTCGTGGACGATGCCGCGCAGCCGCACGCCGTGATTGGCGAGCACGTGCTCGTCGAACTTGAGGTTCTGTCCCAGCTTGGGCCGCTCGGGATTTTCCAGCCAAGCGCGCAATAATGCGAGCGCGCGCTCCACGCCGATTTGCTCCGGAGCCCCCGCGTAGCGGTGCGCAAGCGGCAGATAGGCGGCGCGCCCGGGTTCGGCGCAGAAGGACATGCCCACCAGCTGCGCGCTCAGCGGATCGAGCCCGGTGGTCTCGGTGTCGAACGCGATCGGCACGCCACTCTCCAGCAACTTCAGCCATTGTGCAAGCTGCGCTTCTTCGAGCAGGGTTTCGTAATGACGCTCGAGCGGGTCCGCGCCGCTGACGGCCGAAGCTGCAGCCTGCGGCTTAGTCTCGCCGGCCTCGGCCGCAGCAGTCTGCGTCTGCGCCGAATCCTTTAGCCAGCTCTTGAAGCCGAAGCGCTGGAACAGCGCCTGCTGCTCGGCGTCGCCCTGCGGCCGCGCCACCAGCTCATCCAGCGCGAGCGGCAGCTTGACGTCGCAGTAGACGGTGAGCAGCTTCTTCCCCTGCGGCAGCCAGGGGAGCGCGCGGCGCAGGTTTTCGCCCACCGCACCGCTGATTTCGTCCGCGTGCGCGACGACTTCGTCTAGCGATCCATAGCGCGAGAGCCATTTCACCGCGGTCTTGGGACCGACCTTGTCCACGCCCGGAACGTTGTCGACCGCGTCGCCGACCAGGGTGAGGTAATCGAGGATCAGGCGCGGCGGCACGCCAAACTTCGCCTCCACTCCAGCCTCGTCCAGGCGCTCGTTGGTCATGGTGTTGATGAGGGTCACGTTTGCGCTCACCAGCTGCGCCAGGTCCTTGTCGCCGGTGGACACGACGCAGCGCATGCCGGCCTTCGTCGCCTGACTCGCGAGCGTGCCGATGACGTCGTCCGCCTCCACGCCCTCGACCGCGAGCAGCGGCCAGCCGAGCGCGGCCACCGCCTCGTGCAGCGGCGCGATCTGGCGCGCCAGATCGTCGGGCATGGGCGGGCGGTTCGCCTTGTACTCGGCATACCACTCGTCGCGGAAGGTCGGCCCCTTGGCGTCGAACACGCAGGCGAGATGCTCCGGCTTGTAGTCGGCAGCCAAGCGTCGTAGCATGTTCAGAACGCCGAAAATTGCGCCGGTCGGCTCGCCGCGCGCATTGCGCAAGTCGGGCAACGCGTGGAACGCGCGGTACAGATACGACGAGCCGTCCACCAGCAGCAGCGTTTTCATAGAGGATCAGGAATGAACGGAAAGCTTCCGCGGCCGGCCGACGCCGGATCGACCGACATGGCTCAAAACGCACGCGAGTCGTGGCGGATATTCGGGATTATGTCAGAATTCGTCGAGGCCACCGAAAGGCTGGCGCAGATCCGCCCGGCGGTGAGCATCTTCGGCAGCGCGCGCGCATCCGCCGATTCGCCCTACTACCTGCTGGCCGAGAACATCGCGCGGCTGCTGTCGGATGCGGGCTTCTCCGTCGTCTCCGGCGGCGGTCCCGGCATCATGGAAGCGGCGAACAAGGGCGCGTATTTCGGCAAGTCGCCCTCCGTCGGACTCAACATCCAGTTGCCGAACGAGCAGCTCTCCAACCGCTATCAGGACATCAGCCTCACCTTCCATCACTTCTTCGCGCGCAAGGTGAGCTTCGTCAAGGTCGCCACCGCCTACGTGGTGCTGCCCGGCGGCTTCGGCACCCTGGACGAATTGTCCGAAGCGCTCACCCTGGTGCAGACCGGCAAGACGCGCAAGATGCCCATCATCCTGGTGCACTCGCCCTTCTGGCGCGGCCTGATCGACTGGTTCCGCGAACAACTGCAGGCGCAGCACATGATCGGTCCCGAAGACCTCGACCTGGTGCAGATGATCGACGAGCCGGCCGCAATCGTCGAGGCGATATTCAAATACTATGAAAAGCGGGGCTTTGCACCGCTGCCGATAGAGCGGGAGCACCTGCTGAACCTATGAACTTCATCCGCGGAAACCGAGCGGCGAAGCGGCGGGCGCGAACGCCGGCGCAGCGCCAGGAACGATGACCGAATCTGCTAAAATTGTTCTTTAACGACGCCAGCCTGAGCCCATCATGCGCCGCCTGATCGCACTAATCCTGCTCGGAATCGCGCTTCCGCTCGCGGCGCAGCAGCCGCCCAAGCTGGAGCCGCTGCCCCCGCCGCCACCGCCGCCGCCTGGAATGGAGCCGGACGCGGCGCTGGAGCCGCAGGTGACGATCACCACCCGCGGCCAGGACAAGGTCGAGGAATACCGCGTCAACGGCAAGCTCTATGCCATGAAAGTCACACCGCCGCACGGCGTGTCGTATTTCCTGGTCGACGTCGACGGCGACGGCACCCTGGTGCGGCGCGACGCGCTCGACTCGGGGCTGCGCGTGCCGCAATGGGTGATCCATTCCTTCTGATCCGGGACACGGACGCAGGTTGATGGCAAACGGCTAGAAGCCCGCGGCAAGTTTTGCGGCGGGCCGATGTAGGGAAATATTCGGGGATTCATTCCCTCAGCCGTAATCGATCCTCTGCCTGCGCCGCCCTCCACCACCCATCGCCCACCGCCGCATGTCTGTCTTCACTCCGGTCACGCCCGAACAGCTTTCCGCCTGGCTCGCGCGCTATAGCGTCGGCAGCCTGGTGCAGATGCAGGGCATCGCGGCCGGCATCGAAAACACCAACTATTTCGTCACCACCGGTGGCGGCCGCTACGTCCTCACCCTGTTCGAAAAGCTCACGCCGGCCGAGCTCCCCTTCTATCTCGGGTTGATGGCGCATCTCGCGCACCACGGCATCGCCAGCCCCGAGCCTGCGCTCGACCGCGACGGCGGCATGTTCGCCGAGCTGAACGGCAAGCCCGCGGCGCTGATGACGCGGCTGGCGGGCGAAGCCGTCATGGCGCCCACCGCGGCACATTGCAGCGAAGTCGGCGCAGTCCTCGCCGACATCCATCTCGCCGGACGGTCCTATGAGGGAACGCTGGAAAACCCGCGCGGTCCGCGCTGGTGGCGCGAGGCGGCGAGGGAGGTGACTCCGTTTCTCGATGCCGAGCGCGCATCGCTGCTGGAGGCCGAGCTCGCCTTCCAGTCCGAGCAGCGGCGCGAGGATCTTCCGCGCGGCCCCATTCACGCCGATCTGTTCCGCGACAATGTGCTGTTCGACGGCGGACGCATCGGCGGCGTGATCGATTTCTACTTCGCCGGCATCGACAGCCTGCTGTTCGACGTAGCGGTGACCTTGAACGACTGGTGCGTGCGCGCAAACGGCGAAGTCGACGCGGCACGCGCGCAGGCCCTGCTCGCCGCCTATCACGCGCGCCGCCCTTTCGAGGAAAGCGAACGCCGCGCTTGGGCGACGACGCTGCGCGCCGCGGCATTGCGCTTCTGGCTGTCGCGGCTGTACGACTTCTATCTGCCGCGGCCGGGCGAGCTGGTGCACGCCCACGACCCGGAACATTTCCGCCGCATCCTGCAGTTGCGCATCGCCTGCGGGCTGGATGCGCCCTGGGTGAGCGCGCGGTGAAGATCGTTCCCGCAGCGCGCGGCTGGAATTGGGTGGCGACGGGTTTCGCGCTGTTTCGCCGCAACCCGCCCATGTGGGCGCTGCTGGTGTTCGCCTACATCGTGCTAATGCAGATTCTCGGCATGGTGCCGGTAGTCGGCTGGCTCGGTGCGACGGTGCTGATACCGGCGTTCTCGGCCAGCTTCATGATCGTCAGCCGCGAACTCGACCACGGCGGGCGCATCGGCATCGGACTCCTGTTTTCCGGTTTCAAATCGAATTTGCCGGCGCTCCTGCGCCAGGGCGGCATCTATCTGGCCGCAGCGCTCGCCATACTCGGCGTCTCGGCCTTGGCCGACGGCGGCGTGCTGTTGCAGCTGATGGTGCTGGGCGAACGGCCGCCTGCCGATGCATTCGAAGATGGACGACTCGCACTGGCGGCGATGCTCGCCGGCATGCTCTATGTGCCCGTTCTCGCCGCGTTCTGGTTTGCGCCCGCGCTCGCTGCCTGGCAGGAGCTGCCCGCGTTTAAAGCGCTGTTCTACAGCCTGTTCGCAAGCCTGCGCAATTGGCGCGCCTTCGTCACTTACAGCTTGGCGGTGATGCTGCTCGGCATCATCTGCAGCTTCGCCCTGTTCGCTCTGGCACTGCTCGTGCGCGGGCTGCTCGGCAACAAGTCGCACGACGCGGTGATGCTGGTGGTGCTGCCGGTGATGCTCGTCTACGTCCCGACGCTGTTCGCGAGCTTTTACGCGAGCTACCGCGACATCTTTCCCGAGGCCGGGGCCGAGGATGCGCCGCAGGCGCAAGTTTCGCCATGACCGCCCGGCTGCGCGAGATTCCCTACAACTACACTTCGTTTTCCGACCGCGAGATCGTGCTGCGTCTGCTCGGGGAGAAGGCGTGGGAAATGCTGCGCGAGCTGCGCACCGAGCGCAAGACCGGCCGCTCCGCACGCATGCTCTACGAGGTGCTGGGCGACATCTGGGTGGTGTCGCGCAATCCCTATCTGCAGGACGACCTTCTCGACAACCCCGGCCGGCGCGCCGCGCTGGTCGCGGCGATGCGTCACCGCCTGGACGAGATTGAGAAGCGCCGGCTGCAGCACCTGAGCGAGGCGGCGGCGGAAGGCGGACGCAAGGAGCAGCAGGCGCGCTCCGACAAAGTCCACTTCCTGCTCGCGCGCGGGCGCGAAGCGGTCGACGCCTTCGCCGCGGGCTTCGCCGATACCGCCGCCTTGAGGCGCGCGGCGCTGAAGAAGCTCGCGCGCAGCACGCGCAAAGACAACATTCAGTTCGACGGCTTCGCCCGCGTCGCCCACGTCACCGATGCCACCGACTGGCGGGTGGAATATCCCTTCGTCGTCATCTACCCCGACAGCGAAGACGAGGTCGCGGCGCTGGTGCGCGACTGCATCGAACTCGGCCTCACCATCATCCCGCGCGGCGGCGGCACCGGCTACACCGGCGGCGCAATTCCCTTGAGCCCGCTCGCCGCGGTGATCAACACCGAAAAGCTCGATAGCTTGGGCGCGGTGGAAACGGCTCCGCTGCCCGGCGTCGAACAGCCGGTGGCGACGATACGCTGCGGTGCGGGCGTCGTCACCAAGCGCGTGATGGAGGCGGCTGAGGCGGCGAGCCACGTCTTCGCCGTCGATCCGACTTCGGCCGACGCCTCCTGCATCGGCGGCAACATCGCCATGAACGCCGGGGGCAAGAAAGCGGTGCTGTGGGGTACCGCGCTCGACAATCTGGTGTCCTGGCGCATGGTCGATGCGAGCGGGCATTTCGTCGAAGTAACGCGCCTCGACCACAACTTGGGCAAGATCCACGACGCGGCGACGACGCATTTTGCCGTGCAGCGCTACGGCCGCGACGGCAGCATGCCTGCAGACAAACCGGAAATCCTGGAAATTCCCGGCGCGCACTTTCGCAAGACGGGGCTGGGGAAGGACGTCACCGACAAGTTCCTCGCCGGGCTGCCGGGCATCCAGAAAGAAGGCTGCGACGGCATCATCACTTCGGCGCGCTTCGTCCTGCACCGCATGCCGGCGCACACGCGCACCGTGTGCCTAGAATTCTTCGGCCAGGTGCGCGACTCGGTGCCGTCGATCGTCGAAATCAAGCGCTATCTCGACGCCGCGGCGGCGACAGGCGGACCCGGCCGGGTGATGCTGGCCGGGCTGGAACACATGGACGAGCGCTATTTGAAGGCGGTCGGCTACGCCACCAAGGCGAAGCGCGCCGGCCGGCCAAAGATGGTGCTCCTGGGCGATGTCGTCGGCGACGACGAGCGCGCGGTTGCGGCCGCGGCCTCGCAGGTGGTCAGAATCGCCAACGTGCGCGGCGGCGAGGGCTTCGTCGCCGTGTCGGCGGAGACACGGCGCAAGTTCTGGCTCGACCGGGCGCGCACCGCAGCCATCGCCAAGCACACCAACGCCTTCAAGATCAATGAAGACGTGGTCATTCCGCTCGAGCGCCTAGGCGATTATTCCGACGGCATCGAGCGCATCAACATCGAGCTGTCGATCGCGAACAAGCTGGCGCTGCTCGCCGCCCTGGACGAATACTTCCAGGGCGAACTGCCGCTGGTGCAGCACGGGGAATTCCTGCCCGCGCCGGAGTTCCTGGGCGAGCGGCGCGATGCCGCGCGCGAACTCGTCGCGCGCGTGCGCGCGCGCTGGCAGTATCTGCTCGAGCACCTCGATACGCCGATTGCACAGGCACATGCCGATTACGTGCCGCCGCTCGCAGCGGTGACACATGCCGGCCTGACCGTGTTTTCGCTGCTGCAGGACCACAGCGTGCGCGTGTCGTGGAAGGACGAGGTGCGCGCGGAGCTCGAGCAGCTGTTCGACGGCCTGGTGTTCCGCCGCATCCTCGAGGGCTGCCGGGCCATCCACCAGCAGGTGCTGAAGGGCCGGGTGTTCGTCGCGCTGCACATGCACGCCGGCGACGGCAACGTGCACACCAACATCCCGGTGAACTCCGACAACTACGACATGCTCGCCGCGGCGAATGCCGCGGTCGAACGCATCATGGCGCTGGCGAAATCGCTCGATGGCGTCATTTCGGGCGAACACGGCATCGGCATCACCAAGCTCGCCTATCTCGATCGGGGGGAGATCGAGGCCTTCCGCGAGTACAAGGAGAAGTGCGACCCACAGGGCCGCTTCAACGCAGGCAAGCTCCTCGCCGGCGCGGACCTGCGCAACGCCTACACCCCGAGCTTCAGCCTGATCGGCGCCGAGTCGCTGATCCTGGAGCAGTCTGAGACCGGCCACATCGCCGATTCGGTGAAGGACTGCCTACGCTGCGGCAAGTGCAAGCCGGAGTGCGCGACGCACGTGCCGCGCGCGAATCTGCTCTACAGCCCGAGAAACAAGATCCTCGCGACTTCGCTCCTGATCGAGGCGTTCCTGTACGAAGAGCAGACGCGCCGCGGCGTCTCGCTCAAGCATTTCGACGAATTCGGCGACGTCGCCGACCATTGCACGGTTTGTCACAAGTGCGCCAACCCCTGCCCGGTGGACATCGACTTCGGCGACGTCTCGATGGCCATGCGCAACATGCTGCGCCGGCAGGGGAAGAAGAAGTTCAATCCCGGCACTTGGGCATCGATGCTGTTCTTGAGCGCCACCAAACCGGGCTCGATCAAGCTCGCACGCGCGCTGATGATCGGGTGGGGCTATGCGGCGCAGCGGCTCGCGTACCGCGCGGCGAAAACGCTGGGCCTCGCGCAGCGCCAGACGCGGCGGCCGCCCGCCACCACCGGCCGCCCGAGCCTGCGCGCGCAGGTGATCCATTTCGTCAACAAGCCGATGCCGGGGAATCTGCCCAAGCGCACGGCGCGGGCGCTGCTCGAGCTCGAGGACCGGCACATCGTCCCGATCATCCGCGACCCGGCGAAAGTCACCGAGGATTCCGACGCCGTGTTCTATTTCCCCGGCTGCGGCTCGGAGCGGCTGTTCAGCCAAGTCGGACTCGCGACGCAGGCAATGCTCTACGACATCGGCACGCAGTGCGTGCTGCCGCCGGGTTACCTGTGCTGCGGCTATCCGCAGACGGCGGCGGGCGAGGAGGACGCCGGCCGGCGCATCATCACCGACAACCGGGTGCTGTTCCACCGCGTCGCGAACACCCTCAATTATCTCGACATCAAGACCGTCATCGTTTCCTGCGGCACCTGCATGGATCAGTTGCAGCAATACGAATTCGACAAGATCTTCCCCGGCTGCCGCCTGCTCGACATCCACGAATACCTGCTGGAGAAGGGCGTGCGCCTGGAAGGCGTCTCGGGCGTGCGCTACCTGTATCACGACCCCTGCCACACACCGATCAAGCTGTATCAGCCGCTCAAGCTCGTCAACCAGCTGTTGGGGAGCGAGGCGAAGCTGAGCGAGCGCTGCTGCGGCGAATCGGGAACGCTCGCCATGACGCGGCCCGACATTTCCACCCAAGTGCGCTTCCGCAAGGAAGAGGAAATGAAAAAGGGCGTCGCTGCCCTGCGCGCGAGTTCCGATAGCGCCGAGGTCAAGATCCTCACCTCCTGCCCTTCCTGCCTGCAGGGACTCGCGCGCTACCGCGACGACGTCGGTGCCGAGGCCGACTACATTGTGGTGGAAATGGCCAAGCATCTGCTCGGACCGAATTGGATGGCCGACTACATCGCCAAGGCCAATCGCGGCGGCATCGAGCGCGTGCTGCTATAGCGTGTTACGAAATTGGGGGCCGAGGTTGGGTTGGGCCTCTTCCGTTGCAGGCCGCGTCCCCTCATGCTCCGCTAAATCAGAGGCTGCAAAACAAATTTTGCAGCGGGCGCCAAGTGTGATGCAGCGCAGAAATCTGTTATTCTAAAAACGAAGCTCGCGGCGATGGGCAGCCGCCTTGACGCAAGGGCGTGCCAAGTGTGAACAATTTGGCAGTACGCTGGCGCAAGTTGTGCGATGCTGCCGCGCCACGGAAGCGGTGACAGAGACACGAGCGCGGATCGCCGCGTTCCCGCAGGCCTTACGCGACGCTGCGCGCCGCCCCGAGCCGGGGGAAGGAAATGACCGAGTTCGAACTGCCCGACATCTCCGCCGACGCCAAACCGGAATTCACCGACCGCGCTGCGTGCAGCGCCTGGCTCGGCGAGCTGCCGCTGGTGAACGTCGCGCCCTCGCAGATCCGGCTGCTCGACCAGCTGCGGCAGCTGAACCGCTATAAGCTCGACGCGGCTGAGCGGCTGGTGCTGCTCGAGCTACTGCGCGAACCGATTTATTTCGTGCAGGCCGAGCTGATCAAGAAGCTCGCCAACAAGCCTCTGCCCCTCACCCAAGTCGAGCGCGGCATATTCGGCCATGCAGTAGAACTGTGGAAGGAATTCCTCCTCGGCTACGAACGCTGCATCGCCGGCGCGCTCGAAGCGAAGCGCAAGGACGGCCTCGCCCAGCTCTGCCAGCGCGCGCTCGACTGCGTGGCGTCGAACATGTTCGACCACTGCCGCGTCTATCACGCTTTTCCCGCCGACTACTGGCTCAAGCTGCACCGGCTCTACCGCTATGCCGAGGAGGCGAGCGAAATCGCGACCGGCGTCCAGGATTCGGTGAAGAAGACGCAGGTGAGCTGCGCCGAAGTATATGTGCGTGCCGTGCTGATCATGCTGGCGAACCCGAACGAGCAGCAGCAAAAGCAATTGCTGCAGATCCACGGCTGGTTGGAAAGCTGGGCCCAGCACGTGCCGCTGCGGCGCTCGCCGCCCGAGGACAAGAGCCTGCCGCCGCTCGCGCTCGATCTCAACGCCGCTTGCGGCGCCTTCCGCGAGTCCGACGCCGGCGAGCGCAAGGCGACGCATTGGCTCGACATCGGCGACCTGGCGCGCATCTTGAAGCGAAACGTGGTGCTGCTGCGCAAAGGCGAGCCGCCGGCGAGCCTCGGCCTGGGCGAGGACTGCGCCATGCCCGGCGTGGAGCTGTCGCTGGTGCAGCTGTTCCGCCTGTGGTGCGAGGGCAAGAACGGCCGGGTGCAGGCGCGGCGCAAGATCAACCAGAAGGCGCAAGCCTGTTCGACGCTCGCCTCCATGCATTTCCATATTTCCGGCGGCAAGACCTTCCGCCAGCCGGGGCCGACGACCACGCTCACGCGCCAGCAGCGCGAGGAAATTGCCACGTTCGGCCACACCAGCTCGCGCCACGAAGAAGCCTACATCCAGTCCGGCGGCTACGCCGTCGAAGACTGGCAGCTGCTGGAAGAGAGCCTGTCCGGACTGCGCATGACGCGTGCCGCGGAGGCAAGCGGCGGACGCTACGCCCATGCGCAATTGATTGCCGTGCGTCCTGCGGACGCGAAGAGCTTCATGGTCGGCGTGGTGCGCTGGATGCGCGTGGAGCCCGACGGCAGCCTGCGCCTCGGCGTGCGCGTCGTCCCCGGACTGCCGCGCGCCGTCGCGGTGCGGCCCACCGGCATCAACGCCCAATCGGAGAAGTTCGTCCAGGGACTCTACTGCCCGGCGCTGCCCGCCCTGTCCTCGCCCGCGTCGCTGGTCCTGCCCCCCGGCTGGTATCGGCCGAAGCGGGTGGTCGAGGTCTACAGCGACAGCACTGAGCAGCTGCTGCTCTCCGGTCTGGTCGACCGCGGCTACGATTTCGAGCGCGCCGCGATCGAGCCTGCGCGCTAGCCCGGCGTAGCGAGCCGCGCGGGCTGAGCCACCGACCTGACCCGCTGCGCGGGCAACACGGCGGAAAAGCGGCTGCCTCTTCCGGGCTCGCTTTCGATTTCCAGCACGCCCTGATGGCGCGTCAGCACGTGCTTGACGATCGCCAGGCCGAGCCCGGTGCCGCCGGTTTCGCGCGAACGGCTCTGGTCGACGCGGTAGAAACGCTCGGTCAGGCGCGGAATGTGGCGCGCCTCGATGCCGGGGCCGGTGTCGGCGACGCTGAACACGGCTTGCGCCCCGCGCAGCGCCCAGCTCAAGCGGATGCTGCCGCCCGGAGGGGTGTAGCGCACGGCATTGCTCACCAGATTGCCGAACGCGCTGCGCAGTTCCTGCGCATTGGCGAAGAGCTGCAGGCTGCCGTCGCAATCGAGTTCGATCCGGTGGGCATCGGCGGAGAGCGCCGCGGCTTCGTCGCGCACAGCCGCGACGAGCGCGGCGACGTCAACCTGGACCTCGTCGCCCGCCTGGCTGCTCGACTCCAGCCCTGACAGCGTGAGCAAGTCTTCGACCAGGCGCTGCATGCGCTGCGTGTGCTCGCCCATCAGCGCGAGATAGCCTAGTCGGCGCTCTTCGTCCAGCTCGATGTCGCGGTCGGTGAGCGTCTCGAGAAATCCGGCCACCACCGTGAGCGGATTCTTCAGCTCGTGCGAGACGTTGGCGACGAAGTCGCGCCGCATCGTTTCCAGCTTCTGCGCCTGCGTGATGTCGCGGGCGAGCAACAGCCGCTGCCGCTGGCCGTAGCCGATGATGGCGAGCGAGAGCACCAAGCCTTCGCCGCGCGTCAGGCGCAGGGTGAGCGGCTCGGAATGATCGCCGCGCTCGAGATAGGCGGACAGTTCCGGCTGGCGCACCAGGTTCACCAGCGGCTGTCCCAAGTCGCGCCGCTCGTCCAAGCCGAGGAAGCCGCTGGCGATGGGATTGCACCATTCGATATGACCGTCGGCGTCGAGCAGGACCACGCCGTCCGGAAGCGCGAGTCCGGCGTTGCGAAAACGCTGCAAGTCTTCGTCCAGCTGCGCTTCCTGGCGGATGCGGGCGCGGACGAAGCGGTAGAGCCCGACCGACACCTCTTCCCAACTGCCCTTGCGCTGCGGCACCGGCCGCCCAAGGGGATCGGCAAGCCAGCCCTCCAGGGCGGCAAGATTGGCTGCATGGCGCGCGACGACGAGGAGCAGCACGAGGCAGACAGTCGCGAGCGCCCACATCGGGCCCGCGAGCGGCCATGCCGTCAAACCCGCAATCGCGGCGAGCGCGAGCGCGGCCCCGGTGCGCAGCCAGGCTGTTTTCACCGAAGCACTCTAGGGAACCATCTGAACAAGTCTTGCCAAACTCAACGGCATCGATAAGGTTTCCGCTAATGTGGGGGATATACAAGGGGGCATCGCCCCCTTGTTCAAACCTTCTCTAGGATTCAAGTCCGCGATTATCCCATGCGCGGCCTGCACGCTCTTCGCGTCTGCTTCAGCTCGCCGCGAAGCGATAGCCCGCGCCGCGCACCGTTTCGATCAGCGCATCGTGGCCGCTCGATTCCAACGCCTGGCGCAGCCGCCGGATGTGTACATCCACGGTCCGCTCCTCGACGTAGACGTGATCGCCCCACACCTGGTCGAGCAGCTGCGTGCGGCTGTGCACGCGCTCGGCATGGGTCATGAAGAAATGCAGCAGCCGGAATTCGGTTGGCCCCAGCTCCAGTTGCTGCCCCGCCGCGCTCACGCGATGCGTGACCGGATCTAGCCGCAGCCCCTTCACCTCGACCGCGTCCTCGCTCATCTGCGGTGCCCGCCGGCGCACCAGCGCCTTGATGCGCGCGAGCAGCTCGCGCGGCGAAAACGGCTTGGTGAGGTAATCGTCCGCCCCTGCCTCCAGGCCCATCACCTTGTCCTGCTCGGCAGACTTCGCCGTCAGCATGATGATGGGGATGTCGTGGGTGCGCTCGTTGGCGCGCAGCTGGCGCGCGATGGCGAGCCCCGTCTGCCCCGGCAGCATCCAGTCCAACAGCACCACGTCAGGCAGGATGCCGCGCATGATAGTAAGCGCCTGCTCCGCGTCAATGGCCCGCAGCGCTTTGTGTCCGGCGGATTCCAGATTCACCGCTATCAGCTCCTGGATAGCCGCCTCGTCCTCGACGATCAATACATTGAGTGCCATGCTTTGCTCATTATTTGGGCCTAATCATATTTCGTATCCGTGACAATTTGATTACAGCCCAAAGTTTTGCCTGCCGCGGTATGATAATCGCCCGTTTGCATCCCGGCTTCAGCATGAACAAACACACGCCCTCGGAAATCAAGCTGCACCAGAAATCGCGCCAGATGGAGATTTGCTTCGACGGCGGCGAGCGCTTCGAGCTGTCCTACGAATTCCTGCGCGTGTATTCGCCTTCGGCCGAGGTGCGCGGCCATGGTCCGGGCGAGGAACAGCTGCAAGTGGGAAAGAAGGACGTCGACATCGTCTCCATCGAACCGGTGGGTAGCTACGCAGTGCAGCCGAGCTTCTCCGACGGCCACAACAGCGGCCTGTATTCCTGGGATTATCTCTACGCCATCGGCCGCGAGCGCGATGCCCTGTGGCAGCAATACCTCGAGCGGCTCGAGGCGGCCGGAGCGAGCCGCGAGGCCGAGGCGAGCGGGGAGCAGTGCGGCTGCGGCCATGCGGGCGGCTGCCGCCACGCGGGTTAGGCGGCCAAGGGATAGCGATGAGCGGCACCACCCATTTCGGCTTCCAGCAAGTCGACGAAAAGGATAAGGCGCAAAAAGTCGCCGGCGTCTTCGACTCGGTCGCGCCGAATTACGACTTGATGAACGACTTGATGTCGGCCGGGATGCACCGGCTGTGGAAGTCGTTCACAGTCGCGCTCGCGGCCATTCGGCCGGGCGAGCGCGTGCTCGACGTCGCTTCGGGCAGCGGCGACCTCGCCAGCGCCTTCGCCAAGGCGGTCGGCAACGACGGCCAGGTCTGGATCACCGACATCAATCGCGCCATGCTCGCGCGCGGACGCGACCGCATGCTCGACGAGGGCTGTGCGCTGCCGCTCGCGCAATGCGATGCCGAGCATCTGCCTTTTCTTTCCGACAGCTTCGACTGCGTCAGCGTCGCCTTCGGCTTGCGCAATATGACGCACAAGGACGCGGCGCTCGCCGAAATGCGCCGCGTGCTCAAGCCGGGCGGGCGCCTCCTGGTGCTTGAATTCTCCCGCATCTGGAGCCCGTTGAGCCGCGCCTACGACTGGTATTCCTTCAACGTGCTGCCCTGGCTCGGTTCCAAGTTCGCCGGCGACGCCGACAGCTATCGCTACCTGGCGGAGTCGATCCGCGTGCATCCGGACCAGCAACAGCTGAAGGCGATGATGGAACAGGCGGGCCTGGAGCGCGTCGAATATTTCAATTTGAGCGCCGGCGTCGTGGCGCTGCACCGTGGCTACAAGTTCTGACCGGCGCTTGAAAAACGCACGCGGGGCACACACATTGCAGCAATAGGCGCGACAAGACGCCCACTATAACTATTAGAGAGGGAATCATGAGACAGCTCACAGCAATGCTCTTCGCCGCCTTCCTGGGGCTCGTATTCACCGTCGCCGATGCCGAAGCCGCGCGCCTGGGCGGGGGCAGAAGCATGGGCACCCAGCGCTCCAGCATCTCTCCCAGCCGCAGCCCGCAGCAAGCGGCCCCGGCGCAAAGGCCGGCCGCGCCCAACGCAGCGCCCCAACCTACCGGCAATCGCTGGCTCGGACCGATCGCCGGTCTCGCCGCCGGCCTGGGCCTGGGCTGGCTGCTCGGACAAGGCGGCTTCGGCGGCGCGATGGGCAGCGTGCTATTGATGGCCCTGCTCGCCTTCGCCGCGGTGATGGTGCTGCGCCTGATCACGCGCCCGCGGGCGGAAGGCAACATGCAATACGCGGGCTTGGGCGGAGCGAATCCTCACGGAGCAAATCCGCAGCCTCCCGCCGGCTTGGGCTCTGCGCCCCAATTCGGCGCGCAACCGCGGGCCAACATTCCCGCAGGCTTCGACAGCGATGGCTTCCTGCGCCAGGCGAAGCTCAACTTCGTCAAGCTGCAGGCGATCAACGACAGCGGCGACTTGAGCGAGCTGCGCGAATTCACCAGCGACGAAATGTTCGACGCCATCTCGCAGGACTTGCACGCGCGCGGCGCGACGGGCCAGAAGACCGACGTGGTAACGCTGAACGCCGAGCTGCTCGAAGTCGCGACCGAGGGCGACACCCACTGGGCGAGCGTGCGCTTCTCCGGGCTGATCCGCGAAAGCGCGAACGCTCAGCCAGAAGCCTTCGAGGAAGTCTGGAACCTGGCCAAGCCCGTCTCCGGCGCCACCGGCTGGGTGCTCGCCGGCATACAGCAAGTCCAGTAGGCGCGGCGCTCTTGGCCCCTTATTGGGGCCTCGGCGCGATCACTCGCCAATCGAGAACTGATCAGCCCGGGGGCGGGTCTCCCACAGTGCCATCGTCCCGCGACCATTGCGCGTGCGGGGTGCGGCGTGCAGAATGAAGGCGTTTTCCCGCACATCGTTTGTGCCATGTTCCAGCACCCCGCCATCCCCGCCCTCAATCACCTGCTCGAAACCGAAGCCTGGGCGCGCGACAAGCTCAAGCCCTACGCCGGGCAAAGCGTGCAGTTTCGCGCGCCGCCGCTGCCCTCGCTGCGCCTGGACATCCAGGACACGGGGCTACTGCGCGCGGCGGCCGGAGACGCGCCGCCCAGCCTGGTGGTCACCATCCGTCCGAGCGCCGTGCCGGCGCTGTTGCGCGGCGAGGAGGCGCTGCTGCGCGAAATCGGCATCGAGGGCAATGCCGACCTCGCGGGCACGGTGCAATATCTGTTTCGCCATCTACGCTGGGATGCCGAGGAGGATCTGTCGCGCTTCGTCGGCGATGCGCTCGCGCACCGCATCGTGCACGAGGGCAAGCGCCTTGCCGGTTGGAACCGCGAAGCGACGGGAAGGTTCGTGCAAAACCTGGTCGAATACTGGATCGAGGAGCGGCCGCTGCTCGCGCGCCCGGCCGCGGTGCGCCAGCTCCTTTCCGACGTGGACAAGCTGCGCGACGACCTCGCCCGGCTGGAAAAGCGTATCGAGAACTTGAGTCGCAAGGTCTGAATTCCCCGGCGGCGGCGCCCGCGTCGCATGTCCCTACTCCGGGTAAAATCTTGTTTTTCCCACTTGCACAATAACAGCTAAATTGCAGCGCCTCCCGCGGCTCGCCAAGATCGTCAGCGTCAGCATCCGCTTCGGCCTGGATGAATTCGTGCTTGCCCACGCACGCACGCGCTTCCTGCTGCGCATCGTGCAGCGCGCGCTCTTCTGGCGCCGCCTGACCGAGCCGCGCGCGGTGCGCCTGCGCATGGCGCTGGAAGCGCTGGGCCCGCTGTTCGTCAAGTTCGGCCAGGTGCTGTCGACGCGGCGCGACCTGCTCCCCGCCGACATCGCCGACGAGCTGGCCAAGCTGCAGGACCAGGTGCCGCCGTTTTCTACCGAACTTGCGCACGCTCAGCTCGAGCGCGCCTTCGGCAAACCGGTGCTGCAGGTGTTCGAGCAGTTCGAGCCGGTGCCGGTGGCGAGCGCCTCCATCGCCCAGGTGCATTTCGCCGTGCTGCCCGGCGGACGCGAATGCGCGGTGAAAATCCTGCGCCCCAACATGCAGGCGACGATAGAAAAGGACGTAGCGCTGCTCGATAGCGCGGCCGTTCTGATCGAACGCCTGTGGGTCGACGGCCGCCGGCTGAAGCCGCGCGAAGTCGTGGCCGAATTTGCGAAACACCTGGACGACGAATTGGACCTGATGCGCGAGGCCTCCAACGCGAGCCAGCTGCGGCGCAACTTCGCCGGCTCGCCCCTGCTGATGATCCCCGAGATCTACTGGGAGCACTGCTCCGCCTCGGTGATGGTAATGGAGCGCATCAGCGGCGTGCCCATCAGCCAGGTGGAGCGGCTGCGCGAAGCGGGGATCGACATTCCGCGCCTGGCACGCGCCGGCGTGGAAATCTTCTTCACCCAGGTGTTCCGCGACGGTTTCTTCCACGCCGACATGCATCCGGGCAACATCTTCGTCTCCACCGATCCGGAAATCCGCGGCAAGTACATCGCCGTCGACTTCGGCATCATGGGCACGCTCACCGACATCGACAAGAATTACCTGGCGCAGAACTTCCTCGCCTTCTTCCAGCGCGATTACAACCGCGTGGCGCAGGCCCACCTGGAAGCGGGCTGGGTGCCGGCGGCGACGCGCGTCGACGAGTTCGAGAACGCCATCCGCGCGGTGTGCGAACCGGTGTTCGACCGCCCGCTGAAGGAGATCTCCTTCGGCAAAGTGCTGCTGCGCCTGTTCCAAACCTCGCGCCGCTTCAGCGTGGAGATCCAGCCGCAGCTGGTGATGCTGCAGAAAACCCTGCTCAACATCGAGGGCCTGGGGCGCCAGCTCGACCCCGAGCTCGACCTGTGGAAGACGGCCAAACCCTATCTCGAGCGCTGGATGAGCGAGCAGCTCGGCTGGCGCGCGGCGCTGCGCAACCTGCACAACGAGGCGCCGCGCTGGGTGAGCATGATGCCGCAGATGCCGCGCCTGGTGCACCGCGCGCTCGCCGTCGATCACGGCGCCGGCGTCGAGCGCTCCTTGAACGATCTGCTCGCCGAACAGAAGCGCAGCAACCGCCTCACGGCGCTGCTGGTGTTCATCCTCGCCGCGCTCCTCGCCTGGCAGATATACCTAAGTTTGTGACTGCGCCGGCGCGAAATCGCGGGCTATAATCCGCCGGATCGCGCCGCCTCCGCGCAAAGGATTTCCGCCTGCCCAGACTAGGAGTCCGTTGCAAAATTGATTTTGCAACGGCTGACTTAGGGGAGTATGAGGGGAGATATCCCCTCATTTCGTAATACGCTCTAAGGGCCGTACGCATGCTGCTTTGGTTCGTCATCATCTACTGGGTCGTCTCCATCGGCATCGGCCTGTGGGCCGGCACGCTGGTGAAGAATTCCAAGGACTACGCGGTGGCGGGACGCGCGCTCCCCTTCTACGTCGTCACCGCCACGGTGTTCGCCACCTGGTTCGGCTCGGAGACCGTGCTCGGCATCCCGGCCTCCTTCCTCAAGAACGGGCTCGCGGGCGTAGTCGCCGACCCCTTCGGCTCGAGCCTGTGCCTGGTGCTGGTGGGCCTCTTTTTCGCGCGGCCGCTGTACCGCATGAACCTCCTCACCATCGGCGACTTCTACCGCAAGCGCTTCAGCCGCACGGTCGAGGTGCTCACCACGCTGTGCATCGTGATTTCCTACCTCGGCTGGGTGGCGGCGCAGATCAAGGCGCTGGGCCTGGTGTTCAACGTCGTGTCCGAGGACGCCATGTCGCAGCACACCGGCATGATCGTCGGCGCGGCGACGGTGCTCATCTACACCATGTGGGGCGGCATGTGGTCGGTCGCCGTCACCGATTTCCTGCAGATGCTGGTCATCCTGGTGGGCATGGTCTACATCGGCTTCGAAGTGAGCGGCATGGTCGGCGGCGTCGGCACCGTGGTCGGCCACGCCGCCTCGGCGGGCAAGTTCAACCTGCTGCCGCCGCCCGACTTGCGCGACATGCTCTGGTTCTTCGCCGCCTGGATCACCATGATGCTCGGGTCGATTCCGCAGCAGGACGTGTTCCAGCGCGTCGCCTCCTCCAAGAACGAGAGTATCGCCGGCAATGCCTCGGTGCTCGGCGGCACGCTCTACTTCTGCTTCGCCTTCATCCCCATGTTCCTCGCCTACTCGGCGACGCTGATCGACCCCAAGCTGGTCGCCGGCCTCATCGACCGCGACCCGCAGCTTATCCTGCCGCGCTTGATCATCGACCACGTGCCGGTGTTCGCGCAGGTGATGTTCTTCGGCGCGCTGCTCTCGGCGATCAAGAGTTGCGCCAGCGCCACGCTGCTCGCGCCCTCGGTCACGTTCACCGAGAACATCCTACGCGGCGCGTTCAAGCACTGGTCCGACCGCCAGTTCCTATTCGCCATGCGCGCGGTGGTGCTGCTGTTCACCGCCCTGGTGACGACCTTCGCGCTCAATTCGGATGCGAGCATCTACAAGATGGTCGAGAACGCCTACAAGGTGACGCTGGTCGCCGCCTTCGTGCCGCTCGCCTTCGGTCTCTACTGGCGCCGCGCCACCAGCCTCGGCGCGCTGCTCGCCATCGTGCTCGGCCTCGCCACCTGGATCAACCTGGAGATCATCAGCCCCGACGGCCTGGTGCCGCCGCAGCTCGCCGGCCTGATCATGAGTCTCGCCGGCATGATCGTGGGCTCGCTGCTATCGGTCGCCGGCGGGCAGAAGTCGGACGGCACGCCCTGGCCCGCTAGGCGCTAGGCCGCCCCGCAGTGCGGCCGGCGCGATATCTGCGCCGGGATTGAGCAAACGCAACAGCACGCTCGGCCGATTTTCCTATTCTGGACGGGCTCGCCCCCGCGGGCCATTGCGGCATCCGGGCAATGTCCTTTCATGCAGGGAGCTCGAGCCGAAATTCGAGCCGATCATGCCGCTCCTCGAAATCCGCAACGTCACCCGCCGCTTCGGCACGCTGACCGCCATCGACAACGTGTCGCTCGCGATCGAGTCGGGCGAATTCTTCACCCTGCTCGGCCCTTCGGGCTGCGGCAAGACCACGCTATTGCGCATGATCGCGGGCTTCGATGCGCCCGACGCGGGGAGCATCTGGCTGGACGGCAAGGACCTCGCCGACAAGGCGCCGGAACAGCGCCCGGTCCACACCGTGTTCCAGAGCTATGCGCTGTTCCCTCACATGAGCGTGGCGAAGAACGTCTCCTTCCCCTTGGAGATGGCGAAGAAGCCGCGCGCGGAGATCGAGGCGCGGGTCAAGCAGGCGCTCGCCGAAGTGCACCTCGAGGACAAGGGCGCGAGTTTCCCGCACGAACTCTCCGGCGGGCAGAAGCAGCGCGTCGCCTTGGCGCGCGCCCTGGTCAGCCGCCCGCGGCTCCTGTTGCTGGACGAACCGCTCGGCGCGCTCGATGCCAAGCTGCGCGAGCAGATGGAGATCGAACTCATCAGCCTGCAGCGCGACGTCGGCATCACCTTCGTCTTCGTCACCCATGCGCAGCCCGAAGCGCTCGCGCTGTCGCACCGCATCGCGGTGATGCGCGACGGCCGCGTGGAACAGATGGATGCGCCCTCGCGCATCTACGGCTTTCCGGCGAACCGCTTCGTCGCCGACTTCATCGGCAACTGCAACATGCTGCCCGCCACGGTGCTGGAAGCGGGTAGCCACGGGCTGCGCCTAGCCGTCGCCGCGCTGGGCGAAGTCGCGGCGCCGCCGGCCGATGCCGTGCGTGTTGGACAGAAGGGCGTACTCGCCATCCGGCCCGAGCAGGTGCACGTCATGGCCGCAGCCGCGGCACACGAGCTGAAGAATCATTTCCTCGGCCGCGTGCGCGACTTCCTCTACATCGGCGACGTCACCACCTACGTTGTCGAACTCGAGAATGGCACGCGCATCGAGGGCTTGCTCGCGAACTCCGCCCCGGGCCGCGCGCGCTTTTTCGACGTCGGCCAGCCGGTGAAGGCCGCCTGGCGCCACGACGCCGGCATATTCCTCTGCGATTAGACCATGGCCGCGCCGCGCTCCGAGCGTTTGACCAAGTGGGCGATCGCCGGTCCGCCGCTCGTCTTCCTCCTCGCCTTCTTCCTCCTGCCCGCGCTCATCATGGCGCTCGCGTCGTTCCGCTACCCCGGCGAATTCGGCGGCCTGGCGCCGATCGCCGCCACGCGCGCGGGAGAGGAGGCCGGGCTCACGCTGGAGAACTACGCGCTTTTCTTCGGCGACTGGATCTACGCGCAGATATTCGCAAAATCGCTCGGCATCGCCGCGCTCACCACCCTCGTGTGCCTGGTGATGGCCTATCCGCTGGCGATGCTGATCGCGCGCAGCCCGAAGCGTCGGCGCGACTTCATGGTGCTGCTGGTGATCCTGCCCTTCGCCAGCAACTTCCTGGTGCGCGTCTACGCCTGGATGATCATCTTGGGTCCCATGGACCTGCTGTTCTCGCGCTTCGCCGTGATCGTCGGCATGGTCTACGTCCACCTGCCCTTCATGATCCTGCCGCTCTACACTAATCTGGAAAAACACGATCCCACCCTGCTCGACGCGGCGCAGGACCTGGGCGCGAACGCCTGGCACACTTTCTGGCGCGTTACCTTTCCGCTGTCGCTCCCCGGCATCTTCTCTGGCGCGGCGCTGGTGTTCATCCCGGTGCTAGGCATGTTCGCCATCCCCGAGCTCCTCGGCGGAAAGGAAGACTGGATGGTGGGCAACATGATCAAGGAATCCTTTCTCGCCACCCGCGACTGGCCCTTCGGCTCGATGCTGTCGCTGATGCTGACCCTCGCCGTGCTTGCGATCGCCGCCGCTGCCGCGCTCTTCGCGCGCAAGGGAGCGCCCGGTGCGTAGCTCGCGCTTGATCTGGATACCCTCGCTCGCGGTGTATGGCTTTCTCTACCTGCCGCTCGCGATCGTGGTGCTGTTCTCCTTCAACGACTCGCGCCTGTCCGCCGAATGGGTTGGATTCACGCTCGACTGGTACCGTAAGCTCGCGGCAGACGACGCCATGCTCGCCGCGGCGCGCAATTCGCTGCTCATCGCGCTAGCCGCGGCGGCGATCGCCACCGTGCTCGGCACCATGGCAGGCATCGTCATGCACCGCTACCGCATCCGCGGCCTGGCGTTTCTGGTACTCACGCCGGTGGCGATGCCGGAAATCCTACTCGGCGTGAGCCTGCTCGTATTCTTCATCCAGGTATTGAACCTCACCCTCGGCCTGGTCTCGGTGCTGATGGCGCACGTCACCTTCTGCATCGGCTTCGTCGCCATCATCGTGCGCGCGCGCCTCGCCGGCATGGACGAGAGCATCTTCGAGGCGGCGCGCGATCTCGGCGCGACGCCCTGGCAGGAGTTCCGCCTGGTGACGCTGCCGCTCATCATGCCGGCGGTGACCGCGGGTGCGTTGATGAGCTTCACCCTGTCGATCGACGATTTCGTCATCACCTTCTTCACCGCCGGCGTCGGCGTGTCGACGCTGCCGTTGCAGATCTTCACCATGATCAAGGTGGCGGTGACGCCGGAAGTAAACGCCGTGTCGACGCTCCTCATGCTGGTGACGCTGTCCCTGATCGTGCTCGCCGCACGCGTCGCCCCCGACGCGTTGAAGGGCCGCGGCTAGATGAACTCGCTGCGCGCCGGGATAGTTTGCCTTCTCGCGCTCGCCGCGCTGCTGGTCGCGGACGACGGGCTCGCGCAGCAGGACCGGTTGCACGTCTACAACTGGAACAACTACATCACCGAGGACACGGTCGCGCGCTTCGAACGCGGCTGCGGCTGCCGCCTGGTGCAGGACTACTACGCCGACAACGAGGAGATGCTCGCCAAGCTCGCCGCGGGCGCGGCGGGCTACGACATCCTGGTGCCGACGGGCGACGCGGTGGCGACGCTGATCCGCCAGGGCGCGCTGCGGCCGATCGATCACGCGCGCCTGCCCAATCTCGTGAACCTCAAGCGCGAATTCCTCAAGCTCTGGTTCGATCCCGACAACCGCTACTCGGTGCCCTATGCCTACTCGGTGACGCTGCTCGGCTACAACGAGCAGAAGATGAAGGAACTCGCCATCCCCACCGACAGCTGGGCGGCGATTTTCGAGCCCAAGTACTTGGAACGCCTGCGCGGCAAGGTCACGGTGCTGGACAGCCAGCGCGAGCTGATGGCGGCGGCGCTGCTCTATCTCGGATTTCCGGCGTATGACACCGATAGCGCACACTGGAAACAGGCGCGCGAACTGATCCTGCGCGCCAAACCCTACTGGGCCGCGTTCAACGCCGCGAGCTACATCAAGGAGCTAACCGTCGGCAACATCTGGCTCGCCCACGGCTACTCGAACGACATGCACACCGCGCGCCAGGACGCGCTGAAGGCCGGCCGCAAGTTCACCATCAGCTATTCGACACCGAAGGAAGGTGCGGTGTTCGCCATCGACAACCTGGTGATGCACCGTAGCGGCCGCCGCCCCGATCTCGCCTACCAGTTCATCGACTTCCTCTTGCAGGGCGAGAGCTCGGCCGCGCTGTCGAACGCCATCGGCGCCGGCAGCCCCAACGCCGCGGCCATGCCGCTCATCCGCCCCGACATCGCAGCCAATCAGGCGATCTTCCCGGGTGCGCGCGAGCTCGCCAAAATGCAGCAGCTGCACGAGCTCAGTCGCGCCGAGCGGCGGCTGCTGAACCGAATGTGGATCGAGATCAAGGTGCGGTGACCTGGCCGGAAAGCCAGGATTGACGCGGAATTTAGGCCGATTGCGCTTCCAAAGCGGGGGCCGCTAGAATGGGGCGCATGATCGGCCGGCAACGCAAGCCCGCTTCTTCGCTCAGCGAAGGGGAAGCGCGCTATCTCATTATCGATCCGGCCCTGGGCGGGGGCGGATGGAACCTCGATGATCGCGCGCAGGTCGGGAGGGAAATTCCCGTCGATGGTTACGACGCGGAGCCCTGGAACGGGGTCACCGATTATTGCCTGTACGCTCCCGGCGGCGACGTAATCGCAGTCGTCGAAGCCAAGCGCTGTTCGCGCAACCCGCGCGAAGCCGACGAACAACTCCGGCACTACGTCAACGAGATCGGAAAACGGCAGGCTTATCCGCCGTTCGGGTTCATGACCAATGGCCTGCAGACGTGGTTCTGGGAAGTCGGCCTCGCGAATCCACGCGTGGTCGCCGGCTTCTTCTCACCCTCCGATTTGCAGCGCCTGCTCTTCCTGCGGCAGAACGCCCGGCCGCTGCCCAGCATGGCGATCAACACCGGCATAGTCGACCGGCCCTATCAGCACGAAGCGATACGGCGTGTAGCCGAAGCTTTTGCCGCCAACAAGCGTCGCGCGCTGCTCGTGATGGCCACCGGCACCGGCAAGACGCGCACCACCATGGCTTTGATCGATTTGTTCCTGCGTGCGAAGCAGGCGCAGAACGTGCTCTTTCTCGCCGACCGCGACGCGCTGGTCGATCAGGCATTGACCGACGGCTTCAAGGCGCATTTGCCGAATGAACCGCGCGATCGCATCTACACTTGGAATGTCGATACCGATAAGCGCTTGTTTGTCGGCACCGAGCAAACCTTGAGCCTGTGCTTTCAGAAATTCAATCCTGGATTTTTCGACCTGATCGTCTTCGACGAGGCCCATCGTTCGATCTTCCGGCGCTTCACCGAAGTCATCGAATATTTCGACGCGCGCATGATCGGCCTCACCGCCACGCCGGCGCATTTCATCGATCGCGATACGTTCCGGGTGTTTGAGTGCGACAGCGCGACGCCCACCTTCCTCTACGAATACCAGCAGGCGGTGAAGGAGGGATTTCTCGTCGATTTCAGCCTGTATCAGGCACGCACCGGTTTTCAGCGCAAAGGCATCAAGGGCGCCGATCTCACCGAGGAAGACCGCAACGCGCTGATCGAACAGGGACTCGACCCCGATGCCATCGATTACGAGGGCACTGAAATCGAAATTGAGGTCAGCAACAAGGACACGCTGCGCCGGCAGTGGGAAGAGATCATGGAGGTCTGCCTCAAGGATCAGTCCGGGCAGCTGCCGGGAAAAACGATCGTTTTCGGCATGACCAAGGCGCATGCGCATCGCATCGCGGAGGTGTTCGAGGAGATGTACCCGCAGCACGTCGGCGTGATCCAGGTCATCACGTCCACCACTGAGCGCGTGCGCGACGGCAGTTATGGCGACGGCCTGATCACCAAGTTCAAGAAGAACGACCTGCCGCGCATAGCCGTGTCGGTGGACATGCTCGATACCGGCGTGGACGTGCCCGAAGCCGTGAACCTCGTATTCATGAAGCCGGTGCAGTCGCGCATCAAGCTATGGCAGATGATCGGCCGCGGCACGCGCAACCACCAGGCCTGCCGGTTTTTCGATCGTCTGCCCGAAGGCCGCAAGACCGAATTCAAGATCATCGATTTCTGGCAGAACGACTTCGACAAGCAGGCGGACGACCGCGCGCCGTCCGAAGTGCCCGTCCTGGTCTCGATCTTCAATACGCGGCTCAAGATTCTCGCGGGCCTGCTGCCCGATCACGAAGCGCTGCTTTTCAAGCAAACCGTCTCGGACCTGCGGGACATGCTCGATCGCATTCCGCAGGACTCGTTTCCAGTGCGCAAGGTCTGGACGGAGATCGAGCAGGCCTGGCAGGACAGCTTCTGGACACTGATTACCCCCGCTAAAATCGATTTCCTGCGGCTCAAGGTGGGGCCGCTGCTGCGTTTCGCAGCCGACGTCGATGTCGCCGCCGAAACCTTCACGCACAAAGTCGAACGCCTGAAACTGCAGATGCAGTCTGGCTCTCCGGCTCCCCAGCTCCTGCAGTCGATCGCCGAGGACGTGAGCCTGCTTCCGGAAATCGAGCAGCTGATCGAGCGCTACGCGAGCGCCAAGCTCGCGCTGTCGAATGCGCTCGCCTCGGCCGAACCGGGCCAGTTGACGCGCCTGATCGCCGATCTCGCGCCGCTGATGAAGAATCGGCGCAACCGCCCCAGCGCTTTTCTCACGATCGACCTGCCGGATTTCATCGAAACCCGCGGCTACATCTCGGTCGGTGAAGGCGGTCAGCAAATCCACGTCGAGGAATACCGGCGGCGGGTCGAGGCCCGCATCCTACAGATCGTCGAAACCCACCCGACGCTCGCCGCCATCCGCGCAGGCGGCGAGCCGAACGACGAGCAATTGGTGGATCTGGAGCGCACGCTGCACCGCGAACTCGGCGAAGGCGATCTGCACCTTTCCCCCAAGCTCATCCATGTCGCCTTCGGGCTCAAGACCGACAACTTTCTCGGTTTCCTGCGCCACGTGCTCACGCTGGACGCGATGCCCGACTATCCCCAGGTAGTGCAGCGGGCGTTCGAACGGCATGTAACGGCACACCGATACAATGCCGACCAGATTCGTTTCCTGCGCGCAGTGCAGGAGTTGTTTTTGAAGCAGCGGCGCCTGGCCGAGGCCGATCTGTACGAGCCGCCGCTGACCCAGTTCGGCCGCAACGCAGTCGATCGCTACTTCAGTCCCGCCGAAGTACGCGACATCCTTAATCTCACTGAAAGGCTTGCAGCCTGATTCATGCTCACCGATTCCAACCTCCGCTCCGCCGTCGATGCCTTGTGGAACAAGCTCTGGTCTGGCGGCCTGTCCAACCCGCTCGACGCCATCGAGCAACTGAGTTTCCTGCTGTTCCTCAAACGATTGGACGAGAAAGAGCAGGACAACGAGCGCGCGGCGCGGCGGCGCGGAGTGAAATTCAAGCCGGCTTTCCCGAAGAAGGAGCTGCGCTGGTCGCACTGGACCCAGTTGCCGGCGGGCGATGCGCTCAAGGCCGTGAAGGAAGAGGTATTCCCTTTCATCAAGACGCTAGGCGGCGAAGGCGGCTCGTTCGCCGCGCAGATGGAAAACGCCGAGTTCAAGATCAACAAGCCCAGCCTGCTGATCGAGGCGTGCAAGGCCATCGACGCGTTGCAGATTTCGGCGCAGAACCAGGACGTGCAGGGCGACCTCTACGAATACCTGCTGTCCAAGCTCAACACGGCCGGCACCAACGGGCAGTTCCGCACGCCGCGCCACATCATCCGCATGATGGTGAAAATGGTCGACCCGCATCCGGGAGAGCGCGTGTGCGATCCGGCCGCCGGCACCTGCGGTTTCCTCGTGAATGCCTGGCAGCACCTGCTCGAAACCCACACCGACCCGCGCGACCTGAGCTACGACGAGGAGGGCTATCCGCACGGCGTCACCGGCGCGAAACTCCCGCGCGAAGTATTCAGCGACAAGGCGCAGCGCGAAACCTTTACCGGTTATGACAGCGATTCCGGCATGACCATGCTGCGCATCGGCAGCATGAACCTGATGCTGCACGGCATCGGCTCGCCCAATTTCCGCTATAGCGATACGCTGTCCAAGGCCTACGACGAGGAGCGCTGCTACGACGTAGTGCTCGCCAATCCGCCGTTCAAGGGCGCCGTCGACGCCGCCGACGTCAACCCCTCGCTGCCGGTCAGGGTGAAGAAGACCGAAATATTGTTCTTGCACCTGTTCCTGCGACTGCTCGAAAACGGCGGGCGCGCGGCGGTGATCGTGCCCGACGGTGTGCTGTTCGGGTCGAGCAAGGCGCACACGGAAATCCGACGGAAGCTGATGGAGGAGAACCGGCTCGATGCGGTGGTCTCCATGCCGAGCGGGGTGTTCCGCCCGTACGCGGGCGTGTCCACCGCCGTACTGCTGTTCACCAAGGGCGGCACCACGGAGAGAATCTGGTTCTACGACATGGAGCACGACGGCTATTCGCTCGACGACAAACGGCAGAAAGTGGCGGAGAACGACATTCCGGACGTGCTCGACTGCTGGAATCATCGCCGCGACGCGAAGTTCCAGCAGAAGCGCGCCCAGCGCCTCGCCGCGCTGCAAAAGCAGATCGCGCCGCTCAAGAGCGACCGGCTGAAACAGCACGAAATCATTCACCGCCTCAAGTTCGAGGAAGTGATCGCGAGCGACGGCAAAGCGGACGCGGCACGGGCAGCACGGGAACAGGCCGAAGCCGAACTCGCCACCCTCCAGGCGCAGATCGCGCCGCTGCAAACCGAAATCAACCAGCTCGGCCGGCAGTTCTGGGTAACAAAAGATCAAGTCAAGGCGAATAACTATGACCTCTCGGCCAGCCGTTATCGGCAGATCGAGCAGGATGAGGTGTTCTATGAAAAGCCGGCTGTCACACTAGAGCGGTTGCGGAAACTCGAAGCCGCCGCGACCGTCGATGTTACCGCGCTGGGACAGATGCTTGCGCAGCCGTGAGTTCACGCACTGTTCAACTTGGAGATTTAATCGAAGTTTCGAAGGGGAAGAAAGCGGCTCAGGTATTCGATCGTCCTACGGAGGGTGCACACCGATATCTGCAAATAGATGACCTGCGTCCGGACGCCAAGCCAAAGTTCGTAGAGCGATTCAACTGTCCAGAGGCGTCGAAGTCCGATGTAGTGATTGCGTGGGATGGGGCTAACGCCGGTACGGTCTCATGCAATTTGGAGGGCTACATTGGAAGCACGCTCGCTGTTTTGCGCCCGACCAACGGGAAGGTATTTGCTCCTTATTTAGCAAGGTTTCTTGAAGGAAGATTCAGCTTTCTTCAGGCTCAATCAACGGGGGCTACTGTTCCGCATCTGGATCGTGAGGTCTTGGAGCAACTGGAAATCCCGCTTCCCGGATTGTCCGAGCAGCAACGAGTTGCGGGGAAGTTGGACCAGGCAGATCGGCTGCGCCGCATCCGCCGCTACGCCCTCGAACTAAGCGACACCTTCCTTCCTGCAACCTTCAATGCGACGTTTGGATCGCCATCTGATGCTTTCCGCCGCTGGCCCACGGCCAGATTGGGCGATTATTGTCTGCGAATAACGGACGGGACGCATCTGACTCCAAAGTTTCTCTGCGAAGGAGTGCCATTCATCTTTGTGAGGAACATCGAAAACGGACGCATTGACTACAGTACCGACAAGTTCATTTCTCAAGAATTGCATCGTGAACTTTATCGTCGTTGCCCAATTGAAGAGCACGACATACTCTATACGATTGTTGGCGCTACTTATGGGCAAGCGGCCAATGTCGGCAAGTTCACCAAGTTCGCGTTCCAGAGACACGTGGCGCATCTCAAACCGGACCGCAGCAGGATCGTCCCTCAATTCTTGGTCACGATTATGCAGCTACCTATCGTGAAGGATCAGGCTGATCGTTGGGCAAGGGGTGCGGCCCAGCCGACAATAAACCTCAAAGAGCTTAAAGAATTCCTGATTCCCATACCTCCAATTTCGCAGCAGCAGCATTTCGCCGCGGTAGTAGCGCGACACGAGCGCCTGCGCGCGAGCCAGCGCGAAGCCCTGCGCCAAGCCGATCACCTTTTTCAGTCTCTCCTCCACCGTGCCTTTAACGAGAACGGCTGATGCTCGATCTCATCACAGCAGTGCGGTTCGACGGTCGCGTTCAGACTGGAAGGACCGCCCCTTGCCGCCTGACCTGCGAAACCGCCCAAAGTGTTGAAGTCGAAGTGGTGGCCAAGTTCTCGGCGGGTTGCGATCGCGGAATCGGCGGGCTGGTCGTGGAGGCGATTGCAGCCATGCTCGCAGCGGATCTTGACTTGCCCGTCCCTGAACCTTTTCTCGTCGAAATGACGCCCGAGTTTGTTTCGACAGTACCGGACATCCGAGTCGCAGAAATGATCCGCCGCAGCAGTCCAATTGCGTTCGGGTCGAAGCACCTTCCCCCGAGCAGCTATACCACCTGGCCCGTTGGAAAAGCCGTTCCGAGGGATGCGCTTGCTACGGCTGCCGAAATATTCGCCTTCGACGCCTTGGTCGCCAACGACGATCGCCGTCGTGAAAATCCGAATTGCCTATTCAGCGGAGCCAATCTCGCCATCTACGACCACGAAATGGCTTTCTTCATGGAAGGAATCATCGGATGGCGGCCACCCTGGGAGACCGGCTCGTTGGAGTCAATTCGGCAAACCGGCCGCCACGTGTTCGCCGAGCAGCTTCGCGGCAAGCCGCTGAATTTTGAAAGATTTGCAGGGGCGTGGCTCGCCGTATCGAACGAGCGGCTGTCGGCCTATCGGGCAGCCCTGCCCGCGGCGTGGGCTGCCGCGCACTCTACCGCCGACGGGGCACTAAACCATATCGCGCGAGTCAGAGATAATATCGAGTTGGCATTGCAGGAAGTCAGGAGGGTTCTCGCATGAAAGACCAATATTCGTACACTTATTCCATACTCAGGTACGTTCACGATGTCACGAGTGGCGAATTCGTGAATGTCGGCGTGGCGCTGTATTCCGCGGACGCACGCTATTTGAGTGCAATCTGCCGAACAACTTACGGCCGCCTCAGCAAGGTTTTTCCAGGTGTAAATGCTGAGCACTTCAAGTCACTCATGCGCTATATCCAAGGACAATTCGAAGAGCGGGGGACGCGTCTAGCCGAGGAACTGCCGCTTGCGGGACCATCTACAGTGCTGCAGATAGCACATTCGGTTCTGCCCAGTGACGATAGCTCGCTTCAATGGTCACCTGCTGGCAGCGGGAGAACCGACAGTCCGTCGCAGACTCTGGAGAAGCTTTTCAATCGCATGGTGATGCGCTATGACGAAAAACCGGAGTCGGCCGGCCGTTCAGACGACGAAGTGTGGCGCCATTTCAAACGAAATCTCGAGGAGCGGCGTTTGCTTCAGCATTTTCAGCCGAAACGAATCGCCGTTAAGGACGACGAAGTCGAATTTCAGTATTCGTGGAAAAACGGCAAGTGGAATTGTCTAGAGCCGATTTCTTTCGATCTGGCTGCCCCCGATAGCATCAAGGATAAAGCGCACAAGTGGCTCGGGCAGATTGCGAGTCTGCAGGGTGGAAGCGAGGCATTCAAGGTCTATCTTCTGCTTGGGGCGCCGCAGCAGGAGCAATTGCAGCCTGCATTTTCTAACGCGATCAGTATCCTTGGAAAAATTCCTGGGGAAAAGGAAATTGTCCTAGAAAAGGATGCACCCGACTGGGCGGCACATATTGCCGAGGAGGTTTCGGCACATCAGGAAGGTAGCGCGTAGGTTTGACGATGAGGCTGGGCGGTAATTTGCGCTGGGTGAGGATAGTTCGATTTATCAGAGGTGATCGCAATTTGCGACCACCTCGTCGCGTTCGGCACGACTGAGCTGGAATAAGAAATCGGCGGGAAAGCGCCCAGGGTTGCGCTTGGCCTGTTCGTTGAGGCGCTTGGTGGGCACACCGTAAAGCGCGGCGAGGTCCGCATCGAGCATGACTTTCTGGCCGCGGACGACGAGGATTTTCCAGGCGATTTGCGCGGTGACGAGGCGTGTCGCTGCTTCGGTCTTCTTCGTGGCGCCGTTAGTTCTCATGTGGAGATCAACGGCTCGGGTGGCAGGCGAGTTGACCGGACGACACTTGTGATCAGTCGGCAATCGGCCTGGAAGCCAGTAAACACGCGGGGTTTCAGGGCATCGCCTCTTCAGGCCGCGAGCGCAATGCCGTGGTCCGGCCGGTCCGTGAGAATCTCGAATGCCGCCCGATGCGCAGTCACGAGCTTGCGCGTCGGCTTCCCGCGCTCTTCCAGCACCAGCTCGCAGGCGGCGAGCTTGGTGTTGAGGCAGGTCTTCGTGCCTCCCGGCGGATTGTCGTAGGCAAGCGCCACGAAGGCCGAGCGCGGCGCATGGATGTGCACCGAGACCGAAACCTCGGCCGTGCGCGATTCGATGCGCCAGGAGCTGAAGTCGAATTCACCTTGCGCGCGCAGGGCCTGCGCGAGGCTGTTGAGACGAAATTCGCCCTCTTCCGTGCGCAGCACCACCAGCGTCAGCGCGGGGCTCCAGAAGGGACCGAGCTTGATGCGCGCCGTCGCGCATTCGAGGAACACGTCCGGCGCATCATCGAAGCCGGCGACCTGCCTCCAGGCATAGGAATCGGTGTGCTTTGCACCCCAGTTGTGATTCTGGCTGCCGCGCCAGCCCTCGATGCGCACCGTCTCGCCGTTCACGATCAAGCTGCCGTCGAACAGCGCGTTGGGCGTTCCCACCAGCGCCTTCGCCTTAGGGAAGCTGCGATCATAGAACTCGGACGGAAGCAAAAGCAGCGGCGGCTGCGTACCCGCGTAGCGCAGATTCCATTCCAGGGTGTTCGCCTGCGCGCTCGCCCGGCCCGTCAGATGGTCGTTGTTCAGCACAGCGTTGCCGATGTGCACGTCCAGCCGCTCTCGCGAAAATACGCAGGAGCTTATCGGGAAAACTTCCTTCGCCGCGGCGATGCGCTCGCGTTCGCCGTCGAAATAGACGGCCCACAGTTCGCCCACCGCATCCTGCGGACGGCCCTTGGGCGAGAAGACCGTGTAGCGGATCCAGAAGGCGAGCGCGCGCTCCGGATGATTGGCGCGCTGGAAGTAGCTTTCGTAATGCCCCGCCGCGCCCTCCTGCCGATAGCGGCAGCGGTTCCAGCGGTCGCGCTCTTCGGGGAGCGACACTTACCCGGTCTTCCTGATGATGATATGCGTGGCCCGGCTCGTCGCCACCTGTTCGACGCAGCGGTAGCTCAGCGCCGGCAGGTCGAGGCCGGCGAACAGCGCCTCTCCTTTGCCGAGTAGCACTGGCGCCACGGCGAGATACATCTCGTCGATCAGGCCTGCGCGGGCGTACTGCCTGACCGTGGCGACGCCGCCGCCCAGGCGCACGTCCAGACCGTTCGCCGCGTCGTTCGCGCGCTCCAATGCGTTTTCAATGCCGCCGGTGACGAAGTAGAAGGTGGTACCGCCCGCCATGACGATGGCCTCGCGCGGGTGGTGAGTCAGCACGAACACCGGCGTGTGATACGGCGGATCATCGCCCCACCAGCCCTTCCACGCGGCGTCGGGCCAGGGTCCGCGGATCGGACCGAACATGTTGCGCCCGAGTATCCAGGCGCCGATGCCGTCGAAGCCGCGCGCCGCGAAATCGTCGTCGACGCCGGTCTCGCCGCCGTCCTTGCCCAGCACCCTGCGCTGGAAGGTTCGCGTCGGGAATACCCATTCGTGCATGGCCAGGCCGCCGATGCCGAGCGGGTGTTCGAGGCTCTGCTGCGGCCCGGCGCCGAAGCCGTCGATGGATACCGAAAAGCTATGCACCCGCAGTTTCGACATGCTCTGCTCCTTCTACCGAGATTGGGCAATCCGGCTGGAAAGCCAGGATTGACGGGCGTTTCAGGGTTTTCGCGCCACGATGGTGCAGAAGCGCTTCACTGTCCCGTGCGGCGCGTCGAAGTCGTCGAATTCCATCCGTTCGATGTTCCAACCGGCGAAGCGTTGCTCGAGTTCCGCGCGCGGAAAGATGCAGTAGCCCGCAGGATCGAACATGTCGAGGTAGGTCGTGCCATCGATCAACACGTTGACGACGGCGATGCCGCCTGCGCGCACATGCGCCTGCAAATCGGCGAGCACTTTCCGCGCCGTCTCGCAGTCGAAGAACATCAGCAGGCCGATGGCGACGACGCAGTCGTACTCCCGCACGAGCGGATAGCTGCGCAGATCGGCAAGCGACGCGAACACGGAGGCGCTCTCCGCCGCCGCGCGCGTACGCACATGCTCGATGGCCGCAGGGCTCGCGTCCAGCGCCGTGACCTTGCAGCCGCGGCGCGCCGCGGTAAACGCGAGGTTGCCCAAGCCGCAGCCGAAATCGAGCACCTCGCCCTCGAGGAAAGGAAGCGCCAGCTCCTCGAACGGATTGAGCTTCAGCGCGTCCTGCGCGGGGCGGCGAAACTGCGCGTCGAAAAACGCGATGCTGCGATTGTCTGCCATGGCTGGATCCCGATCCAACCAGTAGATCGTACACAGAATCGAGCCGATCGCCTTGATGCACGTCAGTCACGCTCGGGCGCACCGAGAGGGAAGAGCGAGCGGTAGGGACGCGCCTCGTTCACCGCGCGGGCGAACGAGGGACGCGCCAGCAGCCGCTTGCGGTAGGCGCGCACCTGTGGAAATGCCTCGCCGATGGGGTGCACCCAGTCGGTGTAGAAGAGCGACGGCGCCGCTGCGCAATCGCCCAGGCTGAAGGCGCCGCCGGCGGCCCATTCGCGCGCAGCCATGGTGGAGTCGAGCCAGCGATAGGCGGTGTCGAGCAGCTTCTTCGCTTCGGTGACGCCGTAGGGATCGCGATGTTCGGCGGGGCGCAGGCTGTCGCCCACGACTCTCTGCATCGGCGTCATGACGTAATTGTCGAAGAAGCGGTCCATCATGCGCGCCTCGAGCGCGGCCTTCGGATCTTGCGGCAGCAGTCGCACCGCACCCGGATGGCATAAGCCCAGGTGTTCGACGATGATGCTCGACTCCAGCACCGTGCACCCCGCATCGACCAACACGGGCATGCGCTTGAGCGGCCACAGCGCGGCGTACTCGGCGACGGCCGCCTCGTTGTCCGGCCCGAGCATGCGGTACTCGAACGGAGTGCCGTTCTCGTAGAGCGCGATTAGCACCTTCTGGCAATAGGAAGAAAAGGGATGCGCGTAGAGCTTTAGCGACATGTGCGTTTCCTCAGTCCGGAATCTCGGGCTCGACCAGCTGTGCGAGCTGCGCGAGCGATTCCTGCCAGCCGAGATAGCAGCCTTCGACTGGAATCGGCTCCGGTATGCCTTCCTGCACGATGTCGAGCTCGGTGCCGCAAAACACCTTCTTCAGCGACACCGTCGTTCGCATCTCGCCGGGCAAGCTGGGGTTTTCGAACTGGTCGGTGTGGCGGATGCGCTCGTTCGGAACCAGCTCGAGGAACCTGCCGCCGAAGGCATGGCCGTGGCCGGTGCTGAAATTGGTGAACGACATCTTGTAGCCGCCGCCGAGCTTGGCTTCCAGGTGATGAACCTTGGCGACGAAGCCGTGCGGCGGCAGCCACTTGGCCATGGCGTCGGCGTCGAGAAAGGCGCGATAGATCCGCTCGGGCGGTGCGCGCAGGACGCGGTGTAGACGGACGGCACTCATGCTTGCCGAGCCTTTCGATCGTTGCTGCTCAAGGACATATTCGCCTCCTGTGGCTGGTTTGGGTTCGACTGCGGCCGATGCGAGAAATTCGGCGGCCGTGCTTCCCCTAGTCGAACGGGAGCGGCGAAATTCGACAGGCGCGAAATGCGCCCGCGGACTCTGGGAGCAGCTTAGATCCGTGCGGAAGCGAGGGTTCCCGCCGGTTGCGCCCGCGGTAGAATCGCAGCATGCGGAGCAAGCTCATCGCCGTCGAGGCCGACATCACCACGCTCCCAGTGGACGCGATCGTCAACGCCGCGAACAATTCGCTCCTGGGCGGAGGCGGCGTCGACGGGGCAATCCACCGCGCTGCGGGACCGGACCTTGTGGCCGAATGCCGCACGCTCAAGGGCTGCGCCACGGGCAAGGCGAAGCTCACCCGCGGCTACCGTCTGCCGGCGAAATACGTCATCCACACCGTGGGCCCGGTTTGGAGCGGCGGCGGGGAAGGCGAGCCGCAACTGCTCGCCTCCTGCTATCGCGAAAGCCTCGCGCTCGCCAAAAACCACGGCGCCCGCTCGATCGCGTTTCCGGCGATCAGCTGCGGCGCCTACGGCTATCCCCCGCGCGATGCGACGCAAATCGCAGTGCGCGAATGCACGCAATTCGCCGCCGCCGAAACAGAGATCGATCAGATCGTGTTCGCCTGCTTCGGCGCCGACCTGCTCGCGCTCTACCGCGCCGAGCTCGCGCGCGCCTGACGCCCGGCCCTGCGTGAACCTCAATCCGCCCCGGCCCTCGCCTCTCGCGCGCTACCTGCTGCTCGCCTACGCACTGCTCGTGGTCTATGCCAGCCTGCACCCCTTCTCCGGCTGGCGCGACCAGGGCGTGAGCCCGTTGGCCTATCTCGGCAGCCGTCTGCCGCGCTACATCACGGCGTTCGATGTGGTCACGAATTTCGCCGCTTATCTGCCGCTGGGATTCTTCGCGCTGCTCGCTTTGCATCCGCTGCTGCGCCGTCTGCCCGCGTTAATTCTGGCGGGTCTTGCCGCAAGCGCGCTGAGCCTCGCGCTCGAGGCGCTGCAGACCTATCTGCCGACGCGCATCCCGTCGAACCTCGACCTGGCGACCAATGCCCTCGGCGCATTTGCCGGCGCGGCGCTCGCGCTGCGCTTCAGCGGGAGTCTGCTGGACAGCGGCCGCATGCACCAACTGCGCGACGTCTGGCTGCTGCCGGGCCACCGCTACGATCTCGGCCTGGTGCTGCTCGGCCTGTGGCTGTTCACCCAGTTGAATCCGGCGACGGTGCTGTTCGGCAACGGCGACTTGCGCGGCCTGTTCGAGGATGCGCCGGCCGCACTGCACCCGGCCGAGGTGTTCATCCAGATGGAAGCCGCGGTCGCCGCCTGCAACATGGTGGCGATCGGCCTGTTCGCGTCCTGCCTTATGCAGGACGATCGGCCGCTCGGTGCTCCGCTCTGCGTGCTGCTGGTCGCCGCGCTCGCGCTAAAGACCGTCGCCGTGGGCGAGCTGCTGAAGGCGCAGAACGTGTTCGCCTGGCTCACTCCGGGCGCGCTCGTCGGGCTCATCTGCGGCGCGGGCGTGCTCGCGCTCGCCGCCGCGCTGCCGCGCGCGGCGCGGCTGTCGATCGCCGGCCTGCTGCTGATGGCAGCCACCGTGATCGTCAACCTCGCCCCGGAAAACCCTTATCTGGTGAGCGCCCTGCAGCAATGGCCGCAGGGCTATTTCCTCAACTTCAACGGCGTGACCCATCTCGCGTCGTTATTGTGGCCGTTCGCCGCGCTGTTCTACCTCATGCTGCTCGCCCCGGGCCCGGCACGCGAGCGTCCGCGCGATCCTGCCAAGCTATAATCGCGACACGCGTCCGAACGGCGCGACGAATGAGTCCCCAAGCGATGAGCTATTACCGGCACCATATTTTCTTCTGCTGCAATCAGCGCGACGGCGAGCGCGTCTGCTGCAACGACAAAGGCGCGACGCGGCTGCGCGACTACGCCAAGCGGCGCGTGAAGGAGCTCGGCCTTGCCGGCCCGGGCGAGGTGCGCATCAACCAGGCGGGGTGCCTCGACCGCTGCGAGGAAGGCCCGTGCATCGTGGTCTATCCGGAAGAGGTCTGGTACACCTACGTCGACGAGCACGACATCGACGAGATCATTGAAGAACACTTGCAGCACGGTCGCGTGGTCGAGCGCCTAAAGCTATGACGCGTGCGCCGAGCGAGCGCCTGCTGCTCCCCGGGCCGGCGGGCAGAATCGAGTGCGTGATCGACCAGCCCGCCGGCAGCTCGCCGCACGGCATCGCGCTCGTCGCGCACCCGCATCCGCTGTTCGGCGGGAGCCTGGACAACAAGGTGGCGCAGACGCTGGCGAAAACCTTCGTCGAACTGGGTTACGTCGCGCTGCGGCCGAATTTCCGCGGCGTCGGTGCGAGCACCGGCGCGCACGACGAGGGACGCGGCGAAACCGACGACATGCTGGCGCTGCTCGAGTACGCCGTCGCCCGCTTTCACGCCGACGCGCCGGTGCTCGCCGGCTATTCCTTCGGCGCCTACGTGCAGACGCGCGTGGCGAAGCGCATGGCGCCGCGGCGCATGGTGCTGGTGGGAACGGCGGCTGGCTTCGTCAGCGGCGGGCGCAGCTATACTTCGGAGGCGGTGCCGGCAGACAGCATCGTCATCCACGGCGAGCTGGACGAGACCGTGCCGCTCGCCAACGTACTCGCCTGGGCGAGGCCGCAGGAGCTGCCCGTCGTGGTCGTGCCCGGCGCTGACCATTTCTTCCACCGGCGGCTGCACCTCATCAAGAACATCGTGAAAGGCGCCTGGCACTCGTGACGGTGAGCGCGCAATCGGTGCGAGCCGCGGCGCATCTGCTCGCCGGGCAGGTGATCGACACGCCCTGCCTGCATTCGCGCACGCTGTCGGAACTCACCGGCGCGGAGGTCTACCTCAAGTTCGAGAACCTGCAGTTCACCGCCTCGTTCAAGGAGCGCGGCGCGCTCACCAAGCTGCTCTCGCTCGCGCCGGCGGAGCGCGCGGCGGGCGTGCTCGCGGTCTCGGCGGGCAATCACGCGCAAGGCGTGGCCTATCACGCCAGACGTCTGGGGATACGCGCGGTCATCGTCATGCCGCGGCACACGCCGCATATCAAAGTGGAGCACACGCGCGCCTTCGGCGCCGAGGTGATCCTCGCCGGCGACGGCTTCGACGAAGCCAAGGCGCACGGCCTTGCGCTCGCCCGCGAGCGCGGGCTGACGCTCGTGCATCCCTACGACGACGAGCAGGTGATCGCGGGCCAAGGCACGGTGGCGCTGGAGATGCTCGCGCGCGAGCCGCAGCTCGACGCCCTGGCGGTGCCGGTGGGCGGCGGCGGCCTCATCGCCGGCATGGCGGTCGCGGCAAGATCGCTGCGGCCGGAGATCGAAATCTACGGCGTGGAAAGCGAGTGCTTCCCGTCGATGTACTGCGCGCTGCGCGGGCAGACGCCCGCCTTCGCCGCGAACACCATCGCCGAGGGGATCGCGGTGCGCGAGCCGGGGTCGCTGACGCTGCCCATCGTGCGCGATCTCGCGCGCGACGTGCTGCTCGTCGGCGAGGGCGAGATCGAGCATGCCATCGTGCTGCTGCTGGAAATCGAGAAGACGGTGGTGGAAGGCGCAGGTGCGGCGGGGCTCGCCGCGCTGCTCGCGCACCCGCAGTGCTTTCGCGGCAAGCGCGTCGGTATCGTGCTCTCCGGCGGCAACATCGATCCGCTGATGCTCGCGGTGATCATCGAGCGCGGCATGGTGCGCGCCGGGCGGCTGGTGCGGCTGCGGGTCGAGCTGCGCGACCTGCCCGGCGCGCTCGCCACCGTGACCGCCTGTCTCGCGGCGGCCAACGCCAACATCGAAGAAGTGCATCACCAGCGCGCATTCACCAATCTGCCGCTGCGCACAGCCGAGGTCGAGTTCGTGCTGCAGACACGCGGGCGCGAGCATGTGGACGAGATCATCCAAGCGCTCGCCCAGGCGGGATTTGCCGCCCGCGTCCACGCAGCCGACGCCGCCTCACAAGGCGCCGCGACCGCTACCCCCAACCCCAGCCACGGAGCAAAAGAATGAAACCCGCCCTCGTCATCATCGACATCCAGAACGACTACTTCCCCGGCGGCAAGATGGAATTGGAGGGAAGCGCGGAAGCGAGCCTGCAGGCGGCGAAGCTGCTCGATGCCTTCCGCGCGAAGGGCTTACCGGTGGTGCACATCCAGCATGTGTCGAACCGCCCCGGGGCAACGTTCTTCCTGCCCGGAACCGGCGGCGTGAACATCCATGCCAGCGTCGCGCCGCGCTCTGGCGAAACCGTGCTGCAGAAGAACTTCCCCAACAGCTTCCGCGGCACGCCGCTGCTCGAGCATTTGAAAGGCCTCGGCGTCGATCACCTGGTCATCTGCGGCATGATGACCCACATGTGCGTCGACGCCACCACCCGCGCGGCTTTCGACCTGGGCTTTTCCTGCAGCCTCGCGCACGACGCCTGCGCCACGCGCGCCCTCGCCCTGGGCGAGGTGCGCGTGCCGGCGGCGCAGGTGCACGCGGCCTTCGTCGCCGCGCTCTCCGGCCTGTACGCGAAGACGCAGACGGCTCTAGCGATCGCGGCCGAGGTCGCGGCCTGATCAGGCGCTAGCGCAGGCGGCACAGGGCTGCCGCCTGCTCTTTACCTGTGCCTGCGCTCGGGGATGCCCAGGTCTTCCGCCGATTGCGCGAAGCGCTCGGCGGCGCTCATCTGCTTCTCGCCCGGCTTGCAGAAAAGCAGCCAGAACATGGCGCCGTTTACCAGGATGAATATCACCTCGAGCCAGAGCATGGCGGGGACGATCACGCGCGTGGAGTGGTCGCCGAACACAAAGTAGAAGGCGTCGAAGGAAGGCAGCAGCGCGCCGGACGGGGTGTAGTGGTCCTGGAAGGGCGGAAACAGCAGCGCGAGCAGCAAGTTCATCGCCACGCCGAGCAGCACCAGGTTCTGCCGGTCCATGCGCCGGCGCAGGCGCCGGCGCCCGTTCAGCAGTAAGTACGCGATCACGCCATTGATCACCACGGTGACGAGTTCGATGGACAGGAACTCGCGATTGAGCGCGTGATTGGCGTGTTCGCCGAACGCAAACAGGAAGCCGTCGAATGTGGGCGCGCCGCCGGTGCCCTGGTAATCGTAGGGAGGAAAGAGCAGCATCAATGCGAGATTCACGGCCGCCACGATGAGCGTGATGGTCTGGTTGCGGTTCATTCCCCTTCTTCTCCCGATTCGACTTCCGCCCATGTTAGCGGACATCGCCTTCTTTGCGCCAAACGCTGCGTGACATAGTTCCGCCGCGCAGCGAGTTTTGTGCTAATTTTGAACCCGATCTTCGATTATTTCGCGCGCAATTGCAATGACCCGATTACCAAACTTCAATCTGTTCGCGCCCTGCCCGCGAGGACTGGAACAGGCGCTCGCCGCGGAACTGCAGGCGCTCGGCGCGGACGCTGTCGAGGCGGTAGGCGGCGGGGTCGCCTTCTCAGGCGATCTCGGCGTCGTCTACCGCGCAAATCTCCACAGCCGCATCGCCACGCGCATCCTGCAACATCTGTTCACCGTGCCCTATGCGAGCGAGGACGACGTCTACCGCGCGACTCTTGCCGTGGACTGGCCGCAGCAATTCGAGGTGAGCCGCTCGATTCGCGTCTACGTCAGCGCGCAGCGCTGTCCGCTGAAGAGCCTGGACTTCATCACGCTGCGCATCAAGGATGCGGTATGCGACCGCTTCCGCCGCGACTGCGGCAGCCGGCCCGACGTCGACACGCGCGCGCCGCAGGTGCGCATCCACGCCTTTCTCGATCCCGAGAGCTTTACGCTCTATCTCGACACCTCGGGCGAGCCGCTGTTCAAGCGCGGCCTGCGCACAGCCGCGGGCATCGCGCCGCTGAAGGAGAACCTCGCGGCGGGCATCATCCGCCTGAGCGGATGGGAGCCTGGCGCGGCGCTCCTCGATCCCATGTGCGGCGGCGGCACTTTCCTGCTCGAAGCGGCGCAGATGGCGCTGGGCATCGCCCCCGGTGCAAACCGCGCCTTCGCCTTCGAGCGACTGAGAAACTTCGACGCCGCGCTGTGGCGCGAGCTGCGCGACGAAGCCGAGGCACAGCGCAAGCCGCTCGTGCCGCTCCCCATCCACGGCAGCGAGCTCTACGGCGATACCTTGAAGATCGCGCGCGCCAACCTGCAGGCGGCAGGCCTGGAATCCGCGGTGCAGCTGAAACAGGCGAACGCGCTGGAGATCTCGGCCCCCGCGGCTAGCGGCGTGATGATCACCAATCCGCCCTACGGCGAGCGCATGGGCGAGCAGCGCGAGCTCGCGGACTTCTATCCCAAGTTCGGCGATGTGCTGAAGCAGAAGTTCACCGGCTGGAACTGCTACATCCTGAGCGCCGACATGAACCTGCCCAAGCTGATCAAGCTCAAGGTATCGAGGCGCACGCCGCTATTCAACGGCGCGCTGGAATGCCGGCTGTTCGAGTACAAGATCGTGGCGGGGTCCTTGCGCGAGCGCAGGCCCGCTTGAGCCTCGCTCGAGCCCGCTGCCAAGGTTTTCTTACCGAGCCGGATTCGTCTAAGATCGACGGCGGTTCGCGCCGAATCTTGCGCGTCCGACATTAATTCGTTCCCCCGGGTTTTGCGTTTGCATGGCGCTGCTATTCAATCTGGCCAAAAACTGGTTGCGCTCGCGCTTGCCTTCCGCAGCGAAGACTCAAGCGTCGGCGCCTAGCGCAGACCTTTTGCGCGCAGCCGCCGAGCGGCTAGCCGGCGGCGATTTCAGCGCTGCCGCGGAACTCTACCGGCAGGCGACCGAAGCGGCGCCCGCGCAAGCGGCGACTTGGAATGGCCTCGCGGTTGCCGCCAACCATCTCGAAGACTTTAGCCTCGCCGAGTCCGCCTTGCGCCGCGGCTTGGCACTCGCGCCGGGAGACGCGGTCATGCAATGCAACCTGGCGGTCACGCTCGTGCGTCAACAGCGGCACGCCGAAGCGGAAACCGTGGCGCGCAACGTACTTGCGGCGGACGACAAGCTGGCTGAAGCGCATTTCGCCCTGGCGGAGGTGCTTGCCGCGCGCGCCGATCTTGCCGAGGCGGAAATCCATTACGCCCGCAGCGCCGAACTCGACGGCACCCTGGCATCGTGCAGGAACGTGCGCTTCGGGCCGGCATTCTTCGATTCACTCGGCGCGCAGGCACTGCCGCAAAAGCCGGAACTCGTGCTGACGCCTGCCGCAGACACGGACTTCGATCACATCGTGCTGGTCGCGGCGGATGCGATCTACTTCGAGAAGTTCGGCAGCAGCTTTCTCAGCTCGTACGCCCAGAACGCGGATGCGAACGGTCTGCTGCTCGTGCATCTCGTCGATGGCGATGCCGACTGGCCGGAACGCATTCTCCGGCTCGCCCGACAAGTCGGCTTGAAGGCCATTGCCGTCAGCGCCGAACCGTCTTGGCCGAATTTGAACCAGGACATGCGCCGCGTCTACTACGCCTGCGCCCGATTCCTGCACCTGCCCCATTGGTTGGCGCAATTCGGCAGGCCGGTCCTGTGCATGGACATCGACGCGGTGGTGCGTGCGTCGCCGCGGCTGCTCCTCGCCGCCTGCCAGGATTCCGATCTGGGATTGATCCTACGCGATGCGCCATACTCGCCTTGGACCCATATCCTGGCGGGGGTCGTGGCGGCAAACCCCACTGCCGCGGCGAGCGCTTACCTCGATTGCGTCGCGCGCTACATCGGCCATTTCCTCCGCGCCGGAGAAGCGTACTGGGGCCTGGATCAGATCGCGCTGTATTGCGTGCTGCGTCGCTGCGAAGCACTGAGTTCGACACCGCGCATCAGGAAGATCAACGACGAGGCCGAAAGCGTCGCCTGGCAGTTGTCGCGCAAGCTCGGCCCCAAGGAAAGCGACGCGTTGTACATGCAGTATCGCGTCGCGATTTAAGCGCCTCTCCGGCCCTAGCCGGCGGCGCGCTTGCGCGGCTTGACCGCTGCCTTCGCCGCAGTTTTCACGGCTTTGACGGCCTTCTTCGCAACGGTCTTCGTCGGCGTCTTCTCAGCCGGCTTTGCCGCCGCTTTCGCCGCGACGCTCGCGGCAAGCTTGGGCGCGGATTTCGTCGTCGCTTGGGCTGCGCTTTGCGCTGCCGCGGGAGCGGTCGTCTTCGCCGCGCGCGGCGCAAACTCGAAACCTACTTTGCCGTCCGCGCCGCGCACCAGGAAAGCGGAGAACGGCCGTCCCTTCTTCGAGATGAAACGGTGCAATAAATCGGTCTTGCCGGTGGCGAGCAGCTTCTGCATCTGTTCGCGCTCGATCGGCCGCTGCAGGATGATGCGTCCGGAGCGGAAGTCGCAAGTCTTGCCCGGACCCAGGCTCTTCTCGCACACATAAGCCATGGGCTGCTCGAACACGCGCGCCTTGCACTTGGGGCAGGCACCGAGCGGCTCCTGGCCGGAGAAATCCGGCACCTCTTCGTCTGCCTCGTTCTGCCCGAAATCGAATTCCGCCTTGAATTCCGGCGACAGCCGCACCACGGCGGCGAAAGGCTTGCCCAAGCGGCTGCGGAAACCCTGCAGCGGGCCGACGCTGCGCTCGGCGATCAAGGTTTCGATCTCTTCCGGCGCGAACTCACGGCTGGACACGACCTTCCACACGGCGAAATCGCAGGCCTGGCACTGGAACTTGCGGTAATTCTCCTGCACCGTGCCGCCGCACTTCGGGCAGGGCGTCGTCAGGGTGAGAAAGGCGGTGTCCGGTATGTCGCCTTTCTTGATCGCGCCGACCAGTTCGCGCGTCGATTCGACGATGTGATCCATGAATTCGGCTCGTCCGAGCTCGCCGCGCTCCATCTGCTTCAGCTTGAACTCCCAGTTGCCGGTGAGCTCCGGCGAGGTGAGCTCGGTGATGCCGAAGTGGTGCAACGCGAACATGAGCGAGAACGCCTTCGGCGTGGGCACGAGCTCGCGCCCGCTGCGATGGACGTAGTCCTCGAAGATCAGGCCTTCGATGATCGCCGCGCGCGTGGCCGGCGTGCCGAGACCCTTCTCGCTCATCGCCTCGCGCAGGTCCTCGTCCTCGACGAGTTTCCCGGCGCCTTCCATCGCCGAGAGCAGCGTCGCTTCGGTGAAGCGCGCCGGCGGCTTGGTCTGGTTGCCTTTGACTTCGACCGCCGTTGTCTTCACCTGTTCGCCTTCGCCCACCGCGGCCATGAGCGCATCGTCCTTTTCGCTCTCGCGGCCGTAGACGGCAAGCCAGCCGGGCTTCACCATCACCCGGCCTTCGCTCTTGAACGGCTCGCCTTCGACGCGCGTGATGCGCGTGGTGACGAGAAACTCCGCGGCGGGGAAGAACACGGCGAGGAAGCGCTTCACCACCATGTCGTAGAGCTTGGCCTCGGCATCGGACAGATTGCCCGGCGGCTGCAGGGTGGGGATGATGGCGAAGTGATCGGATATTTTGGCGTTGTCGAATATGCGCTTCGCGGGCTTCACCCAGGCTTCCTTCAGCACCTGGCGCGCGAACGGCGCATAGGCGGCGACACCCTCGCCCTTTGCCTTGCCCGCAGACTTGCCGGCGAGCATTTCCATGGTGGCCTTGACCGTCGGCAGGTAATCCTCGGGCAGAGCGCGCGCGTCGGTTCTCGGATAGGTGAGCGCCTTGTGCTTTTCGTACAGCGCTTGCGCCAGCGAGAGCGTGGTGCGCGCGGAGAAACCGAAGCGGCCGTTCGCCTCGCGCTGCAGACTGGTGAGGTCGTAGAGCTGCGGCGAGATCTGCGTGGTGGGTTTCGACTCTTCGCTGACGATGCCGGGCTTGCCTTCGCATTTCGCGCGCAGGGCCTCGGCGCGCGCGGCATCCCACAGGCGCTCGGCGCGGGCTTCCGCGTCCTCTTCCTTGTCGCTCTTGGCGAACTTCTCGTCGAACCAGCGACCGTTGTAGGCCCCTGCTTTGGCGGCGAAGCTCGCGTGCACTTCCCAGTAGTCGCGCGGCTGAAACTTGCGGATGCGCTCCTCGCGCTCGACCAGGATCGCGAGCGTCGGCGTCTGCACGCGCCCCACCGTGGTCTTGTAGAACCCGCCTTCCTTGGAGTTGAACGCGGTCATGGCGCGGGTACCATTGATGCCGACCAGCCAGTCGGATTCCGAGCGGCAGACCGCGGCATCCGCCAGCGGCAGCATGGACTTGTCGCTGCGCAGCCCGTCGAAGCCCTCGCGAATCGCGCCTTGGGTCATCGACTGCAGCCACAGCCGCTGGATCGGTTTCTTGTTGGCCGCATGCTGCATGATGTAGCGGAAGATCAGCTCGCCCTCGCGGCCCGCGTCGCAGGCGTTGATGATGCCGCCGACGTCTTTGCGCTTCAGCAATTTCAGCAGCAGCTTCAGCCGGTCTTCGGTGCGTTCGATCGGCTTCAAGTCGAAGTGCGGCGGGATCACCGGCAGGTTGGTGAACGACCATTTGCCGCGCTTGACCTCGACGCCCTCGGGCGGGACCAGTTCGAGCAGATGACCGATGGCCGAAGACAAGACGTATTCGTCGCTCTCGAAATAATCGCCGTGGCGGGTGAAGCCGCCCAATGCACGCGCGACGTCGTTCGCAACCGAAGGCTTTTCCGCGATGATGAGTTTCTTCGTCATGTGTTTCTGTCAGCGGAGGAGCACGCGCTCGTGTGCTCGGTCACGTGCGACCTCGTTCGCAACCGAGGGCTTCTCTGCAATGATGAGTCTCTTCGCCATAGTAACGTAGCGCTTCAGTCCAGGTATGCGCGGGGTCGGTCGCGAGCAATGCCGTCGGCAACCGAGCGGGCTACGACGATGATCGGTGCGTGGCTCATGATGTGTTTCACCGCCGGCGCGCAGGTCAAACCGTCATATCCCGCCGCAAGCGGCAGGATGATACGCGCGAAGGGGAGGGCGAAGCAAGACGAGGCGCGGCAGCGCCGCAACAACCTTCCGTGAAACAGGGACTTATTCCGCGCGAACTACGCGCTAGTGCATAAGAAGTTGCGCGCGATCGGATATCAGCTCTTCCAGGACGAGCGAATCGATCGCATGCTGACGGCTCCACAGCACCATCAGCACGATCACTTTCAGTTTCTCCAGGCCGACGCGGTCTTCGGCGAGCGCCATCGCGCGGTCGATGATGATTTCGCGCAGCAGCGGCGTCAGTACGCTCGCGCCCTCGAGGAAGGCGAGAAAGCCCAAACCGTCGGTGCCGAGCTTAGCCGTCTCGGATTCGGCGTAGGCGCGAAACGAATTACTGTCGGCGAAGGACGCGGGAAGCGCGCTCTCCTTCTCTGCGGAAAGCCCCTGCAGCCAGGCGAGCGCGTCGCTGATGTCGTCGTGCTCGAAACCCGCGGCCGTGAGCTTGCGCGCGAGCGCGTCTTGATCGGGATAGAGGTCGGTGTGGTAGTAGTTTTCGAAAAGATAGACGAGTATGTCGAACATGCTTGGTGCGCGGCCTCTCACGACAATCTCTGGTACAACCCGCCGGGCAGGCTCGCGACCTTGCCCTCGAGTTCCAGTTGCAACAGCATGGCCGATACCCTGTCCGCCGTCAAGCCGCTTCGCGCGCACAGCGCATCGACGTTGCAGGCATCGTAGCCGAGTTGCGCGAGCAGTTCCCCGCTTGCCGCATCCGTAGCCGCATTCGGCGCCGCGCTCGCAACGGCGGGCGCGATCACGCCCAATTCCTGGAGCAGATCCGCTGCGCATTCCACCAGCTTCGCGCCCTGTTTGATCAGCGCATGGCAGCCTTTCGCGTGCGGCGAGTGGATCGAGCCGGGAATGGCGAACACCTCACGCCCCTGCTCGGCGGCGAGGCGCGCGGTAATGAGCGAGCCCGAGGCGAGCGCGGCCTCCACCACCAGGCAGCCGCGTGCGAGTCCGGCGATCACGCGATTGCGGCGCGGGAAGTTGTGGCCGTGCGGCGGCGTGCCGAGCGGGAATTCACTCAGGATCAGGCCCTCGCGCGCAATGCGCTCGCCCAATTCGCGGTTGCGCGCCGGGTAGAGGATGTCCGCCCCGGTGCCGAGCACGGCGATGGTCGAGGCGGCGCCCGCAAGCCCGCCGCGGTGTGCCGCCGCGTCGATCCCCAGCGCAAGCCCGCTGACGATGCTCAAGCCCGCGTCGCTGAAGGCGCGCGCGAACTGCTCGGCGTTCGCCGCGCCCTGCGGCGTGGCGTTGCGACTGCCGACGACGGCAAGGCTGGCGCGCGCGAGCAATTCGCGCCGACCGCGCAAATAGATCAGAGCCGGAGGATCGGGGGTCTCGAGCAATTGCCGTGGGTAGTCGGCATCGGCCAGGGTGAGGATCGCGTTGCCCTCGCGCTCAGCCCATTCGAGTGCGACATCGACCGCAGGCGATTCCTCGGCGGCGGCGATCTGCGCGGCGACATCCGCCGGGACGATGCGCGCAATTGCGCTGCGGGCCGCTGCGAACACTTGCTGCGGCAGGCCGAAGGCGGTGAGCAGGCGCCGCATGCCCTGTCCGCCCAGACCGGGCACGAGGCTCAACTTGATCCATGCAGCGAGTTCAGCGTCGCGCTGCACGGCTTGCTTCGCCCATATCGAAGCCTCCGGCGCCTGGGCGCCTCAGCTGCTCAAGGAGTCGTGACGACGTCGTCGATCAACACCGGCCTGCTCGCCGACATCACCAAGCCGTAGGAAACCTTGTCGAAAGTGCGGAAGATGAACACCAAGCCGTAGCGCTCGTCCGGAAGCTTGACCGTCGTGCTTTCGACATCCGAACGGAACCATTTCTTGTCGTTCGTGGCGCGCGTGACGCTGTCGTTCACCACGCGGCCCAGGCGCAGCAGCGCGAGCACGTGACCGGGCTCGAGCCCGTCCGATTTGCCGCGGTTGACGGTCACCACGTTGCGTGGCCCGGTTTCGCGCAGGCCGCCGGGGGTGGCGATGATGCGCCCCGAAACGCCGGTTGCGGGTGCGTGCGGCGCGTAGCTGTGCAGCGTCAACGGCGGGGCCGCGACCAGGCGGTCGCCCCTGCCGATTTCCTGCTGCACCTTGAATATGCTGATGGTGGCGGGATCGCCCGCGGCGGTCACTTTGCCCTCGCCGAGGAACACCGCCTCGTAGCCGAGCGTCTTCTGCGTGTCCGGATCGATCAGGGCCGCGCCCGGACGGTAGATCTGCCACACGCTGTCGACTTTCGCATCCTTGATGCCGCCGACGTAGGCCACGTCGCCCGCGCCGAGATAGACGCGGTCGGCTTGAGCCGCGACGATGCGCGGCGCGCGCTCCAGGCCGTCGGGCTCGATCACCAGCGGGCGCGTGAGGAAAGGTTCGATCACCCTGGGCGGGATGCTCGGGATCGGCTGTTTGCTCGTGTCCTCGATGCGTACGCGCGGCTCGAGTTTCACCGTCGGTCCCTCTTGCGCAAGTTTCGCCTGTCCCTTCGCGCGATCGAGGACGACGACGTCGCCGGGATAGATGTGGTGGGGATTCTTGATGTCTTGCTGGTTCAGTTTCCACAATTCCGGCCAGCGCCACGGATCTTTCAGGAACTTGTTGGCGATGCTCCAAAGCGTGTCGCCGGGGGCCACGACGTAGCGATCCGGCGCGTCGTCTTGCAAGGCCGGTCCGGGGCGCTGCTGCGCAAGAGCAGGCGCAGCCGCCAGCGTCAGGGCGAGGACGGCGCGTATGATAGACTTGTGCATAAGGAGCCTCGAACCTATCTAATAAGAGGGGCTAAATGGTATAAAGTCTAGCACGCTTTTTACGGACTTCATTAAATTTAGCACCTAATTCGTTCAATTAGCAAGTTTTTATGGCTCTCCTCCCCATCCTGCGCTATCCCGACGCACGCCTGCACAAGCTCGCTGCACCGGTGGCGGAAATCGACGCAAGCATTCGCAGCCTGGTCGCCAACATGGCGGACACCATGTACGCGGCGCCCGGTGTTGGTCTGGCGGCGACGCAAGTGAACGTGCACAAGCAGGTGATCGTCATCGACGCCTCGGACACGCGCGATCAGCTGCTCACCCTGATCAATCCGGAAATCTACGCCTCGAGCGGCGTGTCCGATTGCGAAGAAGGCTGCCTGTCGGTGCCCGGCATCTATGAAAAGATTCCGCGCGCCGAGCGCATCAGCGTGCGCGCCCTGGGCCTGGACGGCCAGAGCTTCACGCTCGACGCCGACGGCCTGCTCGCGGTCTGCATCCAGCACGAAATCGATCATCTGAAAGGGCGGGTGTTCGTCGAATACCTGTCGCGGCTGAAGCAGACGCGCATCCGCGCCAAGCTGCAGAAACAATTGCGCCAGAGCGCGTAGACGCCCCCAATTCATGCGCCTCATTTTCGCCGGCACGCCCGAGTTCGCCGCGCGCGCGCTGGGTGCGCTCGCCGACGCAGGCCACGATATCGCACTGGTGCTGACCCAGCCGGACCGACCCTCAGGCCGCGGCTTGAAGCTCGTGCCGAGCGCGGTGAAGGCGCTCGCGCTCGAGCGCGGACTCGACGTGTTCCAGCCCGCGAGCCTGAAGGACGCCGCAGCGCAGGAGCACCTACGCGCGATAGGTGCAGATGTCATGGTGGTCGCCGCCTACGGCCTCATCCTGCCGCAGGCGGTGCTCGATCTGCCGCGGCTGGGGGCGATCAACATCCACGCCTCGCTTTTGCCGCGCTGGCGCGGTGCGGCGCCGATCCAGCGCGCGCTGCTCGCGGGCGACGCCGCGACCGGCATTTCCATCATGCAAATGGATGCGGGGCTGGATACCGGTCCGGTGCTCGCCGCCGAATCCCTGCCGATTGCAGCAGAGGACAGTGCGGCAAGCCTGCACGACAAACTGGCGGAACTCGGCGCGCGCATGGTCGTCGCCGTGCTTGTGCGGCTTGCGCAAGGATCGATCCAAACGCAGGCGCAAGGCGCGGGCGCGACCTATGCGGCCAAGATCAGCAAGGCGGATACCGAAATCGACTGGAACGCGGACGCCAGCGCCATCGAACGTCAGGTGCGTGCGTTCGACCCGGTCCCCGGTGCATCCGCCCGCCTCCGCGGCCAGGCGCTGAAGATCTGGCGCGCGCGCGTCGCTAGCGGGAACGGACAGCCGGGGACGATACTCTCCGCCGACCGCTCGGGCATCGTCGTCGCCTGCGGCAGCGGCGCGCTGTGCGTGCTGGAGCTGCAGCGGGCCGGCGGCAAACGGCTCCCCGCTGGCGTATTTCTGGCAGGATGCGCCTTGGCTGCGGGGGAGCAGCTTGAATTTTCGCCGAAGAACACCATATAAGTGGCGACATCACTCGAGAGGGCATGGGAATGTTAGGAAACTGGCTGAAGACCACCATCCTGATGGCCGGCATCGTCGCGCTGTTCGGCGTCGTCGGCGCGGCGATCGGCGGCGCCCAGGGCATGCTGTTCGCGCTGGCGATCGGCGGGGCGATGAACATCTTCGCCTATTGGTTCTCCGACCGCATGGTGCTGTCCATGTACAACGCACAGGAAGTGGACGAAGCGAGCGCGCCGCAGCTGTACGGCGTGGTGCGCGAACTCGCCGGCCGTGCCGGCCTGCCCATGCCGCGCGTCTACCTCATCGACGAGGCGCAGCCCAATGCCTTCGCCACCGGACGCAACCCCGAGCACGCGGCCGTGGCGGCGACCACCGGCATCCTGCAGCTGCTGTCGGCGCGCGAGCTGCGCGGCGTCATGGCGCACGAGTTGACGCACGTGAAGCACCGCGACATCCTCATCTCCACCATCGCGGCGACGGTGGCGGGCGCGATCTCTTCTATCGCGCAGTTCGGCTTCCTCTTCGGCGGACGCGGCAGCGACGATCGTCCCAATCCTGCGGTCGGGCTGATCGTGATGATCCTCGCGCCGATCGCGGCGATGCTGATCCAGATGGCGATCTCGCGTGCGCGCGAGTTCGAGGCCGACCGCGGCGGCGCCGAAATTAGCGGCGATCCGAACGCGCTCGCGGACGCGCTGGCGAAAATGGAGCGCTACGCCAAGGGGCTGCCGCTGGAGGCGGCGGAGGCGCATCCGGCGACGGCGCAGATGATGATCGTCAATCCCCTTGCCGGCAACGGCATCCAGAATCTGTTCAGCACCCACCCCGCCACCGAAGAACGCATTGCGCGCCTACGCGCCATGGCTTAGCAACGCCGCCGGCGCACTGCGGTAGGATAGGGCGTCGATAATCTGCGGCAGGGCGCTTACGCCCCGCCGGACGTTCCATCCGTGTCCCGATCAGCCAACCTGGAACTCGCGCTGTGTGCGGCGGCCGAAGCCATCGCACAAGTGCGCGCGGGCAAGAGCCTCGCCGAAGCGTTCGCACGGCTCAAAGGTGGTTCGGCTTTACGCGCGGCGGCGCAGGATCTCGCCTATGGCACGCTGCGCAGCCTCGGCCTGATCGACGCACTGCTCGCGCAGCTGCTGCACCGGCCGGCGAAGCCGCTCATCGCCGCCCTGCTCGCGGCGGCTCTGTACCAGCTGCGCGCGCGGCCCGCCGCGATCCACACCACCGTGGATCAAGCGGTGCGCGCGGCCGAGCGTCTCGAGCCCGCAGCCAAAGGCCTGGTGAATGCCGTGCTGCGCAATTACCTGCGCCAGGTGGACGCGCTGCTCGCGCGCTGCACTTCCGAAGTCGCGCGCCTGTCTTATCCGCAGTGGTGGATCGACCGTGCGCGCGCGGCGTATCCGCTTGAGTGGGAAGCGCTGCTCGCCGCCGGCAATCTGCATCCGCCGATGTGCCTGCGGGTGAATGCGCGCAAGCTCGCCGCCGCAGACTATCTGGCAAAGCTCGCGCAGGCGGGGATCGCGGCCGAACGCGTCGGCCCGCAGGCACTGCTGCTCGCACGGCCGCTGCCGGTCGAGCGCCTGCCCGGTTTCGCGCAAGGGGAAGTATCGGTGCAGGATGCCGGAGCGCAACTCGCCGCAGCCTTGCTCGATGTCGGCGCGGGCATGCGCGTACTCGACGCCTGCGCCGCGCCCGGCGGCAAGGCGAGCCACATCCTCGAACTCGCCGATTGCGAGCTGACGGCGCTCGATAGCGATGCGCCGCGCGCCGCGCGCATCGGCGAGAATTTCGCGCGCCTCGGCCTGCGCGGGCGCGTCGCCTGCGCCGACTGCCTCGCGGCCGCGACCTGGTGGGACGGCGCCGGCTATGATCGCATCCTGCTCGACGCACCCTGCACCGGCTCGGGCGTGGTGCGGCGCCATCCCGACATCAAGTGGCTGCGCCGCGAGAGCGACATCGACGCGCTCGCGCACACCCAGGTGCGCATGCTCGATGCGCTGTGGCAACTGTTGGCCCCGGGTGGTAAATTGCTGTATGCGACCTGCTCGGTGTTTGCAGAAGAAAATACACAAGTCATCGAATCCTTCCTCGCACGCGGCGCCGGGGCGCGACGCCTGCCGCTCGCTGGACTAGCAGGAGGACAGTTGCTGCCCGACGCGCGCCATGACGGCTTCTTTTATGCGCTGCTGCAAAAAGCATAAGCGATGAGCTTGCGGCTGCTCGCCTCGCTGCTGCTCGCCCTCGGGCTCCTCTGGTGCGCGCCGGCGCGCGCCACCAACATCGACGTCAGCCATATTTCCCTCGAAGGCAACGACGATGGTTACGCGCTCGACGCCGACTTCGACATCGAGCTCAATCCGCGCCTGGAAGACGCAATCAACAAGGGCGTTGCGCTGTACTTCGTGGTCGACTTCGAGCTCACGCGCAAGCGCTGGTACTGGTTCGACGACAGCATCAGCCGTCAGCTGATGCTGCGCCTGTCCTACCACGCGCTGACCCGCCAGTACCGGATCTCGACCGGGGCGCTGTATCAGAGCTTTTCCACCCTGCCCGATGCGTTGCGCGTGCTCTCGCGCGTGCGCTCCTGGCAGGTGCTGGAGCGCGCGGAGGTCAGCGTCGGCGCCGACTACCAGGCGGGATTGCGCATGCGCCTGGACGTGACGCAGCTGCCCAAGCCGTTCCAGGTGAATGCGCTCACCAGCCGCGAATGGAATCTCGCCTCCGACTGGCGGCGCTGGCCGTTCCGCATCAAGGCGCCCGTGACGGAGAAGGCGCCGCAATGAAATACGTGCTCATCTTCGGCGTCGTGCTGGGGGCGATCCTGCTGTTCCTGCTCGCTGCGGCGAGCGGCAATACGGCGCTGTTCGCGCGCCATTACGCGCTGCTTCTCGGCCTGAACGCCGCGCTCGCAGTGGCGCTCGCGGCGCTGATCGGCTATCAGCTGTGGTTGCTCACCCGAAAACTGCGCATGCGCGTGTTCGGCTCGCGCCTGACGCTGCGCTTCCTGCTGATGTTCCTGCCGATGGTGGTCGTCCCGGGCGGCCTGGTGTACGTGGTATCGCTGCAGTTCATGGCGAAGAGCATCGAGAGCTGGTTCGACGTGCGCGTAGACAACGCGCTCGAAGGCGGCCTCAACCTCGGCCGCACCGCGCTCGACCTGCTGCTCACCGAGCTGCGCGACAAGGCGCGGCGCATGGCGCTCGAACTGTCAGACAAGTCGCAGGCGCAGCAGGTGGTGCTGCTCAACCGTTTGCGTGAGCAGGCGGGCGTCGACGATGCGCTGCTGCTGTCTTCGGGCGGCAACGTCGTCGCCAGCGCGAGCAGGCGCGTCGGCAAGCTCGTGCCCGACCTGCCCAACGCCATGATCCAGCGCCAGGCGCGCCAGAGCCGAGGCTACATGGCGCTCGAAGGCGACCCGGACAAGGGCCTGCGGCTGCGCGTGCTGGTGCCGGTGGCCGCCTTCAGCATTGCCGAGGACGAGCGCCTGCTGCAGCTGCTGCAGCCGGCGCCGCCTGCGCTCGCGCGCGACGCGGAAGCGGTGCAAGAGGTGTACCGCGACTACAAGGAGCTGTCGCTGTCGCGGCAGGGACTGAAGGAAATCTACATCCTGACGCTGACCCTCACGCTGCTGCTAACCCTGTTCTCCGCGATCGCGCTTGCGTTCCTATTGTCGGCGCGACTGTCCGAGCCGCTGGCGCTGCTCGCGGCCGGCACCCAGGCCGTGGCGCGCGGCGACTACAGCCGCCGCGCGCAGGTGACGAGCAGCGACGAGCTGGGGGTGCTGACGCAGTCGTTCAACAGCATGACGGAGCAACTGGACGAAGCGCGCAGCGTCGCCGAGGCGCGCCGCGCGGAATTGGAGACGGCCAAGGCCTACCTGGAGAACATCCTCGCCAACCTGTCCGCGGGGGTGCTGGTGCTGGACGAACAACTGCATCTCACCACGGTCAATCACGGCGCCTGCGCCATCCTGGATGAAACCTTCGACGACCTGAAGGGACGCGCACTCGGCGACTGGCCGCGGCTCGCGCGGCTGGCGCAGGCGATCGTCGCAGGCTTCGAGCAGCACGAGGCCGAGACCTGGCAGCAGCAGCTCGAGCTTGCCGAACGCATGCTGCTGGTGCGCGGCTCGGTGCTGCCGCGTGCTAGCGGCGGCGGTTTCGTCGTCGTGTTCGACGACGTCACGGCGTTGATCCAGGCGCAACGCGCGACTGCTTGGGGCGAGGTGGCACGGCGCCTCGCGCACGAGATCAAGAATCCGCTCACGCCGATCCAACTCTCGGCGGAGCGCCTGCAGGCGAAGCTCGCCGCGCGCCTCGCGCCGGCGGACGCGACCACGCTCAACCGCGCGACCGAGACCATCATCAATCAGGTCGCGGCGATGAAGGGCATGGTGGACGATTTCGGCGAATATGCGCGCACCCGGGCGCCGAACCTGCAGCCGCTCGATCTGAACGCGCTGGTGCGCGAAGTGCTCGGGCTGTACGAGCACACCGAAGCGCTGGCGCAGCCGCAGCTACAGACAGGTTTGCCGCCGGTGATGGGCGATCCGACGCAGTTGCGCCAGGTGATCCACAACCTGCTGCAGAACGCGCAGGACGCGCTTGCCGGCCGCAGCGGCCCACGTATCGAGGTCGTCGTCGAGCGCGCCGGCAACCAGGCGCGGCTGCGCATCAGCGACAACGGCTGCGGCTTTCCGGAGGCGATCATCGCACGCGTGTTCGAGCCTTACGTGACGACCAAGCCGCGCGGCACGGGCCTCGGCTTGGCGATCGTGAAAAAGATCATCGACGAACACAACGGCTCGGTCAGGGTGGAGAACATCGCCCCGGGCGCCGGCGCGAGCGTCAGCATCCTGCTGCCGCTGCAGCGCGAATCGGCAAAGGTGGCGTAAGTGTCGCAGATATTGGTGGTCGACGACGAAATCGGCATCCGCGAGCTGCTGTCGGAAATCCTCGCCGACGAAGGCCACACGGTGCAGCTGGCGGAAAACGCAGCACGGGCGCGCGCGCTGCGCGGGGCCGAACGCCCCGACCTGGTGCTGCTCGACATCTGGATGCCGGACACCGACGGCATCACCTTGCTCAAGGAATGGGCGGCGAACGGCCAGCTCACCATGCCGGTGGTGATGATGTCGGGGCATGGCACCATCGAGACCGCGGTCGAGGCCACGCGCTTCGGCGCCATCGATTTCCTGGAAAAACCGATCGCGCTGCAAAAGCTGATCGCGACGGTGAAGCGCGCGCTGCGCGAAGGCGGCGTTCAGGCGCAGGCGGGCCTGACGCTGTTGAGCCTTGGGCGTTCCGCCGTGCTCGCCGACTTGCGCAAGCGCCTGGCGCAGATCGCGACGCGCTCGGTCCCGGTGCTGCTGCGCGGCGAGCCCGGGGTGATGCCGGAGCTGTTCGCGCACTACCTGCATCAACCCAATACGCCCTGGGTGGTCGCGGCCGGAGCGCTGCTCGACGCGCCGCAGGAGTTGCTCGCCAAGGCCGCAGGCGGCCTCGTCTTCATCGAGGAGCTCGCGCTGCTGTCGCGCGCGCAGCAGAAGAACCTCGCGCTGCTGCTCGCGCGGCAGGAGAAGGCGAAGATCCGCGTGGTGTCCTTCAGCGCCGAGGAGCCGGCGCGACTGGTGGCGCAGTTCGGTTTCGACTCCGGGCTGCTCGCGCGCCTGTCGGAGCTCTCGCTCGTGCTGCCGGCACTGCGCGAGCATGCAGAGGACATACCCGACATCGCCGGCATCCTCCTCGCCCAGTTGGTCGAGGCGAAGCAGTGTCCGCCGCGGCATTTTTCCACTGCGGCCCTCAACGCCTTGCGCCAGTTCCGCTGGCCGCGCAACCTCGAGGACCTGCAAAGCGCGGTGAAGAATCTCGCCCTCACCGCCCTGGAAGACGAAATCGGCGTCGCCGAGGTGGAACGGGTGGCGGCACAGTTTCATCCCGTGCAGACGGCGCAAGTGCCGCTCGCGCTCGAGCTGCCGCTGCGCGAAGCGCGCGACGCCTTCGAGCGCGCCTATTTCGAGCAGCTGCTCGCACGCGAAGGCGGTTCGATCGCGCGCGTGGCCGATCGCAGCGGCCTGGAGCGCACCCACCTGTACCGCAAGCTCAAGGCGCTGGGCATCGCGGTGGGGAAAAAGGAAGAATAGGGTCTGGAGCGGCAGACGAGCGATCGGTTCTGCGCCGCAGCAAAAAGGCATAAAATGGCGCTCCGTTGTTACGAATGACCAGGCTGCGTGCGGCGTAAAGCGCGTTCGCGGCCGATCTGAGGCGCAATTTGAAGATCATCATTCTCGGCGCGGGCCAAGTCGGCACCAGCGTCGCCGAAAGCCTGGTTTCTGAAGCCAACGACATCACGGTGGTGGACACCGACGGCGCGCGGCTGCGGCAGCTGCAGGATCGGCTGGACTTGCGCACCGTCATCGGCAGCGCGGCCCATCCGCCGGTGCTCGCCAGCGCCGGCGTCGAAGACGCCGACATGCTGATCGCGGTCACGCAAAGCGACGAGATCAACCTCGTCGCCTGCAAAGTCGCCGCGCACCTGTACAACGTCCCGACGCGCATCGCCCGCATCCGCGCACCGCAATACCTCGCCAACGAGCAGCTGTTCGCGCCGGACTGCTTCGCGGTGGATTACGCCATCTGCCCGGAACAGTTGATCACCGAATACCTGGTGAAGTTGGTGCAGTTCCCGGAGGCGCTGCAGGTGCTCGAATTCGCGCACGGCAAGGTGAGCCTGGTGGCAGTGCGCGCCTTCGAGGGCGGGCCGCTGGTGGGCCATCAATTGCAGGACATCCGCAAGCACATTCCCAACGTCGACGTGCGCGTCGCCGCCATCTTCCGCGGCGACCGGCCAATCGTGCCCGAGGGCGGCACCGTGGTCGAGGCGGGAGACGAGGTGTTCTGCCTTGCCGCGAGCGAGAACATCCGCAAGGTGATGCAGGAGCTGCGGCGCATGGACAAGCCGGCGCATCGCATCATGATCGCCGGCGGCGGCAACATCGGCCTGCGCTTGGCGCGCGCCCTCGAGCAGGACTACACGGTGAAGATCGTCGAGCACAACAAACGCCGCTGCGAAGAGCTGTCCACGCGCCTCGATCGCGCCTTGGTGCTTCAGGGCGACGTCACCGACGAGGCGCTGCTCGAAGCGGAGAACGTCGACGAGATGGACCTGTTCGTCGCCGTGACGAATGACGACGAGAACAACATCATGAGTTGCCTGCTCGCCAAGCGCATGGGCGCGCGGCGCGTCGTGGCGCTGATCAACCGCCGCTCCTACGTCGATCTGCTGCAGGCGGGCCAGATCGACATCGCCATCTCGCCGGCGCAGACGACCATCGGCTCGCTTTTGGCGCACGTGCGCCGCGGCGACATCACCGAGGTGCACTCGCTGCGCCGCGGCGCCGCAGAGGCGCTGGAGGCGGTGGTGCACGGCAGCGCCGACTCCTGCCGCATCGTCGGCCGGCGCATCGAGGAACTGGAGTTGCCCAAGGGCACGACCATCGCGGCGCTGGTGCGCGGCGGCGACGTGCTGATGGCCCACCACGATCTGGTGATCCAGGCCGAGGACCATGCCATCGTGTTCGTCACCAACAAGAAACTGGTGCCGAAAGTGGAAAAGCTGTTCCAGGTGAGCGCGGGCTTCCTCTAAACCTAGTAAAGCCGCAATGGTCAGACTGCTCGCGGTGTTCAACGTGTTGAGCGTGGTCATCCTGGCCTTCGCTCTGTGCATGGTCTTCCCGCTTGCCTGTTCGCTGCTGCTCGGGGACGGCGCGCACACCGCTTATGATGAAGCGATCGCACTGACCGCGGCCGCCGGCGCGCTGCTTTGGGCCGCGACGCGCAAGGGCCGGCGCGAGCTGCAGCCGCGCGACGGCTTCCTGCTGGTCGCGCTGGTCTGGACCTTTATCCCCGCCCTGGCGATGCTGCCGCTGCTCTTCTACCTGCCCGGGCTGTCGATCACCGACGCCTACTTCGAGGCGGTCTCCGGGCTCACCACCACCGGTGCGACGGTGCTCACCGGCCTGGACAAACTGCCTGGCTCGATCAACGTCTGGCGCACTTTCCTGGTCTGGATCGGCGGCATGGGCGTCATCGTGCTCGCGGTCGCCGTCCTGCCTCTGCTCGGCGTGGGCGGCAGCCAGATGTACAAGGCGGAGACCCCGGGTCCGATGAAGGACACGAAGCTGACGCCGCGCATCGCCGAAACCGCCAAGGGCTTATGGCTGGTGTATCTGATGATCACCGTGGCCTGCCTGCTGTGCTTCCGGCTCGCCGGCATGAACTGGCTGGATGCGATGATGCACGCGTTCTCAACTATTGGCCTCGGCGCATTCTCCTCGCACGATGCGAGTTTCGCGCACTGGAACTCCCCCGCCATCGAGGCGGTCGCGATCTATTTCATGCTGCTCGCCGGCATCAACTTCGGCACCCACTTTCTCGCCTGGCGGCGCTGGAGCTTCGCTCCTTACGCGCGCGACCCGGAAGCCGGGATCTATTTGCTTGCAGTGGTCGCCAGCGTCTTCGCCATCGCCTATTTCCTGCTCGCCAATCAGACTTACCCGGGTTTCTGGACGGCGCTGCGCTATGCGGCCTTCAACGTCGTCTCCATCGCCACCACCGCCGGCTTTTCCAACACCGACTACAACCTGTGGCCGATATTCGCCCCGATCTGGATGCTGTTCCTGTGCAGCTTCGCGACCTGCTCCGGCTCCACCGGCGGCGGCATCAAGATGATTCGCGCCGAATTGATGGGCCGCCAGGCGGTGCGCGAAATGACGCGCATCATCCATCCGCGCGCCCTGGTGCCGGTGAAGCTGGGCGGCATCCGGGTGGAGAACAACATCATCTTCGCGGTACTCGCGTTCATCCTGGTGTACAACGGATCGGTCATCACCATGACCATGCTGCTCGCGGCTTCGGGCCTGGACATCGTCACCGCCTTCACTGCGGTGATCGCCTGCATCAACAACACCGGACCTGGCTTGGGCCGGGTAGGGCCGGCTTCGACCTACGCGGTGCTGAACGACTTCCAGACCTGGGTCTGCGCGCTCGCCATGCTGCTCGGGCGACTCGAGCTGTTCACGCTGCTGGTGGTGTTCACGCCGGGCTTCTGGCGCAAGTGAACCCGTGTGCGCCTGTGGCGCGTCGATTCAATCGAGCAGCTTGAACGAGCTGAACAGCATGTCGATGTCCGCCGGCGCCAGCGCGTTCTTCGCTCCGAAGTAGGCAATCTGGTAGGCACGCTTGTCGACGGCGACGAAGCGCGCCTGCAACATCAGGTCCCCGGCGGCAGACTCCGCATAGACCTCCCGGCCCGCACGGCCGGCGACGGCGATGCGTTTGTCGTAACGCAGGGCGCCGCGCAGTTTACGCAGCAGCGCATCGCGCGCCGCGTCCAGCTCAGTCCCTGGCGCAGCGGCGTCGGGATAGTCCCAATAGGCGACGCCCATGCTCCAGTCTTTCTGGCTGTAGGCGAATAGGGTCACGCTGCGCAGCCCCGCCGCCATTTCGACGGCGCGCGTTTCGCGCCGTGCCTTGCCCGGCAACAGAACGCTGAAGCGGCCTTCGGTTGAAGCGAGCTCGCGCCAGTCGAGTTCGGGCGAGCAAGCGGCGAGCAGCGCGCACAACAGCGCGAGCGCGGCGCGGCGTAGATGCGGAGCCACGGCCGCCACGGGCAGTTTATTTCGCGGCGATCACCGCGATCTCGACCAGCATGTCGGCGACTGCGAGCTTCGCCTCGACGCAGGCGCGCGCGGGCAATTGATTGGCGTCGACCCAGGCGAGCCAGGCCTGGTTCATTTCGTCGCGCATGCGCATGTCGGCGAGCCAGATGGTGGCCGAGACGATTTTCGATTTGTGGCTGCCGGCCTGCGCGAGCAGCGTGTCGATGCGCGCGAGGATTTCCTCAGTCTGCGCCTTGACCGTAGCCGGGCGCTTGTCGGCGACCGTGCCGCCGACGTAGACCATGCCGTTCGCTTCGACGGCGGCGCTCAAGATCTTTGCGGGATGATGGCGGACGATGCTCATGCGATTTTCCTTCTGTGGTGGGATCAAACCTTTTCGTAGGCGAGCGCGGGGCTGAGCCACTTTTCCGCATCGGCGAGCGCGAGGCGCTTTCTGCGCGCGTAGTCCTCGGCCTGGTCGCGCTCGATCTTGCCGACGGCAAAGTACTGCGCTTCCGGGTGGGAAAAATAGAAGCCGCTCACCGCGGCCGCCGGCCACATGGCGTAGCTCTCGGTCAGCTCGATGCCGGCCTCGCGCGCGCCGAGCACGCGAAACAGCTCGCCCTTCTCGGTGTGATCGGGGCAGGCGGGATAGCCCGGCGCCGGACGGATGCCGCGGTATTCCTCGCGGACGAGCGCGGCGCTGTCCAGCGCCTCATCGGAGGCGTAAGCCCAGAACTCGCGCCGCACGCGCTCATGCAGGTGCTCGGTGAAGGCCTCCGCCAGACGATCGGCAAGGGCCTTCAGCATGATGGCGTTGTAGTCGTCGTGCCTCGCCTCGTAGGCGCGCACGCGCTCTTCCACGCCCAGGCCCGCGGTCACGGCGAACGCGCCGAGGTAGTCCCTCACTCCCGAACCCTTGGGCGCGACGTAGTCCGCGAGGCACAGGTTCGCTTTCCCCGTCGGTCGCTGCGCCTGCTGGCGCAGATGGTGGAAGCTCGCGAGCACGCGCGTGCGCGACTCGTCGGCGTAGATTTCGATGTCGTCGCCGACGCTATTGGCGGGAAAAAGCCCGAACACCGCGTTCGCGGTCAGCCATTTCTCGGCGATGATTTCCGCCAGCATCGCCTGCCCTTCGGCAAGCACGTTCTGCGCCGCCTCGCCCACCACTGGATCCTGCAGGATCTTCGGATAGGAGCCGGACAATTCCCAGGTCTGGAAGAACGGCGACCAGTCGATATAGCGCGCGATGGTGGCGAGGTCGTAGTCGCGCAGCAGCTTGACCCCGGTGAACTTTGGCGCGGGCGGCGCGTACGCGGACCAATCGGTCTTCAAGGCATTGGCGCGCGCCTGCGCCAGGCTGAGCAGTTTCGCGCTCGGTCTTTTCGCCGCGTGCTGGCTGCGGATTTTGTCGTAATCCTGGCGCACGGTCTTCTCGTAATCCTCGCGCGCGGCCTGCGACAGGAGGTTGGAACACACCCCGACCGAGCGCGAAGCGTCGGGGACGTACACCGTCAGCCCTTTGTAGGCGGGCGCGATCTTCACCGCGGTGTGCACGCGCGACGTGGTGGCGCCGCCGATCAATAGCGGAACGGTAAAGCCCTCGCGCTGCATTTCGTGCGCGACGTGCGCCATTTCCTCGAGCGAGGGCGTGATCAGCCCGGAAAGGCCGACGATGTCGCAATTCTCCTCCCGCGCCACTTGCAGGATCTTCGCCGCCGGCACCATGACGCCGAGGTTGATCACTTCGTAATTGTTACACTGGAGCACCACGGCGACGATGTTCTTGCCGATGTCGTGCACGTCGCCCTTGACCGTGGCGAGCACGATCTTGCCCTTGGGCTTGGCCGCCTCGCCCGATTCGCGCGCGAGCCTCTGCTTCTCCGCCTCGATGTAGGGGACGAGATGCGCTACCGCCTGCTTCATCACCCGCGCCGACTTCACCACCTGCGGCAGGAACATCTTGCCCGCGCCGAACAGGTCGCCGACCACGTTCATGCCGTCCATCAGCGGGCCTTCGATGACGTCGATGGGACGCCCGCCCGCGGCTTCCGCCTTCTGCCGCGCTTCCTCGGTGTCGGCGACGATCCACTCGGTGATGCCCTTCACCAAGGCGTGGGACAGCCGCGCCTCGACGCTGCTATTGCGCCACGCCAGGTCCTCCGCCTGCTGCTTCGCGCCGCCCTTCACCGTTTCGGCGAAAGCGACCATGCGCTCGGCGGCGTCCGGCCGGCGGTTGAGGATGATGTCCTCGACGTGCTCGAGCAGGCCCTTCGGTATTTCTTCATACACGCCGAGTTGGCCGGCGTTGACGATGCCCATCGACATGCCGGCGCGGATGGCGTGATACAGAAACGCCGTGTGGATCGCTTCGCGCACGGCGTCGTTGCCACGGAAGGAAAAGGAGACGTTCGACACCCCGCCCGACACCCGCGCGCTGGGCAGGTTCTGCCGTATCCAGCGCGTCGCCTCGATGAAGTCGAGCGCGTAATTCGCGTGCTCTTCGATGCCGGTGGCGATGGCGAAGATGTTCGGATCGAAGATGATGTCTTCCGCCGGGAAGCCGACTTCGCCCGTAAGGATGTCGAAGCAGCGCCGGCAGATCGCCTGGCGCCGCGCGAGGGTATCGGCCTGCCCCTGTTCGTCGAAGGCCATGACGATCACCGCCGCGCCGTAGCGGCGTGCGAGCTTCGCCTGGCGCACGAACGCGTCCTTGCCCTCCTTCAGCGAAATCGAGTTCACCACCGCCTTGCCCTGCACGCATTTCAGCCCGGCCTCGATCACCGACCACTTGGACGAATCGAGCATCAGCGGCACGCGCGCGATGTCGGGTTCCGACGCAATCAGGTTGAGGAAGGTGACCATGGCCTTTTCCGAATCGAGCATGGCCTCGTCCATGTTCACGTCGATCACCTGCGCGCCGGCTTCGACCTGCTGCCGTGCCACGGCGAGTGCCGCGCCATAGTCGCCCGCCAGGATCAGCCGGGCGAAGGCTTTCGAGCCGGTGACGTTGGTGCGCTCGCCGACATTGACGAACAGGGAATCGTCGCCGATGTTGAGCGGCTCCAGGCCCGCGAGGCGCAGCCTGTTCTCGATCTGCGGCACTTGGCGCGGCGCCACGCCGGCTACTGCGCGGGCGATGGCCGCGATGTGCGCGGGGGTGGTGCCGCAGCAGCCGCCGACCAGATTGAGAAAGCCGCTGTCGGCAAATTCGCGCAGCTGGCCGGATGTATAGTCGGGCGTTTCGTCGTAGCCGGTCTCGGCCAGCGGGTTGGGCAAACCCGCATTGGGGTAGCAACTGATGAAGGTGTCGGCGACGCTCGAGAGTTCCTCGATGTAGGGACGCATCAACTTCGCCCCGAGCGCGCAATTCAAGCCCACCGCGAGCGGCCGCGCATGACGCACCGAATTCCAGAACGCCTCGGGCGTCTGCCCGGTGAGCGTGCGTCCCGAGGCGTCGGTGATGGTGCCGGAGATGATGATCGGCCAGCGCCGCCCGCGCGCTTCGAACGCGCAGTCCACCGCGAACAGCGCGGCCTTGGCATTCAGCGTGTCGAAGATGGTCTCGACCAGGATGATGTCCACGCCGCCGTCGAGCAGTCCGCGCAGCGATTCGCCGTAGGCGGCGACCAGCGCGTCGAAGTTGATATTGCGGAAGCCCGGATCGTTGACGTCGGGCGAAATCGATGCCGTCTTGCTCGTAGGGCCGAGCACGCCGGCGACGAAGCGCTCGCGCTCCGGCGCGCGCCGCATGCAATCGTCCACCGCGCCGCGCGCGAGCCGCGCCGCCTCGAGGTTCAGCTCATACACCAACTGCTCCATACCGTAATCGGACATGGAGGGCGCATTGGAGTTGAAGGTGTTGGTGGAAATGATGTCGGAGCCCGCCGCCAGATACGCATCGTGGATGCCGCGGATGATCCCCGGCTGGGTGAGCGACAGCAGATCGTTGTTGCCCTTGAGGTCGCGCGGAAAATCGGCAAAGCGCGCGCCGCGAAAATCGGCTTCCGCCAGCTTGTGGGTCTGGATCATCGTGCCCATGGCGCCATCGAGCAGCAGGATGCGCTCGCCGAGCAGTTTTTCCAGCAGTGCAGTCTTGTTCATACGCCTTGCTCTACGCTCCGCGGATCGAGGCGTTCATCGCCCCGCGTCCGCCATTTCCCTAGAGAAGAAATCAGCAAACAAAAAACCCGCCCTGCCAAGCAGGAACGGGTTTCCTCGCTTTAGCAGCATTTGTTTTTCGCCCGGCCGGAGCCGGCGGCGCCCGCAATCTGACATCAAATCGGCGCATGTGAAATAGTAGCGCGCCGGCACCCGGCTTGTCCACCCGGTGCCTCGCGCGCTTGCGCCGTTTTATACTTGCGCTCTTTCGAGCGCCGCATCCGATGCCATCGCCCACCACGACTTCCGCGCTAACACCGTCCGCTCTTGCGTCGGCGCGCGCGCATCCGCCGCTGCGCTTCGCCTTCGGCATGTGGGGTCTCGCGGCCGCTTTCTATCTGATCGGTTTCTATCAGCGCGTCGCCCCGGCAGTGATCACCCGCGAGCTGATGAGCGAGTTCGCTCTGGGCGGGGCGGCGCTGGGCAACCTCGCCGCGTTCTACTATTACAGCTACGTCGCCATGCAGATTCCCGCGGGGGTGCTCGCCGACCGCTGGGGGCCGCGGCGGGTGCTCACTGCCGGCGCCGCGCTCGCCGCGGCGGGGACGCTAATCTTTGCGCTCGCGACCAACTATACGGCGGCAGGCTTCGGCCGCCTGCTGATCGGCGGTTCGGTGGGGGTCGCCTTCGTCGCCATGTTGAAGCTCGCCGGCCACTGGTTTGCGCCGACGCGCTTTGCCATGCTCTCGGGCCTCGCGCTCGCCTGCGGCATCCTCGGCGCAGTATCAGCGGGCGTACCGCTGCGGCTGCTAGTCGACGCCTACGGCTGGCGCAACGTGCTCTGCCTGTCGGCGGCGCTGACCGCCGCACTTGCCGTCATCATCTGGCTCGCCGTGCGCGACGACCCGAGCGAGCGCGGCTTCGCGAGCTACGCACCGGCGCTAGCCGCGCACAAGACCTCGGCGCTGCGGGGCGTGCGTCAGGCGCTCGCCACGCGCAACGTTTGGCTGGTGTTTCTGATTTCGGGGGCAGTTTCAGGTCCGACGCTCACCTTCGGCGGCCTGTGGGGCGTGCCGTTTCTCACCACCCACTACGGCATTTCCACTTCGCAGGCGTCGATGGTCACCTCGCTCTTGCTGGTGTGCTGGGCGGTCGCCGGCCCGTTCGTCGGCGCACTCTCCGACCGCCTGCGCCAACGCAAGCCGATCTACGTGCTGGGCGCCGTGCTCGCCACCGCGGGCTGGTGCTGTGCACTGCTCGCGCCGCATCTTCCGCTCGCGCTCCTCGTCGTCGTGCTCGCGTTCACCGGCTGCGTCTCCTCGACGGTGATGGTCGGCTTCGCCATCGCCAAGGAATCTTCGCCCGCGGCGCTCGGCGGCACGGCGGGGGGCATCGCGAATATGGGCAACATGCTAGGCGGCATGATCATGCAGCCGGCGGTGGGGTGGTTGCTCGATCGGAGTTGGAGCGGCACGCTCGCGAATGGGGTGCGGACATACGACTTCGCCGCCTACCGCGCGGGCTTCGCGTTCATGCTCGTCTGGCTCGGCCTGTCGCTGTTGCTGCTCGTTTTCGTCGCCGAAACCCACTGCCGCCAGCGGCAGTGAACCCCTGGAATCAGCCGCGCTCGCCGGGCATGGCGATCAGGCTCTCCAGCAGCGCCTTGTCCTCGCGCAGCCGCGCGCTCGGACCGGAATGCGTTACCCGGCCGCGCTCGAGGACGACGGCGTTCTCGGCCAAGCGCAGCGCCGCTTCGACGTGCTGTTCGACCAGCAGCATGGCGATGCCTTCGCTCACCATCATGCGAATCGCGTGTTCGAGCTCTTCCACGATGTTCGGCGCGAGGCCTTCGAAGGGTTCGTCCAGCAGCAGCAGCTTGGGATTGAGCATCAGCGCGCGGCCGATGGCGAGCATCTGCTGTTCGCCGCCGGAGAGTTGATTGCCCAAGTTGCGGTTGCGTTCTTCCAGGCGCGGGAACAGCCGATAGACGCGCGCGCGCGTCCAGGGCCCGGGCCGCCCGATGACAGTGAGATTCTCCTCCACCGTGAGCGAGGGGAAAATGTCGCGCTCCTGCGGAACCCAGCCCATGCCGGCGTGCGCGCGCACATAGGGCCGCCAGGCAGTGACGTCGTCGTCGGCGAAGCGGACGCTGCCGCGGTGCACGCGCGTCAGTCCGAGCAGCGAAACGATGAGCGTGCTCTTGCCGACGCCGTTGCGGCCGAGCAGCGCGAGCGTGCCGCTCGCGGCGAGCTCGAGCGAGACGTCTTCGAGAATGATGGCGTCGCCGTAGCCGGCGACCAGGCCTTCGACTGCGAGCAGGGCGGCACTCACGCGGCCGCCTCCGTAGCCTCACCACAACTCACCCTTCGCGTCTGTCGGCGGCCCGCGGCAATCGCGGCCGGTCGCATCCCCGCTGCGCGTGGGCCCTGCTCCCTGCTCATGCCGCATTCCCCAGATAAACTTGTTTTACTTGCGCGTCGCGGGCGATTTCTTGCGGCGTGCCTTCGGTGAGCACGGCCCCGGCGACGAGCACGGTGATGCGCTGCGCGAAACGGAACACGATATCCATGTCGTGCTCGATTAAGAGCACCGTCACATCCTGCGGCAGGTCGGCGATTGCGGCAAACAGTGCCGCGCTCTCGCCCTTCGGCACGCCGGCGGCTGGTTCGTCGAGCAACAGAATGCGCGGCTTGCACGCCAAGGCCAGCGCGATTTCGACCAAGCGCTGCTGACCGTAGGCGAGCTCCTTCACGATCTCGCCTTCCAGCGCATCGAGCTTGAGCATGCGCAGGATGTCGCGCGCACCGGCGACCTCGTCGCTGCAGGCGGCCACGGAGCGCCAGGGATTGGTGGCGACACCGCGCCGCTCGCACACGGCGAGCAGCACCGACTGCAGCACCGTCAGCTCGGGAAACAGGTTGTTGATCTGAAAGGTGCGCACCAGGCCGCGCTTGACGCGCCGGTGCACCGGCAGCCGGGTCACGCGCTCCTCCCCCAGAAACACCTCGCCCGCGCTCGGGCGCAGCACGCCGGTGAGCAGATTGATGAGCGAGGTCTTGCCCGCGCCGTTGGGACCGATGACCGCGTGGCGCGCGCCTTGTGGCAGCGTAAGCGATACCGAGTTGACCGCGCGCAGCCCGCCGAAGTGCTTTACCAGGTCCACCGTGCGCAGCGCGATGCTCATGCGCCGCCCCGCGCGTTGGCAACGCGCGCTCTCCACGCCCGCGCCAGCCGGATGCAGGCGCCGAGCACGCCGTCGCGGCCGAACATGACGATCAGGATGAGGAAAGCACCGAGCCAAAACTGCCAGTAGGTGGCGTCGATGTCCGACAGGTGGTGATGCGCGACCATGAACACGGCTGCGCCGACCAGCCCGCCGTAGAGCATGCCGGTGCCGCCGACGATCAGCATCACCATCAGCTCGGCCGAGCGGTTGAAGGAGAGCACGTCGGTGCCGACGAACTGCGTCGTCTGCGCGAGCAGCGCGCCGGCAATGCCGGCATAGGCCGCAGCGAGGGTGTACATCGCGACCAGCCTTCGGTTCACCGGGTAGCCGAGCGCGAGCATGCGCCCCGGATTGTCACGGATGCCGCGCAAACTGAGCCCGAAAGGCGAATTGACCAGGCGGCGCATGAGCAGGAACAGCACGAAAGTCACCGCCAGACTGTAGCCGTAGGCAACCTTGCCGTACATGTCGAAGCGGAAAGTGCCCAGCACCGGGCTCATTTCCATGCCGATCAAGCCGTCGTTGCCGCCGGTAATGCCGGTGAGGCGATTCGCCAGCTCGAACAGCAACAGGCCGATGCCGGTGGTCACCATCAGCCGCGTCAGGTCCTTGCCGCGCACGACGAGGAAGCTGGTAACGAAGCCGGTGATGCCGGCGCAGAGCGCGGCGAGGGCAAGGCCGGAGAAGGGTTCGCCCCAGCCGGCGCGCGACAGCACGCCCGCGGCATAGGCGCCGACGCCGAAGTAGGCGGCGTGCCCAAGCGAGACGATGCCGGCGTAGCCCAGCACCAGATCGTAGGAAAGCGCGAACAGGCCCGCGATGAGCACCTGGCTCGCGAGCGGCAGATACGACGGCCACAGCCAATAGCCGGCGGCGAGCACCAGCCAAAAGACAACCTCCGCCGCGAGTCCAGAGGGTTGGGGTGCGCGGCTCATCGGCGGCTCACCAGTCCCTGCGGACGCAGCACCAGCAGGATGACCATCATGGCGTAGATGATGAAAGCGCCGATTTCCGGGATGTAGTACTTGCCCGTCACGTCGATCACGCCGAGGAGCAGCGCCGCGTAGAGCGGCCCTTTCAGGCCGCTCGTGCCGCCCACGGCGACGACCAGCAGGAAGTAGACGATGAACTTGAGCGGGAATGAAGGATCGAGTCCGAGTACCTGCACGCCCAGCGCGCCGCCCAGGCCCGCGAGGCCGCAACCGACGGCGAAGGTGACCTGAAACACCAGGCCAACGCGGATGCCGAGCGCTTCGGCGACGCGCGGCCGATCGACCGCGGCGCGCACCGAGGCACCGAAGCGCGTGCGCTCAAGCGCGAAAGTCAGCGCCACGGTCAGCGCCGCGCCGACTACGAGCAGAAAACCGCGATAGAGATTGAGATCGACGCCCGCCACGCTCACCTGGCCCGACAGGAATGCCGGCACCTGCAACGGTTGCTGCAGCGGTCCGAAGAAATAGTTGGCGGCAGCGATGGCCATAAAGGTGAGGCCGATGGTCGCAAGCACCTGGTCAAGGTGGCTGCGGCGATAGAGATAGCGGTAGAGCACCCGCTCGAGCACGAGGCCAACCAGCGCCGCGACGAGAAAGGCAAGCGGCAGCATCAGGCCGAAGGGAACGCCCCAGCGCGTGAGCGCGAGCACGCACACATAGCCGCCCAGCATGGCGAAGGCGCCGTGGGCGAGATTGATGAAATTCATCAGACCGAGCGTCACCGACAGGCCGACGCTGATCAAGAACAACAGCATGCCGTAGGCGAGCCCGTCGAACAGCACGCCCAGCAGACTGGTGATCATCGATGTTTCTTGCTTCTACAGGAGGCGCGGCGGCGCTACAGCGCCGCCGTACCGTTGTTAGTTCACGAGTCGACGCCGCCCTTTCTACTTGGTCGGATCTTTGACGTTGGCGAACTGATCGAACTCGACGTTGTAGAGCTTGCCGTCCTTGCCCTTTTCCACCTTGCGCACGTAGATGGTCTCGATCGGATCGCGCGTGGCGGGATCGATGCTGAGCGGGCCGCGCGGACTGTTGATCTTCATCCCCTTCAGGACTTCCATCGCCTTATCGCCGTCGATCTTGCCGTTCAGGCGCTTCGCCACTTCGTACATCGCGGCCATGCCGTCCCAGGCACCGACCGCCATGAAGTTGGCGCGCTGCTTGGTGCCGGCCACCTCGGCGTAGGCCTTGAGGAAGGTGCGGTTTTCCGCGCTGTCGTGCGCGACCGAATAGTGCTGGGTAGTGATCACGCCCAGAGGGGCGTCGCCCATCGCCTCGATCACGCCGTCTTCGGTGACGTCGCCGGTGGCGATCAGCTTGATCCCGGCCTTGTCCAGCTCGCGCTCGTGGAAGCCCTTCATGAAGCCCACGGCCTGCTCGCCTGCGGGCAGGAACACGAACACCGCCTGGGGCCGCGCATCCTTGATCCGCTGCAGGAAGGGCGCGAACTCGGGATTGCGCATCGGCGTGCGCACGTCGCCGACGATTTGCCCGCCGCCCGCGGTGAAGGTCTTCTTGAACTGGGTTTCGGCGTCGATGCCGGGGCCGTAATCGGCGACCAGCGTGTAGGCCTTGCTGACGCCGTTCTTCAATGCCCAGGTGGCGAGCGGCGCGGTCACTTGCGGCAGGGTAAAAGATACGCGCGCAATGTAGGGCGAACGGGTGGTGATGATCGAAGTTGCCGCGTTCATGATGATCATCGGCTTCTTCGCTTCGGTGGCGAGTTGCGCCACCGACAGCGCGCTCGGCGTCAGGCCGAAGCCGGCGAGGAAGTCCACCTTGTCGTTGGCGATCAGTTCCTGCGCCACGCGCTTGGCGACGTCGGGCACGCCGGTGGTGTCTTTGACTATCAACTGCACCTTACGACCCGCGACCGTATCGCCGTTGACCTTCATGTAGGCCTTGGCGCCGTTCATCATCTGCATGCCGAAGTCGGCGAACGCGCCGCTCATTTCCAGCACCATACCGATCTTGAGCGGTTCTTCGGCCTGTGCGCCCGTTGCAGCGACGAGCGCGAGCGCGGCTACCAGCGCTTTCCCACAGCGATTCAACATGGTTCTCTCCTCCTTTTCATCGGGTACCAATTGCCTGCCTGAGTTGCCGCCGGTCCATACCGGCGGTCAAACCTGACCTAGCCTTGCAGCGACTGGCGCGCCAGCCGAACCCTGCGCGGGACGTTATTTGTTCTTGTCCCTTCTGCCGCGCTCGTCATCCTCAATGACGCCATACGACGATGTTAGCATTTCCGCTGCCGGAGGACTGCGCGTATTCCCCAAATTGCTCACCCGCGAGCATCGCCCCGTCGTCGGCTACCGCCTGCAGCGCGCCCAACATGGTTGCGAGCGGCTTGCCGTTCATTTCTGCCACCACCGCCCGCTGGTACTGCGGAAACCAGGCGATGGCCTCGGCGAGCGCACCGCGCTTCAATTGATCGATGAAACGCGCATCGAGCGCCGCGCGCTCCGGCGTCGGCTTGAAGTGCCGACCGCGCACCAAGTCGTGGCTGAAGGCCGAGCTGGCGATGAACGCGACGCGCTTGCCCAGGCGCTTGGCCGTTTCGTGGACGGCGCGTCCGGATTTCATGCATTCGACGTGGTCCGACAGGATCACGGTCGGGATCTGCACCACCGGCAATGCGGCGTCCGGGTCGAGGTACAAGAGCGGCACCAAGCTGCCGTAATCCCAGGCGTAGTGCGGCGTGTCGTTGGCGCCGCCGGGCACGCCTTGCGCCTGCCACTCGGCGACGAGCGCCTGTGCGAAGGCGCTGTCGCCCTTGCGTTCGTAGGGGATGCCGGGAATGAGATCGGGCGCCTCGTCGGCGACGCACATGCCCTGGTGCACGGCTTGGCTAGTCGCATACCAGCCGAAGGTGCAGATCCAGTGCGCGGAATTGACCACCAGCAGATCCGGCTTGGCCGCGCGCAATGCCCGGCCGAGCGCGCGCGCGCCCTCGGCTAGCGTGAGCTGGAAATCCGGCGTGTTCTGCACCAGGCCGAGCGTAGGGACGTGGGGAACGACGCCCGCCGCGATAATGCCTGCACTCATGACCATCCTCCTTCAGACCTGCGCGCCGGCGCGCTCGGTTCGTGGCTGTCCCGCTTCTAATTGTTGTGGGCGCAGCTTGGCAACTGCCGGAAAAATCGAGTTCCGGATCATACACGCAGTCGCGGCAAGCGTGCGACCCTCGCCCAGTACGGCAACGGCAAGGCGCGCTGCATGCCGCGGGTTCATGCAGAGCTTCCGAGAAGATGTTCCTTGAGCTTGCGCCGCTGCAGCTTGCCGGTCGCGCTTAAGGGCAGTTCCTTGACCCATTTCACCAGCCGTGGCCGTTTCAGCTTCGGCAGTGCCGCGATGCCTTGGTCCAGCCGCTCGCGTGCCTGCGCTTCCTGGCCATTGGCGGCGACGGCGAATACGGCGATCGAGGCGAGCCCCTCGGCATTTTCGAACCCCACAGCGGCGAGGGCTTCGATGCAACCTGAAGTCGAGCCGAGCAGCGCCTGCTCGACGTCGAGCACGCTCACCCATTGGCCGGAAATCTTCATCATGTCGTCGTCACGGCCGCAGAGCTCGAGCGTGCCGTCCGCGCGCCGCCGGAACAGGTCGCCGGGCGAAAACCAGCCCGCATCGAACGCGTCCTGCTGCGCGTCCGGACGCTGCCAGTAGCCGAGCGCGACCGAGGGATGACGCAGCCAAAGCCGCTGCGGCACGGTTCCGGCAGCGCCTTCCGGTAGGCGGTGTTCCAGCCGCGGCGAAAGCTTGAGCACGCCGTCGTCGTTGTCGCAGTAGAAGACGAGCACCACCGTCTCGGATGCCCCATAGCCCGAAACCGGCGCGATCCCGGTGGCATCGCGCCAGCCCTGCCGCACCGCTTTCGGCATCGCCTCGCCGGCGGAGACGAAGCGCCTCACGCCGGCTGCGGTAAGACGCGGCGCGACGCCCGCTTGCAGCATCTTCAAGTACAGGGTCGGCACCGAGAACAGCGCCGTCGGCCGATGCCGCTCGACCACCTCGGCCACGCGCTCCGCCGTGGGCCATTCGCTGTCCAGGATCACCGTAGCGCCGAGGCGCAATCCCGCGCACAGGCTGTTGCCGAGCGCGTAGGCAAAGAACAGCTTGGACGAGGCGTAGATCCGGTCCTCCGCGTTCAAACCGATGACCTCGCGCGCGAAGTCGGCGCCGCCGACGACGGTGCGCTGGGCATGCATGACCGCCTTGGGCAGCCCCGTGGTGCCCGAGGTGTACACCCACAGCGCTTGCGCGTCCTCGGGAAGTTCCGTTGCGGCGATCGGCCTTGCCGCGGCAAGGCCCGCGCTCCATTGCGCGTCGAACACCATCTGCGGCGGTTCGGCAACCTTTGCCAGCAGTCGCTCGAGCAGCGCGCGCGAGGACTCGTTGCACCAGATGAAGCGCGCCCCCGATTCCGCCAGCACGATCGAGAGTTCGCGCTCGAACAGGCGCGAATTCAATCCGACGGCGACGCCACCGGACCAGATCACGCCGAGATAGGCGGTCACCCAGGCGATGCTGTCCGGCGCATAGATGAGAACCCGCTCGCCCTGCTGCAGTCCGCGCGCGCGCCAGTCGCCTGCCGCCCGCGCCACCGCCGCACGCAGTTCGCCATAGCTCAGCCGCTCGTCGCCGCACTCCACTGCCACGGCGCCGTCCGCGCCGGTTGCCAGCAGATAGGAGGCGGCGTTCATGTGGGAAGCCTGAGCTAGCGCGGCGCGACGATGTTGACGCGCAACTCGACCAGGCCGTCGATGCCGGCGACGAGTTCATCGCCCGCCTTGGCGGCTCCCACGCCCGCGGGTGTGCCGGTGAAAATCAGATCGCCCGCTTCGAGCGTGTAGTACTGCGTGAGAAACGCGATTTGCTCGGGCACGCTCCAGATCATCTGGTCGATGTCGGACTGCTGTCGATACGCGCCGTTCACCTTGAGCCAGAGCTTGGCTTTGGACGGATGGCCGATCTTGGCCGCAGGGCTGAGCGGGCCGCAGGGTCCTGCCTGGTCGAAATCCTTGCCGAAGCTCCATGGCCGGCCCTTGTCCTTACCGACTTGCTGCAGGTCGCGCCGCGTCATGTCCAATCCGACGCCGTAGCCCCAGATGTGCTCATTCGCGAGCTCGACCGGAATCTTGTAGCCGCCTTTGCCGATCGCGGCCACCAGTTCCGTTTCCCAGTGGTAATTGCTGGTCATCGGCGGATAGGGGATGCGCGCCGTTTCGCCCGCGTTCACCGGCACCAGATCGTGCGCCGCTTTGCAGAAGAAGAACGGCTGTTCGCGGCCGTCGCCGCCCATTTCTTTCTGGTGCTCGACGTAATTGCGCCCGACGCAAAATATGCGGCGCACCGGAAACAGTTCGTTCGACCCGACGATAGGCAATGCCGGCTGCCGCCACATTTCGACCACGTAACTCAATTCGAATTCCCTTTCGCTAAGACTGGATTACTCGGACGAATCGCCCGGACGGCGCAAATCGAGTCCGGGCGCGGCACCGGGGACGGCCCGCCCGCCGCATCCGCACCCCGCGCACCCGGGCCGTTTGAACCGGGATTTAAAATTTGAACCACCGTTCAAATTTTGCAAATTTTACGTCCGGCCAAGGCGGAATGCAATCTGTGCGAGCGGTTCTCAGTTGCGGCGCTTCGCCGCACGCCTCCTTGCCCTTTGGCGCGCGGCTGTGTAACATCGCACCTGACTGAATGAACATTCATTCATTCTGCGCCGGGCCGACGGTCTGGCAAGCGCAGCGAGCATTCGCAGCGGCGCTGCAATCATCTACTTGGATCACGGAGCGAATAATGCGATTAGACGGCAAAACGGCGGTGATTACCGGTGCGGCTTCCGGCATCGGGCGGGCGACGGCAGAAACTCTGGCTAAGGCGGGCGCCTACGTGCTGCTCGGCGACATCGCCGAGGACAACGGCAAGCAGGCGGCGGCGGTGATCCGCGCCGCGGGTGGCGGTGCCGATTTCATCCGGCTCGACGTGACCAGCCTCGATTCGATCGAGGCATTCAAGGTCGCTGCCTACGCAGCGCGTGGCCACGTCGACATCCTCGTCAACGTCGCCGGCTGGGGCAAGATCGAGCCTTTCGTCAAGAATAGCCCGGATTTCTGGCGCAAGGTCATAGACCTCAACCTGTTTGGCCCGATCGCCTTCACCCGCGCGTTTCTGGATGCAATGATCGAGCACAAGGCGGGCAAGATCGTCACGGTGTCGAGTGACGCAGGGCGGGTAGGGAGCCTGGGCGAATCGGTCTACTCCGGCGCGAAGGGCGGCGCGATCGCCTTCACCAAATCGCTCGCGCGCGAGATGGCGCGCTTCAACATCAACGTCAATTGCGTCTGCCCGGGCCCCACCGACACGCCGCTCCTGGCCGTCGTGCCGGAAAAGCATCGCGAAGCCTTCGTCCGCGTCACTCCCATGGGGCGACTCGCCAAGCCGTCGGAAATCGCCGATGCCGTGCTGTTTTTCGCCAGCAGCCGCGCGGAATTCGTCACCGGCCAGACTTTGAGCGTCAGCGGCGGACTGACGCTGGCTGGCTGAAGCAAATTCATTTCATCACCTGCAAACCGGAGAAACGCATGTACAAACTGAAAGCCGCCGAATGGCGCCCGCAACATTTCAAATGGGAAGTGAAGGACCGCGTGGCAACGATCACGCTCAACCGGCCCGAGCGCAAGAATCCGCTGACGCTGGAGAGCTACGCCGAGCTGCGCGACACCTTCCACAAGCTGCAATACGCCGAAGACGTGCGCGCGGTGGTGTTCACCGGCGAAGGCGGCAATTTCTGTTCCGGCGGCGACGTGCACGAAATCATCGGTCCCCTGACCAAGATGGACATGCTCGGGCTGATTTCGTTTACCCGCATGACCGGGAACCTGGTCAAGGAGATGCGCACCTGTCCGCAGCCGATCATCTCTGCCGTCGACGGCATCTGCGCCGGCGCCGGGGCGATCATTTCCATGGCGAGCGACCTGCGCTACGGCACGCCGGAGTGCAAGACCGCGTTCCTGTTCGTGCGCGTCGGCCTCGCCGGCTGCGACATGGGTGCCTGCGCCATCCTGCCGCGCATCATCGGCCAGGGCCGCGCCTCCGAGTTGTTCTACACCGGGCGGGTGATGACCGCACAGGAAGGCCACGCTTGGGGTTATTACAACGAACTGGTCGGCAAGGACAAACTTCTCGAGCGCGCCCACGCTATGGCGAAGGAGATTGCGGACGGGCCGGCGTTTGCACATTCGATGACCAAGAAGTGCCTGCATCAGGAGTGGAACCAGACCATCGAGCAGGCGTTGGAAACGGAAGCCGAGGCGCAGGCGATCTGCATGCAGACGCAGGACTTCACCCGCGCCTACAACGCCTTCGTGGCGAAGAAGAAGCCCGCCTTCGAGGGCAACTGAGCGCGCGGTCCGGGCGAGCGCTCCGGCCTAGCGGGCGATGCCGCAGCATCGCCCGCCCTCTCGCGCCTGACTTCAAAACAAGCCGCAGACAGGGAGAGCAGAAATGAAAACGCCGGGACATGTCGCAAGCGTAGTCACGGACGCCAAGCTGGTGGAGGAACGGCGCGCACAGATTCTGCGTGCCGCGGTGAAGCTCTTTTCCGACAAGGGCTACTACATCACCACCATTTCGCAGATCGCTCGCGAGGCCGGGGTCAGCACCGGCCTCATCTATCAATACTTCGGCGACAAGGACGACATCCTGTTCCTATCGCTCAAACTGGTGCTCGAAACTTACGAGCACGAAATTCCGCCGCGATTGGAAGGCGTGAAACATCCGGTGGAGCGCCTGTGCATGGCGTTGTGGGCTTATTGCACCATCATCGACGGCTTGCGCGACGCAACCGTGCTCGCCTACCGGTCGACCAAATCGCTGCGCGCCGATCGCAGGAAGCTGGTCAAAGACGAGGAAATCCGCACCAACCGCCTGCTGCAGGCCTGCGTGCGCGCATGCGTTGCTGCGGGGTACATGCGCCAGGTCAACGAATACCTTCTCGTCTACCAGTACGTGACCTTCTGCCATTCTTGGGCGCTGAAGCACTGGGCGCTGCGTTCGCGCTTCAGCCTGGGAAAGTACGTCGCCGAGGGCATCGCGCTTCTGGTCGAACCGTTTCTGACCGCGCGGGGGCGGACTGCGCTGCGCAACATGCGCCGGCGAACATCCGACTTCACCCGCACGAGCGCAAGCTCCAAGCGCTCGCTCGCGCGCTGATCGCCGACACTGCCGTCGCTCATCGGACGAGAATCGCCGGATGAGCGTGGCGCGGAGCTTCAGCCGAAGCTCCGCGCCGGGTGAGATCTACCGTCAGCGCCAAATCTCAGGCGCCTTCCACCCGCTCGCCGTGCAGGGCGAGATCGAGGCCTTCGCGCTCCTCGTCGCTGCTCACGCGTAGCCCGATCGCCATGTCGATCACCTTGAGCAGCACGAAGCTCATGATGCCGCTGTAGGCAAGCGTCGCCAGCACGCCGTAGAGCTGGGTCATGAAGCTCGCATCCACGCCGCTGATCTCCTTGACGTTCAGCACGCCGGTGAGCAGCGCCCCGACGATGCCGCCGACGCAGTGCACGCCGAAGGCGTCGAGCGAGTCGTCGTAGCCGAAGGCCTTCTTCACCGAAGTCGAGGAAATGAAGCAGATGATGCCGGCGGCGATGCCGATGATGAACGCGCCGGTCGGGCCGACGAAGCCCGAGGCGGGCGTGATCGCCACCAGTCCGGCCACCGCACCCGAGGCGATGCCCAAGACGGAAGGCTTGCCCTTGGCAAGCCACTCGGCGAACATCCAGGCAAGCGCTGCCGCCGCGGTGGCGAACTGCGTCACCACCATCGCCATGCCGGCGCGGCCGTCGGCCGCCACCGCCGAACCCGCGTTAAAGCCGAACCAGCCCACCCACAGAAGCGCAGCGCCCGTCACCGTGAGCACCAGGTTGTGCGGCGCCATCGCTTCCTTGCCGTAGCCGATGCGCTTGCCCAACACCAGCGCGCACACCAGCGCGGCGATGCCGGCGTTGATGTGCACCACCGTGCCGCCGGCGAAGTCGAGGATCCCCATGGTCGCGAACTTGCCGCTCGGCTCCCACATCATGTGGGCGACGGGCGAGTACACCAGCACCGACCACAGTCCCATGAACCAGAGCATGGCCGAGAACTTCATGCGATCGGCAAACGCCCCGGTAATGAGCGCCGGGGTGATGATGGCGAAGGTCATCTGGAACATCATGTACACCGATTCTGGAATGGTGACCCCCAGATGGCTCACCGTCACCTTGTTCGCTTCCTTCATGAAACTCATGCCGGAGAGGAAGAAGCGGTCCAGACTGCCGATGAACTCCCCTCCCGGCATGAATGCGAGGCTGTAGCCGACGATCACCCACAGCACGGTCACCAGACAAGTGATGGCAAAGCTCTGCATGATGGTGCCGAGCACGTTCTTCTTGCGCACCATGCCGCCGTAGAAAAGCGCCAACCCCGGGATGGTCATGAGGAGCACGAGCGCGGTCGAAGTGAGCATCCACGCGGTGTCGCCCGAGTTGATCTTCGATGCGTCGACGAGTTCCGGCTTGGTAGGCGCGGGCGGTGCAGCCGGCGCCGCCGCAGGGGCTGCGGCGGGCGCCGCTGCGGGCGCAGTGCCACCGGTTGCGGCAGCGGGCGCCGCCTCTGCGGGCTTCGCCTCGGCGGCCGGAGCCGCGGGCTTATCCTGTGCAAGCACGGGGGCCGCAAGCCCGCACGCACCGATCAAGGCCAATAGAGCTATCAGTTTCTTCATGTTGCCTCTCCCTAGAGCGCATCCGCACCGGTTTCGCCGGTACGAATGCGGATGACTTGCACCAGATCGAACACGAAGATCTTGCCGTCGCCGATCTTTCCCGTGCTCGCCGATTTCTCGATCGCCTCGATCGCCTGCTCGAGCATCTCCGTCTTGATCGCCACCTCGATCTTCACCTTGGGCAGAAAATCCACCACGTACTCCGCTCCGCGATAGAGCTCGGTGTGTCCCTTCTGCCTGCCGAATCCCTTCACCTCCGTCACGGTAATGCCTTGCACGCCTATCGCCGACAGGGCTTCCCGTACCTCATCAAGCTTGAACGGCTTGATGATCGCAGTGACTAGCTTCATTGTTGCCTCCTTTGGGATGTATCAAAAAGTCTTGGTGACGGAGAGCAGGGCGCGGCTGCCGCCGATGTTCTTGCCG
>CAZMGP010000013.1:0-84724 GCA_964565875.1 uncultured Enterobacteriaceae bacterium
CCAGAACCGCCATAGCTGATTGGCGCCAGGACTACAACGAGATCAGGCCACATAGCAGTTGCCGGCGCATGCCACCAGCCAAGTTCGCCGCGCTGTATCGGCAGCATGCCGCCGATACAGCGCACCCGACCAACAATTCGATTAACCTTGCAACCGGACTTCCTGCCGAATGATTGGTATGGCTACTGGGGGCAGGTCACAACAGCCGTCGCTCAACTTCTGTGTATTGCGACCATATTGGCCACTCTGCGTACCGGTATGCAAATATATCGGTGAGCATATTACTTATAAGTGGCGGCTAGTGTTATCCATAAACTGCGCTAACGCGCTCGCAGCACCACCGTTGAAGGAACAAGGAGCCCACGGACACATCGATAAGCAGCCCTACTCGGTCCGCGAATGGTCCGCATGGGGACTAAATTAGACACCGCATGGGCTCCGCGAGCGAGTTTCATATTGCAGATGACCAGCTTGTGAACTTCCACGCTAGGGCTACTTCCCCTTCTTCGCCCTCGCCGCCGCCATCGCCTCGGTGGCGACTTTGCGTTCGTCGTTCATTTTCTTGAAGGCCGGGCGCTCGTTCAGCATCTTGAGGTAGGGCTTCACCGGCGCGTAGTCTTCGAACACGTCGCGGCCGAGGACGATCTTGCTCGAGAGCGACACGAGCGGCAGGTGCACACCCGCGACGCAGTCGGCGAGCGTGAGATTGGGGCCTGCTACGAAGGGCGAGAACTTGGCGAGCTGCTTGAAGGCGCGTACGCCCTTGGCAAGCTCCTTCTCGACTTGCTGCTTCGTTTCGTCCGTCACCGTGCCGCCGAAGAATGCCTGGGTGTAGAGACGGCGCGCGACGAGCTCCATGTGCAGCTCCATCACCGTGATCAGCTCGCGCACCTTGGCGCGCTCGATCGCGTCCTTGGGATAGAGCGGCGTCTGCGGGCAGGTGTCCTCGATGTATTCGCAGATCACCTGCGACTCGCACACGAACTGGCCGTCCGCTTCGAGGTAGGGCACCTTGCCCATGGGCGAGCGCTGGCGGTATGCCTCTTCCTGCGAGGTAAGGCAGTACACCTCCTCGAAGGGCACGCCCTTCTCCAAGAGCGCCACCTTGACCTTGTTGTAATAGTTGCTGACCGCGAATCCGCCGAGCTTCAACATCGCTTCCCCCTTGTTTGATCGCAAGGCGAGGACGCCCGCCCTCGCGTTTCTGAATGGACGGCTGCCGCGCGCGCCGCGGCAGCCTGGTTCGATGCGCTATTTCTTCGCTTTTACTTCGCTTTCGGCACGCTCATGTGCTTGGCGAGTTCGAGCTTGGCGATGGCGTTGCGGTGCACTTCGTCCGGACCGTCGGCGAAGCGCAGCGTGCGCGAATGCGCCCACATCATCGCGAGCGGCGTGTCGTCCGATACGCCCGCGCCGCCGTGCGCCTGCATCGCCCAATCGATCACCTGCAGCGTCATGTTGGGCGCGAGCACCTTGATCATGGCGATCTCGGCCTTCGCCACCTTGTTGCCCACGGTGTCCATCATGTAGGCGGCGTTCAGCACCAGCCAGCGCGTGGAGTCGATCATGATGCGCGCCTGGGCGATGCGCTCGCGCGTCACGCCCTGCTCGGCGATGGTGCGGTGGAACGCGGTCCGCGACAGCGAACGTTTGCACATCAGCTCGAGCGCGCGCTCGGCGACGCCGATCTGGCGCATGCAGTGATGGATGCGGCCCGGGCCGAGGCGGCCTTGCGCGATCTCGAAGCCGCGGCCTTCGCCCAAGAGGATGTTCGACGCCGGCACGCGCACGTCCTTCAAGTGGATTTCCATGTGCCCGTGCGGCGCGTCGTCGTAGCCGAACACCGACAGCGGCCGTACCACCTTCACTCCCGGAGCGTCGGAAGGCACGAGGATCATCGACTGCTGGCTATGCGCGGGCGCATCGGGATTGGTGCGGCCCATGAGGATGTAGAGCTTGCAGCGCGGGTCGCCGCCGCCGGAGGACCACCACTTGCGCCCGTTGATGACGTATTCGTCGCCCTTCTTCTCGATGCGGCACTGAATGTTGGTCGCGTCGCTCGAGGCCACGTCGGGCTCGGTCATGAGGAACGCCGAGCGGATCTCGCCGCGCAGGAGCGGCTCGAGCCAGCGCGTCTTGTGCGCTTCCGTGCCGTAGCGCTCGATCGTCTCCATGTTGCCGGTGTCGGGCGCGGAGCAGTTGAACACCTCGGGGGCGAAGGAAACGCGCCCCATGATCTCGCACAGCGGCGCGTATTCGAGGTTGGACAGCCCCTCGGGCGCGCGCTTGGAATGCGGCAGGAACAGGTTCCACAGGCCGGCCGCGCGCGCCTTCGGCTTCAGCTCCTCGATCACCTTGGTCGGGATCCAGGGGTTGCCCTTCCTGCGGTTCTCCAGCACTTCCTGGTGGAAGCGGTGCTCGTTTGGATAGATGTACTCGTCCATGAAGGCGTTCAGCTTGGCCTGCATGGCCTTGACCCGGTCGGAATATGCGAAATCCATGGCGTGCCTTTCTGTCGTGTGGTTTTTAGGAGTGCGTCGGGACTACTTCCCGGCCGCGATGACCTTTTGCGCGTAGCCCCAGGCCATTTCCGCCATCGGCCGCGCGCGCTTGCCGGCGTCGAGCGCGTGCGCGCTGGAGGCCGTGCCGTCCACCGCGCGCTTCATGATGCCCTGCAGGATGCCGGCGATGCGGAACATGTTGTAGGCGAGGTAGAAATCCCAGTTGTCGATCTTCTCGCGCCCGGTGCGCTGGCAGTAGCGCGCGACGTACTCTTCTTCCGTCGGGATGCCGAGCGCGGGCAGGTCGAGCCCGCCGATGCCGCGGAAGTTCCCCGGCGGGATGCGCCAGCTCATGCAATGATACGAAATATCCGCGAGCGGATGCCCGAGTGTTGACAGCTCCCAGTCGAGGATGGCGAGGATGCGCGGCTCGGTCGGATGGAACACGAGATTGTCCAGGCGATAGTCGCCGTGCACGACCGTGGTCTCGTCGCCGGGCGGGATGTTGTTCGGCAGCCAGGCGATGAGGTTGTCCATGGCCTCGATCTTCTCCGTTTCCGAGGCCTGGTACTGCTTGCTCCAGCGGCCGATCTGGCGCGCGAAGTAGTTGCCTGGCTTGCCATAGTCGCCGAGCCCGATCGCCTGGTAGTCGACTTTGTGCAGCGCGGCGATGACGCGGTTCATCTCGTCGTAGATCGCGCCGCGCTCCGCCTTGCTCATGCCCGGCAGCGACTGATCCCACAGCACACGGCCATCGACGCAGTCCATGACGTAGAAGGCGCGGCCGATGACGCCCTCGTCTTCACACAGCGTGTAGGTGCGCGGCACGGGGATGCCGGCCTTGCCCAGCGCAGTGATGACTCGGAACTCGCGGTCCACCGCGTGCGCCGAAGGCAGCAGCTTCGCCGCGGGGCCGGGCTTGGCGCGCATGGCGTAGCGCTTGCCCCCGGCGGTCAGACGAAACGTTGGATTGGATTGCCCGCCCTTGAACTGCTCGACTTCGAGTTTTCCGCTGAAGCCTTCGACGTGCGTGCGCAGATAAGCTTCCAGGCTGGCAACGTCGAAGCGATGCTTCTCCGCCACCGGCATGGTACCGACGAACTGTTCCATCACCTCCGCCTCTAAAAATTCTTGTCTGTCGCCCGCAATCCTAGCACGGCTCGCGGATTCCTACCCTTGCGCACGCAGTTGCGAGAGGCTATCGTTCCACCTCTTTCACATAGGAGAAAACCATGCCCCTGATCCAAGTGCAGATGTTCGAAGGCCGCACGCCGGAAGTGAAGCGCGAATTCGTCGAGGCGATCACGCGCGAGACCTGCCGCGTGCTCAAGTGCCAGCCCGAGGCGGTGGACATCATCCTGCGCGACGTGAAGAAATCCGACTGGGCCTCGGCCGGGGTGCTCTGGTCGGAGAAGAAGTAGGCGAACCCAGGTACCACGTGGGAGCGAGCTTGCTCGCGAATGCTATTCGGCCAAATGAGCTGTGGGAGCGAGCTTGCGCCCTGAAAGAAGTCCCCTTGCGGGGCTCGCGAACAATGGAATTCGCGAGCAAGCTCGCTCCCACAAAGAATCGTGCCGCGCTAGCGCAGCGCGCCGCGCGCGCTGACCGGCCACAGCGCCTCGACCGTTCCGCTGCGCACGACCACGAACCAATCGTAGAGATTGACGGTCGGGTCGCAGTGGCCCGGGACGAGCAGCAGTTTCTCTCCCAGCGCCGGCGCCACAACGCCCGGCGCGATAGCGAGCACGCCGTGCTCGTCCGACGCCTTGACGAATTCCACTCCCGGCCGCTTCCATAGCTGCGGCATGCCCGAATCCACGCTCGATGCCTTGAGCCCGGCATCGACCACCGCGCGCGTGGCGGTCGGCCGGCTCATCACCGTGGTCCACACGAACAGGCTCTGCTCGAAGGCGGGCCAAGCGTCCGAGTAAGTATTGCGGTTGTAGTCGGCATCCATGAATACATACGAGCCGGGCTGGAGTTCGTCGTAGACGCCGCTCGCCGCTTCCAGAGGGAAACTGCCGGTGCCCGCGCCTGTGACCTTCGGGCAGGGGATGCCGTTCTGCTCGAGCAGGGTGCGCGTCGCGCGCGCCAGTTCGGCCGCCCGCGCGATCGCCTGCTCGCGCTCGGCCACGCTGCGCAAGTGCTGCGCGCCGCCGTGGTAGGCCTGCAGCCCGGCGAAGCGCAGGTTCGCGCTAGCGGCGATCCGACGTGCCAAGGCGAGCGCCGGCGCGCCCGGCTCCACCCCGCAGCGATCCGCGCCTACGTTCACTTCCACCAGCGCGTCGATGCGCACGCCGGCGAGCGCCGCGGCGCGCTCGAGCTCGGCGACGTTCTCCGCCGCGTCCACACACACGCCGAGCTTCGCGCGTTTCGAAAGCGCGGCGAGCCGTTCGAGTTTGCTTGAGCCGACGACCTCGTTGCTGATCAGCACGTCGGCGATGCCCGCCTCGACCAGGCTTTCCGCTTCGCTCACCTTCTGGCAGCACACACCGACTGCGCCCGCCGCGATCTGGCGGCGCGCGATCTCCGCGCACTTGTGGCTCTTCGCGTGCGGCCGCAGGCGCAGCGGCTTGCCGCGCACGGCCTCGGCCATACGCGCGAGATTGCGCTCGAAGGCATCGGCGTCGAGGATGAGTGCGGGCGTATCGACCGCGGCGAGCGGCATGCCGACGGCGGCTGGAGCGGGATTGGTCATGGGCCAACGGCGTTAGGCGGTGAATACACCATTCTATACGCCCGCTGCCGCCGCGCGGGCGTTGCGGCCTTGGCCGGCGCGGCTAGTAGCGGCCGTGCTGCTTGGTGATGTAGTTGGAGAGCTCGATGTACTGCAGGTTCATGCGCCGCAGGATGGAGTGCACGGTGCGCAGGATGGTGCGCATGACGCCGTACATCACCTTGGGATTGGTATCGAGCAGGGATTCGAATTGCGTGCGCTCGAGGATGAAGACTTCGGTCGGACCGATGGCGCGCAGGTTGGCGCTGTGCGGCTGGCCGTCGATGAAGCCGAGCTCGCCGGCGATGTCGCCCGCCTTCAGCACGTGCAGCGACACCCAGTCCCCGCCCGCGCGCCGGCACACTTCGAGCGCGCCGGTCGAGACGACGTAGAGGCAGTTGTCGACCTGGTCTTCCTCGATCAGGATCTCGTCGCCCTTGAGCGAGCGGCGCTTGGCCACCCGCGCGAGGATGTCGCATTCCGCGTCGCTCAACTCGCTGCATATCGAAGAGCCGCGCACCAGGCTGCACATCTCGTCCATGTTGGTCCCCTTGTTCGTGCCGAAACTGCGCTTGAGTTCTGTCCTTCGGTTCAAGCTACACCGGGAAGCGGGCGCAGCGTTTGAGAATAGTCATACCGACTCGGCGCGATGCGCCGCGGCGGCGCATAGCTGCGGTAAGATTGGGCACCCGCGCGCACTTCTTGCAAAGGACGACACGTGTTCAGACCCGAACTGTTCAAAGGCAAGCGCATTCTCGTAACCGGCGGCGGCACCGGACTCGGCCGCGAGATGGCGGACAAGTTCCTCGAGCTCGGCGCCGACGTCTACATCTGCGGCAGGCGCAAGGAAGTGCTGGAGCAGACGGCGAAGGAGCTGATGCGCCTGCGCGGCGGCTCGGTGAAAACGCACGCCGTCGACATCCGCAACGCCGAGGCGGTGGATAAGATGATCGAGGCGATCTGGGCGGACGGCGGTCCCTTGAACGGGCTGCTGAATAACGCCGCCGGCAATTTCATCAGTCGCACCGAAGATCTTTCTTCGCGCGGCTTCGACGCCATTGCCAACACCGTCTTCCACGGCACCTTCTACACCACCCACGCCGTGGGCAAGCGCTGGATCGCGGGCGGCGACAAGGGCAGCGTGGTGTCGATCGTCGTCACTTGGGTGTGGACGGGCTCGCCCTTCGTCGTGCCCTCGGCGATGTCGAAAGCCGGCATTCACGTGATGACGCAGTCGCTCGCCGTCGAATGGGGCCGCTACGGCATCCGGCTGAATGCCATTGCGCCGGGGCTGTTCCCCACCGAGGGCATGGGCAAGCGCCTCTATCCCGGGATGGAAGCTTCCGAGCGCGAGTCCGCGAAGCGCAATCCCATGCACCGCAACGGCCGCATGCCCGAGTTGCAGAACCTCGCCGCCTTCCTCATGGCGGAGGGCTGCGAGTGGCTCACCGGCCAGACCATCGCACTCGACGGCGCAGGCTGGCAGGCGAACGGCGGCTCTTTCACCGAACTCTTGAATTGGGACAACAGCCAATGGGAAAAGGCACGCGCGCTGATCAAGGCGCAAAACGAAAAAGACAAAGCGCAGCGCTCGGTATGAAACGCTCGATCGGCTTGGTCGGCCTTGGGCGCATGGGCGCCAACATGGCGAAGCGCCTCGCGCGCGGCGGCGCGAACGTCGTCGCCTTCGACCGTGCCGCAAGCGCCCGGCGTGCGCTCGCGCGCAAGACGCGGATCGCCACCGTCGCCGATCTCCCCGCGCTGGTCGCCGCGCTCGCGGCGCCGCGGGTGGTGTGGCTGATGCTGCCTGCGGGCAAGGTGAGCGAAGACACGCTGCAGCGCCTCGCGTCCTTGCTTGCCAAGGGCGACGTGGTGGTCGACGGCGCCAACGCGTACTACAAGGACAGCATGCGCCGCGCGCAGGAGTTCGCCGCGCGCGGCCTGCAATTCGTCGACGCCGGCGTCTCCGGCGGCATCTGGGGGCTCGCCAAGGGCTACGCCATCATGCTGGGCGGCGAAGCGCGCGCAGTGCGCCGGGTGAAGCCTTTCGTGCAACTGCTCGCGCCGCCCAAGGGCTGGCTGCACTGCGGCCCGAGCGGCGCCGGGCATTTCGTCAAGATGGTGCATAACGGCATCGAATACGGCTTGATGCAGGCTTACGCCGAGGGCTTCGCGCTGCTCGCGGGCAAGCGCGAATTCGCGCTCGATGCCGCGGGCATCGCCGAGCTGTGGCGCCACGGCAGCGTGGTGCGCTCCTGGCTGCTCGACCTGATGGCCGACTATCTGCGGCACGACACGCGGCTCGAAGGTATCGCGCCGGTGGTGGCCGATTCGGGCGAAGGCCGCTGGACCGCGATCGAGGCGGTCGAGCTCGGCGTGCCCGCGCCGGTGATCAGCCTCGCGCTCGCCATGCGCTTCGCCAGCCAGGGCAAAGGCGATTACGCCGCCAAGCAGCTCGCGATGATGCGCAACATGTTCGGTGGCCACGCCGTCGCAAGCTCTGGCGTGCGGGGTGGCCACGCCGTCAAGCGCGCCCGCCGCAAGAAATCGTGATCCTCATCCTGATGGGCGTGACCGGCTGCGGCAAGACCACAGTCGGCGAAGGGCTCGCGCGAGGCTGCGGCTGGTCGTTCCACGACGCCGACGCTTTTCATCCGCCGGAGAACGTGGCGAAAATGCGCGCCGGCACGCCGCTGACGGACGAAGACCGCTGGCCCTGGCTCGACCGCCTGAACGCTTTTCTGCTGGAGCACGAGCAGAAAGGCGAGAGCGTGGTGCTCGCCTGCTCGGCCCTCAAACAGATCTATCGCGAGCGACTCGCGCGCGGCCTCGCCTCGGCGCGCTATGTCTTCCTCGACGGCAGCAAGGAGCTGATTCGCGCGCGCCTTGCCGAGCGCCGCGGCCATTACATGAATCCGCAGCTCCTCGACTCGCAGTTCGCTATCCTCGAGCGTCCAGCGGACGCGCTGCGCGTGGATGTCGCGGGCGAGCCGGCCGTGCTCGTATCCGCGATTCGGCAGGCGCTCGGGGTGTAGGCGTGGGAGCGAGCTTGCTCGCGAAATCTTTGGTTCGCGAGCAAGCTCGCTCCCACGGCGATAAGGCAGCCGCGCTTCGAAATTGACCTGTTATCGCCTCAGTCCGCGGCGAGCGAGCGCAAGCGCAGCACGGTCTTGGTGTGCGGATTGAGCTTCTTCAAGCCGCCGACGAAATCCTCCAGCGGCAGATCGTGGACGCTCTTCAGGCTGCGCGCACGCTTCTTCAGCTCGGTCCAGGCGATTTCGCGCGCCTCGCGGCGGAAGGCGAAGGCGATGATGTTCACCTTGTCCGCGGCGTTGAGGCAGATGACGCGCTCATCGAAACTCTTCTCGATCCGCTGCAGATAGACGTCGAGCTTCTTTTCCTCGGCCATGAAGTTGACCGCCATCACCCCGCCGGGACGCAGCGACGCATAGGCTGCGTCGTAGAACGCCTGGCTACAGAGCACTGCGGGCTGTTTGCCGTCGTCGAAGCCGTCGACCAACAGCACGTCGGCCGCTCCCGGGTGTTCGCCGATGTAGTCGGCGCCGTCGGCGATGACCACCTTGAGGCAATCGTCCTCCTCGGGAAACCGGAACTGGCTGCGCGCCGCGGCGAGCACCTTGGGATTGATTTCCACCACCGTCGTGTGCGTCTGCGGCATGCGCTGATGGATGTAGCGCGCCATCGAGCCCCCGCCCAGGCCGATCATCAGCACCTCGCGGGGCTGCGGCTGGAACAACAGGAAGGCCATCATGGCGCGGGTGTAATGCAGCGCGAGCTCGTTCGGACGCGCTAGACAGATGGAACTCTGGATGGCGTCTCCGCCCAGATGCAGCGAGCGCACGCCGTCTTCTTCGCTGACCTCGACGCTCGCACTGCGACTTCTTGTCATTTTCCTTGCTCGTGCACAAACCGTACCGCTACGGCAGGGCGCATTGTGCCAAAAAACGCGCCCGCCTTCCTCTCTCCGACTCCGCCGCGGCCCGCCTCAGCGAGCGAGCGCGCGTTCGACGAACTCCAGCCGGTCCTGGCCCCAGAAGATTTCGCCGTCGACGACGTAGCTCGGCGCGCCGAACACGTTGCGCGCGATCGCCTCCTCGGTATTTGCCGCGTATTCGGCCACAACCGCATCCGACTGCGCCGCGGCGGATAGTTTTTCGCCGTTCATGCCCTGTTCGCCGCAGATGGCGGCGAGCGTGGCTGGGTCGGCGATGTTGCGCTCCTCCGCCCAGCAGGCGCGCATGCAGGCGCCAGTCAAGCGCATCGCGGCCTCGGTACCGCCTTCGCGCCCCGCGGCGATGATGAACTGCGCGGCGAGATCGGCAGGCGCGGGAAAGAACTTCGGCTGCAGATTGAGCGGCAGCCCGAGGTGATCGCGAAAGCGCTTGAGTTCGACCAGGCGGTAGGCTTGGCGCTGCGGCGCCCGCTTCGGGAGCGGCAGCCCGCCCGAAACCGGGAATACCTTGCCGAAATCGACCGGCTTCACCTTGACCGCGGCGCCGTGGCGCTTGGCCATGGCGGCGAAGCGCGCATGACCCAGATAGCTCCAGGGGGATATCGCCGAAAAATAGTAATCCACTGTCTTAGCCATCGTCTCTCCTGGTTGAAGCCGGGGCAGATCCCGGGCACGGGCGGCCCACACGATAGAAACTTGTACTGCCGCTGTCAACGCTTTCGGCGCGAATGCCAAATACACGCGGGACTGAGGCATACTTCGCGCTTTCATTCCGCGGAGGAGCCAGCCCATGTCCCGCATACTGCAATCGACCATCGCCGGCAGCCTGCCCAAACCCGCCTGGCTCGCCACTCCGAAACAGCTCTGGGCGCCCTGGCTGCTCGAAGGCGATGCGCTCGCGGAAGGGCTGCGCGACGCGGTGCGCCTGGTGCTGCGCAACCAGGAGACCGCGGGCATCGACATCGTCACCGACGGCGAGCAGACGCGGCGGCATTTCGTCACCACCTTCATCGAGAACCTCGAGGGCGTGGACTTCGAGCACAAGAAGACCATGCGCATCCGCAACCGCTACGACGCCGACGTGCCCATGGTGGTCGGCCCGGTGGCGCGCACCCATCCGGTGTTCGTCGAGCACGCCAAATTCCTCGTCGCCGAAACCACGCGGCCGGTGAAGTTCACCCTGCCAGGGCCGATGACCATGGTCGACACGCTCTACGACGGCTACTACAAGAGCCGGGAGAAGCTGGCGCGCGAGTTCGCCAAGATATTGAACGCCGAGGCGCGCGCGCTCGAAGCCCTGGGGGTGTCGGTGATCCAGTTCGACGAGCCCGCCTTCAACGTGTTCATGGACGAGGTGCGCGACTGGGGCATCGAGACGCTGGAAGCCGCGGCCGCGGGCCTCAAGTGCAAGACCGCGGTGCACATCTGCTACGGCTACGGCATCAAGGCCAACAACGACTGGAAGAAGACCCTGGGTTCGGAGTGGCGCCAGTACGAGTCGACCTTTCCGCTGCTGGCGAAATCGAAAATCGACCAGGTGTCGCTCGAATGCGCGAATTCGCACGTGCCGCTGGAGCTGATCGAGCTGCTGCGCGGCAAGGACATCATGGTCGGCGCCATCGACGTCGCGAGCGAGGAGATCGAAACCCCGCAGAAGGTCGCGCAGACCCTGCGCGCGGCGCTCAAATACGTCGCCCCGGAAAAGCTCTACCCCTGCACCAACTGCGGCATGGTGCCCCTGCCGCGCGCGGTCGCGCAGGGGAAGCTGAAAGCGCTCGCTGCAGGCGCTGCCTTGGTTCGCAAGGAACTCGGCGCGTAGTCGGGCTGTCAGCGGAATAGTCCGCGCAACGGCGCTGTTCACCTATCGGGCCGCGCCGCTGGCGCGGCGACAACCCAGGAGGATCTTATGGACGCACTGCAACCGGATTCCAGGAAGACGCTGTCGCTCGTGTTCCGCAGCATGGCGGCGGCAGCCGTGCTCAGCTCGGCTTCGGCGCTCGCCGAGGAGGTGAAGGTGACGCTCTCGGGCGCGCAGGAAGTGCCGCCGGTGACCACCTCCGCATCGGGCAGCGGGTCGTTCACCATCGGCGCGGACAAATCGGTCAGCGGCAGCGTGACGACCAGCGGCGTCGCCGGCGTCGCGGCGCATATCCACGAAGCCGCCGCGGGTCAGAACGGGCCGGTGATCGTTCCCTTGGCCAAGAAAGGCGACAACACCTGGACCACCGCCGCCGGCGCGAAGCTCACCGACGCGCAATACCAGTCCTTCAAGGCGGGGAATCTCTACGTCAACGTGCATTCCGCCGCCAACAAGGGCGGCGAGATCCGCGCGCAGCTGAAACCCTGAGCTGCGTACGCGGCGGCAAGCTCAGTCGAGGAGCGCCGAGTAGACGAGCTGGCGCATCAGCGCGCGATAGTGGCGACGCAGATCGGGCGCGCACAACATGAGCACGCCGATCAGCTGCTCCTGCGGATCGACCCAGAAGTAGGTGCCGTGCACGCCGGACCAGTAGAAGTCGCCGACCGAGCCGGGCACTGGATTGCGCCCGGCTTCCTTGCGCACGCAGAAGCCGAGGCCGAAGCCCTGGCCGAATTCGGGCGTCGGTCCCGACTCTTCGAACTGGGCGCGGGTGCTCGCGCTGAACGCCACGCCCGGCGGCAGGTGGTCGGCGGTCATAAGGGCGACGGTCTTGCGCGCGAGGATGCGCTTGCCCTCCAGCTCGCCACCGTTGAGCATCATCTGCGCAAAGCGCAGGTAATCCGGCGCGGTGGACACCATGCCGCCCCCACCGGAGAGAAAGCGCGGCCGCACGCCGAGGTCGCGTGTCATCGGCGGCCGCTTGCCGGTGGCCGGGTCGATCTGCGCCTCGGCCACACGCTCGACCTTGTTTGTGCCCGCGAAGAAACCGGTGTCCTTCATCGCGAGCGGCCCGGTGATGCGCGCGGCGATGAAGGCGTCGAGCTCCATGCCGGAGATCACCTCTACCAGGCGCCCGAGCACGTCGGTCGACATGCTGTAGTCCCACACCTCGCCCGGCTGGTTCTGCAGCGGCAAGCGCGCGATCTTGGCGACGAATTCCGCGGTCGACTGGTTCGGGTCGAACACGTTCGCCTCGCGATAGGCCCGCTTCACCAGCGAATCGCCGAACTGGCCGTAGGTCACCCCGGAGGTGTGGCGCAGCAAGTCCTGCACCGTCATCTCGCGCCGCGCCGGCTCGAGGCGGAGCTGCGGCTTGCCGTCCGCCCCCGCGACCTCGACCCCGACTTGCAGGTCTTTTAGCTCGGGCAGATAAGTCGAGATCGGATTCACCAGGCGCAGCTTCCCCTCCTCGGCCAGCATCATGATCGAGGCCGACACCAGCGGTTTGGTCATGGAAGCGATGCGGAAGATCGAATCCGTCGTCATCGCCAGGCGCTTCTCGCGGTCGCGATAGCCGCAGGCTTCCAGATAGGCGAGTCGGCCGCGGCGCGCGACCAGGGCGACCGCGCCCGGGATCGTGCCCTTCGCCACGTCGGCTTCGAACACCTCTTTGATGCGCGCGAGGCGCTCTGCGGCGAGGCCGCACTCTTCGAACTTAGGCATTGCTGGACTCCTCACTTTGGATTCGCGCCGGCGCGCTCGACTTCTACCAGGCAATCGTAGAATGACGCGCCGCCGCCCATGTCAGCGATCGCCTGCGAAGTGACGTCGTTGGCATTGCGACGATCGGGCGAGAGCTTCTTCCACCAGACGGAGAGTGCCGCCACCACGCCGGCGCGTGCGCGCTCTGACACCCGGGCCTTGGCAAGAAATGCGCCGCGCGCATTGAAGATGCGCACCGCGTCGCCTTCGGCAATACGGCGCGAGCGGGCGTCCTCGGGGTTGATGTCGAGATAGGGCTCGCCCGCCTCGGCCAGCGCAAAGGGCAGATTGGCAAATGACGAGTTGAGGAAATTGCGCGCCGGCGGCGAAATGAAAGCGAGCGGATAGCGCTGGGCGAGCTCGGGCGCGCTCCGCGCCGATTCGCGCGGCGGCGTGTAGCCGGGCAGCGGATCGTAGCCCATGCGCTCGGCGGTTTCGCTGTAGAACTCGCACTTGCCCGAAGGTGTGGGGAAGTTCCCTTCGGCGAAAGGCGCGAAGCGCTCGGGGACGGCGAGGCGCTGCCAGCCGCGCGCCTTCAGCGCCTCCCATTCGATGCCCGCCATGCGCGGATTGGACGAGGCGAGCGCCTGGCGGCAGATGTCTTCGTCGGTGTCGCGAAAGCAGGCTTCGGTGAATCCCATGCGCGCCGCAAGCAAGCGAAACACGTCGCTATTCGGCTTCGCCTCTCCGAGCGGCGCGATCGCCGGCGTGTTGGCGAGCACGTAGAGGTGACCGTAGGACTTGTGGATGTCGTAATGCTCGAGCTGGGTGGTCGCCGGCAGCACGATGTCGGCGTAGTCGGCGGTGTCGGTGAGGAATATCTCGTGCACCACGGTGAACAGGTCTTCGCGCAAAAAGCCCGCGATCACCTTCTGCGAGTCGGGGCACACTGCCACCGGATTGTTGTTGTAGACGTAGATGGCGCGCACCGGCGGCTTCGCCGCGGTGAGCGCATCGCCCAGCGCCGACTGGTTGATAGTGCGCGGTTTGTTCGGCAGCAGGTCGGCGCGTTCGAGCGCGGCGTGGTTCATGCCGTACCAGTCGCCGGTGGAAAGCGAGGCGCCGCCCGCGCAATCGCGCCACTGGCCGGCGAGCGCCGGCAGGCAGGTGACGGCGCGCACCGCCATGCCGCCGCCCGCGTGGCGCTGCATGCCGTAGTTGAGGCGGATCGCCGCGGGGCGCGTGCGCGCATATTCGCGCGCGAGGGCGACGATTTCGTCCTTCCGTAGGCCGCAGATGGCCGCAGCCTTCTCCGGCGGATAGTCCTTCACCCGCTCGCGCAGCTTTTCGAAGCCGAGGGTATGGCGCGCGACGTAGTCGGCATCGTGGAGCTCCTCGCCGATGATCACGTGCATCATGGAGAGCGCGAGCGCGGCGTCGGTGCCGGGCAGGAGCGCGACGTGCTGGTCGCATTTGGCCGCGGTAAGGCTCTGGTAGGGGTCGATGGCGACGAGCTTGGCGCCCCGGCGCTTCGCCGCCTGCGCCCGCGACCACAGGTGCAGGTTGGAGACGATGGAATTCGTGCCCCAGAGAATGATCAGCTTCGCCTCGTCGAAGCGCTCCGGGTCCATGCCCACGCCGGCGCCGAGGGTGATCTTCATTCCCACCTTGCCCGCCGAGGAACAGAGCGTGCGCTCGAGCAGCGTCGCGCCGAGCCTTTGGAAGAAGCGCCGGTCCATCGAGGCGTATTGCACCAGCCCCATGGTGCCGGCGTAGCTGCAGGGGAGGATGCCCTGCGGGTCGTCCGCGGCGATCGCCTTGAAGCGAGCGGCGATGGTGTCGAGCGCCTCGTCCCAGGAAATGCGCTGGAACTTCCCTTCGCCCTTGGCGCCGACGCGCTTCAAGGGATGGAGCACCCGCTCCTTGGAATAGGTCCGATCGAGATAATGCGCAACTTTGGTGCACAGCGTCCCGGCGGTGAAAGGCATGTCCTTCGCGCCCTCGACCTTCACCGCGACGCCGTTTTCGACCGTGACGTGCATGCCGCAGGTGTCGGGGCAGTCGTGCGGGCAGGCGGCATTGACGATCTTGCGCTCGCCTTGCGGCTCGGGGTGCTTCGCGCCCATGCTCGGTCTCCGGGAAGGAGCGCGGATTGTAGCGCGAAGCGGCGCCGCGCTGTCTAGCGGGGACCGCCCGAGTTCCCCGGGGGAAAATTAGGCGCGGGAGGCGCCGAGCAGCCGGCTGTAGACGGGGGTGAGCAGCGCCGGCAGCATGTACATCGGGATCTGCGCCATGGCGAAGAACACGATCACGTCGAAGTCCGCCTTGTCGGCGAGCGCCACCATCACCAGGCCCATGTTGCAGTTGCCGGTCATCAGTCCGACGGTGACTGCCGCGCGCCTTCCCAGCCCGAGCGCGACCAGCGTCCCCAGCGCCTGCAACAGGACGTTGGCGGTGAACGCGCAAAAAGTGACGAGCAGCACATAGCCGGGGCGCGCCAGCGCCACCGCGGTCACGCCGTCCATGATGGCGAGCGCGAACATGAGCAGCGTCGCCACCGATGCGCCGTCGAGCAGGCGCGCGTTCGCCTGCAACTGCGCCCGAGGCACCAGGCGGCGCAGGACGAGCGCGGCGGCGAAGGCGCCGCCCACGATCAGCGCGAGACGCACCATGAACGTGCCGAAGTCGATGTCGATGGAAAGCCCGAGGAGCGCGAGCGCCAGGCTCGGCAACGTGAACGGGATCAGCGCGGTGGTGACGACGATCACCACCACCGCGAGTGCCGCGTCCAGGCCGAGGATCAGGCTGATCGCGGCGCAGGAGATGATGGGCGAGGCGGCCGCCATCAGGATCAGGCCCTGCCCCAGCGCGGTAGGCAGGCGGAGCCCCTTCAGCGCTAGCCACATGAGCAGCGGCGAAGCGACGAGTAGCCACAGCGTGATCAGCGCGACCAGGCCCGGGCGGCGCGCGTACGCCGCGAGCGCACCCCAGTCCAGGCGCAGCAGCGCGATCACCAGGGGAATGAGCAGTCCGGGCAGCAGCAGCGGCCGGGCGAGCGCGGCGAGCGGCGGAATGGCGAAACCCACGAGCACGCCGCCCGCCAGCACCAGGGTCGCGTGCCGGCCGAGGAAATCGAGGGAACGCGCGAGCGATCGCATCAGCCTTGCGCCGGCGCGCGCGCCGATTCAGCCACGCCGGGGATGGAACACCTGGTTCAGGCTCTGACCGATGCGGTAGAGGGCGTGGTTCGCCGCCGCCACCGCCCCGCCCATGGTGAGAAAGCCGTGCGCCATGCCCTCGAAGCATTCATAGGTCACGCTCACGCCCGCGGCATGCAGCCGATCGGAATAGGCGCGCCCCTCGTCCCGCAGCGGATCGTAGCCCGCGGTGATGAGGTGCGCGGGCGGCAGGCGCGACAGGTCGGCGGCGAGCAAGGGCGAGGCGCGCCAGTCTTCGTAATCGGCGGGCCGCAAGTAGTTGTCGCGGAACCAGAGCATGTTCTGGCGCGTGAGCAGGTAGCCGTCGGCGAAGCTCGCGTGCGAGGCGGTATCCATGCGCTGGTCGGTCGCAGGGTAAATCAGCACCTGGAAAGCGAGCGGCGGCCCGCCCGCGTCGCGCAAGGCGATGGCGACTACGGTGGCGAGGTTGCCGCCGGCGCTGTCCCCGCCCACGGCGATGCGCGCGGCGTCCACGCCGAGCGCGCCCGCCTCGGCCGCGACCCAGCGCGTCACGGCGACGCAATCCTCCACCGCGGCGGGGAACTTGTGCTCCGGGCCCATGCGGTAGTCGCTGGCGATGACCGCGCAGCGGGCGTTATTCGCCAGGCCGCGGCAGACGATGTCGTGGGTGTCCAGGTCGCCTATGGTCCAGCCGCCGCCGTGAAAGTAGACGAGGACGGGCAGGCGCGCGTCCGCCGCCGTGCCCAAGCCGCGGTACAGCCGCAGCGGGATCGGGCCGCCCGGGCCGGGGGCGACGAGATCGGACACCGCAGCCACCTCGGGCGCGGGCGGGGCGAGCACGCCGCACCTGTCCTTGTACAGGCCCCGCGCCTCGACGGCGCTCACCGTGTAATAGGGCGGCAGATTCGCCTTGGCGACGCGTTCGATCACCTGCTGCATCTGCGGATCGACTGGCATAGATATCCTTTCTGGCCGATAGGGGGTCTTCACATCATGCCGCAAGCGCGGCGCGCCGGCGCAGGGCGAGCCAGAGGAGCGCTGCGCCGATCGCGGCGAGCACGGGGATGGCCGTGTAGTTGAGCATGGCCCAGCCGTTGCGGGTCATCAGCAGCCCCGAGGAGAACGAGGAGGTGGAGGTGGTGACGAACACGATCAGGTCGTGGATCCCCTGGGCCTTCGCCTTCTCCGACACCCGATAGCACTCGGTGAGCAGCGTAGTGCCGCCGACATAGAGAAAGTTCCAGCCCATGCCCAGCAGAAACAACGCCCACCAAAAGTGCGTCAGCTCCAGGCCGGACAGCGCGACGGCGACGCAGGCGGCTTCCAGCACCACTCCGGCGGACATGACGACAAGCACGCCGAAGCGCCGGATCAGCGAGCCGGTGAAGAACGAGGGGGCGAACATGCCGATGACGTGCCACTCGATCACCAGCGCCGCGACGTCGTAGGGATGGCCGCACAGCCCCATGGCGAGCGGCGTCGAGGTCATCAACAGGTTCATCACGCCGTAGCCCAGGGCCGAGCCCATCACCGCGACGATGAAAGCCGGCTGCCCCATGATGCGGGCGAGCGGCCGCACCGGCTCGTGGCGCTCGACCTGGCTCGGCTCGGGAATGCGGATGAAGGCGAGCAGCGTCATGGTGATGAGGCAGAAGACGACCAGCGAGGCGTAGGCGCCGAGGAAGGGCACGGAGAACATGTCCTTGGTGTGCTTGCTCATCTCCGGGCCGATGATGCCGCCGACCAGCCCCCCGGTGAGCACCAGCGAAATCGCCAGCGGTTTCGCCTCGTAGCTCGCCGCGTCGGCGGCGGCGAAGCGGTAGTACTGGCCGAAGGCATTGTAGGCGCCGAGCACCAGCACCCCTGCGCACAGCAGCCAGAAGCTCGCCAGCCACAGGCCGAGGCAGCAGATGGCGGCGCCGACGATGCCCATGGCCGTGCCCGTCTGGAAGCCGCTGCGCCGGCCGAAGCGGCGCATGAAGAGGGACGCCGGCAGCGTCGTAGCCGCCGCGCCGAGCACATAGGCGGTGGCGGGCAGCGTCGACAGCGCCTTGTTCTCGGCTAGAGAGTGGCCCGCCAGCGCGGCGAGCGAGATTAGCGTGACGTTGTTGGTGAACAGCATCGCCTGGCAACCGGCGAGCAGCGCGACGTTCCGCTTGGCGAATTCCATGGGTGGGTGGGCGATCTTCCGCGGCGCGGCGGGCGCGACTGCCGGCGCCCGAGTGCGAGAAAAGCTCGGATTATAGAGGAGCGCGGCGGCGCGCACCACGCGCGCCCGACGTTGCCCAAACGCAAATCCTAGAGCGATAGCGATTGACAAATCCTACGGGCTGATTCATTCTCGCGCTGCGTGTTCACCCACGAGAGCAGGCGCAGTCGCCGTCTACAAACTTTAGGAGAGGAATCTCATGGCTACAAAGAAAAAGGCAGCATCGAAGAAGACCGCTAGCAAGAAGACCGCAAGCAAGAAACCCGCGAAGGCTAAAGTAAAGCGCAAACCGAATGCAGCGTTCATGAAGCCGATGACCCCGAGCGCGACGCTCGGCGCAGTGATCGGTTCGGCCGCGATGCCCCGCACCGAAGTGACGAAGAAGATCTGGGCCTACATCAAGAAGAACAAGCTGCAGGACACCAAGAACAAACGCATGATCAACGCCGACGACAAGCTGAAAGACGTGTTCGGCGGCAAGAAGCAGGTGTCGATGTTCGAAATGACCAAACTGGTCAGCAAGCACCTGAAGTAAGAGCTTCGCTCAAGCGACAAAGGGCGGCCGCGTGCCGCCCTTTTCGTTTCCACGACCGGCCCTCCTCTCCCTCGAGCCGCGCCGACCGGCGCGGCGGCTCAGCGCGCCGCGTGCTTCTTCTGATAGTCCGCGACCGCCTCCTTCAGGTCGTCGTATTCCTCGCAGCCGCTGGGGCAGAGCTGCGCGAGCGCGTCGAGCTGCGCCCGCGCCTTCGCCACATCGTTCACCAGCAGATAGGTCTCCCCAAGGTATTCGTGCGCGCCGCGATGCTTGGGATCTAGCCGCAGCGCCTCCTGGTAGTGCTTGAAGGCGGGATCGAGTTCCCCCGACTTGCGGTAGGCGTAGGCGAGGAAGTTGTGCGCATTGGCGTTGCCTGGGTCGACGCCGACCACGGCCGAGAAGGCGACGATCGCGCCGCGCCAGTCCTTGGCATCGATCGCCCGCTTGCCGGCGACGTAATCCGGATTGGTTGCGGCGCGGGTCGATTGCGGCGAGGGAAAGTTTTCGGTCCCTGCTGCGCGCGCCGCCGGCGCGAGGAATAACGACGCGACGATCAGGGCTATGCGTAAATATTTCCGGTTGAACATGGTTTCCTCCTTGATTTCGGCGTGGAGTTGGGCACATGATGATTTCGACGATGCCGCAAGCGGCGCACTCGGAAACGCAGCCATGGCACGTAGTCTGACAACAGCGCTATTGACGCTTTTATTCCTCGCCGGGCCGCAGCTCGCGCTGCCGGCGCCGGCTGCGAGCCGCGACCAGGCGCGTCAGGCCCTAGGCGACGCCGACGCGGCGGCGCGGCGCGAGGCGGCGCGCCGCCTGGGCCGAATCGGCAACATGGCCGATGCGGCGCTCCTGGTGCAGGCGCTGCGCGACGAGGACGCGGATACGCGCCTGTATGCCGAGCAGGCGATCTGGCACATCTGGGAGCGCTCGGGCGACGAACGCATCGACCGCCTGTACCGGAGCGGCGTGAAGCAGATGCAGCAGGGCGCGCTCGAGCAAGCGATCGCCACCTTCACCCGCATCGTCCGCGCCAAGCCCGATTTCGCCGAGGGCTGGAACAAGCGCGCGACGCTCTACTTCCTCGCTGGCGAATACGACAAGGCGCTCGCCGACTGCGACGAAACGATCAAACGCAATCCTGCGCACTTCGGCGCACTGGCGGGCTATGGCCAGATCTACCTGCAACGCGCGGATTACGAGCGCGCCCTCGATTACTTCCGCCAGGCTCTCGCGGTGAATCCCAACATGGACGCGGTGCGGCTGAATATGCTGCTGCTGGACAAGCTCATCGAGGAAAGACGCCGCAACAGCGTCTAGCCGGCGCAGCGGCTAACGTCCGCCCATCAGTTCCCGCGCGAGCTCGCGCACCGCCTCGGCCGCCGCCTGCGGGCACTCCAGGGGAAACAGATGCCCGCCTTCCAGGCGCTTGGTGCGCGCGAGGCGGCGCGTGTGGGCAAGGCCCACCCGCCGCACCACGTCCGAATGCCGGCCGCCGATGAAGCCCGCCGGGACTTTCAGGCGTTCGCCGTAGTAGACGAGATCGTGGGGAACGCTGCGGTAAATGCGGTATTCGACGTCCGGGTCGAAGGCGAGCCGCACGCGCCGGCCCTCGGCCACCGTCCCGAGCGCGGCGTAGTCCTTGAGGCAGTCGGGATCGAAATGGCGGAAGATCTTCCTGCGCCGCATATGGGCGATCATGTCCTCGACCGAAGGCCAGTCGCGGCGCCGCTCACGCGTCGCCGCCGCCGGGGTGATGCGATCGGCGAGCCCGAGGCGCTTGACGATGCCGAAGGCCGTCCCCTTGAAATAGCCGAGGATGGGCGCGTCGAGCAGGATGATGCACTTGAACAGCTCGGGGCGCTGCACCGCCGCCATGAAAGTGAGGTAGCCGCCGAGCGAATGGCCGACGCCGACCACCGGCGCGCGAGCATGGGCAACGAGGTAGTCGATGAGCTCGGCCACCAGATGCGGCCAACCGTCCGTCACGGGATAGGCCGGATCGTGGCCGATGCGCTCGATCGAGCTCAGGCGGAAGGCCGGCTCGAGGTAGCCGAAGAACTTGCGGTAGCAGGCGGCGGGAAAGCCGTTGGCGTGCGAAAAATGCAGCAGCTCGCGGCTCATGGCTCGGAGCGCGCGAGCTTCGCCTGTTCCGCGAGTGCGGTGAACAGTGCGGCGAAATCGGCGAAGCGCGAGACGGCGTGCTGGCGCTGATTCGGCGTGAGCGAGCGATCGAGTTCGAGCAGCATGCGCATGTATTTCGCGCGGTGCAGCTCGGTCGCATGCAGGTATTCCGCCGCCGCTCCCTCGTCCCATTCGAGCAGCCAGCGCTTGAGCTTGGGTTCGAGCTCCTGCGGGCTGTGGTATGCCTTTAGCATGGCGACGAATTCTCGCTGCCGCCGTTGCCGGTTCTCCAGGCGCTGCTCGTAGAGCAGCGGCAGGCGCTCGCTCGCCGCCTTGAGCTTCGTCTCCTGCTCGTCGGACAGCTCGCCGAACCATTCGCGCATGAGTTCCAGGTTGCGCTTGTAGCGCCGCGCGCGTTGCTTTTCCACCCCGCCTTTGATGTTCTTCTTGGAGTATTCGGCGTTGGACTCGACGAATTTCTTCTCCAGCCGTTCGAACTGCGCCGGCGTCAGCGTGACGAGCACCACGGCGAGATCGGGTGCCGCCTGCGCCGCCATGCGCCGATAGGCGCCGAGCACGCTCGCCCAGGCCCAGTCGAGCTCGGCCTCGCTCATGCCGTCGGCGAGCTTCGCGCCCGCGGTTGCAAACAGCGTGCTGTAGCGCGGCAACTCCTCGCTGCGGTGCCAGACGTGGAAGCGCGCGAGGCGGGCGTTGAAATCCTCTTCCTGCGCCCCCTCCAGCCCGAAATAGTCGTTTGCGATCCAAGCTACCGCCGTATCGGCATGGTTGTAAGCGAAGCGCGCCCCGCTGCAGGCGGAAAGCGCAAGACAGGCGAGGAGAAGGAACGCGAAGCGCAGCGCCCGCAAGCAGCGCAGGCCGGCCGCACCGGGCACAGTTGAAAGGCAATCCTTCGGCATGGCTTCAATCCGCAGGCGCCGTGCGCCTACCAGTAGTTCTCCACGCTGATCTGCCCCGGCTCGCGCCCGCGGTGCTTCTTCAACCCCCGCGCCTGCAGCGCGTGCACGGTATCGACCACCATCTGCGGACTGCCGCAGACCATGGCGCGCGAACTCGCGGCGGCGAGCGCGATTCCCGCCCTTGCCTCGAGCCGGCCGTCTTCGATTGCCTGCGGAATGCGCCCGTGCAGGGCGAAATTGGCGTGCTCGCGGCTGAGCAGAGGCACGAAAGCGAACTGCTCGCCGTGCCGGGCGAGCATGGCCTGGATCTGTTCCCGATAAGCGAGTTCCTCGGGCCGGCGCACGCCGTGCACGAGGACGATGCGGCGAAAACGCCGCCACGGCGCCTCGGTCTTGAGGATGGAAAGAAACGGTCCCAGCGCCGTGCCGGCGGCAAGCAGCCACAGGTGATCGCCGGTCGGCACTTCCGCCAGAGTGAGCAGCCCCGACGCGTGCGGCGCGAGGTAGATGCTGTCGCCGGCCTCGAGCTGCGCCAGTCGCGGCGTCAGCGGGTGATCCGGCAGCACGAGGTAGTAGAACTCGTGCGGCCGCTCGCCGGGCGCGTTGACGAAGGAATACGGCCGCGCCACCATCTCGCCGCCGATGCCGAGCGCGAGCTTGGTGAACTGGCCGGCCTGGAACGCCGGCAGCCCCGCATCCACTTGCAGGGAGTAAAGCTGTCCGGCCCAGTGTTTCTGCGCCACGACCGTGCCTTCGACCCATTTGTTCATTGGACCAGGTAGGGCTCGGTATAGAGGGATTCGACTTCGCCGCCCAGCATGACCACGCTGCCGGCGCGGCGGTTGTTGCCGGTGTCGCTGAACTCGAAGCTGTAGGTGCGCCGCAGCCGCAGGCGGCCGTCATCGTCGCGGGCGAAGCCGAGCGCCACGCAGGCCACCGTTTCATCGAGGAATTGCAGGCCGTCGCGGTCGCAGGCGCGCTTGCCCGAGGCAAGCGCATGCTCGCGCGCGCGCATGCTGTCGAACCACAGCCATACTGCGAACGCGAGCAGGGACAAAACGAAGACTTCCGCCATGGCTCCATTCTACCGGAGCCTAGCAGGCGGAACCGATGCTCTAATTGCGAGTATGCGAGGCGAGCGCGCGGCCGCGCCGCGGCAGCTTCGCCCGCAGCACCGTGCCGCTCGCCGAATCGGTCATGTAGAGAGTATCGTTCGCCCGGCCGTCGGCGTCGTAGCCGAAAGCGAGGTTGGTGATGAACGCGCCCGCGGGCCCCTTCACCCGCGCGATCGGCTCGGCGTGCGCGTCGAGCACGATCACCGAGCCGCTGCCCGGATGCGCGATGAGCAGGTTCCCCGCTTCGTCCTGCGCCAGGCCGTCGGGCCCGGTCGGGCCGTAGAGCTGGAAGAAGTTTCCCACCTTCGAAGCCGAGCCGTCCGCCTGCAGCGGTCCGCGCCAGATGCAGTTGCCGCGCGTGGCCGCGACGAACAAGACCTTCTCCTCGGCATCGAGCACGATGCCGTTCGGGCTGGGCACGTTGCCGAGCACTTGGTCCAGGCGCCCGTCTTTGCACAAGCGGTAGACGCGTCCGCTCGGGTCGTGCAGCCCCGTCTGTCCCTGATCGGTGAACCAGACGTCGCCGCTCGCGGCGATGTAGAGGTCGTTCAGTCCCTTGAAACTCTCGCTGTTGCGATGGGCGAGGACCGGCGTCACCGCGCCCATGGCGGGATCGAGCTGCAGCAGCCCGCGGCGGTAATCGGTGATGAGCGCGCGGCCGTCGGGGAGGAACTTCAGGCCGTTCGGCCAGCCCTCGTATTCGGCGGCGAGCTGCCAGTCGCCGGCGGGGGAGATGCGGAAGATGCGGCCGAAGGGAATGTCGGTGACGTAGAGATTGCCGGCGCGGTCGAAGGACGGCCCCTCGAGGAAGCTGTCGATGGCGGCGCCGCCTTTGTTGGCGTCGGCCCAGTCGGAGCGCACGCCGGCACGGCGAAAGCGTGCGGGCATGGCGCTGAAAACTTCTGCGGCAATGGCTTGCGGCGGGGCGAACAGCATGGATTCCTCCAGGCGGCGGAAGCTCTATGCCGCGATTCTAATGACCGTGCAGGGTCTCGGCGAGAGGCGCGAGCACGCCATCGGCGCACAGCCGCTCGATGGCTTCGGCCGAGTAGCCCAATTCGGCGAGCAGCTCCTGCGTGTGGCTGCCGATCGCCGGCACGTCGAGTTCGGCGCCGAAGCGCCGGCCGTCCATTTCGAACGGCAGCTTGGCGACGCGCGCACTGCGTCCGTCGGCAAGGGTCACGCTGGTGAAACCGCCCGATGCGTTGAGATGCGGATCGTCGTAGAGTTCGTGCGGGCGGACGATGGGCGCGAAGGGCAGCCCCGCGGCTTCGCAGGCCGCCATCAGCTCCGCCTTGCTGTGGCGCGCGAAGCAAGCGCGCACCTGAGGAATCAGCCGCTCGCGTGCGCGCACGCGCTGGTTGTTGGTTGCGAGCGAGGCATCGGCTGCGAGTTCCTTCAGGCCGAAGTGTTCGCAAAACGCGCGCCATTGCGTATCGCTCACCACCCCGACGAAGAGCTGGCCGCCGTCCGCGGTTTCGAATATGTCGTAAATGGCCCAGGCCGAGAGCCGGTTGGGCATGGGCGCGGCGGCCTTGCCCGTGACGGCATACTGCATCATGTGCTGCGCGACGAGGAACACGTTGTTCTCGAATAGCGCACTCTGCACGTACTGACCGCGGCCGGTGCTCCTGCGCTCGTGCAGGGCGGCGAGGATGGCGATGGCGCCGAACATGCCGCCCATGACGTCGTTCACCGAGGCGCCTGCGCGCAAGGGCCTGCCTTCGGGCCCCGTCATGTAGGCGAGCCCGCCCATCATCTGCACCACTTCGTCCAGGGCGGTGCGCTGTTCGTAGGGACCGGGGAGAAAACCTTTGAGCGAGCAATAGATGATTTCCGGCCGCAGCTCCTGCAGCGCCGCGTAGCCGAAGCCGAGCTTGTCCATGGTGCCGGGGCGGAAGTTCTCCACCACCACGTCTGCCGTCCGCAATAGCTTGCTGACGATGCCGGCACCTGCCGCCGACTTGAGATCGAGCGCGAGGCTCTTCTTGTTGCGGTTGTAGGTCGCCCAGAAGCCGGCGCCGGTGCCGGTGAGCCGGCGCGTGTTGTCGCCTTCGATGGGCTCGACCTTGATCACTTCCGCGCCCAGGTCGCCCAGCACCATGCCGCAGGTCGGACCCATGACCATGTGCACGAATTCGATTACGCGCACGCCGGCAAGCGGCCGCGCCTGCGCCGCTCCCTCCCCAGTCAGTTTCTTATCTCTTGTTTCGCCCAATTCAATCCACCTTCGCGCCCGATTCCTTCACGATCTGCGACCACTTCTGATGTTCGCTCTTAAGAAAAGCGGAAAAGTGCTCGGGCGAGCCGCCGAGGATTTCGCCGCCGTCGGAGGAGAGCCGTTCGCGAATGTCGGGCATGCCGAGGATGCGCGTGAGGTCCGCGCTCAAGCGCTCAATGATGGGCGCGGGAGTTCCGGCGGGTGCGAGCACCCCGTACCAGGTGCTGGCGTCGAAATCCTTGTAGCCCGATTGGGCAATGGTCGGCACATCGGGCAGCGCGGGCGAGCGCTTTGCGGTCGTGACGGCGAGCGCACGCAGCTTGCCGCCCTTCACCTGCGAGACGGCGGCGCCGAGCGAGGCGAAGTACAAGTCGATCTGTCCGCCCATGAGATCGGTCATCGCGGGCGAGGCGCCCTTGTAGGGAATGTGCAGCAGCTTGATGCCGGCGCTGCGCGAGAGCATCTCGCCGGCGAGATGCCCGACGGTGCCGTTCCCGGGCGAGCCGTAGGACAGCGGCTTCGCGCTCGCCTTCGCCGCTGCGACCAATTCGGCGAGCGATTTCCACGGCGAATTCGCCGCCACCACCAGCACCAGCGGCGTCGAGGTGACCAGCGTCACCGGCGCGAGGTCCTTGAGCGGATCGAAGGGCAGTTTGCGGTAGAGCGTCGGATTGATGGCGAGGTTGCTCGTCTGCCCCATCACCAGCGTATAGCCGTCCGCGGGCGATTTCGCCGCCGCGTCCAGGCCGATGTTGCCGCCTGCGCCCGGCTTGTTCTCGACCACCACCTGCGCACCCAGCGATTCGCTAAGCTTGGCGGCCATGCTGCGCGAGAACAGGTCGGTGCCACCGCCGGGCGGCATGGGCACGATGAAACGGATCGGCTTGGCGGGCCAGGTCTGCGCACCGGCGGGCGCAGGCGCAAACGAGATGAAAGCGGCGACGAACGCGGCCAGGACGGCGACGAGAGATCGAATTCGCATCATTTCACACCTCCTCATTCTGAAAATAAGCGCCCCGCTACGATACGCGCTTGGCGCGCTGTCGTGCTCGACTCGCCGCGCGGATGATCGTAGCGCGCGGCACGCCCGAGGCAGCGTCCCACTCAATGAGCCGTTTCGAGCAGGGCGAGGTAGTCTTCGCGCCCCAGCTGCCGCGGGTTAGTCTTGTGCGCGTTGTCCTCGAGCGCCAGTTCCGCGATGCGCGGTAACTCGGATCTGGCGACCCCCAACTCGCCCAGACCGCGCGGCAGCGCGAGCCTGCGATTGAGCTCGGCGAAATGCTGCGGCAGATCCGCGTCCGCGGCTAGCCCGAGCACGGCGCGCATGCGCGCAAATTTTCCCTCGAGCTGCGGCGCGTTGTAGGCGAGCACGTGCGGCAGCAGGATGGCGTTCAGCGTGCCGTGGTGGTGGCCGAGCGCCCCCAGCGGATGCGACAGGGCGTGCACCGCACCCATGCCTTTCTGGAAGCCGATCGCGCCCTCCACCGCGCCCATCATCATGTTCCAGCGCGCCTCGCGCTCGTCGCCCCGCGCATAGGCGATTTCGATGTTGGCGAAGATGCGCTGCAAGCCGTCCAACACGATGGCGTCCGCCGGCGGATTCACCGCGGGCGAGCAGAAGGTTTCGACACAGTGCGCGAGCGCATCCATGCCGGTCGCCGCCGTGACCGCCGGCGGCAGGCTCAAAGTGAGTTCCGGATCGCAGATCGCCGCCGAGACGATGGCCGGACAGCGGATGCCGGCCTTGATGCCGTTCGCGAAAATCACCACGGCGGAGCGGCCGACTTCGCTCCCGGAACCGGCGGTGGTCGGCATCAGCAGGAGCGGCGGCGGATTCACGATGGCGTGCGGCCGCGCATGGCGGTTGCAGTATTCCCATAGCGGCACCGGGTCGCTCTTCAATACCGCGATCGCCTTGGCGAGATCGAGCGCCGCGCCGCCCCCTATGCCGAGGATGCCGTCGCAGCCGCCTGCAGCGTAGGCCCGGGCGCCCGCTTCCACCGCCGCCTCGGTGGGATTGGGCGGCGTCGCATCAAATAGGGTTCGCGCAAATTCGCTGCCGAGCGCTTCGGTCGCCTGCGCCAGCACCCCAGCCGCGATCACGCCGCGATCGCTCACGATCAAGGGTCGGCGGATGCCGAGCAGGCGCAGCTCTTCCGGCAGGGCCGAGCGCAGGCCGTGGCCGAAGTGCAGCTTGGTCATGAACTGAAGCAGCGCCATGCGCGGACCTCCTTCAGGCGGCGGAGATGCGCACGATTTGTTTGCCCACGTTTGCGCCCGCAAGCATGTCGATGAAGGCCTGCGCCGCGTTTTCCAGGCCAGCCGCGACGCTCTCGCGCGATTTCAGCTCGCCCGCAGCGTACGCCTGCGCGAGTTCTTCGTTCGCCGCCGGCCACAGTTCGCGATGGTCCGAGAGCACGAACCCGCGCACGCTCGCGCGGTGGTTGAAGATTTCGCGCAGATTGCGCACGCCGTAGGGCTCGGTGGCGTTGTATTGCGACACCACGCCGCACATCGGGATGCGCGCGCCATTGGCAAGCAGCGGCAGCACCGCATCGAGCACCGGCCCGCCGACGTTGTCGAAATAGACGTCGATGCCTTTCGGGCAGGCGGCCGCCAGGTCCTGGGCGAAGCTCGGCGCCTTGTAGTCGACGCAGGCGTCGAAGCCGAACTCCTCCACCACGATGCGGCACTTCTGCGCGCCGCCGGCGATGCCCACCGCGCGGCAGCCGCGCCGCTTGGCGAGTTGACCGACGACGCTGCCCACCGCTCCGGCTGCAGCGGACACGACCACGGTTTCCCCCTGCTTGGGCCGACCGAACTCGACCAGGCCGACCCAGGCGGTGACGCCGGTGGAGCCGAGGCAGCCGAGATACGCGGTCATCGGCGCGCGCTGGATGTCTATCTTCTGCAGATCAGCGGCGCGGGCGAGGCTGTAGTCCTGCCAGCCCAGGCGCCCGACCACCCAGTCGCCCTGCGCGTAGCCCTCGATGCTGCCGGCGACGATCTCGCCCACCGTGCGCCCGACCAGCACCTCGCCCAGCGCCATCACCGGCGCATAGGAATCCTTCTCCTCCATGCGCATGCGAATGTAGGGATCGACGGACAGATACACGTTGCGCACCAGCACCTGCCCCGCCGCCGGCGGCGCGAGCGGCACGCTCGTCAAGCGAAAACAGTCGAGCGTCGGCGCGCCGCGCGGGCGCTTGACGAAGACGACTTGGCGATTGGTTTCAGGGAGCGATGCCATCGCCTAGCCGATGCTGATGTTGGCGTCGTGGATCAGCTTCTCCAGCACCTCGCGCTGGCGCGTGAGCCAGGCGCTGAACTCCTGCGTGCTGTTCGCGACCAGCACCGTGCCGAGCGGCGCCATGCTGGCGAGCAGGGCCGGATCCTTGGCCGCCTGCGCCACCGCCGCCTGCAGGCGCGCGAGGATGTCGGGCGCGGTGCCCGCGGCGGCAAACAGGCCGAACCAGTCGTCCATGTCGTAGCCGGGGAAGCCTTTCTCGGCGAGCGTAGGCACGTCGGGATAAGCGGGGCTGCGCACGGCGCTGGTCATCGCCAGGATGCGAATCTTGCCCGACTGGTAGGGGCCGCGTGCGGTGGAACTGGTGATCACCGCCGCGTCGATCTGCCCGCCCATGATGTCGCGCGCTGCCTCCGCTCCGCCGCGGTAGGGCGTGTGCACGAAGCGGATGCCGGCGCGCTGCTGCAGCAGCGCCATCGCCAGGTGCCCCATCGCGCCCGAGGGCGGCGTGCCGCAGGAGACCTTGCCCGGATGCGCGCGCAGGTAATCGAGGAATTCCTCAATGGTCTTCGCCGGGAAATCCTGCCGCACCGCGAGCACCTGGGGAACGCGCACCGCCATGGTGACCGGGGCGAAGGCGCTGCGGTAGTCGAAGCCGAGGTCCTTGATGAGGGCGTTGTTGGTGAGCTGGTTCGCGGCATCCCAGATGAAGTTGTAGCCGTCCTTCGGCGCCTGCAGCAGCGCCTTCGCCGCCACCACCGCATTGCCGCCGGTGCGGTTCTCGATGATGATTTGCTGGCCGAGCAGGCCCGCGACCTTGGCGCCGACCGCGCGCGCCGAGGTGTCGCCGGCGCCGCCCGCGGAGAAGGGCACGATGAAATGCAGCGGGTGGTTCGGCCACGCGGCCTGCGCCAGCGCAGAGCGGGCGATAAACGGCGCCGCGATTCCTGCGGCGATGAAGCTGCGGCGGCTTATCTTCCTGCGCGCGCGCGGGGAATCCTGCACTGCTGCGGGCTTGCTGGTCATGGCTGTCTCCTCCTAAGGATGCAAGTGATGGCACGATGCCGCGCGCCGGCACGTCGAGCGGCCGAAGCTGGCAGACTCGAAATGCGGCGGGGTTTCATGCTGGGAATGGACGGGGCAATGCGGCTTGCCGAAACTCTAAGAGCATTCTAAAATTGCAGCAAGCGTTCTGCTAGATAGAACGGAACGCGGAAAGCGCCCACAGCATGAGAGCCGCATGAAGAAAGCCAGCCGCGCGCCTGCGCGAAGCAATCAGGAATCCGGGGTCGCCGCAGTCGATCGCGCGCTGTCCCTGCTCGCCGCGTTTTCCGCCGAGCAGCCGGCGCTGACGCTCGCGCAAATGGCAGAGCGCACCGGCCTGTACAAGAGCACCATACTGCGCCTGGCGCGCTCGCTCGAAGCGGCGGGCTATCTGTGTGCGAGCGGACGCAGCGTGTTCACCCTCGGGCCGATGCCGCTGCGGCTTGCCGCCCTCTATCAGGAAAACATGCACCCGGCCGAAGTGCTGATGCCGGTGCTACGCGAACTCGCCCGGGCAAGCGGCGAGAGCGCAGCCTTCTACGTGCGCGTCGGCGACAAGCGCCTGTGCGCCTACCGCGTCAACTCGACGCGTGCCGTGAGCCACAACGTGCAGCAGGGAGAACTGTTGCCCGTGGCGCAGGGCGCGGGCGGGCGCGTGCTGCTCGCCTTCTCCGGCGAGAAGGGCGCGCGCTTCGACGAGCTGCGCGCGCGCATGCTCGCCGTGACCCTGGGCGAGCGCGACCCCGAAGCGGCCGCCGTTGCCTGTCCGGTATTCGGTCACGACGGCAGGCTGGAGGGAGCGGTCACCCTGTCCGGGCCGATCCAGCGCTTCGGTGCGAGCGCCGTGCGACGGCTGTCGGGCCAGCTGTTTCCCGCGGCTCGCCGCTTGACTTCGATGCTGGGAGGGGATGCGGCGGTCTACGATCGCGCGCGCGCCACGACCAAGTCGACTCATCCGCCTTTCCCCTGGCTCGCCGGCGGCGCCAAGGCCGCTCAGGCAAAGTAAGTCGCGGCTTGGCGCTTACCGGCCGCCTCAGCGCCTGAGCTGGCCCAGGTGCATGCCGGAATCGAGCAAGATGGTCTCACCCGTGGTGATCGGCGCGCCCTCGATCAGCCAGACGATGGCGTCGGCGACGTCCTCGGGCTTGCCCACGCGCGCGAGCGGCGTGATTTGACGGTACAGGTCCTGCGCGGCGCCGTAGCCCTCGCCGTAGCGCTTCGCCATCCATTCGGTGTCGACGAAACCCGGGCACACCGCATTGATGCGCACCTCCGGACCGACCACGCGCGCCAGCGACATGGTCAACGTATTCAGCGCGCCTTTGGAGGCAGCATAGGCGATGGAGGAACCCACGCCTTTGACGCCGGCGATCGAGGAGGTATTCACGATGGCGCCGTGGCCGCTCTTCTTCAGCGCCGCGATGCAGGCGCGCACCATCTGAAAGGTGCCGACCACGTTGACCGAATAGATGCGCAGGAAATCCTCGCCCGACAGGCCGTCGAGGTTGTCGTGGTTGACGAACTTGGTGGTGCCGGCGTTGTTGACCAGCGCATCGATCGTGCCCCACTTGTCGAGCGCCGCCTGTGCCAGGCGCCTGCAATCCGCGTCGTTCGCGACGTCCGCTTTGACGAGCAGCGTTTCGGCGCCTGCCGCCTGGCAGGCAGACTGGGTTTCGCGCGCCTTGTCTTCGCTCTTGCTGTAGTTGACGAGCACGCGCGCGCCTTTTTTCGCGAGCGCAATCGCGGTCGCGGCGCCGATGCCGCTCGCCGAGCCGGTGACGATGCACACTGCGTTCTTCAGTTCCATGTTCGCAACATCCTTTCTTTGGGAGTCAAACCGTGGCTACCGGCGTCGCAGGCGAACCGACGGCGCCGGGCAGCCTGAGCGGCGGCGCGGTGAGCAAAAAACGATTGCGAGCATTCGCGCGCAGCCATTGCGCGAGTTCCGCCAGGTACCAGATCTCGCCCAGGTGCACGCCCAGCTTGAACAGGCAATGCTCGTGCAGCGGCAGCGCCGGCTGCCGCCCGCCGCCCACCACTTCGCGCGCGGGCAGGACTTCGACGGCGTAATTGTCGGCGATCAGCGCCGCGGCGCCGCTGTCGGTGACCCACTGCAGCAGCTTCTCGTCGCGTCCGTCCAGGCCGAGATAGGCGGCGTCGAGCTTCTTCGGGTCGACTTCGCGCCGCATTTCGAGGATCGCGTCGGACCAACCGGTGTAGAAACACACCATGTCGCCCGATTCCACCGCCACGCGGTCGGCATCCATCACCCGCATCAACTCGTCGTAGCCGACCGCCTTGCGACAGCGCCCGAAGTGCGCGTGCAGGTCGATCATTACGCCGCGGCCCTGCATGCAGCCTGCGGCCATATTCTCCACGCCCAGGCGCTTCGCCTCGCTGCCCTCGTAGCAACCCCAGGGGGAGAGCTTGTCGGGCGCGGGCCCGACGATATGCTCGCCCGCGCGCCAGCCGTTGTAGAACACGGTCTCGGCGACGCCGTCGGCGTCGGCGTCGAATTGCGAGCCGACGTGGGCGAAGCTGTCCCATTGGGTCGAATACTGCAGCCACAAGAGCACGCCGTCGTCGCAGATGACGTCGGTGTATTTCGGGTCTTCGCTGGAGACGGGAAAGTTGAAGCAGGGTCGGCCGGAGCGCACGGTGGCGAAGCGCTGCGGCGGCCGCCGCCGCGAATTGACCTTGTTGCCACCGGGATAGTCGAGCGGCAAGGACAGGCAGAAGCGCTTGCCCACCTTCACCTCGGCTACGCCTTCGAGCACTTTCTGTGGCGTCACCAGATTCATGCGGCCGCGCTCGTCGTCCGCACCGAAATCGCCCCAGGTCGAACCCGGCGGGCGCTGCTTCCATCGATCGCTCATGCCCCGTCTCCAGCCGGCCGCGCTAGGCTTTCGCCTTCGCTGCCTCCTGCTCCTGCAGCAGCCGCCACATCACCTTGCCGGTCGCCGACTTGGGCAGGCTGTCGACGAATTCGATCACGCGCGGATACTTGTACGCCGCCATGCGCGACTTGCACCAGTCGATGATGTCCTCGGCGCGCAGCGCCCCCTTGCTCGCCGCCTTCGGCACCACCACCGCCTTGACCGTCTCGCCGCGGTGCGCATCGAGCGCGGCGATGACGCACACCTCCTGAATGTCGGGGTGGGCGAACATCATCAGTTCCACTTCGGCCGGCCACACCTTGAAGCCCGCGGCGTTGATCATGCGCTTCAGGCGGTCGGCGAAGAAGAAGTAGCCGTCCTCATCGTAGCTGCCGAGGTCGCCGGTGCGGAAATAGGTCTTGCCGCCGATGTCGACGAACGCCTGCGCCGTCGCCTCGGGCGCGTTCCAGTAGCCTTTGAACACCTGGGGCCCGCGCGAGACGATCTCGCCGACCACGCCCACGCCCAGGGGCGCGAGCGTATCGGGATCGATCACCAGCGATTCGGTGTTGATGATGGGGATGCCCAGGCACTGGCGCTTGGGCCGATCCGGATGGTTGGAGTGGGTCGCGCCCGAGGTTTCGGTGAGGCCGTAGCCTTCGGAAAATTCGAGACCGGTCAGTTCGTACAAGCGCTTCGCCACGGCTTCGGGCATCGCCGCGCCGCCGCCGGCAATGCCGCGCAGGCTGGCGAGACTGGTCGACTTGAAGTTCGGGCTCGCGAACAGGTCGATCACCATGGTCGGGATGTTGGTCCAGCCGGTCACCCGATGGCGCTCGATCAGCTTCAGCGCGAGTTCCCGATCCCAGCGCGTCATGATCACCATCTCCGCGCCGAGATAGAGCGCGCTATGCATCAAGTGGACCATGCCGGTGATGTGAAAGAAAGGCACCACGCACAGGATCACGTCCTGCGCGCTTCCCTTGCTCCACACCCCCGCGGGGGCGGTGTTCGCCATCAGCGTGCGGTGGGTGTGCATGCAGCCCTTGGGCTTGCCGGTGGTGCCGGAGGTGTAGGGCATGGCGCACAGGTCGTCCGGCTGCGCCAGATGCGGCCCGGGCACGCAGCGCGCGGCGAGCGCCTCACTCCAGGGAAGGATTTCCGGCCTCGTCGGCGCGAGCGGCGGCAGCTTGAGGAAATCCGGCTGCGCCAGGTCGGACGCCCGATCGGCGTAATCGCCGTAATTGGCGACCACCAGCTTCGTCAGCACGCCGCCGCCTACCAGAGGCTCGATGCACGCGAGCAGTTCCTGCCCGACGAGCGCCACGCGCGTGCCCGCATCCTCGACGTAGTGGCGCAACTCCTCGGTCAGGTTCATCGGGTTCACCGGCACCACGACGGCGTCGGCGCGCAGCACGGCGAAATAGCCGATGACGAACTGCGGGCTGTTCTGCATATAGACGAGCACGCGCTCGCCGCGCTGCACGCCGCAGTGCTGCCTCAGGTAGCCGGCGAGGCAGTCGATCTGCTCCTTCAGCTCGCGGAAGGACAGGCGCCCGCCGTAATAGGAGAGCGCAGCCTTGTCGGGGTAGCGGCAGGCCGCGACTTCGACGTTGTAGCACAACGTCGTCTGCGGCACCGGCAGCGTATGGGGAACGCCTTTCGGCCAGTGTTGATAATGGCGTTGCTGCATGGAACTCCTCCTTCCGCCTCGCCCCTCCGAATCAGTGCGCGGAAGGGTCGGGTATGCGCCGGCGCGCCGCGCGCTAGTCAGCTAGTTATATTGGCGCGTCACCCATTCGGCGACGCAGGCGGGCTTATTCGAGCCTTCGCGCTCGACCGTCACGTCCCAGGTGAGCTGGCTGCCGCCCTTGATCGCCTCCATTTTCGCAAGCACGAAGCGGCCGCGGATGCGCGAACCCGACGGCACCGCGTCGGTGAAGCGCACGCGGTTGAGACCGTAGTTCACGCCCATCTTCATGCGGCTGACATCGATCGCGCTCTCGAGCAGATGCGACAGCAGCGACAGCGTGAGAAAGCCGTGCGCGATGGTGCCGCCGTAAGGCGATTCGCGCCGTGCCCGCTCCGGATCCACGTGTATCCACTGCGGATCGACGATGGCGCTGGCGAACTGGTCGATGCGTTCCTGGCGGACTTCGAACCAGGGGGACACGCCGACTTCCTTGCCGACGTGCAGATGCAACTCGGTGATATCGTTCATAGGCGCGCTATTTTGCCATGAAACGCTTTGCGCAATAGCCCGCATTGCGCCGCGGGCGAATCCACAGGACAATGCGATCCTCGCACGCAAGCCCCGCCAGAGGCTATGCATAATTCCGCGGAAATGCACCGCACATCCAGAACCTTCGTCGCGATCGGCTGCTGCGCGGCCTTGCTCGCCGTCGCGTGCGGCGCCTTCGGCGCCCACGGACTGAAAGCGCAGCTCGCGCCCGGAATGATGGCGGTGTATCAGACCGGCGTGCAATACCATTTAGCCCACGCCTTGGGCCTGGTCCTCATCGGGCTGGCCGCGCCGCAATTGCCCGAATCGAGGCTGCTATCGGCGGCGGGTTGGCTCATGCTCGCAGGCATCGTCCTGTTCTCGGGCAGCCTCTACCTGCTCGCGCTGACCGGGCTCTCCTGGCTCGGCGCCGTCACGCCCCTCGGCGGCACAGCCTTTCTCCTCGCCTGGGCCTTGTTCGCCGCGGCGGCGCTGCGGAGCTAGCATGATTGCCTATCAGTTTCCCACTTACGCCTATGCACTCGTGTCCGCGGTGCTTGCCGCCGCGGCGATCGCCATGCTCACCTGGCGCAAGCGCAGCGCGCCCGGCGGCATAGCGTTCGTGCTGATGATGGGCGCGACCGCCGTCTGGACGCTGTTCCGGGTGCTCGAGGCGGTCGTCGTCGACGTCGGCGCGAAGATATTCTGGGCGCGCTTCGAATACCTCGGCATCTCCAGCCTGCCGGTGCTGTGGTATCTCTTCACTAGGGAGTACGCGCGCGGCGCAGGCAGCCGCGCCTCTTTCGGACCGATCTGGCTGTGGCTGCTGCCGCTTGCCACCATCGGCCTCGTCTTCGGCAAACCCGAATGGCTGTGGACGAAGATCGAGCCGGCCTCGGTCGAGCCCGGCGCGCACCTCGTCTACACCCACGGCTTCGCATTTTGGATCGCGGCCGGCTACAGCTATCTGCTGCTGCTCGCCGGCGCGCTCGCGCTGCTCGGCGCTATCCTGCAGCGCCAAGGCGTCGACCGGCGCCAGGCGATCGCGCTGCTCGTCGGCGCGATCCTGAGCTGGATCGCCAACATGGCCTATCTCACCGGATCCGGCCCGGTGCCCGGCCTCGATCCGACGCCCTTCAGCTTCGTCCTCACCGGCGCCATCTATGCCTATACGCTCTACCGCTACCGGCTGTTCGACCTGGTGCCGGTGTCGCGCCATGCGCTATTGGAAAACATGGACGAGGGTGTCCTGGTGCTCGACGTCGAGAAGCGCATCTCCGACATCAACTCGGCCGCCCTGCGGCTGCTCGGACTCTCGGGCGAAGGCTGGATCGGCCGCGACGTGCCTGCGCTGCTGCGCAATTGGCCGCAGCTACTCGCCTACTGCAGCGCACAGGCAGAAACGCAAGGTGAGATACAGGTGCTCGGCCGCTATTTGCAGATCCGCGCGACGCCGCTCGCCCATCCCGGTCACAAACCATACGGGCTGTTGCTCGTGATCCGCGATATCAGCGCGCACAAGTTGGCGGAAGTCGCACTGCTCGAGGCAAACGACCGGCTGCATGCCCACGTCGCCGAGATCGAAGCGCTGCAGGTGAAACTGCAGGAGCAGGCGATCCGCGACCCGCTCACCGGGCTGTTCAATCGCCGCTACCTCGAAGAGACGCTGCAGCGCGAACTCGCGCGCGCCGCCCGCTCCGGCCGCCCGCTCGGCATCGTCATGATCGACGTCGACTACTTCAAGGAAGTAAACGACCGGCACGGTCACATGGCGGGCGACATCGCGCTGCAAGCCTTGGGCAGGCTGCTCGCCGCCAACACCCGCGGCGGCGACGTCGCCTGCCGCTACGGCGGGGAGGAATTTGCGATCGCGCTGCCCGGCGCGACGCTCGAAGCCGCGCACGACCGCGCCGAGCAGTTGCGGCGCGCGGTCGAGGTGATGCATGTCGAATACGAAGGCGCGGCGCTGCGGCTCACCATTTCCGCCGGCATCGCCGCCTATCCCACCCACGGCGACCGCGCCGACCAAGTGCTGGACAACGCCGACAAGGCGCTCTATCAAGCGAAAACGAGCGGTCGCAACCACTGCGTGGTGCGTGCCGCGAGCGGCCGCAGCACGCATACGAGCTGACAGCCTGCCCGTTACCGCCGCAATCTTCCCGGTTAGCGCGCGCCCTCAGCTTCGAGCGCGGCGCGCGTCGCTTCGAGATACTGCAAGCCGTAGCGCTGGTCCGGTTCGAGGTGGCAGCCTTCGGCCCATTCGTTCCAGGCATTGACGAACAGCAGTCGCTCCTCGCCTTGGAAGCGCGCGCGGGTGTAGGCGATCGCCGCACGCAGCCAGGCCGCGTACTTATCCGGCGAGGAATTCACGAATATGCCGGACAGGTTGCCGCGGCGCGCCGTGTTGTCCCAGGAAGGCATCACGCTCTTGAACAGCTTGTAGTCTCGCTCTTCGCGCGCGATGCAATCGGCGGCATAGGCGTCGTAATCGTACAATCTTCCGGAGAAGGCCGAAGAATTGGACGTGATCTGCAAAATGGCGCGTGGCCCGATGCGCAAGCCCGCGAATTGCGTCGATGCGTCGAAGCCGATTCGACCCGGTTCGGTCAATTTGGACGCGCTCTCCACCTGCACCAGATAGAGGTCGCCCAGGCCGCGTTCGCGCACGGCGCGGCGCCAAATCGCCGCCGTTCGTTCCGGGTCGGGAAAGCGGCCGATGCGAAACACGAGCAGCAGCGGACGCCCGCCGACGCGTATATAGCGCTCGTCCTCGAAATGCGGCATCAGGCTTTCGATGAAGGCGCGGTCATCTTCCGGGCTGTAGTGCTGCGCGAGCAGGATGTCCTGGTCGTTGCCGTCCCAGCGCCGCGTCCAGTTCTCGTTCGCCCAGCAGATGCAGTAGGGAAATTGCGGCCGGCGCAGTCGCAACACCTCTTCCAGCGGCCGCTCGAGCAGGCGCCTGCCGTTGAACCAATAGTAGTAGTAGCAGAAGCCGTGGATGCCGTAGGCCGCGGCGAGCTGCGCCTGCGCATCGCGCGCCTCCGGCAGGCGCAGGTCGTAGAAACCGAGGTCGGCAGGCAGGTGCGGCTGATAGTGGCCGTCGAACAGCGGCCGCGCGCTCGCCACGTTGGTCCATTCGGTGAAGCCCTTGCCCCACCAGGCATCGTTCTCCGGGATCGGATGAAATTGCGGCAGATAGAAGGCGATGGCGCGGACGGAATCTGCGTTCATGAGCCGCTATTCCGGCAGGGTGGCGCGCACGACATGCTGGCAGCCGAACAGGCCGGGGAAGTGCCGGGCGAGAAAGCCGACCACGCGGCGCCGGCGCGAGCGCTCGAGCCAGCGCCAGGGCGCTCTGCGCCGGTAATCGGCGAGTTCCGCATTCACCGTGCAGTCCAGGGCCGTGACGCGCAAACCCGCGCGTTCGAAGAATTCGACGATGGTCTTGCGCGTGAACCAGCGCAGATGGGTTGCATCCATGATGCCGCTGTCCTGATAGTCGAAGCGGCCGCGGAGCAGGTCCCAGCGCACGAACCAGTGCGCGACGTTGGGCACGGAGGCGACGATAGCGCCGCCCGCAGCCAGGCCGCGCTTGGCAAGCGCGATCGTCTGCGCCGGGTCGGCAAGATGCTCGAGCACGTCGGCGAACACGATCGCGTCGAAGGGGCCGTGCGCCTCGAGGAAGCTCTCGCTCAACACGCCTTCATAGACGCGCAGGCCCCGCGCTCGCGCGGCAGCCGCGCGCTCCGCATTCGGCTCGATTCCGACCAGATTCGCGCCGGTGATGGTGCAGATCACCTCCGACACCGAGCCGGTCCCGCATCCCACGTCGAGCACTTTCGCGTCGAAGTCGATCATCGCTGCGATCTTGGCCGCGACGTTGCCCGGGTCGAGCGACGCGTTCTCGTAGCGCATGGCCGAAGGCGCGCGCTCCAAGAAGCCGTGCAGGTTTTCCTCGCTTCCGCTCATGCAGGGAGAAATCGTCGGAGAATTGGCGTAAGGCACGCGGCGCGATCGCGCGCCGATCATTCGCGTGGACGGCGCTGCGTGCCGGCGCCATACTACTCCTCGCCCATTTCGCTGTCATGGCTGCCGGGTGGCTGCGACGCGAGCTGCGGTCTGAACGAGGAGGCGATGCCTTTTTGCTCAGACCTTCTTCAGGCGTGCGGCAGCGCGGCGAGCGCCTCTTCCGTTTCTAAGCGAAGGCGCTCGATGACTTCTTTCACCGTCGTCAGCTGATTGAACCAGGCGACGCTCTGTCCGGCCGCTTCGTAGACGAGCGGCTCCACCTGATGCTCTTCGATCGCCGCCAGCAGCTCGCCGGTGAGCGCATGCTGGTAGGGCATGGGCAGCGGCTGCGGCGCGTCGTCCGCGCTCCAGGCGTCGCTGTAGGCGGAGCGCAGCACGCGGCAAGGCTTGCCGCTATGGGCGCGGGTGATGACGGTGTCCTCGCTTTTCGCGGCGAGCAGCTTCGCGAGCAGCGCAGGCGGCGTGCCGTATTCGCGCGTGGCGAGCCAGGCCGTGCCCAGCCACACCCCTTGCGCGCCCATGGCGAGCGCGGCGGCAATTTGCCTGCCGCAGCCGACTCCGCCTGCGGCGAGCACGGGCACACCTGCGCTCGCTTCGACCACTTGCGGCACGAGGGTAAACGTGCCGACGTTGCCGGTGTGCCCGCCCGCGTCGTAGCCCTGCGCGACGAGGATGTCGATGCCCGCAGAGAGAGCGCGCGCGACGTGGCGCGCCGCCCCGACCAACGCGAACGTGGTCTTGCCTCTGGCCTTCGCCGCCATCACCACTTCCTGCGGCAGGCCGACCGCCGTGGCGATGGCGTCCACTTCCGATTCGAGCACCGCCTCGGTTTGCGCCTTGAACAAGGCCTGATTGCGGATCTGGGTGGAGAAGAAATTCGGCTTGGTCGGCGCGGGCACGGCAAACTTGCGCTTCAGTTCCTCGACGAAGGAGCGGTGACGCGCGGGCAACTTGGCGCGCGCGCTGTGCAAGTCGGGCTCGTCGCCGGCGAGCGCCGGGTACATGAGATCGACGCCGAAGGGACGGCTGCCGAGCCGTTGCCGCAATTGCGCGATGTCGCGGGCGATGTTCTCCGGCGACTCGCGTGCCGCGCCGAACACGGGAAAGCCCCCCGCCTCGGCGATCGCGACGCTCACTTCCACCGAATGCGAGAAGCCGAAGATCGGCAGCGCGATGCCGAAACGCGCGCAGATCGGCGTGCGCAGCGTCATCGCCTCTACTCCGCCTTGATGCCGGCCTTCTTCACCACCGCGCCCCACTTGTCGTAATCGGAGCGGATGAGGGCGTCGATCTCCTCGACCGACATGGGCTGCGCCGCCTGGCCGCCGAGCTTCTCCAGCTTTTCCTGCACCTCGGGCATGGCGAGCACCTTATTGATGTCGGCGTTGATCTTCGTAAGCACCTCGGGCGGCGCACCGGCGCGGGTGACGAAGCCGTACCAGGGCACCACTGCCGCTTCGGGATAACCCGCCTCGGCGATGGTGGGCACATCGGGCAGCAGCTTCGAACGCTCCTTGGCGATCAAGGCGAGCGCCCGCAGCTTGCCGTTCTGAATGTGCGGCAGCGCGAGGCCTACGGCGACGACCTTGAACTGGAGCAGCCCGGAGAGCAGGTCGGGGATCGCCGGCGGCTGCCCCTTGTACGGCACCGGCACCATCTTGATGTCCGCCACCTGCATGAACAGCTCCGTCCCGAGGTGATTGGAGGTACCGGTTCCGGGATTGCCGTAGAAGAGTTTGCCCGGCTGCTTCTTCGCCAGGGCGACGAACTCCTGCAGCGTCTTCGCCGGCAAACTCGCGGGAACGACGGCGACGTTGAGCGACCAGGTGACCACGCCGATGCCGCGAAAGTCGCGGCGCGGATCCCAGGGCAGATTGCCGTAGATGGTGGGGTTCGAGGTGAGCGCCGGCCCGTTGATGATCCAGGTGTAGCCGTCGGGCGTCGCGCGCGCCGCCTCGGCCATGCCGAGGTTCGCGTTCGCGCCCGGCTTCGCCTCCACGATCACCGGCTGTCCCCACATGGCCGCGAGCTTCTCCGTCACCGTGCGCGCGACCACGTCGACGATGCCGCCGGCGGGGTAAGGCACGATAACGTGGACGGGCTTTGCCGGAAAGCCCTGCGCCAAGGCGCTGCCGGCCGCGATCAGAAACCATGCGGCGGCGAGCGCGCGTGCTGCGGCGATTCTGCGTGACATATCACTCCTCCTCGCGTTCGATGACTCGGCTCCCTCCTTCGTGGCAGCCGCCCGGGCTTGGCGGGCGATTCTTGTCGCAGACACCACTTCAGTCGCGCTTTCCTTTAAGTATCGCCGCGACTCACCTCATTCCGCCTTGATGTTGCGCTCCTTGACCAGCTTGGCCCATTTGACCAGGTCGTTGCGGATGTAGCGATCGAACTCGGCCGCGCTTCCGCCTATCGGCAGCGCGCCCTGCTGCGCCAGGCGCTCGACGACCTCGGGCTGTTTCAGGATCTGGTTGATCTCGGTGTTCAAGCGCTCGACGATGGGCGCGGGCGTCCCCGCCGGCTCAAGTAGTCCGAACCAGGCATAGGCATCCACGCTGGGGAATCCGGCTTCCGCGAAGGTCGGCACAGCCGGCAGCTGCGGCAGGCGTTGGCTCGACACGATGCCGAGCGGGCGCAGCTTCCCTGCCTTGACGTGCGGAAGCGGCGTGCCGACGGCGTTCATCCCCGCTCCGACACGCCCGCCGAGGAGATCGTTCACGGCCGGCGCGTCACCTTTGTAGGGCACGTGCACCAGGGGCGCGCCGCTCGCCGCGATGAAGAGCTCCAGCGCCAGATGCGGTCCGCTGCCGTTGCCAGGGGTTGCCACCGTCGCGTACTCGGGCTTCGCCTTGGCAAGGGCGAGGAATTCGGCGATCGATTTCGCCGGAGACGATTCCGGAACGGACAGGAGCACCGGGACCATGACGGTCTGCACGACGGCGACGAAGTCCTTCAGCGTGTCGTAGGGAAGCTTGGTGTAGAAGGCCGGATTGACTGTGTGCGGCGCGGCGGTCCACAGCAGCGTATAGCCGTCGGGCGCGCTTTTCGCCACGTACTCGCTGCCGATGCGGATGTTCGCGCCGGGCTTGTTGTCGATCACCACCGGCTGGCCCAGGCGCTGCTGCAAGCGCTCGCCGACGATGCGCGCGGTAACGTCGTTGGTTCCGCCCGGCGCGTAGGGCGAAACGATGTGCACCACCTTCGCCGGCCAGTTCTGCGCCAAGGCGAGGCCCGGAACGCAAAGCGCCGCCGCGAGCAGAAAACGTAGTGCCTTCATGCCGATGCTCCTTTTAACAGCAGCTTGGCGATGTTGAGCTGATGGATCTGGCTCGTGCCTTCGTACAGTCGGAACAGGCGCACGTCGCGGTAGAAGCGCTCGATCGGGTCGGCGATGTCGCCGCAATACCCTGCCCCGCCGAAGATCTGCACCACGCGGTCGGCGACGCGCCCGCACATCTCCGAGGCGTAGTACTTGCACATCGACACGTCCATGGTGACGTCTTCGCCGGCGTCGCGCCTACGCGCGGTCTGCAGGATCAGGGCGCGCGCCGCTTCGATCTCGACCTTGCAGTCGGCGAGCATCGCCTGCACCAGCTGGAATTCCGCGATCGGCGAACCGAATTGGCGTCGGCTGCGCGCGTGCGCCAGGGCTTCGTCGAGCAGGCGGATCGCCGGACCGGTGCACAGCGACGCAAGGTTGATGCGCTGCTTGTTGAGCGACTTCATCACCGAGCCGAAGCCCTTTCCCGGCGCACCGCCCAACACCGCAGTCTTGGGCACGCGACAGTCGCGCAGGTACACCTCGGACACGGGCGAGCCGGCCTGGCCCATCTTGCGGTGCGGCGTGCCGACCGCGAGCCCGGGCGTGCCCCGCTCGACGAGGAAGGCGGTGGTGCCGGCGGCTGCGCGGCTGGCGCCGCCGGTGCGCGCGAGCACCGTGAACACGTCGGCGATGGGCGCATTGGTGATGTAGCGCTTGGTGCCGTTCAAGACGTAGCTGTCGCCGTCTTCGACCGCCGTGGTGGCGAGCCCGCCGCGCAGGTCCGACCCCGCCTCGGGTTCGGTGACCGCGAGGCAGCCGGTGATCTCGCCCGAAGCGAGCCGGGGCAGGTAACGCGCTTTCTGCTCCGGCGTGCCGTCGACGATGATCGCTTCCGCGCCGATGCCGGTGTTGGTGCCGCAGCGCGCGCGGTAGGCGACCGAGCACTGCGACAGCTCGATGTTGGCGAGGCACAGCTCCTCGGTGCTGAGGCCGGCGCCGCCGTATTCCTCGGGTATGCTCCAGCCGAAGAGGCCGAGGGCCTTCATTCTCGCCACGATCTCTTCCGGCACCGCGTCCTCCACTTCCACCCGCCGCTCGTTGGGAATGGCGACTTCGCGCACGAAGGCGCGCAGTTCGGTAAGCAGCCGCGCCAGCCGTTCCTGGTCCCGGATCATGCTTCTTCCTCCTCGCAACGGCGGGCGATCATGCGACCCGCTCCCGCTGCGGCTGTGCCAGGGCGCGGATGGTCGCCGCCAGCGCGTGCAGCCGCGGCCCGATCTCCGCCTCGAGTTCGCCGGCGCGCAGGCGATAGGCGGCGAGTCCGCAATTGATGGCGAAGGGTGCGCCGTCCTCGAAGCTGACGAGCGGCGCGCCCGCTGCGTGGATTTCGCTGCGGAAATCGCCGAACGCGGTGCAGTAGCCGCGCGCCTGGCACTGCGCGATCCCCTGTTGCACGTTGGCGCCGTATCGCTTCCACAGTTCGGGCGTCTTCGCGCGGATGCGCGCGAGCAGCGCCTTGCGCGCTCCGGCCTCGAGCATGGAGATCAGCGCCCGCCCCATCGCCGACTGCACCAGCGGAATGGTCACGCCGATGTCCGGGACGAAGCCCGCGCCTTCGGCGACGCGCGTGGTCTCGACGTAGATGAGGTCGGTGCCGTCGATGGTGCCGATCGACACCGTGCCGCGCGCCTGCTCGGCGAACTCGCGCATCAGCGGTCGCGCGAGCTGGCGAATGCGCAGTTGCGCGAGCACCGGATAGGCGACGCGCAGCACGTGGGTAGAGAGGCGATAGCGTCCGTCCTCGCCGCGCAGCAGGTAACCGAGCTTGAGCAGGGTGTTGGTGAGGCGCGACACGGTCGGCCGGCTCAATCCCGTGCGCGCCGCAATCTCGCCGTTGGCGAGGCCCGCGTCCGTCGGGCGAAAACAGGCGAGCACTTCCAGGCCGCGCGCGAGCGTGGTGGCGAAGAAGGGGTCGGGATGTTCGGCCGCGCGCTGGCGCGGCCTGCTGCCGGTCTTGAGCGGCATGATTAACTTAGAAGAATACTTCCAATTCGTTTTGATATATGAAATACTAAGACCACATCCGTTCTATTGTCAAACGCTGGCAGCCGAAGCCTTGAAGAATTTCTACCGCTTGTTCAACCCGCGCGCGGTGGCCATCGTCGGCGCCTCGCAGGACCTCGGCTCGATCAGCGGCCAGCCGATCGCGCATTTGCGGGCGAAAGGCTTTCCCGGGCGCATCTTTCCGGTGAATCCGCGCTATGCCGAAGTCGCCGGCCTTCCCTGCTACCCCGATCTTGCCGCGCTGCCGGAGACGCCGGACGTGGTGGTGGTGGCGGTGGCGGCGCAGCGCGTGCCCGATGCCATGCGGCAGATCGCCGAGCGCGGCGTGCCCTTCGCCGTCATCCTGAGTTCCGGCTTCGCCGAAGCCGGAGCCGAAGGCGTAAAGGCGCAGCGCGAGCTCGCGGAGCTGGCGCGCGCGGGCGGAGTGCAACTGCTCGGTCCGAACTGCCAGGGCTACATGAACATCGCCGAGGGCATCCACGTCGGCTTCGGTCCACCCTATGCGCTCAGCTACCGCAAAGGCGGAGTGAGCCTCACCTCGCAAAGCGGCGCCTTCGGCAACTCCATCCTCATGCTGGCCGACGCCGAGGGCATCGGCTTTCGCTATTACGCCTCGACCGGCAACGAATCGGTCACCACCAGCCTCGACCTGCTGGAATACTTCCTCGCCGACGAGGGAACGCGGGTAGTCGGCGCTTACGTCGAAGGCTTCAAGGACGCGCATCGATTGATCGAGATCGGCCGCCGCGCCCTGCGCGCACGCACGCCGGTGCTGGTGTGGAAAGTGGGCAACTCCGAGGCGGGCGCGCGCGCGGCGGCCTCCCATACCGCGAATCTCGGCGGCGCCACCGCGCTCTATCGCGCCGCCTTCCGCCAGACCGGCATCGTCGAAGTCGACGACGTCGGCGATCTCGCCGACTGCGCCAAGGCCCTGCTCCCCGGGCGCCTGCCGCGCGGCAAGCGCATCGTCATCGTCAGCATGTCGGGCGGCGCCGGCATCGCCATGGCCGACCGCTGCTCCGAATCCGGTCTCGAGCTCCCTGCGCTCGAACCGGAGACGGTGGCACAGCTGCGCAAAGTGCTGCCGGCTTACGCTTCGGTCGCCAATCCGCTCGACGTCACCGGCAGCCTGTTGAACGACCCCGGCATGCTCAAGGCCACGCTCGATTGCCTCGCGCGCGACCCCAACATCGACATGATGGGCGTGGCGCTCGCCGCGGCGAGCGGCAAGCTCGCCGCCGAGCTCGCGCGCGAGGTGGTGCGCGTGTCGGACGAGCTGCACGTCCCGGTACTCATCGCCTGGAACGCCGATCCGGCGACGAACGCCGAGGCCTACCGCATCCTCGACACGGCGGGCATCCCGCGCTACCAGTCGCCGGTGCGCTGCGCGCGCGGCGCCGCGGCGCTGTGGCAGTACACGCGTGCGCGCCTGCGGCAGGAGCAAATCGACGCGCAGACGCCGCTCGCGGCGAACCGGCCGGAATGCCGGGCCGAGCTCGGCGGTCGCGCAACCGACCTGCCCGAATACGCCGCCAAACGCCTGCTCGCCGCCTACGGCATCCCGGTCACGCGCGAAGCGCTTGCGACGAGCGCGGTGGAAGCGGGCCGCATGGCGAACAGCGTCGGCTTCCCCGTGGCGCTGAAAGTCCAGTCCGCCGACATCCCGCACAAGACCGAAGCCGGCGGCGTGCGCATCGGCGTCGCAAGCGAAGAGGAGGCGCGGCGCGCCTACGGGGAAATCGTGGCCAGCGCCAAGGCCTACGCGCCGGATGCGGCGATCGAGGGCGTGCTGGTGCAGCAGATGGTGGCAGGCGCGACGGAAGTGATCGTCGGCGTCAGCAACGATCCCCTGTTCGGGCCGGCGCTGATGGTGGGCCTGGGCGGCGTGTACGCGGAGATCCTGCGCGACGTCAGTTTCCGTCTGGCGCCGATCACGCTCGCCGAGGCCGAGGACATGCTGCGCGAGCTGCGCGCCTACCCTGTGCTCGACGGCGCGCGCGGGCGGCCGAAAGCGGACGTCGCGGCGCTCGCCGCGACGCTCACCCAAGTGTCCGCCCTGGCGCTCGACCTGAAAGAGGAGCTCGCGGAGCTCGACATCAATCCGCTGTTCGTACTGCCCGAAGGCGCGGGCGTGCTCGCCGGGGACGCATTGATCAAACCGAGGAGGAAGGACGCGTGAAGCGATTCAAGGCCTATCGCCTGTTCCAGGGAGAGGCGCGCCCCGAAGGGCGCATCGTCGACATGGGCGCAGACGAGCTCTCCGCCGGCGACGTGCTGGTGCGCACGCACTACGCCAGCGTGAATTACAAGGATGCGCTTGCCGCGACCGGCATCAATAAGATCATCACCAGTTTCCCCCGCATCGGCGGCATCGACTTGGTGGGCACGGTGGAAGAAAGCGGCGACCCGCGCTACCGTGCGGGCGACGCCGTGGTGGTGCACGGCTTCGGCATCGGCATCGACACCGACGGCGGATTTGCCGAATACGCGCGCGTCGCCGGCGACTGGATCCTGCCTCTGCCGGCGGCGCTCGCGCCGGTCGAGGCGGCGACCTGCGGCGTAGCGGGCTACACCGCCGCGCTATCCATCCATCTCATGGAGCTGAACGGCCTTAGCCCGGACGCGGGAAAGGTCCTGGTGAACGGCGCGACCGGCGGCGTCGCCAGCATCGCCATCGACATGCTCGCGCGCCGCGGCTACCGCGTCACTGCGGTGACCGGCAAGATCGCCGAGCGCGACTATCTGCTCGCCCTCGGCGCAGCCGAAGTCATCGAGCGCGCGAACCTCGCCATGGGCAAGCGCGCGTTGGAGAAGCCGCTGTGGGCGGGGGCGCTGGATTCCGTCGGCGGCGAGACGCTTTCCTGGCTCACGCGCAGCATGCAGCCCTACGGCGTGATTGCGTCCTTCGGCAACGCGGGCGGGATGGAATTTGCCGGCAACGTGCTGCCCTTCATCCTGCGCGGCGTGCGGCTGCTCGGCATCAATGCCAACAGCCCGATGGCCTTGCGCAAGACGGTGTGGAGCCGCATCGCCGGCGACTTGAAGCCGCGGCACCTCGCGGCCATCCGCAAGGAAATCGCGCTGGAAGAATTGCCGCAGGCTTTTGCGCAAATGCTCGCCGGCGCAAGCCGCGGCCGCAACGTCGTCAAACTTCACGATTGAGGCGCAAGCATGGACTTCGAACTCTCCGCCACCGCGCGCGAATGGCGCGACCGACTGCAGGCGTTTTTCGATGCCGACGTGCTGCCGCGCCATCGCGAATGGACTGCATGCATGCGCAGCCGCGAGCCGGTGCCTTTCATGGAAGCGCTGCGCGCCAAGGCGCGCGCGCAAGGTCTGTGGAACCTGGGGCTACCCGAGCTTGCGCCGGACGAGCCCGGCACGCGCTTGTCGAATCTCGACTATGCGCCGCTAGCCGAAATCATGGGGCGGCTGTTCTGGGCGCCCGAGGTGTTCAACTGCCAGGCGCCCGACGTGCCCAACATGATCGCACTGCAGAATTGCGCCAACGCCGAGCAGAAGCGCGTCTGGCTCGCGCCCCAGCTCGAGGGCAAGACGCGCTCGGCGTTCGCCATGACCGAGCCGGACGTGGCCTCGTCGGACGCAACCAACATCGCCACCCGGATCGAGCGCCGCGGCAGCGAATACGTGCTGAACGGCCACAAGTGGTATATCACCGGCGCAGCGAACCCTGAGTGCAAATACCTCATCGCCATGGGCGTGACCGATTCCGGCGCCGACCGCACGCGGCGCCATTCCTGCGTCATCGTGCCCATGGACGCCCCCGGAGTGAAGGTGGAGCGGCGGCTGCGCTGGATGGGCTGCGAGGACTACGTGGCCCCGATCGGCGAACTGAGCTTCAAAGACGTGCGCGTGCCAGCGGAAAACTTGATCGGCAAGCAAGGCGACGGCTTTCGCATCGCCCAGGTGCGCCTCGGTCCGGCGCGGGTGCACCATTGCATGCGCTCGATCGGCATGAGCGAAGTGCTGATTGAGCTGATGTTGGCACGTGCGGCCGAGCGGCGCGCCTTCGGCCGCACGGTGATCGAATACGACACCGTGCAGCGCTGGATCGCCGAATCGCGCCTGGAACTCGAGCAGGCACGGCTGCTCACATATCGCTGCGCCTGGCTGCTCGACCGCCAGGGGCATCACGGTGGCTGGCGCGACGTGTCGCTGATCAAGGTGGCGGTGCCGAATGTCTTCCAGCGCATCGCCGATCGGGCGATCCAGGTGTTCGGCGCCATGGGCGGCTCGGACGATACGCCCATCCACCAAGCGCTCGCCTGGGCGCGCCTGCTGCGCATCGGCGACGGCCCGGACGAAGTGCACCTGCGGCAGATATTCAAAATGGAGACGCCGCCCGCCTGGACCGTCGCCACGTCGCCTTATCTCACCGGGCCGCAGCGGGCGAAGCGCTAGGCACGCTACGACTCTTTCGGCTGCACCTGCCGTAGAAACGCTTCGACCTCGGCGCGCAGCGGGCTCCCCAGGCGGCCGCCTTCCCTACCGCACTTGATTGCAGCGGCCGCGCAAGCGAAGCGCAGGGCCGCAGCCAGCTCCCTGCCTTCGGCGAGCATGAGCGCGAACGCGCCGTGGAACACGTCGCCCGCCGCGAGGGTGTCGACGGCATCGGCCTCGAATGCCGGTAGCCGGCGCAGGCCGCCGCCTGCCTCCAGCCAGAGCAGGCCGCGCTCGCCTTGGGTCACCGCGGCCAGTCGCGCACCCAAGGAAAGGGCGCGCCGTAGCCCCGCTTCGGCATCGGGCCCACCGCCAAAGCTCGCGAGTCCCGCTTCGGAAAACAAGGCGTACTCCGCCTCTCCCGCCAGTTGCTCGAGTATCGCCGGCTCCGCCGCATCGGCATCGAGCACCGTGTGTATTTGCGCCGCCCGCGCGGCGCGCAAGGCGGCGAGCGCCCCTTCTCGCCAACGCACGTCGGCGAGCAGCACGTCGCCCGAGCGCAGTTCGACCAGGGGCAGCCAATCGGCCGCGGCGGCGAGCGCACTGCCGCGAAAGCCGACGATCAGGCGTTCGCCGCGCCCATCGACCAGGATCGCCGAAGTGGAAGACTGCATGCCGGGAATCCGGCGCATCGCGCGGACGTCGACTCCCGCCGCCGCGAGTTGATTCGCCATGATGTCGGCGATGCCGTCGTCGCCCACCGGCCCCCAGAAGATCGCCTCCCCGCCCAGGCGCGCGACGGCGAAGGCTGAGTTCGCCGCCATGCCGCCGCCGATTTCGACATAACGCTGCGCCGCGAGTTTCGCACTACGTGCCGGCCAGGATTCGACCGCGAACACGCGGTCGAGCGCGCTATGCCCGACGCAGATCACGCGCGCCATGCGGCCCGCCCGGAAAGATACGCTGAACCGATCGCTGCGGAAGACGCGCGCATGAAGCAGCTACATCTGCTCCCAATACTCGGCGGGATCGACCAGCGCGTCGATCACGGTGAAGCGGCGGCTCGCCACGGCTTCGGCGAGCGCCGCGTCGAACGCCGCGATGTTGTCCACGCGCACGCCTTTCGCGCCGAAACCAGCGGCGATGAGATCGAAGCGCGGCGAGGCGAAATCGGTCGCCGAATAAGCCCGCTTGCCGTCCTTGGGCGCGAGCTTCATCTTCGACTGCTTGAGCTTGATCAGCGACAGGCTCGCATCGTTCAGCACCACCACCACCAGCGGCAGTCCGCGTTCGGCGGCGACGGCGAGTTCGCCCTGGGTCATGAGCATGCAGCCGTCGCCCAGCATCGCCACCACGGGTTTGTCCGGATGCACGAGTTGCGCCCCGATCGCCGCCGGCACGGCGTAGCCCATGCAGCCCAGGCCGTTCGACTGCAGCAGCTGTCCGGGCGTGCGGCAGGCGATGACGTGGTTGGCGAGGATGCGATGCGCGCCGACATCGACGGTCATGATCCAGTCTTCCCTCGCCTGCTCGTCGACCGCGGCGAACAGCGCCGCCGGGCTGATGCGGCTCCCCGGCGCGCGCGGGCGCACGATGTGCGCGACCGCCTGCTTGTGGCGGTTGAGCCGCGCCTTATCCCAGCCGTTCGCCGCCTCGACTTGCGGCATGAACTGGGCGAGGATGCAAGGCAGATGACCGTAGGCGCGCTCGCCTTCCGGGAAGATGCGATGGTTGAGCGGCCCCCAGTCCAGAGACAGCACGTCCTTCGCCTCGGGCCAGGCGTCGAGCCAGGCATCGCGCAACTCGATCGGGTCGAAGCCAACGCAAAGGATCAAATCGGCCTCGCGCACGAGCTTCATGTTCTCCGCATCGACCACCGGCGACAGGCCCACCGCGCCCAGACACAGCGCATGCTGCTCGGGCACCGTGCCCTTCGCCTTGTAGCTGGAAAGAAAGGGCAGCTTGCGCGCTGCGACGAGCGCGCGCAAAGCCTGCGGCGCGTCGCCGAGCAGTGCGCCGCGCCCGATCAGCGCGAGCGGCCGCTTGGCCGCATCGAGCATGGCGCGCAGCCGCGCGGCTTCCGCTTGAGCGAGCTCCGTCGCGGCGAGCCGCGCCGGACGGTATTCGTCCTCGGCTGCGGCCGCGGCGCGATTGTGGTCGGCGGCGACGTTCAGCAGCACCGGGCCCGCCGGATAGCTCGTCGCGATGTCCAGCGCCTTCGCCACCTGCTGCGCCGCGCGCTTGGGGTTCAACTGCTCGGCGTATTTCACCACCGGCCGCGCCAATGCCACGTGATCGAACACTTGATGGTTGTACATGCCCATGTTGGCCGTGGCCATTTCGCCCGAGAGCACGAGCAGGGGCGAGCGCTCCTGCATCGCGCCGGCGATGCCGGACATGGCATTCGAAATTCCCGGCCCGAGCGCGGGCACGAGCAGCGCCGGCTTGCCACTCAACTGGCACACGGCATCTGCCATGAAGGCGCAGGACGGTTCGGACTTGCCGAGCACGAATTCGATGCCCCGCTCTTCGCAGGCGCGCACCGTCTCCAGCACGTCGTTGCCGGGGATGCCGAAGGCGAAGCGCACGCCGTAGGCCTTGAGCGTTTTCGCCACGGCATCGGCCACCTTCGCCGCGGCCTGCGCGTCTAGTTTTGCATGCATGGATGGTCCAATCGATATCCTTCTCGGTAAAGCGCGCGCAGCGGCGATTTCGCAACTATTCGGCTAGACCCAAGCTTACACGCGAGCACACGCCGCGCCTAGGCGGCTACAATGCGCTCTCGTCTCCGCATCCTGAGATCCCTCGGAAAAGCATGGACCACTACGATTACATCATCGTCGGCGCCGGTTCGGCCGGCTGCGTGCTCGCCAATCGCTTGAGCGAAAACGGGCGCAACAAGGTGCTGCTCCTCGAAGCAGGGCCGCGCGACGACTCGATCTGGATCCACCTGCCCATCGGCTACGGCAAGACGATGTGGCATCCGATCTATAACTGGCGCTACTACACCGAGCCGGACCCCGGCGTGAACGGGCGCAAGGTCTACTGGCCGAGCGGTCGCGGTCTCGGGGGATCGTCCTCGATCAACGGCCTCATCTGCATCCGCGGCCAGCATGCGGACTACGAGCGCTGGGCGGCGGCGGGCAACAAGGGCTGGGGCTGGAAGGACGTGCTGCCCTGGTTCATCAAGTCCGAGCACAACAGCCGCGGCGCAAGCACCTATCACGGTGCGGACGGCCCCCTGTGGAACACCGACATTCCGGCCAAGCACGAGTTGATGGAAGCCATCATCCGCGGCGCGGGCGAGCTCGGCATTCCGCGCAACGACGACTTCAACGGCGCCGAGCAGGAGGGCGTCGGCTATTACCAGCTCACCACCCGCAAGGGCTGGCGCTGCTCGAGCGCGACCGCTTACCTCGATCCCGCGAAAAAGCGCGCGAACCTGCGAGTGGAGACCGATGCCCACGCCGCCGCGGTGACGATCGAGTCCGGCCGCGCCGTGGGCGTGCGCTACGAACAGGGCGGCGCGATGCGCGAGGCACGCGCGGCGAAGGAAGTGCTCCTCGCCGCAGGCACGCTGCGCAGCCCGCAGCTCTTGCAGCTCTCGGGCATCGGACCGGCGCCGCTCCTGCGAACCCACGGCATCGACGTCGTGAACGAACTTCCCGGCGTCGGCGCGAACCTGCAGGACCACCTGCAGCTACGCCTCATCTTCAAATGCACCAAGCCGATCACCACCAACGACCAGCTGGCGAGCCTCTACGGCAAGATGAAAATCGGCTTGCAGTGGCTGCTGTTTCGCAAGGGTCCGCTCGCCATCGGCATCAACCAGGGCGGGCTGTTCACCCGCGCGCTGCCCGAAGCACCGACGCCGGACATCCAATTTCATTTCGGCACGCTCTCCGCGGACATGGCGGGAGGCAAGCCGCACGACTTCTCCGGCTTCACCATGTCGGTATGCCAGCTGCGGCCGGAATCGCGCGGCACGGTCAATATCCGCTCGCGCGATCCGAAGGAGGCCCCGGCGATGCAGCCGAATTACCTGTCGGCGGAGCTCGACCGACGCACGGCCGTCGCCGGCGTCAAAGTTGCGCGCGCCCTCGCCGCCACGCCCACCATGCGCGGCTATGTGGAGGAAGAGTTCAAGCCCGGTCCTGCGACGAAGACGGATGCAGACTTGCTGGAATTCGCGCGCAACCAGGGCGCCACCATCTTCCATCCGGTCGGCACCTGCAAAATGGGTTCCGATTCGATGGCAGTGGTGGACGAGCGGTTGCGCGTGCGCGGCACCGCGGGCCTGCGCGTGGTCGACTGTTCGGTGATGCCGACCATCGTCTCCGGCAACACCAACCTGCCGGCGATCATGATCGCGGAGAAGGCCGCGGCCATGATCCTCGAGGATCAGCATTCCACTTGACTTAGGCGGAGCGAACCTCCGCCAGAAACGCCTGCATGTGAAAGCGCGCCTGCGGCGGCGAGTAACGAAAATCGCGGCCCACGGGGCAGGCATGGCGCGCAAGGCAGCCGAACTGCATGCACTTCGGCTCGGGCGTCCCGCCGAGGTGGCGCGCGCAAGCGCGAACGTCGTAGCTCTGACCATCGAAGGCGCCCACCGGGCAAGCGGCGAGGCAGGGCTGGTCCTGGCAGCTTGCGCAGGGACTCGTCCGCTGCTCGCGCTCCGGCAGTTCGATCGCATCTGCGAACAGCAGCGCGCCTCGGTAACCGTGCCACAGGCCGTATTGCGCGTGCAGCAGCAGACCTAGCGGCGAGGCGAAGCAGGCTTCGGCGCGCTGCGCCCAACGCTGAAACGGCAGATGCGGGCGCGCGAAAGGGTACACCGCCGTTGCGTGCAACCTCGCTGCAAGCTCCCCCAGCACCTGTTCCGACCACTGGTCGAGCGTGAGCGCGCCCCTGCCGCGCGCGGCGGCGAAGCGCGTCCACATTTGCGGCCCGGCGTTGCCGGCGAGCAGCAGCGTGCGCGCCGGCTGCCCCGCAGCGAGCGGCGGCACGCCGTCCGCAGGCGCCGGATGAAATGCGCCGCGCGGGCGCAAACCCGCCTCAAGCAATGCCCGTTCGATGTCCGCTATCCTCATCGCCTGCTCCGCATGGGCGCATGATGGCAGAAACCGTGTATTGAGGCGCGGCCCCAGGCGGCATAAACTAGCTCGTAGAAGAAGAATCTTAAATGGGGAGAACACTATGAGCGACAGCTTTCCGGCAGCCAAGAACGAGAACAGCGGGCAAGGCTCGCAGGGAGGACGCTTCAGCGCCACCGGCCGCACCGTCGGCGGCGGCCGCGGCTGGGACTGGATCGCCGAGGGCTTTGCGCTGTTCCGCAAGCAGCCGGGCATCTGGATCCTGATCGCGCTCGCGCTCGGCATCATCTCCATCGTCGTCGGGCTCATCCCGCTGCTCGGATCGGTCGCCAACATCCTGCTGTTGCCGATCTTCGAGGCGGGCCTGATGCTCGCCTGCCGCGAACAGGAAGAGGGCCGCGAGATTGCGTTCAACCACATTTTTGCCGGCTTCAAGAAGAACACCGGCAATCTGGTGATGGTGGGCGTATTCAATTTCGTCGGCCTAGTCGTCATCGGCCTCGCGACCATGGGCGTGGTCGGCGGCGGCGTGCTGATGGCGCTGATCCACGGCAGCGTCGAGGCGGCGCGCTTCTCCATCGCCACGGTCATGCTCGCCATGTTGTTGATCGCCGGGCTGTCGGTGCCGCTGTGTATGGCGACCTGGTTTGCGCCGGCGCTGATCGTGCTGCACGACGTCGCGCCGGTCGCGGCGCTCAAGGCGAGCTTCTTCGGCTGCCTGAAGAACTGGGTTCCCTTCCTCGTCTATGGCGTAGTGCTGTTCGTGCTCGGCATCGCTGCCGCCATTCCCGCCGGACTCGGCTACCTAGTGCTGATCCCGACCGTCATCGCCTCGGCCTACGCGAGTTTCCGCGACATTTTTCGCGGGGAATGATTGCGCCCGAGAGAGCGGGTTTGCGGTAAGCTAGCGCCCGCAACATTCGGCGCAACCCTTCCGAAAGCCCTCCTATCGTGAACACATCCGCTCCCCGGCTGCGCCTTGGCATCCCCAAGGGCAGCCTGCAAGACACCACGCAAAAGCTTTTCGTCCGCGCCGGCTACGACCTGCGCATTTCCGGCCGTTCCTATTACCCCGACATCGACGATCCCGAAATCGAATGCATCCTCATCCGTCCGCAGGAGATGGCGCGCTACGTCGGCCAGGGCATCATCGACTGCGCGATCACCGGGCTCGACTGGATACTGGAGAACGATTGCGACGTGGCCGAGCTCGCCGATCTGCGCGCGCCCTGGCCGAATTACGGCCCGGTGCGCTGGGTGATGGCTTCCAAGGAAGAGTCGCCCTTCCATGCGGTGAAGGATCTCGAGGGCAAGCGCATCGCCACCGAAGCCGTGGGCATGACGCGGCGCTTTCTCGCCGAGCACGGCGTGAATGCCCATGTCGAATTCTCCTGGGGCGCAACCGAGGTGAAGCCGCCCATTCTCGCCGATGCCATCGTCGACGTGTCCGAGACCGGCGCCTCGCTGCGCGCGAACAACTTGAAGATCATGCACGTGGTGCTGGTGAGCACGCCGCGCTTCATCGCCAATCACGACGCGCTGAAAGATGGGTGGAAAAAGGACAAGATCGACTGCGTGCTGATGCTGCTGAAGGGCGCGATCGCCGCGGCGACGCGCGTGCTGCTGTCGATGAACCTCGCACGCAAGAACGTCGATGCCGTGTTGAGACTGCTGCCCGCGCTCGCCACGCCGACGATCTCGACGCTTGCCGACCCGGAATGGGTCGACCTGTCCACCGTGGTCGAGGAGAAGAAAGTGCGCGAGCTGATCCCCAAGCTCTACGCCGCTGGCGCGCGCGGCGTCATCGAGCTGCCGCTGAACAAGATCGTCGAGTAGGCAACATCCTCACGGGGAAGGCGCGAGCTCGAGCACGAAGCGCTGCTCGGTGACCGTCTTTCCCCATTGCGTGCCGTCGAACTCTTCGGCCAGGCGAAAGCCGAACTTTTCGTACAGATGCCGTGCCGCATCCAGGCCGGCGAAGGTCCACAGGTAGATGCGTGCGCAGCCCGAGCGCTTGGCGCGGTCGATCGCACGCGCTAACAGCTCGCTGCCGACGCCTTTCCCGCGCAGCGCGTCGGACAGGATGAACCAGCGCAGATGCGCGCCTTCGCTCGCGGCCTTGGCGCAGTCGAGCGCGATCGAGCCTTCGACTCGCCCGTCGGCGAGCGCCGTCCAGAAGCCGTCGCGCTGCGGATCGAAACGCAGCAGGAATTCCGACAGTTCCTTCGCCACCTTGGCCTCGAAGTAAAGACCGAAATCCCAAGCCTTGCTGTAATAGCCGGCATGGAGCTCGGCGACGCGGCCGATGGCCCCCGGAACATAGTTTGCGATGCGCACCTCGCTCATAGCTGGACTCACGTTCGATTTGGCTGCAAACGATAGTAATTGCAGACGCGTTCCGGCGCAATTTCTAGGGCAGCGCTGCGTGCCGCCGGTGCTAAGATGCGGGGCTTCGTATTTCGCGGCGCCCGCCACGGACCGCCGCCATCTTGCCATCACCCAAGCCATCGGAGAAAACATGAAGCTGCTGCACAAGCTGATAGCCATTCCCGCACTCGCTGCACTCGCCCTGGGGGCGCAGGCGCAGACCTTTCCCAACAAGCCGATCCGGCTCGTGTGCCCGTTCCCGCCGGGCGGGGCGGTGGACATCGCCTCGCGCGCGGTGGCGCACGAACTCACCCAGTCGCTGGGCCAGCCGGTGACGGTCGACAATCGCCCCGGCGCGGGCGGCAACATCGGCGCCGAAATCGTGGCGAAATCGCCTGCCGACGGCTATACGCTGCTGATGACCACCTCCGGCATCATGGCGATCAATCCGGCGCTCTATTCCAAACTGCCCTTCGATCCGCTGAAGGATTTTTCGCCGGTGTCGATGGTAGTCTCGCTCAACAACGTGCTGGTGGTGAATCCGAGCCTGCCGTTCAAGTCGGTGAAGGACGTCATCGCTGCGGCGAAGGCGCAACCGGGCAAGCTCACCTATGCCTCCAGCGGCAACGGCACCAGCATTCACCTGTCGGGGGAACTGTTCAAGTCGATGGCGGGTGTGGACATGCTGCACATCCCCTATAAAGGCAGCGCCCCCGCGGTGACCGACCTGCTCGCCGGACAGGTCAACATGATGTTCGACAACATCCCCTCTTCCCTGCCCCACATCAAGGCGGGCAAGCTGCGCGCGCTCGCCGTCACCGGCTCCAAGCGCTCGCAACTCCTGCCCGATCTGCCCACCATCGCCGAGGCCGGCGTGCCGGGCTACGATTCCTATGTCTGGTTCGGCGTCGTCGCTCCGGCCGGCACGCCCGCGGACATGGTCCAGAAGCTGAATGCGGCGATCGCCAAGGCTGCGGCGAGCCCGGCGTTCCGCGGCCGACTGACCGAGCAGGGCTACGACATCGTGACCTCCACGCCCGAGCAGATGACCGACAGCATCCGCGGCGAATTGGCGAAGTGGGGCAAGATCGTCAAAGCCTCCGGCGCCCGCGTGGACTGAACCTAGCCTCTCCCGCGCGGCCGGGCGCCGGCCGGACGCATATGGGTGTAATTACACCTATGTGTTATGATGCGGCCATGTCTACCCTGCCGCAATTCGGCTGCACCTGCGCGCGCCTGCGCAAGCTGGCACGCCGCCTCACGCGCGTCTACGATGCCCATCTCGCCGCAGAGGGCATCAAGGTCACGCAGTATTCGCTGCTCGCCAACGCGGCGCGCGGCGAGCGCACGCTGTCCGAGTTCGCCGCCGAGCTCGACATGGATCGCAGCACGCTGTCGCGCAACCTCGCGCCGCTCGCGGCCCAGGGCTGGGTGGAAATCGAAGTCGGCGCCGACCCGCGCAGCCGCAATGTGAGCGTCACCGCCAAAGGGCGGAAGAAGCTGCAGGCCGTGCTGCCCTTGTGGCGCAAAGCGCAATGCGAAGTCGAAACGCTGCTTGGCGTCACCGACGTGGGCGAGCTGCACCGCCGCGTCGATGCCGCGCTCGCGGCTCTGCCCGCATCCGGCGACAGGCAGGCATGACCCAGACTCGTCATTATTGGGCCCTGGTTGGCTCGGCCGCGGCGATCCTCGCCGTCACCATGGGCATCAGGAACGCCCTCGGGCTGTTCGTGTCGCCGCTCAACACCGCGACCGGCCTTGGCATCGTCACCATCAGCTTCGCGCTCGCCGTCGGGCAGTTCGTTTGGGGCGCGGCGCAGCCGCTGTTCGGCGTGCTCGCCGACCGCGCCGGCTCGGTGCGCGTGATCGCGCTGGGGGCCGTGCTGCTCGCCGCCGGGCTCGCCCTCACGCCTATCATGCACTCCGGCGCCGGCCTGATATTCGCGCTGGGCGTACTTTCCGCCGCCGGGGGGGGCGCGGGCAGCTTTTCCATCCTCATCGGGGCGGCGGCGCAAAGGCTGCCGGCGGAGCGGCGTGCCTTCGCTTCCGGCTTCATCAATGCCGGCGGCTCCTTCGGCCAGTTCGTGTTCGCACCGCTCGCGCAGGTGCTGATCGCCGCCTTCGGCTGGGTGACCGCACTGCTTACGCTCGCCGCTTCGGCGCTCGCGACCATCCCTCTCGCACTGCCTTTGCGCGACCAGCGGCCGCAGCCGAGCGCGCACGCAAGCGCCATGGGCCTGTCGGAACAGACGCTCATCGCTTTCCGCGACCGCAGCTACTGGTGCCTGCATGCGGGCTTCTTCACCTGCGGCTTCCACATCGCGTTTCTGGTCACCCACCTGCCGGGCGAGGTCGCCCTATGCGGGCTGCCGGCCTCGGTGTCGGCGGCATCGCTCGCCATCATCGGCGTCGCCAACATCGCCGGCAGCCTGACCGTGGGCTGGCTGGCGCAGACGCAGCGCATGAAAATGCTGCTCGCCGCGATCTACGGCCTGCGCGCGCTGGCGATCACGGGCTATCTCCTCGTGCCGCACACCGCGCTCACCTTCTACATCTTCGCCGTGGTCCTCGGCGTGAGCTGGCTTGCCACCGTGCCGCCAACCGCGGGACTGGTGGGCAAGCTCTTCGGCACGCGCTACCTCGCGACGCTGTTCGGCTTGACGCTGTTCTCGCACCAGATCGGCGGCTTCTTCGGCGCCTGGCTGGGCGGGCTCGCCGTCGCCGCGAGCGGTAATTACGACTGGATGTGGTATGCGGACATCGCGCTCGCCGCCGCCGCGGCGCTGGTCAACCTGCCCATCCGCGAGGCGCGGTATGAGCAGGAAGCTGGGGGCGCCGAAGGGCGGAAGAGGGGCCCCGACGCAAGTCGGGGATCTGACCCCGCAGGCGACCGCGAGCGGCTGGCGCCCCTGTGCGTCCGAGCTCAGGTCGCATCCCCATCAGTTCGATGGGGCCCCTGCTCCGCTTCGCCGGCCGCTGCCCCGCAAGTTGGGGATGCGACCGGCCGCGATTACCGCGAGCCGCCGACAGCCGCACTGGTCGCGCACCGACGACGGTGCGGAGGCGGCGCGGCCGCGAATTGAGAACAGTATGAACGAAAAGAAAGCCATTCTAGTAGTCGGCGCGGGTGACGCCACCGGCGGTGCGATCGCGCGCCGCTTCGCGCGCGAGGGCTATATCGCCTGCGTCACCCGGCGAAATGCAGAGAAGCTGGCGCCGCTGGTCGCCGCCATCGAGGCCGCAGGCGGTGAGGCGCGCGCCTTCGGCTCCGATGCGCGCAAGGAAGAAGAGGTGGTCGAGCTCGTCGCGACCATCGAGCGCGACATCGCGCCGATCGAAGTCGCGGTGTTCAATGTCGGCGGCAACGTCCGTTTCCCCATCACCGAGACTACGGCGCGGGTGTATTACAAGGTATGGGAAATGGGCTGCTTCGGCGGCTTCCTCCTCGGGCGCGAGGCGGCGAAAGTCATGCTGCCGCGCGAGCGCGGCTCGATCTTCTTCACCGGCGCATCGGCGAGCCTACGCGGACGCGCCGGCTTTGCCGCCTTCGCCGGAGCGAAGCACGCCCTGCGGGCGCTGGCGCAGAGCATGGCGCGCGAGCTCGGCCCGCAGGGCATACACGTAGCGCAAGTCATCGTCGACGGCGCGATCGACACCGAGTTCATCCGCGAGAATTTCCCCGAGCGCTACGCGCTGAAGCAGAAGGACGGTATCGTCAGCCCGGATGCCATCGCCGAGGCCTACTGGCAGCTTCACCGTCAGCCGCGTACGGCCTGGACGCACGAACTCGATTTGCGTCCCTGGATCGAACCCTGGTAAGCCCTGCTGGCGAGAAGGAGAAGACGCGATGAAGAAGAAGGTGGAATTCTATTTCGACTTCGGCAGCCCCTATTCCTACCTCGCCTACAAGGCGCTGCCTGCGATCGCGGCCGCGACCGACGCGGAAATCGACTGGCGGCCGATGCTGCTCGGCGGCGTGTTCAAGGCGACCGGCAACCACAGCCCGGCCGAGATTCCGGCGAAAAGCGCCTGGATGCACCGCGACATGCAGCGCTGGGCCGAGCGCTACGGCGCTCCTTTCAGGCTCAATCCCCATTTCCCCATCAACACCCTGGTATTGATGCGCGGCGCGGTGAGCATGCAGGGCGGGCCCGACTTTCTGCGCTATGTCGAAACGATATTCAACGCCATGTGGCGCGACGGCCGCAATCTCGGCGATGCGCAAGCGCTCGCTGCCGTGCTGACCCAGGCGGGATTCGACGCCGCCGCCTTTCGTGCCTTGATCGAGGACGAAGCGGTGAAGGCGCGGCTAAAGCGAGTCACCGAAGAGGCAGTCGCGCGCGGCGTGTTCGGCGCGCCGACTTTCTTCGTCGGCGCCGAGATGTTCTGGGGCCAGGACCGGCTCGACTTCGTCGCGCAAGCGCTCGCCGGCTAATCGCTCGCGCAGCCGGCGCATGCCGCCGGGACATTGCCTTGACAATGTTTGCCTAGGCAAATACCATCTTTCCCCTTTCCCCTGCCGCGGTCGATGCAGCCCATCTACGACATCCAGACCTTCCGTCCCAGCCAGGGCGTCGGCGCCTACATCGGCCGCGCCCGCCGGGCGATCGTCGAGGCGATCGACGCGAAGCTCGCGCCGCTCGACATCAGCCACGCGCAGTGGATCGTGGTGCTGATGCTAGGCGACGGCGTGGCGTCGACCGCCGCCGAGCTGTGCAAAATCCTCATCTACGATCCCGGGGCGATGACGCGCCTCATCGACCGCCTGGAGAAGAAAGGGGTGCTGCGCCGCGTGCGCGCCAAGACCGACCGCAGGACGGTGCGACTCGAGCTCACAGCCGAGGGCAGGAAGCTTTATCCCAAGATCCTCGCGGCGCTGGTTGAAGTATTCAACCGCTTGCTGCACGGTTTCAGCAAAAGCGAAGTGCACGTGCTCACTCAGTTGCTGCAGCGCATGCTCGCGAACGCCTGATCGTGCACGCCCTTCGCCCTTCCTGCCTGCGTGCGCTGTTCGCGCTGCTGGCCGCGCTTGCCGCCGGCTGCGCCAATTACCAGGGGCTCGCGCCCAAGGCGCGGCTTGCCGACGCCGCCAGCCTCGCGGCGAACCAGACGCTCGAGCCGGAAAAGGTTTCTCCCGCGAGCTGGCCCCAGTCGAGCTGGTGGACGCGCTTCGGCGATCCGCAGTTGGACGCGCTCATCGAGGAAGGGCTCGCCGGCAATCCCGGCATCGCCGCGGCGCGTGCGCGCATCGACAAAGCAAGCGCCGTCGCGGCCAATGCCGGCGCGGCGCTCGCCCCGCAGGGCAGCGCCGGTGCCGATCTCACCCGCCAGCACTTGACCGCGCATTCGATCTTCCCGCCGCCGATCGCCAACTCCTGGTTTACGCAGACGCAGATCGCGGCCAACTTGAGCTACGAATTCGACCTGTGGGGCAGAAACCGCGCCGCCTACGAAGCTGCCTTGGGCGGCGTGAAGGCGGCCGAGGTCGATGCCTATGCCATGCGCTTGCTGCTGTCCGCGAACGTCGCCCGTGCCTACATCGAACTCGGCCGCAGCTTCGAGCAGCTCGATCTGGCGAAGAAGACGCTCGCCCAGCGTCAGGCGATTTTCGATCTCGTCGGCCAGCGCGTCGCGGCCGGGCTCGACTCGCACGTCGAACTGAAGCAGGCCGAGGTGTCGATTCCCGCCGCGCGCGAACGCGTCGTCCAGTTGGAGGAAGAAATCGCGCTCGGCCGCAACCTCCTCGCCGCGCTCGTCGGCAAGGGCCCCGATCGCGGCCTTGCGCTCACGCCGCCAAAACTGAAAGCACAGGCCGCGGCGCTGCCCTCCGCGCTTCCCTCGGACCTCCTCGGGCGGCGCCCCGACTTGGTGGCGCAGCGCTGGCGCGTCGAGGCCGCGCGCCGCGATATCGCCGCGGCGAAGGCGCAGTTCTATCCCAGCCTCAACCTCAACGCCTTGGTCGGCGTGCAGTCGATTAGCTACAGCAAGCTCTTCGCTTCGGGCAGCGACATTCCCACCTTCGGCCCGGCGTTGCGCTTGCCGCTGTTCGACGGCGGGCGGCTGCGCGCGAATCTCGCGGGCAAGGACGCCGACTACGACCTCGCCGTGGAGCAATACAACCAAACGCTCGTCGACGCCATGCGCGAAGTCGTCGATCAGCTTGCGTCGCTGCGGTCCGTGGACGCGCAGCGCAGGGAAGCGGAAACCGCGCTCGCCGCCGCGCGCAGCGCATACGAACTCGCGCTCGAACGCTACCGCGCCGGCGTCGGCAGCTATCTGCAGGTGCTCGTGGCCGAAGCGCCCGTGCTGGAACAGCAGAATCTGCAGGCGAACCTGCGCGCGCGCACGCTCGAACTCTCGATCAATCTCATCCGCGCCCTGGGCGGCGGCTTCGAGGACGCGGGCGCGTCCTGATCAGGCACAAAAGGTCAACCGCATGAACGACAACGCAATTGCCAAAGCGCCGAACGGCCGGCGCCGGGTGCTGCTCTCGCTGCTCTTCGGCCTGTTCCTCGCGGCCGGCATCGCCTACGGCACCTACTGGGCGCTGGTAGGCCGCTATTTCGAATACACCGACGACGCCTATGTCGGCGGCAACCTGGTGCAGATCACGCCGCAAGTCGCGGGCACGGTGCTCGCGATCGGCGCCGACGACACCGACACCGTCAAGGCCGGGCAGACGCTGGTGGAGCTCGACCAGGCCGACACCCGCGTCGCGCTGGAGCAAGCCGAAGCCGCGCTCGGCCGCAGCGTGCGCCAGGTGCGCAACCTGATGGCGCTGACGGCGGAGACCGGGGCGAACGTCGCCTTGCGCGAGAACGAGTTCGAGCGCGCCCGGGCCGACCTCGCGCGCCGCGCTCCGCTGGCCTCGAGCGGCGCGCTGCCGGCGGAGGATCTGCATCACGCGCGCGACGCCGTGGCGAGCAGCCGCGCGGCGCTGGATGCCGCGCGCGAGCAGCACGCGGCGCAGAAAGCGCTCGTCGACCGCACCACGCCCGCCACGCATCCGGAGGTGGAGGCCGCCGCGGCGCGGGTACGCGAGGCCTATCTCGCCTACGCCCGCACCGCCATCCCGGCGCCGGTCTCGGGGGTCGTCGCCAAGCGCAGCGTGCAGGTGGGTCAGCGCGTCGCCCCGGGGATGACGCTGATGGCGGTAATCCCGCTCGATCAGCTCTGGGTGGACGCGAATTTCAAGGAAAGGCAGTTGCCCGATCTGCGCCTGGGCCAGCCGGTGAAGCTCAGCGCCGACATCTACGGCAGCGCGGTCGAGTACCACGGCCGGGTCGCAGGATTCGGCGCCGGCACCGGCAGCGCCTTCGCGCTGTTGCCGCCGCAGAACGCCACCGGCAACTGGATCAAGGTGGTGCAGCGCGTGCCGGTGCGCATCGCGCTCGATCCGAAGGAGTTGGCGGAGCATCCGCTGCAGATCGGCCTGTCGATGGAAGTCGAAGTCGATACCCACCAACGCGAGGGCGAGCGCAGCCTGAAAGCGGAGCGGACCAAGCCCGCTTACCAGACCAAGGCGTACGCGACGCTCGCCGAACTCGCCGACCGGCGCGTCGCCGCCATCATCGCGGCGAACGGCGGCGAGGCCCGCGCCCTGTTGCGGCCGGCGCAGCCCGCGGCCAACAAGCGCACGACTCGCTGAGCCATCCCGGCCGCCGAAAGCGCCCATGAACCCGAGTGCGAATGCGGAGGAGCACCGCGCGCCCGTCCTGCTGACGCTGCTGCTCGCGGCGGCGAATTTCATGCAGGTGCTCGACCTCACCATCGCCAACGTGTCGCTGCCCGCGATCACCGGCGACCTGGGCGCCGCCACCAGTCAGGGTGCCTGGGTCATCACTTCCTACGCCGTGGCGAACGCCATCACCGTGCCGCTCACCGGCTGGCTGTCGGACCGGCTCGGCCAAGCGCGCCTGTTCGCTTCCGCCACGGCACTATTCACCGGCGCCTCCCTGCTGTGCGGTCTGTCCTGGACGCTGCCGATCCTGATTTGCGCACGCGTGCTGCAGGGGGCGATGGCGGGCTTCATGGTGCCGCTGTCGCAGGCGCTGCTGCTGCGCGCCTACCCGCCGGAGAAGCGCGGCATGGCGCTCGCCGTCTGGGGCGCGACCACCACCGTCGCGCCCATCGTCGGGCCGCTGCTCGGCGGCTGGATCACCGACAACGCGCACTGGTCGTGGATTTTCTACATCAACCTGCCGATCGGCACCATCGCCGCCTTCGGCACCTGGCAGCTCTTGAAAGACCGCGACACGCCCATCCTGCACCGGCCGCTCGACCGCGTCGGGCTAGCGCTGCTGGTCACCTGGGTCGGCTGCCTGCAAGTGATGCTGGACAAGGGCAACGAGCTCGACTGGTTCAATTCCGACGTGATCGTAGTTCTCGCCATCGTCGTCGTCGTCGCCTTCAGCGTGTTCCTGGTGTGGGAACTAACCGACGAACACCCCATCGTCGACCTGGAGCTGTTCCGCCACCGCAATTTCGGCTTCAGCGCCCTCGCGTTGAGCCTCGCCTACGGGCTATTCCTCGGCAGCATGGTGATCCAGTCGCTGTGGCTGCAAACGCAGATGGGCTATACCGCGCAGTGGGCGGGCTACGCCATGGCGCCGGTCGGCATCTTCGCCATCCTGCTCGCGCCCATCGTGGGCAAGAGCCTGCAGCACGTCGATCCGCGGCGCTTCGCCACCATCGCCTTCATCATCTTCGCCGGCATCTACTACTGGCGTTCCACTTTCACCACCGGCACCGACTTCCTCACCATCGCCCTGCCGCAGCTCGCCCAGGGGATCGCGGTCGCCATGTTCTTCGCGCCCCTCGTCTCCATCAACGTCGGCGGCATCGCGCCCAACCGCATGGCTTCGGCCACCGGCACGCAGAACTTCCTGCGCACCATGTGCGGCAGCTTCGGCACCTCGCTTTCGATCGCGCTATGGACGCGCCGCGATTCGCTGCACCGGGTACAGCTCGCCGAACACGTGAGTGCCTACGCGCCGCAGACCACGCTGTTCACCGATCGGCTGAGCCAGGCGGGCATGCCGCCTGAGCAAACGCATGCGCTCCTCGACCGCATGCTCGCGGGGCAGTCGAACATGCTCGCCACCAACGACGTGTTCTGGCTCTCGGCCTGCCTGCTGATCGTGCTGATCCCGGTCATCTGGCTCGCCAAGCCGCCCTTCGGCCGGCCGAGCGTCGCCGTCGCCGATTGAGCGCCGGCTTGCGGCATAATTAGACTTTTCCGTACTCGACCGAAAGCCCAGCCATGAGCGCACCAGAGAAACCCGCCGAACCCGTGCCGGGCGCACCAGCCGCCACAATCAAAGCGCTCGCCGAGCGCATCTACGTCGAGCTGGTCGGCCGCGTCATGCTCACCGCGGGGGAGTCGAAGCCCAACCCCGTTGATTTGGCGAAGTACTGCTACAAGCTTGCCGAGGCCTTCGACAGCATCGAAGCCGAAGCGAAGAAAGTGGCGGCCGCCAAGACGGCGAAATACGACGTCAAGATAGACGACATGACCAGCTGGAAGAAATGATCCCGGGCGGGGCGTCCGCCCCGCCTGATCTCGGGCCCTATTTCGCCGGCCCGAGGCCGTAGTTTTCGGTGAGATAACTGGCGATGGCTTCCACGTCTTCCTTCGGGATCGGCGCCTTGAACACATTGATCATCTTGTTCACTTCCGCCGTCCAGCCCGCCTTGTTGAGGAAGCGCGAGTTCATCGCGATGTAGTCGAGGCTGTGGCAGGCGACGCACTGCATCGCCTTGTCCTTGCCCTGTCCCTCCTTCAGCGCCACTTTGGATTCCTGCGCATGGACGCTGCCCGCCGCCAGCGCGCCGATCAATGCGGCCATCGCAATCTTCTTCATGCGACCTCCACGTAAATGCGCTGGATCACGTTGTGGTGGTAGCCCGCAGGGTTCCACACCAGGTTTTCAGTCTGCGTTTCGCCGTCCTTCGCGGTCGCGCGCGCCATGACGACGAAACCGCCGCTCTCGTGCGCCGGCAGCTCGAGCGCAAATTCGCGGAAGGAAAAGCGCCCGAGATCCTTGCCGAGCTTCGTCTTGCGCCAGTTCGCGCCGTAGTCGGTCGACACTTCCACCCGGTCGATGCCGGAGCCGCCGTCCCAGGCGATGCCTTTCACCGCGATCGGCTTGCCGCGCGCGATCCGCTGGCCATTGACGAGCGAGGTAACGAGCGAATTCACCACCATGGTGGTGATCGGCTCGTTCGGGCTGCCGAGCTGCGAAGCGAAGTGGCGCATCTTGTACTTGTCGCGCGGCAGGCGATAAGCGGTGCTCATCCAGAAGTTGCCCTCGGGCTTGGACACGATCTTCGCGCTCGCGAGCTGCTTGATCCAGTAGGTGCCGGTCCAGCCGGGCACGATCAGTCGTGCGGGGAAACCGTTCCAGTGCGGCAGCGGCTTGCCGTTCATGTCGAAGGCGATGAGCGTGTTCTCGTCCAGCGCGACGTCGAGCGGCAGCGATTTGACGAAATCGGGCGTCGCCGCGAGCGGCGGGGTTTCGGCGCCGTTGAACACGACTTCGAGCGCGCCCGCCTTGACGCCGGCCTTGGCGAGCACGTCCTTCAGGCGCACGCCGCGCCATACCGCATTGCCCATCGCGCCTACGCCCCACTCGACCCCGGCGACATGCGGCTCGAACAGCCCGCGGCGGTTGCCGGAGCATTGGCAGACGGCGGTGATCTCCGCCGGCTTGAACTGTTTCTTCAGTTCATCCAGCGTGAACTTGATCTCGCGCCCGGCGGCGTCGCCGCCCACGCTGAGCGACCAATCCTTCGCTTTCAGTTCGGCGATACCGGCGAGATGCCAGCGCACGAAGAAGGCGTTGTTCGGCGTGATCGCGCTGCGAAAGTATTGGATCGGCGTCTCGAAATTCGGCGGACGGTAGGTCTTTTTCAGCAGCGGCAGCTTGCCGGGAAGCGCGTACAGGAGCTGCTCGGCGAGCGTGCCGTCCGGAATTTCCGCCAGGCCCAGCGCAGCGCTGCTGCCCAAGGGTGCGGCGAGCGCCCTTCCCACGCCCAGCGCGGCGAGCGCGCCGGCGCCGGTGGCGCCTGCTAGAAGCCGTCTGCGCGTTGCGCTGGCGACAGGCTCGAGATGCGGCTTTTTCATCGGATCCTCCTTCCTCTGAAAGCGCGAATTTGTTGAAACCCGCATCGCGGGCCGACTTCACGGAGCGCGAAGGGGAAGTCCCTTCATGGCGCTACATACAAAGTCTTGTTTGCGCCGCATCCTACCGGTTCGAACCGGCGAACGCAATCGGTGCTTCCCCGCCCCTGCCCGAGAGCCGATCCCGGCCGCGCATGACCGTCGTCAAGTCCCGCTGTGGCGGCGGTGTTAAGAAAGTGGTGATCGCCGCGAGCCGGAGCCGCCAGCGGCTGAAGGGAAGAACATGGAACTGCCGCACCCAGCCAGCCTCGACGTCATTTCTGCCGCCCAGGCGCGCACGCTGCCCGGGCTGTTCCTGCGCCGCTGCGAGCGCACGCCCGAGGCCGTCGCCTACCGCCAGCGCGACGAGGCCGGCGCTTGGTGCAGCCTGTGCTGGCGCGAAGTGCGCGCGCTGGTCGAACTCTGGCGTGCCGCGCTGACGCGCGAGAACCTCGCCCCCGGCGAGCGCGTTGCGCTGCTGCTCAGAAACAGCGTGGAATGGGTGTGCTTCGATCTCGCCGCGCAGTCGCTCGGCTTGATCGTCGTTCCGCTCTACGTCAGCGACAATCCGGAGAACCTCGCCTATATCCTGCGCGACTGCGACGCGCGCGTACTGGTGGTACGCGCAGCCGAACAGTGGCAGGCGCTTGCCGCGCTGCGCGCGCGCTTCCCCGGCCTGGCGCGGGTCCTGTGCCTCGAGCGCGCTGCGACGCCCGTCGCCGGCGCCGGCATCGAGTTCACATTCGTCGCCGATTGGCTGGGAGCCGAAGCCGCGCCCATGCTGGCGGTCGAAATCGACCCCCACGCCCTCGCCACCATCGTCTACACCTCGGGCACGACCGGGCGGCCGAAGGGCGTCATGCTGTCGCATCACAACATCCTTTGGAACGCAGAGACGGTGTTGCAACTGGTGCCGGTGTACTGCGAAGACCTGTTTCTTTCCTTCCTGCCGCTGTCGCATACCTTCGAACGCACCGTCGGCTACTACCTGCCGATGATGACCGGCGCGCGTGTCGCCTTCGCCCACTCGCCGCAGGAATTGGCGCAGGATCTCCTCGACGTGCGGCCGACGATCCTGGTCTCGGTGCCGCGCATCTACGAGCGCGCCTACGCCAAGGTGCAGCAGGAAGTCGCCGCGAAAGGGGCGCTCGCGCGCATGCTGTTCGAATCCGCGGAGCGCGTCGGCTGGCACCGCTTCGAAAAGGAGCAGGGGCGGGCAGAAGCGGGCGGCGCCGCGCCGCACCTGCCCTGGGCGCTGCTGCGGCGCCTGGTGGCGCAACCCATCCTCGAGCGCTTCGGCGGACGCCTGCGCCTCGCGATCAGCGGCGGCGCGCCGCTCGCGCCGCGCCTCGCGCGTTGCTTCCTCGGGCTCGGCCTGCCGATCCTGCAAGGCTACGGATTGACCGAGGCCGCACCCATCGTGTCGGCGAACCTCGCAGAGGACAACGTCCCCGATTCGGTCGGCCTGCCGCTACCCGGGATCGAGTTGAAGCTCGCCGACAAGAACGAGTTGCTGGTGCGCAGCCCGAGCGTGATGCTCGGCTACTGGAATCGTCCGCAGGACACGCGCGAGGCCATCGACGCCGACGGCTGGCTGCATACCGGTGACCAGGCGCGCATTTTCGGCACCCATCTCTACATCACCGGGCGGCTGAAGGAGATCATCGTCACCTCCACCGGCGAGAAGATCGCCCCGGCGGATCTGGAAATGGCGATCACTGGCGATCCGCTGTTCGCGCAGGCGATGGTGGTGGGCGAAGGCATGCCCTTCCTCGCCGCGCTCGTCGTCCTCGACGAGCAGGCATGGGTGACAACTGCGAAGTCGCTCGGCCTCGCCGCCAGCGATCCGGCCGCGCTCTCCGCGCCGGCCTTGTTGCAGTTCGCGCGCGAGCGCATCCGCGATTTGCTGCGCAGCTTCCCCGGCCATGCGCGGGTGCGCGCGCTGTGGCTCACGCTCGAACCTTGGACGGTCGAGAACGGCCTGCTCACGCCGACGCTGAAGCTGAAGCGCGCCGAAATCGAGGCGCGTTACCCCGAACAAATCCGCGCGCTCTACGCCGAACACCGCGCCGTCGCTTGAAGCGCGGCGCGGCTACTGACGACTAAACCCGCTCGCGCGCCTCAGCCGCTGCAGCCACGGTTTCGCGTATCGGCCGGATCGGCCGCACTTCGATGCAGCCGACACGCGCCGGCGGAATCTTGGCAGCGAGCTGGATCGCCTCGTTCAAGTCACGCGCCTCGATCATGTAGAAGCCGGCGAGTTGCTCCTTGGTTTCTGCGAACGGGCCGTCGGTGACCGATACCTTGCCGTTGCGCAGGCGCACGCTCGTCGCCGTCTGCACCGACTGCAAGGTTTCCGAGGCCAGGCAATGGCCGCTCGCGCGAATCTTGGCATCGTAGGCGACGCAGTCTTCGTCCGGGAGTTCGTCCAATCTCTTCTCATCGAGGTAGACCAGGCACAGGTATTTCATCGCGCTCCCCTTCTAATGCTTGGCCGCGCTCGGCCGCTCGCCCATTCTCTTCACCGCCTGCTGCATTTCCTCCGGACTCACCTCGCGCTTGCGCGTGCCCACCGACCAGCGGTGGCCGAACGGATCTTCGATCTGCCCGTAGCGGTCGCCCCAGAACATGTCCTCGACCGGCATGGTCACTTTGGCGCCTGCGGCGACCGCCTGCCTGACGCAGCCGTCGACGTCTGCGACGTAGAGATGGATGGTGACGGGCGAGCCATTGAGCGCTTTCGGCCCGAGGGAATTCCACTCGCGCATTTCGTCGACCAGCATCAGCGGGGAATCGCCGATCTTCAGCATCGCGTGCACGATGCGCCCGTCCGCGCCGACCAGCCGTCCGACTTCGCTTGCGCCGAACGCCTTCTTGTAGAACTCGATCGCAGTGGCCGCCTCGGCGCAGACCAGGTGCGGCGTGATGGTGTGCATGCCTTCCGGGATGGGTTTCACTTGTGCCATGTCCGTGCTCCTTCTGTCTAGGGATTGATCGTTGAATCGGCGGGCGAACCGCCAGGGAACCTCTGATGTGGGGGATCAACAAGGGGGCATCGCCCCCTTGTTCAATACCTCTCTAGTGCCGCGCGCCCACGCCCATGTCGCGGAAGCGCTCCACCGCCTCGCTCGGCCCGAAATCTTCCAGCTCGAAGAATTCGCGCACTTCGATTTCACCCGCGCCGCCGTCGATCGAGGGATTGGGAAAACGCTTGGTGAGCTCGATCGCCTCCGCGCGCGAAGCGACGTTGACGATGGTGTAGCCGGCGACGAGCTCCTTGGTCTCGGCGAACGGCCCGTCGACGAAGCTTCTTTTCTCGCCCTGGTACTTGATGCGCCAGCCCTTCGCGCTCGGTTTCAGGCCCGAGGCGTCGACCAGCACGCCGGACTTCACCAGTTCTTCGTGATACTTCTGCATGGTGGAAAGAAGCTGTTCGCTCGGCATGACGCCGGCTTCCGACTCCGCCGTGGCTTTGACGATGATCATGAAGCGCATGCTGCACTCTCCTTCTGGGTCAACTGTCTATGACTGCGGGACGTGCGACGGCTCGTCCTTGACGCTTAGTCGAACGACGCCGGCCGAATTCGACAGGCGACCGAATCAGTTGCCGAGCTCGGCGATGCGGCGCTCGAGAAAGCGCCGCTCGGGCTCCTGCCGGGTGAGCCCCAGGGCGCGCTGGTAGGAGGCGCGCGCTTCGCTCTTCTTGCCTAGCCGGCGGCACAGGTCGGCGCGCGCCGCGTGCGCCAGGCGATAGTCCGACAGATCCCCTCGGCCGAGCAGGGTTTCGACGAGCGCCAGGCCTTCCTTCGGCCCGTCGCGCATCGCCACCGCCACGGCGCGGTTGAGCTCCACCACGGGCGAGGGTTCGACGCGCGCGAGCAAGTCGTACAGCCCGACGATTTCCGCCCAATCGGTCGCGGCCGCGCTCGGCGCCTCGGCGTGGACTGCCGCGATCGCCGCCTGCAGGCTGTACGGACCCGGCGGGCGCAGCGGCAGCGCGCGCTCGATGAGCGCGATGCCTTCGGCGATCTGCTCGCGGTTCCAGAGCGACCGGTCCTGCTCGTCCAAAAGGATCAGATCGCCCGCCGGCGAAGTGCGCGCGGCGCGGCGCGATTCGTGCAGCAGCATGAGCGCGAGCAGCCCCAGGGCCTCGGGCTCGGGCAGGAGCGCGACGAGCAGGCGCGCCAGGCGGATCGCCTCGCCGGACAGGTCTTGGCGCATGAGCGAGGCGCCGCCGGAGGCGGAGTAGCCCTCGTTGAACACCAGGTAGATTACGCGCAGCACGCTCTCCAGCCGCGCGGGCAGCTCGTCTTGTCCCGGCACCTGATAAGGAATGCCGGCATCGCGGATCTTCGCCTTGGCGCGCACGATGCGCTGCGCCAGCGCCGACGGAGCGGCGAGGAAGGCCTGCGCGATTTCCTCCGTCGTTAGGCCGCACACCTCGCGCAAGGTCAGCGCGACTTGCGCGTCGGCTTGCAGCGCCGGATGGCAGCAGGTGAAGACCAGCCGCAGGCGGTCGTCCTCGATCTCCTCCGGTTCGGCCAGCGCGCTCTCGTCGGGGAGGTTGGCGAGCTGCTCGTCGTCCAGCGCGTCGAAGCGCGCCTGCCGGCGCAGGCTGTCGATGGCCTTGAAGCGGCCGGCGGACACCAGCCAGGCGCGCGGATTCGCCGGCACGCCGTCCTTCGGCCACTGTTCGAGGGCCGCCTTGAACGCGTCGTGCAGCCCCTCCTCGGCGAGGTCGAAGTCGCCGAGCAGGCGGATCAAGGTGGCGAACACGCGCCGGGATTCGGCGCGATAGACGCCGTCCACGATGTCGCGCATCTCGTTCGCGGCATGCCCGTTCATGTGTACCGTGTCCACATGTGGTAAAGAGCGTGACTATAGCCGTTCCGCCAGGAATGTAAACGCTGTGAACACCTCAGGCGCAAACGGTTCAGCGCATCAGCAGCTTATCTGCATTGGCCTTGCAGACCGCATGGGATTAGTGCGCCCTGCTTTGTCGAATTGCCGGCACAGCGAACGACTAAGGGCATGAACAAGCGACCAACAACGCTACGCGCACGCACCGCCGCGGCAGACGGCGATCGCCTGGAGATCGCCGTCAATTCTGGCTCTCCGGGTAATCGCGCTGCGTCCACTATAATCGCTGCGAAACCGTTCCCGCCGCCGAACATGACGCCTATCATCTCCATCCGCAGCCTCAACAAGACCTACGCCTCGGGCTTCCAGGCGCTGAAGAACGTCGACCTCGACATCCGTCGCGGCGAGATCTTCGCCCTTCTCGGTCCGAACGGCGCCGGCAAGACGACGTTGATCAACGTCGTCTGCGGCATCGTCAATCCGAGCTCGGGCACGGTGCAGGCCGACGGCCACGACATCGTCCGCGACTTCCGCACCGCGCGCTCGCTGATCGGCCTGGTGCCGCAGGAGCTCACGACCGACGCCTTCGAGAGCGTCTGGGCGACGGTCAATTTCAGCCGCGGCCTGTTCGGCAAGCCGCGCGACGCGGCCCTATGCGAGCGGCTGCTGCGCCAGCTCTCGCTGTGGGAGAAGAAAGACGATCGCATCATGACGCTCTCCGGCGGCATGAAGCGCCGGGTGCTGATCGCCAAGGCCTTGGCGCACGAGCCGCAAATCCTGTTCCTCGACGAGCCCACCGCCGGCGTCGACGTCGAGCTGCGCCGCGACATGTGGGAGATGGTGCGGGGGCTGCGCGCCGCCGGCGTCACCATCATCCTCACCACCCACTACATCGAGGAGGCCGAGCAGATGGCCGACCGCATCGGCGTCATCAACAAAGGGGAGCTGGTCGTGGTCGAGGAAAAGACGACGTTGATGCGCAAACTCGGCAAGAAGCAGCTCACGCTCTCGCTCAAGTCACCGCTCGCAAAGCTACCCGAGGCGCTCGAGCACGGCGCGCTCGAACTCGCCGCCGACGGGTATGAACTCGTCTATACCTTCGACGCCGAGGGCGGCGAAACGGGAATCGAGGCGCTGTTGCACCGGCTCGCCACGCACGGCATCGCTTTCCGCGACCTGCGCTCGTCGGAGAGTTCGCTCGAGGAGATCTTCGTCAGCCTGGTGAGGACGCGCGCATGAACCGCTACGCCGTCTACGCTATTTACCGCTTCGAGATGGCGCGCACCTTCCGCACCCTGATGCAGAGCATCGCCTCGCCCGTGCTGTCGACGTCGCTCTACTTCGTCGTCTTCGGCGCGGCGATCGGCAGCCGCATGGGCGCGATCGACGGCGTCAGCTACGGCGCCTACATCATTCCCGGCCTCATCATGCTGTCGCTACTGAACGAGAGCATTTCCAACGCGTCCTTCGGCATCTACCTGCCGCGCTGGTCGGGCACGATCTACGAGCTGCTCTCCGCCCCCGTGTCCTTCGTCGAAGTCCTGCTCGGCTATGTCGGCGCCGCGGCGACGAAATCGGTGATGCTCGGCAGCCTGATCCTCGCCACCGCGCGGCTGTTCGTCGATTACCAGGTTGCGCATCCGCTGTGGATGATGGGCTTCCTCGCCCTCACCGCCGTGACCTTCAGCCTGTTCGGCTTCATCATCGGCGTCTGGGCCGACGGCTTCGAGAAGCTGCAGGTGGTGCCGCTGATGATCGTCACCCCGCTCACCTTCTTGGGCGGCAGCTTCTATTCGATCAACATGCTGCCGCCGCTGTGGCAGAACATCACTCTGTTCAATCCGGTGGTGTACCTCATCAACGGCTTTCGCTGGAGTTTCTACGGCGTGGCCGACGTGAGCGTGGGCTTGAGCGTGGGCATGACCTGCGTCTTCATGTTGCTGTGCCTTGCCGCCGTGTGGTGGATATTCAAGACCGGCTATCGGCTGAAATCATGACGTCGACGCGCGCGGCCCGCCTATGCAGAGCGGAGAAGAAAGTTCAGCCCGAACACTTGGTCGAATCGCCGTAGCTCCAGGCGCCGCCTTTTTGCGAGAGCGCTTCCGGTATCGTTAGCGCAACGTCCTTCAGCTGTTTGGCTGCCGCCACCGCCTTATCCAGGCCAGCGGCATAGACTCCCAGCCCCTTGGCAAATTGCGCAGAAAGCTGGCGCAGCTTCATCACCAGCAGGTCAAGCTGGCTTTGCTGACTTTTCACTTCCAGCGCCGCCAGATCCCGCTTCTGATCGTCTTTGTTCTCTATGGCGGCGTATCGCTGATTTTGCGCGACGATGAGCTTCTGCACCGCGTTGGCGCCATCCGTCTGGACGCAAGAGTCAAATCGCCCGAACAGACTTGCCTTGAACGGAGCAACGGCCGCCGCAATACTGTTGCGAAGTTTTGCCTTGTCGTCGGCGGAAAGCGTGTCCGGATACTTCAGCCTATCGATCGTCGCCTGGATGTTTCCGTCGATCTTGCCCTTTTCGACCTGCACCAGCGCATCGATCTGGACGGGCGACTCACTGTCTTTCGAGCCGAGGTAACTGCCGAAATCGAGCCGTCCCGCCCTTGACGTCAGCGTGCCGGCGTTCGGATCGGTGCCGGATTTGGCCAGCTCCTGCACGTCCGTGATCTTCTTGTCGAGTATGTCGCGCGTTAGATTTGCCTTGACGATGAGACGATTCATAGCATCGACACCGGGATCAGCGACGAGTCGAATCGATTCCTGCGCCTGTTCGAGCCCCACTGCAGTATTGCAAAGGCCATCGTAGAGGATCGCGTCCTTCACGGCAGCCTCGACTGGATATGCCGCAATCGACTTGGTCTGACCCTCCTGCTGGATTTGCCGGTAGGCTTCCTTTCGTTTCTCTTCGATGCCGCCCGAAATGACCGAGAACAACAAGTTGGAATAGAACGCTTGGTCATATTCAGCACGCACCCCTGAGAGGACGCCCGAAGTCGCCGCGAAGTTCTTCGCGGCCTGAGCGCCGCCCGCCACGGCGCCGAGCGCACCAGAAAGAGTGCCCAGAGCGCCGAACCAGAAATTGGTGCGCGATTGATCGCGTTGAAGATTGACTTTGAACATGCGGCATCGCTGGTCCGACGCTGCCAGGATTCGCTCCTGAACCCGATTGCGTTCCAGCTTCTGCGCTTCCGCGTCGGCCGCGTTTCTCTGATAGAACGCGGTGAATGCGAGGTCGTACTTCGTAGACCAAGAAATTCCGTGTTTGGGGTCGTCGACGTCACGCGGGATTTCGGAGATGCGACGGCCTTCCTGCTCCCCGGCAAGCAATTCGATCAGCTTGATCTGCTCGATTCCTGCGCGGTACATCACTGGGAACGGAGCGTGAATGTCAACCTTGGAAGTTTGGTCCGCCGCTTCCGGATCAGAATCGTTTTTCGAAGTAGGAAATGCCGAACAGCCGGCTTCGATCATTCCCGCAACGGCGACTGCCAAGACCAGATAGAAGCGATTCATAACGCCTCCCTTGGCTGCTAAGTACTGGCAACTTACGTGCGTTTCTTCTTCTTTCGAATCCCGAGCGATGACTAGCGTTGCGTAAGCGCCCTGGGACAAAGCGGGAGCTGCCGTGCGCGTATGCAGCGCACTTAGCCGTAGATGGTATCCCGGCCGTTGATTCTTGTATATAGGAGCATCCTCAGAGAGGCGGACGGAGAAGATTCCAGTCTTGCACTCGGCGCACGGCGCATCATCGCAGCTCGCCGGCCCAGGGCCGAGCGCGTAGCGCGACTGCTATCGACTTTCGGCCACGGACCGCCTCGATTAAGAATTCGGCGTATCGGAACGCCGGGATTGAGCGAAACCGCGTAGGAGCGACGCGCAGGCGCAGACCTCAGGCGCGCGCTCGTTCGACCGGCGCGAGTAGATTGGCATCGCGCGCGAGCAGCCAGCGCCCGTCGACGCGCCGGAGCACGGTGAGCGTATGCCCGGCGCGCTCCATCGGCTCGCCGCCGGGCGGCGTCATGACGACTGAGAGCCGCGTCCACATGAACGCGCAGTCGCCGCACACCTGGATTTCCTGAATATCTGAACTTCCATCGATCTTGGGCGGCGTCATCCCCGGTGGCACGCGCGAGAGCGCTGCGAACTCGTCCTTCCCCATGGGCGCGCGGCCGGGCACGAGGAAGACGACGTCCTCGGTCATCAGGCCGAGGACGGTGTCGATGTCCCCGGCGCGCGTCGCCGCCTGCCAGGTGGCGAGCAGCCCGCGTATCTGCTCTTCGTCGCTTTGCATGCTGCCTCCGCTATGCGCCGCACCGCTCAGCCGATGGCGAAGCGGATCGACACCTTCCCCAGCGCACCGAAATCGCCCGCAACGGTGTCGCCGGGCGCGATTGGCATCGGCGTCAGGCAGGTGCCGGTCAGCACCACTTGACCCGCTTCGAGCGTGAGGCCGAGCTCGGAGAGTTCGTTGGCAAGCCAGGTGAGCGCGATGCGCGGATCGCCGAGCACGTTTTCCCCCTTGCCCTCGCGCGCGAGCTTGCCCGCGACCGTGCCCGTCACGCGCTGCGCGGCGAGGTCGAGCGCCCGCCAGTCCGCGCTCGCGGCGGGCGCGAGCACGAAGTCGTGCGCGCAGGCGTTGTCGGCGATGAGCTGCGGCGCACCGGCGCGAACGAATTCCGCATAGCGCGAATCCGGAATCTCGATGGCGGGATGCAGCGCTTCGACCGCGGCCAGCACCTCCGCCCGGGTATAGGGTTCATCACGCGGCGGCAGGTCGCGACCCATGCGGAACGCGAACTCGAATTCCGCCACCCGCATGCGGTTGGCGCCGAACGGAACGCTCGCGCCGTCCGCATGCTGGCGCTCGGCGAGCAGGCGCCCGGCGAGCGGCCCGTCGACGTTGATGTGTTCCTGGCCGGCGCGGCTGGTGGCCGCGATCTTCCAGCCCTTGAGCGAGCCACGCGCCTCCAGCAGCGACTGGATCGCATAGCCTTCGGCCCGCGTCTGCGGCCTGCAGGCGGCCGGCATGCCGGTTAGCGTCTTTCCCTCCTGCCAGTGCTGCCACAGAAGATCCGCCGCGGCGCGGATCTGCTCCTCGTTCAACATCCGCTCGTCTCCAAAGCCGTCATTATCCGGCGTTCGCGCCTTCTGCGCGCAATTCGGCGAAGACTTTGGTCGCAACCAGCATCGCATCGCGCACCAGCGGCGCGCCGACATAGCCGAGGAGGTGCAGCAGCGCCTCGGTCAGTTCCTCCTCGGTCCAGCCCTGGCGGCGCGCCATGCGCAGGTGGATGGCGAGCTCGGGCTCGCGCCCGGTGGAGGCATCCGAAACAACGGTGACCAGCGTGCGCGTCTTGAGATCGAGACCGGGACGAGCCCAGACGGTACCGAACACCGCCTCGCTCGACAGGTCGACGAACTTTTGCATCATCGGATCCTTGTAGCTCGTCGCCGCCATGTGCTCGACATAGGCGTCGCCCAGGAGTTTTCGCCGCATGGCGCGGCCTTTGCTGAGGTTGGTGTTGGGCATCGATTGCTCCTCGGATTGGATAGGCGGTTGAACCATCATCAGCGCAGCGCAATTCACGCTCGTGCCGGTCTTCCCGCCGGCAGATCGGGTAATCTAGCGCCTCCGCTCGATTTCTGCCATGCCCTCCCATCCGCCAACCCGCACCGAAACCGATTGGGCTGCCGTGCTCGCCGCCGTGCTGGGCGGCGTGGCCGTTGCCATGAACGTCGGCAAGGTGCCGATCGCCCTGCCGCAGCTGCGCGCGGAATTCGGCTTGTCGCTGGTGGCCTCAGGCTGGGTGGCGTCGATGATCAACGCCTTGGCGGTCAGCATGGCGATCGCCTTCGGCCTGCTGTGCGACCGGCTCGGCGCGCTGCAGACCTGCCTGATGGGCCTCGCCTTCGCCATCCTCGGCAGCCTCGGAGGGCTGCTGGCCGGCGGCGAGTCGGGGCTGCTCGCTTCGCGCTTCGCCGAGGGCGTCGGCGTCGTCTCCGTCTCGGTATCCGCGCCGGCCCTGCTCAGTTCCGCCGCGGCTCCAGCCGACCGGCGCTTCGCGCTCGGCATCTGGAGCGCCTACCTGCCTGCCGGCGTGGGCCTGGTCATGCTGCTCGCGCCGGCGCTCGTGCCCGTCGCGGGCTGGCGCGGCATCTGGACGCTGTGCATAGCGGCGCTGCTGGCGGCGGCGCTCGCCATCTATCGCTCGCGAACGGCCTATCGCCTGCTCACGCGTGCTGCGGGAGGCGCGCCTTCCTTTGCCGCAGCCAAGGCGGTCATGGCGCGGCGCGAACCCTGGCTGCTCGCCTTCGCCATGGCGAGTTTCACCATTCAGCATTTCGCGCTGATCATCTGGCTGCCCACGTTTCTGCAGGAGCAGCGCGGCCTCGCTCCGCTGGCGGTGTCGCTGCTCTCCTGCGCGATGGTGCTCGCCAACGTGCCCGGCAACCTGCTCGGCGGGAGCCTGCTGCAGCGCAATTTCCGCCGCGGCAGCCTGATCGCCGCAGCGAGCCTCGTCACCGGCCTCGCCGGCGTCGGCATCTTTCTCGATCTGCTCCCGGACGCGGTCCGCTATGCGCTGTGCGTGCTCTTGTCCTTCGCGGGCGGCCTGATTCCCGCCTCGGTGCTCTCGGCGTCCGCGAGCCTCGCGCGCACGGCCAGGCAGGTCGGCACGCTGCAGGGGCTGTTCATTCAAGTCGGCAACGTCGGCCCCTTCTTCGGGCCGCCCCTGATTGCCATGGTGGTCGCCACGAGCGGACTGTGGCGCGATGCGCTGTTCGTCACCGGCAGCGCGGCGCTCGTCGGCGTCGTCCTCGGCCTTGCGATCAGGCGGCACGAGCGATGAGCAGCCTAGAGCGAATCCGGCGCAAGCCCGGGTCATTCAGGCTTTAGACCCGCCTCTTTCGCCGCGCGCATCCAGACATCGCGCTGTTCTTTTACATAAGCGCCAAGCTGTTCCGGCGTGGACGTTTCGATCTCGAAGGCCTGGCGCTCGATCTGCTCCATCACGTCCTGCTGCCGCAGAATGGCCGTCGTCTGTCGCGCGAGGCGTTCGACGATCTCCCGCGGCAACTTGGCGGGGCCGAACAGACCCGCCCATGAGGTAACCGAGTATTCCGGAAAGCCCGCTTCGACCATGGTCGGCACCTCCGGCAGGTGCGGGCTGCGGCGGCCGAGCAGCGCCGCGAGCGCGCGGACCTTGCCTTCTTTGGCGAGCGCCAAGGCCGGCACCGTACTGGCGATCACCATGTCCAACCTCCCGCCGAGCATGTCGGTGATGGCCGGAGCGTCTCCCTTGTAGGGTACTTGCACCATATCGATGTCGGCGAGCGACTTGAATTGGGCCGTGGCCAGAATGCTGGGCGTATTGCCGGTTCCGTAGTTCAGCTTGCCCGGATTCGCTTTCGCATGACGCACGAAGTCCGCGAGCGTCTTCGCCGGCGAATCCGCCGGGACGAAGACGAAAAAGCTGAAGCGGCCCAGCAGCGTGATCGGAGTGAAATCGGATATCGGATCGTACGGCGGATGCTTGCGCAAGGCGGGCACCGCGGAGAACGTGCTGCTGGTGCCGAGCAGCAACGTATAGCCGTCCGCTGCCGCCTTGGCGGTGACCTCGCCCGCAATCGCTCCATCGGCTCCGGGCCGGTTGTCGACAATGACCGGCTGACCGAGGCTCTGCGATAGGCGCTGCGCGATGATCCGTCCCACGGAGTCCGCTACGCCGCCGGCCGGAAACGGCAGTACCAGCCGGATGGGCTTGGCGGGATATTGTGCTCCGGCCAGCAGCGGAATCGCGAGGAGCGCGGCAGCAACAAGCCTAGTCAACACGCCCACAACACTGATGGCTGAAATACCTGCGACCGTCCGATCCGGCGTGCCGATTAGCATCGTTCTCCTCCTTCTATTCAGCCCCATTATACGAGCGGGAAAAACATTCGCCGCGCCTAACGCGAGCGCGCCTGCCCACTGAGCTCAAGGATGTGCAAGCCGGTGTGCGCGCGGTCGACGATGTAGATGTAGCCGCGGTCGTCTACTTCGACATTGTTGGTCTGGATGACGCGGCTGCAGCGCTCCTTCCCTGCATCGCCTCTGACGCAGCGCTGGTCGGTCTTGTCGGTGGCCGCGGGAATGTAGTAGCCGATTTCCTTCGGCTGCGTCGGGTCGCGCACGTCGAGCGCGCGCACGCCGGCGTTGAAGTGCGCAAGGAACAGGACCTTGCCGTAATAGATCGGGGTGAAGTTCTCGTTCGACGAGTGGGTGCCGAAGCGCCCGCCGCGGCTGCAGAAATTGCCGCTCTTCTCGTCCGCCGTCCACTGCGCCACGAGCGCCGGCTTCGCCTCGTTCGTGACCTCCACCATCCACAGATGCTGGCGCGGCTCGCGGCAGTTTTCCGCAATCGATTCGTCCACCACGGCGACGAAGTCGCGCTTCTTGCCGCCGACCTCGATGCCCAAGAGCGGGAAGGCGGTGTGGGCGCCGTAGTCCGGGCCAAGATCGTACCTGCCGATCTGCGGTGCGAGCAGGTTCTCCGCCGTCGCCTCCTTCGGACCGGAAAGCAGCTTGCCGCGGTCTACGATTTGCAGGATGCCGCCCGAGCCCGTGCCGTAGCCGAAATAGACGCGGTTGCCCTTCGGCCCGGTGGAGATCGGGCCGTGCAGCGAAGTGGGCACCGAACCGCTCGCGCCGGGCTGCTGCCCGGGCAGGCCGAAGTCGCGGATGAATACTGGCTTCGCGGGATTCGACAAATCGTAGATTTGCGTCATGCGCGAGGTACGCCAGCCGGGGGCGCCGTCGACAAGGTAGGCGATGCCGGTATCGCACTCCCACCAGCTCTTGTGCGTGCCGCGCAGTCCGCTAACGATGGTCGTGACGAGCAGCGGTTTCGCCGGCTCGCTCACGTCCCACACTTCCTGCGCGCTGTTGCCGAGTGGCCGCAGCAGATAGACTTTTCCCTTGTCGGCGTGCGGCAGCGTGGCGCCGTCGCACACGCGCACCATCTGCGCGCCGCCCGCCTCGCCCGCACCGGCCTCTCCCGGGATGTGCGCCAGCAGGCGCGGCGCCTTCGGATCGGTGACGTCGAGGATCGCCGTACCGCTCGCCTCGGTCTTGCCGCTGAGCGCGTTCGGCAGATTGCCGCCGTGCAGGCCGATGTAGGCGATCCAGCGCCCGCCCTGCCGGTGGATGACCGGCTGATAAGCGCTGCGCCCCTGCAGGTCGTGATAGCCGACCAGCGCCATGTTCTGCGCTTCGGCGCGGGTCTGCGCCTGCGCGCCGGCACAGGCCGCGAGCAGGATGAGCGCGGCGCAGCACGCGCGAACGATTGCGGATGACGACATGTTTCCTCCCATCGATTGAAAATGCTGCCGCGAAGCGCTTGTTGGAATGGATTCTTCGCTTGCGCGGCTCAAGCCGCCGCAGGCGGGCCGCCCGGCGGTGCGAGCGCCGCGCGCAGCGTGGCCATTATATCGACCGGCACCGGAAACACGATGGTCGAGGCCTTGTCGCCGGCGATGCCACCCAGCGTCTGCAGGTAGCGCAACTGCATCGCCTCCGGCTGCTTGGATAGCACCTGCGCCGCCTGCAGCAGCTTCTCGGACGCCTGCAGCTCGCCCTCGGCATGGATCACCTTGGCGCGACGCTCGCGCTCGGCCTCGGCTTGGCGCGCGATGGCGCGCACCATGGACTCGTTCAGGTCGACGTGCTTGATTTCGACGGTGGAGACTTTGATTCCCCAGGCGTCGGTCTGGGTATCGAGCGTGCGCTGGATGTCGAGGTTGAGTTTTTCCCGCTCGGCGAGAAGCGCGTCCAGCTCGTGCTTGCCCAGCACCGCGCGCAGCGTGGTCTGCGCCAATTGGCTGGTCGCTTCGAGGAAGTTCACCACCTGGATGATGGCCTTCTGCGGATCGACCACGCGGAAATACACCACCGCGTTCACCTTGACCGAGACGTTGTCGCGCGTGATCACGTCCTGCGGCGGCACGTCGAGCACCACGGTGCGCAGGTCCACCCGCACCATCTGCTGAATCACCGGCACGAGCAGCACCAGGCCCGGCCCCTTCACCATCCAGAAGCGACCGAGCTGGAACACCACCGCGCGCTCGTATTCGCGCAGGATGCGCAGCGACCAGGCGACGAGCAGCGCCAAGAGGACGATGACGCCTAGACCGAAATTGAGCACCATGATTTCTTCTCCTTGGAGTAACGAAACGAGGGGATATTTCCCCTCGTGCTCCCCTAAATTGGCCCGTAACAAAATGAATTTTGTTACGGGGTTCTTAGGTTACGCCGCTTGGATAGCTCTCTCGTTCTACTTCTTGCCTTCGCCCGACTCGGGCACCACTTCGAGCGTGAGGCCGTTCATCGCGGCGACGCGCACCCGCTGGCCGGCCTTGAGCGGCGCACTGGAGCGCACTTGCCAGGTCTCACTGTGCACGCGCGCCCAACCGTCGTGCTCGAAGTCGGCGAGCACCTCGCCGCTCGCCCCGATCAGCTCTTCCGCACCGCTCATCACCGGCCGCCGGCGCGCCTTCAGCACCATGCCCACCATGAAAATCAGCACCGCGGCGCTCGCCGCGGCGAAGCCGCCGATCAGCGCATAAGGAATGTCGAATCCCGGCACGTCGGTGTCGATCAGCATCACCGAGCCGATGACAAACGCCACGACACCGCCGATGCCGAGCGACCCGTAGGCGGGAAAGAAGGCCTCTCCCGCCATGAAGGCGATGCCGAGCAGCATCAGGCCGAGCCCGGCGTAGTTCACCGGCAGCATCTGGAAGGCGTAGAGCGCGAGCAGCACGCAGATCGCGCCGGTGACGCCGGGAAGCACCATGCCGGGATTGGAGAACTCGAAGGCAATGGCGTACAGGCCGACGAGGATCAGGACGTAGGCGATGCTCGGATCGGTGATGGTGGAGAGGAACCTCGTGCGCCAGTCGGGGGCAAACGAGACGGCGACCACGCCCTTGGTGTCGAGCGTGCGCTCGGTGCCGGCGGCGACGATCTTGCGTCCGTCGAGTCTGCGCAGCAGCTCCGGAACGTCGGCGGCGATGAGGTCGACGACCTTTTGCTCCAGCGCCTCGGCGGAAGACAGGCTTACCGCTTCGCGCACCGCGCGCTCCGCCCATTGCCCATTGCGCCCGCGCAACTGCGCCAGCCCGCGGATGTAGGCGGCGGCGTCGTGCACCACCTTGCGCTCGTGGGCGCTCGCCAGATCGCCCAGTCCTTTGCCTGCCTTGCCTCCGGGCTCGGCCTTCGGCACCGGCTGGCCCTTTTCCTCGCCGCCGCCGATCGATATCGGCGTGGCGGCGCCGAGGTTCGTCGCTGGCGCCATGGCGGCGACATGGCAGGCGTACAGGATATAGGTGCCGGCGCTCGCGGCGCGCGCACCCTCCGGCGCGACGAAGGCCGCCACCGGTACAGGCGAGGCGAGGATGTCCTTGATGATGGCGCGCATGGAGGTATCCAGCCCCCCCGGCGTATCCATCTGCAGCACCACGAGCTGCGCCCCGTCGGCGCGGGCGCGCTCCAGGCCGCGGTGGACGTAGTCCGCGGTCGCCGGACCGATCGCGCCGTTGATGCTCAAGGCCAGCACGGGGGCAGGCGCCGCTGCGAGCCACCCCGGCGCGAGCAGCGCCAGAGCGAGACCGAAGAAGATAAGCCCACGATTCCAGCGCATATATCCCTCGCCGATCGGGTTTCACGCGCCGTCCGCAGCCGCATCCGGCCGCTCACGCGCAAGGCAAACGCGCCTACCTCAAAACTATAGTTGTTTTTGCCGGCAGGCGATCCGGTAAACTTAGCCTTTTTCGCAAATCCGCTTCAGCCCATGCGCGAACCGACACCGAAGACCGTCTATCTCAAGGACTACAGGCCACCTGCGTTCCTGATCGAGCACATCGACCTCGACGTCGACATCCGCGACGACCATGCGCTGGTGCGCGCGGCGCTCACCGTGGCGCGCAATCCCAAGTCCGTGAACCGGGAGGCACCGCTCGTCCTCGACGGCGACGAGCTGGAACTCGTCTCGGTCGCGCTCGACGGCCGCGCGCTCGCTCCCGGCGAATACCTGCTCGCCGCGGAAAGCCTCACCATCGCAGGCGTGCCGGAGCGCTTCAGGCTCGAAACCGCATCGCGCATCTACCCCCAGAAGAACACCAAGCTCGAGGGCCTGTATGCCTCGAACACCGGCTTCTTCACCCAGTGCGAGGCGCAGGGCTTTCGCCGCATCACCTGGTTCATCGATCGGCCGGACGTCATGGCGCGCTATGTGAACACCATTCATGCGGACCGCGCACGCTATCCGGTGTTGCTCTCCAACGGCAACCTCGTCGCCCAGGGCGAGGAGGCGGGCGGCAGACACTGGGCGAAATGGGTCGATCCCTTCCCCAAGCCCTCGTATCTGTTCGCCATGGTGGCGGCGAAACTCGACAAGCTCGAAGACCGCTTCGTCACCCGCTCCGGGCGCGAGGCGAAGCTCGCCGTCTACGTCGAGCCGGGCAAGCTCGACCAATGCCGCTATGCCATGCGCTGCCTGAAGAGCGCGATGAAATGGGACGAGGAGGTGTTCGGCCTGGAATTGGACCTCGACGGCTACATGATCGCCGCGGTGAGCGACTTCAACTCCGGCGCGATGGAGAACAAGGGCCTCAACATTTTCAACACCAAGTACGTGCTCGCCCGTCCGGACACGGCGACCGACGTCGACTACCAGAACATCGACCGCGTGGTGGCGCACGAGTATTTCCACAACTGGACCGGCGATCGCGTTACCTGCCGCGACTGGTTCCAGCTGTCGTTGAAGGAAGGCCTCACGGTTTTCCGCGACCAGGAATACGGCGCCGACATGTATTCGCGCGCGGTGCAGCGCATCCAGGAAGTGCGCGCGCTGCGCGCTGCGCAGTTTCCCGAGGATGCGGGCCCGATGGCACATCCGGTGCGTCCCGCCGCCTACATGGAGATCCGCAACTTCTACACCATGACGGTGTACGAGAAAGGCGCCGAGGTGGTGCGCATGCAGCACACGCTGCTCGGCG
>CAZMGP010000014.1:0-35188 GCA_964565875.1 uncultured Enterobacteriaceae bacterium
CTCCAGGTAAGGTGCGAGCGCCCGCGCGACGACGTCGGTGCCGCCCCCGGGGGCGAAGGCGACGATCATGGTGATGGGTTTTTCCGGATAGGCCGCGATGCCTACGGCCGGAACGCAGATGAGCAGCGCGGCTAGCAGCCGCTGCAAGGTTTGCATGTTCTCCCCCTCAGCTTGTCCTTAGAATTGGCGCAAGGGGAATCTTCCTCTCGCGCTCCGCCGAAAAATCACCGGCGTAAGCGCTAATCTACACCCCACGTGCGGCGCAGGCGAGTGCGATCACTCGCCTGCCGCGATTCGACGACGGCAACTTGCTTTGTCCGGGAGCATGAATTAGATTGCGCTGCGGGTTAAGGCGCGGCAAATAAAGAGGTGAACTGCGATGGAAATGCGGACTTTCGGCCGTAGCGGAATGAAGATTTCGATCCTGGGCTTCGGCTGCGGCGCCGTCGGCGGTCTGATGGTGCGCGGCGATCCCGCGGATCAGGAGCGCGCGATCGGCCGCGCGCTCGATGCCGGCGTGAATTACTTCGATACGGCGGTGCAATACGGCAACGGCGAATCCGAAAAGAACCTCGGCCGGGTACTCAAGCGGCTCAAGCCCAAGGACGCGATCGTCGGGACCAAAGTGCGCTTGCCGCCCGATACGCGGCCGACTGCCGAAGCCATCGCCAGATCGCTGGAGGGAAGCTTGCAGCGCCTGCAGATGGAGCGGGTCGACATCTTCCATCTGCACAATCTGATCACCGTCGCCGGCGGCGGGAAGGCGCTGAGCGCGCGGCAGGTGCTGGAAGAAGTCGTGCCGGCCTTCGAAGCATTGCGCCGACAGGGCAAGACGCGCTTTCTCGGCATCACCGCGGTCGGAGACACGGCGGCCTTGCAGGAGGTCATCGGCGCGCGCGCCTTCGACTCCGCGCAAGTAACTTACAACCTGCTCAATCCATCCGCCGCGACTGCGCTTCCGGCGAATTATCCTGCGCAGGACTACGGCAAGCTGTTCGCGCACGCCGAGGCTGCGGGCGTGGGCGTCATCGGCATCCGCGTGCTGGCCGGAGGCGCGCTGTCGGGCTCCGCCGAACGCCACGTCATCGCCAGTCCGCCGCCCGAGCCGATCGGCTCGGCGCATCGCTACGAAGGCGATCTAGAGCGCGCCCGACGCCTGGCACCGCTCGTCGAGCAAGGCTACGCGGCGAGCCTCGCCGAAGCGGCCACGCGCTTTTGCATCAGCCATCCGGCGATGGGCACGATCCTGGTGGGCATCGCCACGCCGCGGCAATTCGAAGACGCGCTCGCGGCCGTGGCGAAAGGTCCGCTGCCGCAGGCCGCGCTCGACCTGGTCTCGAGCCTGCAGCAAGGTTTTGCCGGAGAAGCGCGCTAGAGAGCGCGACGACGAGTTTTGCTGAGCTGCGTCGATCTCCATCGCCCCGACACAATCGAGCCCGAGTCGAATATCGTGGGACGCCCTAACCGAGTACCGCCCTTGGGAACGCGTAGATGATTGCAGTCGACTGGGGCACTACTAACCTTCGCACGTTCCTGGTCGACGAGGCCGGCAAGGTACTGGCCCGTCACTCATCGAATGCAGGCGTGATGAAAACGGCCCCCGGGCAGTTCGCCGCGGTCTTGAGAGACAGCGTGGGCGAGTGGCTGGCCGAAGGCGCAGGCCCCATCTTGATGTGCGGGATGGTGGGGAGTCGCCAGGGCTGGAAAGAGGTGCCTTATGTTCCCTGCCCAGCGGCAGCGTCCGATATTGCCGCAGGGGTCGCCGAGGTGGACGTCGGGGACGGGTGGGTAGCCTCCATCTGCCCCGGCCTTGTGTGCAAGGATGCGCGCGGGGTGCCGGACGTATTGCGTGGGGAGGAAACGCTCGTGCTGGGCGCGATGTCTTCATTCCCGGTTGGCAGAGTCTCGGTATGGCTTCCGGGTACGCATTCGAAGCACGTTCGCGTTTGCAACGGCATCATCGAAGACTTTTCCACTTACATGACCGGCGAGAGCTTCTCGCTCTTTGCCGAGCACAGCATCCTCGCCCGACTTGCCAACGGATCACAGATCGATTCTGAAGCCTTCCGCGAAGGTCTGCGGCGCGCGCAGGAACCGGGAGGGCTGCTGCATCATCTTTTCGGCGTGCGTTCACGTGTGCTGAGCAGCGAGCTTGCGCCGGAGGCCGTTCATGGCTACTTGTCCGGAATCCTGATCGGACACGAGGTAATTTCCGACGATGTATCTCGGCAGGAACCCGTCTACGTGATCGGAGACGAGAGTCTCGAAAGCCATTACCTCACGGCATTGGAGTTCTACGGATATGAGGCGCACAGCTTGGGCACGGACCTTGCCGTGGCCGGGCTCCTTCGGGTTCACCATGCCATGGAGCGGAGTACTTCGATATGAACGCGATTTCTGGTTTCTTGTCCCGCTTTCCATTCGTGGCAATTCTTCGGGGAGTCAAACCGGAGGAAGTCGAGAAAATCGGAGACAAGCTGCTCGATGCCGGCTTTTCGATCATCGAGGTGCCGCTTAATTCGCCGACCCCGCTCGAGAGCATCGGTCGTCTGGCGCGGCTCGTCGGGGGGCGTGCTTTGGTTGGAGCCGGAACGGTTCTTCGTAAAAAGGACGTCGGCGCTGTGGCGAAGGCCGGGGGAAGGCTTATCGTCATGCCGCATGCTGACGACGAGGTGGTGAAGGAAGCGAAGCGTCTCGGCTTATACGCCATCCCCGGCTTTGCGACGCCGACGGAGGCATTCCAGATGCTGCACGCGGGAGCCGACGCGTTAAAGCTCTTTCCGGCAGAGGCGAGTTCTCCCGCCGTACTCAAAGCCATGCGCGCAGTGCTGCCAGCCGATACGCCGATCTTGCCTGTGGGTGGGATAAATGAATCGAACTTTCGCCCATGGCTAGCCGCAGGAGCCTCCGGATTTGGCTTGGGATCATCCCTTTACAAACCGGGATTCTCGGCCGACGAGCTAGGGCGTCGCGCCAGAAGATTCGTTGAAGAATGGCAGAAGGGTGCTGAACACCCCAGATAGCGATCGACGCCCTTTGACGCAGTCGAATGCGACGATTCGAATCGACTCATTAACCAACGTCAGCAAGTGGTATCACCCTGGCGGTTCGCTGTTTCCGATTTCACTTGCAGCTTTGACTAAGTTGCGCCGGCCATTGTTTTTGCCGTAACTCGGCCATTGCTGCCGGTGGCCTTGAATCATTTAGGCGGCAGGTGCTATGCGCTTTGCGGACGCCGGGACCGTACTTGAATCGAATGGTCACTCTAGCGCAAGTCGAGGGGCGACACCCGACCCGAAGGCGTCTCTCCCGCCCAGCGAAAGCCGCCATTCAGTGCGCGTCTTTGGTTAGTGGATTCAGTCGGCCTATCGTGGCGTCTTTCAAGCTTCTAATCGCTGCATCACCACCTTCTGAACCAAGCAGCGAGGCTGAAAAGTTGCCGAATGCGTGCGCGGTCACCTCAATGAAATACGTCTTGTTTGCCTCGAGTGCGATCTTTACAGGAAATTGATTGACGTAGAAGGTTTGATCGCCGGGCGCCGACTGATATCTGAAGAATGTGCCGGAACTCAGGATACCGGCTATTCTTTCCTGGTGAAGAACCGTTGCATCTACGCCAGAGCTTAATAGAGCACTTCCGCGCAAGAAGATGACCGTTGCTTGTCTCGATGTGTCGCTAGCGGCCTTCCTTTGTTGCGCATCGCCGTCGGCTGCCGGTGCTTCTTTTAGCGCTCGGAGACGAGCGTTTGCCAGACTTGCGAAGCGCCCATTTGGATACTCTGCAAGATAGGCGCTCAACTCGTCGGGGCTTCGGGAATCCTTGATCGATTCCCAATAGGTGCGGTCATTAATGCTCTCGTCCGTGGCTGAAGGCGCTGTCGGGGACACGGGAACGATTGATGTTGCGCAACCACCGAAACAGAAGTCGCCTTCAATGCTTCCCTCCATCCAGGGTTCTTGGCGGCCCTTGGACGCCGCCTTGACACCCGAGACAACGCGCTTCAGCGCCAACTCGATTGGCTGGCCGCGCAAGTCCATAGCGGATAGAAGCTGTTCGGTGTAAAGGCCATTTCGTCCAGTGCCATCGGCTGCCACGCTGCCCGGTCGCGTCGCAAAGGAGATCAGCGTGCCCGTTGGCGCAGACACCCGTGCCAATCCATCTGCGGCCGAACGAAAGCTGCGAGCGAACGGGTTATTGCGGCAAGCATCGAGGAATACCAAGTTGAGACGCGTCTTGGCATCGTCCATTAAGGACAACACCTTGCCGACTTCGAGGCTCTGCAGCGAGACGTCTTCCTCGCTTGCGATGTCAGCATCGACGACCGGCAGGTAGTTCACGCCCTGGACTTGCATGCCGTGGCCGGCATAAAAGAAAAGAGCTACGCCACCCGGCGCTAGCTTCGAACGAAACTCGCGCAAGGTTGAACCGATCTCCTTGAACATTAGGTTCTCGCGCTCGATGACGGTGAAGCCCAGCGCCCTCAGCTTGGCGCTGATCGCGCGCGCATCATTCACCGGGTTGACAAGCGGTGAAGACTTGTAGGCGCTGTTGCCGATCACAAGCGCAATACGACGATCATTCGCCGGCGTGTCCACGGTAGACACGCTCAGGTTACGCGTGGCATCGGCGGCCAACGCACAGTGGGCGAACATAGCAAAGCCAAGAATCAGTATACGGAAGGAACTGCGCATGGCGGTCTCGCGTATATCAGTACGCGGGCATTCTAGCGGACCCGGCGGTGCAGGAATAGTTGTCCGGTTTGAGGCAGTTTGGGCACGGTCCGCTTCGGCCGAACACCAGCCCGCCAATTAGCGTGCCGCTGTCATTCCATAACGCTGGTTATGAGAGCCTAGAATCGGTCAGCGTACTGACCATCTGCGCGTACTCGACTTGGACCGATTTTGTGAACACCTGATTCCTCGGCAGAAAAGAGGTCGCGACGCAAAGATCTTAGGACACCAGGGTTTCGAGCAGATGGCGATTGTGCAGAACGGCCTCCACGGCGCGCCTGCCTTCGTCGATCGCCTCTTTGGCGCGGTGATAGTCGAACAGGCCGAGATGCGCGAGGCGCGGCGCCACGATCACGTCCGGCGGCTCGCCCGCCAGGCGGCTGCGCGAGATGCGCACTTGCATGATGTTGATGCTGGACACCGTCACGTCGCGTAGCGACGGGAGCTTGGGTTCGTTGGGCGATTTTGCGGCGACCAGCCCGCCCAGGTTCTCCTGCAGCTTGCGCAGCCAATTGCCGACGGTGCCATTGCGTGCCTCGTCGGTGCGAGGGCCGGCCTGCGCAGTGCGGGCGATGATGTCGGAACTGAGGTCGATGGCGATCACGACTTCGGCCCCCATCGCGCGGGCGAGCGACACCGGCACCGGATTGACGAGTCCGCCGTCGACGAGCAGCGTGCCCTCGCGCAGCACCGGCGTGAACAGGCCGGGAAAGGCCATCGACGCGCGTATCGCCTCCACCGTCGAGCCTTCGCGCAGCCACACCTCGATGCCGGTGCGCAGCGCGGTGCTCACCGCCGCGAACGGCGTGTCCAATTGCTCGATCGGTCGATCGACGAAATTGTTGCGGAAGAATTCCATGATGCGCTCGCCCTTGAGGACGCCGCCCGCGAGGCTCACGTCCATGAAGGAGACGACATCCTTCATTTTCAAGTCGAGCAGCCAGCCTTCGAACCGATCGAGCTCGCCCGCTGCGTAGGCGGCACCCACCATCGCGCCCACCGAAGTGCCGCAGACGATGTCGGGTCGGATGCCGGCCTCCAGCAGCGCGCGGATGACGCCGACGTGCGCCCAGCCGCGCGCCGAGCCGCTGCCCAGCGCGAGTCCGATGCGCGCCCTGCGCGGTGCGTTCACTTTTGGTTTCTCCGTGCTGCCGGCGCGACAGTCGGCGCCGCGATCGGCGGATTCATGCTCCGAGCCTTTTCGTTTGAGCCGTGGTCAGCATACACCAGGAAGCGTGCGTGACCGTTACGCGAATCGCTATCGGCTCACTTCGGTTTGTCTAGGCCGGTCAATTTCCGGAACACCTGCACGAGCGTCGGCCAGAAGGCGAGCAGGGCGACCAGGACCACGAACAGGAACAAGGCGGCGACGAAGGATACGACAGGGAAATTGAGCGCGTCGCGGGCGACGAACCAGCCCGCGATCAAATCGCCTGCTATCAATACCGCCCGGACGATCCAACCCATGTTCGCATCTGCCGGCGAGCCTGCCTCTCGATCTGGAATTTGAACCGCTTCGACATCGACGAGCTTGACCAAGATCACGAATTCGGCGCGAGTTCGACTCGTCATTCTTCGCCTGGCCGGCAATGGCGACTGAGCGATTTACCGAGAGAACTAATCGTCGAGCAGCAGCAGCCAATCGACCGCGATTGCGCCATCCGCCGAGAGCAGGACCGGGTTGAGATCGAGCTCGCGCAAGCGCTCGCCCAAAGCCGCGCCCAGGCAGGAGACCGAAGAAACGAGTTGCACGAGCCGTTCACGGTCCACCGCCGGCTTACCGCGAAAGCCGGAAAGGAGCGCGCGGCCTTTCAGTTCGTCCAGCATGCGTCCTGCTTCGGCGACGCTCACCGGCGCTTTGCGAAACGCGACGTCCTTCAGCACTTCGATCAGCACGCCGCCCAGTCCGGCCATCACCACCGTGCCGAACACCGGATCGCGCTTCAGGCCGATGACGAATTCGAGCGTTCCTTCCGCCATCGCCTGCACCAGCACGCCATCGATGCGCGCCTCGGGGCGATGGGTGCGGGCGGCGGCGAGCACCGCCGCGTGTGCCGCCACGACTTCGCCGCTGTTGCGCAAGCCCAGGCGCACGCCTCCGACCTCGGTCTTGTGCAGGATGTCGGCCGATTCGATTTTGACCGCGACGGGATAGCCCAGACTTTCGGCCGCCCTGGCTGCGTCTTCTGCCGATGCGGCGAAGGCATGCGCAGCAAGCGGAACGCCTGCGGCTTCGAGCAGGCGCGCCGCCTCGACGCTGGTCGCTGCGCCTTTCCGCTGCGGCAGCGCGACAGCGGGTAGGCTAAGGGCTGCGCGGCTGGCAGCATCGGCCAGCCAGTGCCGGCGCGCCGCGGAATAGCGCACGAGCCCGGCGACGGCGTCGATCGCCGGCTCCGCGCCGCGCAGCACGGCGATGCCGAGCGCGCGCAGGGCGCGCAGCGCCGCTACCGGAGCCGCGACCCAGCACACCACGAAGGGTTTGCGGCTGCTCGTCTTGATTTCGGCGAAGATGCGCGCCAAGACTTCGACGTGAGCCTCCATCAACTGCAGCCAGACGATGCCCACGTGCACCTGCGGATCGTCGAGCACCGCGAGCACTGCCTCGCGCAAGCTCCACGGGTCGGCGATGAACTGGGCGGTGACGTCGACCGGATTGGCGACGGCGCCGAATTCCGGAATCGCCGCGCGCAGCCTCTGCCGCGTCGCGTCTGCGAGCGCGGGCAGCGTGAGGCCGGACTCCTCCGCACGGTCGGCCATCAGCACACCCGCGCCGCCCGACTGGGTGACGATGCCTAGGCCCTTGCCATCCGGCAGGCCGCAGCAGGCGAGCACGTCGACGAGGTCGAGCATGTGCTCTTCGTTTCTCGCGCGCACGATGCCGAATTGTTTCGCCACGCCGTCGAACACTGCGTCCTCGCCCGCGAGCGAGCCGGTGTGCGAGGCGGCGGCGCGGGCGCCGGCGCCGCTCTTTCCCACTTTGGCGAGCACCAGCGGCTTGCCCGCGGCGAGTGCGGCTTCGGCCAAGGCGATGGTGCCCGCGCCGTCCTTGAAGCCTTCGATATAGCCGGCGCCGACGCGGATGCGGGAATCGGCAAGTACTTCCGCCATCACTTCGGCAAAGGAGATGTCGGCTTCGTTGCCGGTGTTGACGAAATAGCCGAGGCCCAGGCCGCGCGCTCGCGCGAGCGCGGCGATCGCCGTGCCGAAGGCGCCGGACTGGGTGACGAATCCCACCGGGCCGGCGGGGGTCTCGCCGTTCGCGTATTGGGAGAAGGTGGCGAGCACGCGCTCGAAAGCGTTCACTAGCCCGAGGTTGTTGGGGCCGAGCAGCCGCACGTTCGCAGCACGCGCGGCTGCGACCAATCGCTCTTCCAACTCGCGGCCCGCCGCACCCATTTCGGCGAAGCCGGAACTGAACACGATCGCCGCCGCAATGCGCGCGCGGCCGCAGTCGCCGACGGCTGCGGCCACCACTTTCGCGGGTAGGGCGATGATGGCGAGATCGGCAGGTTCGGGCAGGTCGGCGACGCTCGGATAGCAGCGCCAGCCGCAGACCGATTCGTGCTTGGGGTTGACCGGGAACACGCGGCCGGCGTAGCCCTTGTCGCGCAGGTACTTGAGCACCCGGCCGTTCAGCTTGGCCGCGTCGGGCGAGGCGCCGAGCACGGCGATGGAGCGCGGCGCGAGCAGCGCGCGTAGCGGCGTCGCCACCTTCAGTCGATGCTCACGTGAGCGGACTTCACCACCTTGGCCCAGCGCTCCACTTCGGCGCGGGTATGCGCCGCGAACTGCTCGGGCGTGCCGCCCACCACGGTCCAGCCCTGCGCGCCGAGCCGCTCGCGCAGGTCGGCAACGCGCAGCGCCTCGTTGAACGCGCCGTTCAATTTTGCGAGGATGTCCTGCGGCAATCCTGCCGGCGCGTAAATGCCGTACCAGGAACTGACGTCGAAGCCCGGAACGCCGGCTTCGGCGAGCGTGGGCACGTCGGGAAGCGAAGGCGAGCGTTCGGCCGCGGTCACCGCGAGCGCGCGCAGCTTGCCCGCCTTGACGTGCGGCAGGGGCAAGGGAATGTTGTCGAACATGATGTCGATGCGTCCCGCGATCAGATCCATCACCGCCGGCGCGCTGCCCTTGTACGGGACATGCTGCATGGCGATGCCGGTGACCTGTTTGAATAGCTCGCCGGTGAGGTGGGCCGAGGAGCCGTTGCCTGGCGAGCCGAAATTCAGCTTGCCGCCGCGCGTTTTGGCGTAGTCGATGAATTCCCGTATCGAATTGGCCGGTGTCGCCGGATTCACCACCGCCACGTTGGTCATGGTGGCGAGCAGGATCACCGGCGTGAAATCGCGTACCGGATCGTAGGGCATCTTGCTGTAGACGCTGGCGTTGATGGCGTGCGTGCCGATGGTGCCGATCTCGAGCGTGTAGCCGTCGGCGGGGGACTTGGCGACGAGGTCGCTGCCGATGTTGCCGCCTGCGCCGGGGCGGTTCTCCATCACCAGCGGCTGGCCGAGTAGTTGCGCGACTTTTTCCAGCGTCGGCCGCCAGTGCTCCATATTGCCCCCCGGCGCGTAGGGCACGACGACGCGGATGGGTTTTGCCGGATAGCCCTGGGCGTGCAAGGGAAAGGCGAAGGCGCAAAGCAGCGTGCCTAGCGCGAGGCGCAGCGATCGAATCATCTTCTCCTCCTCTTCTTGTTGTCTGAAGTGCTTCTAGTACAGCGAAGCGGTGACGGCGCGCACCCGCCTCAGCATTTCCTCCCACAGGGTGTCCATGTCCTTGCGGAACACGGTGTCCGGATCGGCATTGAGCACGTACCAGCCGCCGGCGGCGAGTTCCACCGCGAGCTGTCCCGGGGCCCAGCCGGCGTAGCCGTTGAAGAAGCGCACCTGCGCCGGCGGCAGCTTCATCGCGCGTTCCACTGCGGCGGGAACGAGAGCGAAGGAGAGGTCGTCCAGCACCCGCAGCGAGCCTTCCGGACTGTCCTTGGCGCGGAACATCGCGAACAGGGCCGTCGCTTCCACCGGTCCGCCCATGAAGATCGGTTCGGTGAAGCGCTTCAACACGGCGTGATCCGGCAAGATGTCGGCGAGCGAGCGTTTTCCCGGACGATTGACGATGAAACCGACGCTGCCGCCGTCCGCGACCTGCGTGACCAGGATGACGCTGTGGCGGAAATTGGGATCGGCGAGCCCAGGGTTCGCGACCAGGAACACGCCGTTACCGTGCGCGGCACCTTGCGCCTGCGCGAGCGGCGCCCCGAAGAGCAGCAGGGCGAGAACGAGGAGGCGCAGTCTCATCGTGCCGCCGCGAGCTGCTGGTGGCGAAAGCAACCGACCAGGTGGTCGTTCACCATGCCGGTGGCCTGCATGTAGGCGTAGCAGATGGTCGAGCCGACGAACTTGAAGCCGCGCCGTGCGAGGTCCTTGCTCATGGCGTCGGATTCGTCCGTGCGCGCCGGCACCTGCTTGAGGCTGCGCCGCGCATGGCGCATCGGTTTGCCGCCGACCCAGCGCCAGATGTAGGCGTCGAAGGAACCGAATTCCTTTTGCACGGCGAGGAAGGCTTTCGCGTTCTGAATGGCGGCGGCGATCTTCAGGCGGTTGCGCACGATGCCGGCATCGGCCATCAGGCGCGCGACCTTGGCCGCGGAATAGCGCGCGATCTTGCGCGCATCGAAATCGTCAAAGGCCTTGCGGTAGTTGTCGCGCTTGTGAAGGATGGTCGACCAGGAGAGCCCGGCCTGCGCGCCTTCCAGGATCAGGAGCTCGAACAGCATGCGTTCGTCGTGCACCGGCGCCCCCCATTCATCGTCGTGATAGGCGATATAAGCCGCGCTGCCCAGACACCAAGGGCAACGCGCTTTGGCGTCGTCAGCGGGACGGATTGCGGCGGCGTTCATGCCCCTATCATAGCGTCCGCTCGCGGCGCCTGTCATCGCTCGTGCGAGCCCAGTCGCGGCGCTGCACGGAAACCGAAGCAAGACGCCATTTTCCGGCTTAAATCACTGACTCAAAGAGGGTTTCCGCCTAAGGCCGCGGCGCTTGATCTGGGTCGAACTGCGATCGAGCGCTTTGTGCTAGCTTACGCTGTCCGGTCGGCCCCAGCGCCCCGGCTGCGGGCGCGCTTTCATTGAGTGCCGCAGGCTTTTTTATCGCTCAACTCACGTCGATAAGGAAATAAAACTATGGCAGAAGTTCTGGCCCCTCTGGCGGGGAAAATTCTGGCGGTTCTGGTCGAACCCGGTGCCAAGGTCGAGGAAGACGACGAGATGATCGTCATCGAAGCGCTGAAGATGGAGAACACCGTGTACGCACCCGCGAGCGGGACGGTGAAGGAGATCAAGGTAGCCGTCGGCGATGCCGTCGAGGACGCGCAGCTACTCGCCATTCTCGAGTGACGCAGTCGTAGCGGACCGACGAAGTTTTCACTAGCGCATGCACGCATGGCCGCAGGGCCGCGCCATCGCCATGTAACGAACACACTGTGAGACAGAGATGAATTTTGACCTTACCGAAGAGCAGCGACTGATACAGGACACGGCCAAGCGATTCGCGGCCGAGGAGATTGCCCCTACGCTGGAGGCGGAAGAGGCGAAGCACGAGTTTCGCCCCGACCGCGTCGCCAAGATGGGCTCGCTCGGCATGTTCTCCTGCGCTGTGCCCGAGGACCTCGGCGGCAGCGGCATGGGCTTCATGGAGTCGGTGCTGATGTCGGAGCAGATCGCCAAGATCTCCGCGTCCTGGCGCCTGCCGTTCAACATGCAGAACCTCGGGCCCGCGCTCACCGTGAGCAAGTTCGGCACCGATGCGCAGAAAAAGAAGTACGTCCCGGGCTGGGTCGCAGGCACGCAACTCGGCTTCTTCGCCATGACCGAACCGAACACCGGGTCGGATGTCGCCAGCATGAAGACGCACGCCATCGACCGCGGCGACCATTGGGAAGTGCACGGCAACAAGATGTGGATTTCGCAGGCGCACTTCGGCGATGCGGGCCTGCTCTACGCCTATACCGACAAGGCGAAGGGCAACAAGGGCATCACCGCCTTCATCATCGAGCCCAAGAACTGGAAGGGCGTGAGTGCGCGCGCGATCGAGACCAAGCTCGGGCTGAAATGCGCGCCTACCGGCGAATTCGTGTTCGACGGCATGAAGGTGCCGAAGGAAAACGTGCTCGGCAAGCCGGGCGAGGGCTTCCGTATTTGCATGTGGCAACTCAACCAGACGCGCCTGGGCTGCGCGGCGGGCGCGCTCGGCTGCGCCGGCGGCGCGCTCGATCTCGCCATCAAGTACGCGAACGAGCGCACCCAGTTCGGCAAGCCGATCTCGCAGCATCAGATGATCCAATCGCAGATCGCCGAGATGGTGGTCGAGCACCATGCGGCGCAGATGCTGGTCTACCGCGCGGCCTGGCTGAAGGATGCGGGCAAGCCCAATCAATACGAAACCTCGGTGGCGAAATTCGCCGCGTCGGAGGCCGCGGTGCATGCGGCGAACGAGTGCATGAAGATCTTCGGCTCCTACGGCTACTCGACCGAGTATCCCGCCGAGCGCTTCTACCGCGACGCCAAATCGCTGCAGATCGTCGAAGGCACGTCCAACATCCAGAAGATCCTCATCTCGGGCATGGCGCTGGGCTTCACGCCCAACCGCGAGTAGCGCCGGCTTGTACCTTGCAGGGCGGAACGCGCGTTCCGCCCTACGAACACCAATAAGGAACGACAGGAATGAGACCCTATTTCGAAAAGATGCCGGCTTTCGGCAAGCCTCTCAAGGAAAACCGCATCGCGCGCACGCAGGACAGCCGCGCCAAGCTCGAAGCCGTCGAAGCCGAGATTGCTGCGGCGAAGAAGGCCGTCGAAGAAGTCGGCATCCCGGCGGCGAAAATCAACGAGCGCGGCGGCCTCACCGTGTGGCAACGCCTCGAGTACCTCGTTGACCCCGGCACCTGGCATCCGCTGCACACCCTCTACAACCCCGAGGACAACGAAGAGGGCACGACCAACGTCATCGACGGTTTGGGGAGAATCGCCGGCCGCTGGGCAGTGATCATCGGCTTCGACAACAAGGTGCTCGCCGGCGCCTGGATCGCGGGGCAACCCGACAACATCCTGCGCGTCACGAATCTCGCCAAGCGCCTGCACATTCCGCTCGTCTGGCTGGTGAACTGCAGCGGCGTGAAGCTGCCCGACCAGGAGAAGTTCTACGCCGATCGCCGCGGCTCGGGCGCACCGTTCTTCCGCCACGCTGAGCTCGAGCAGGCGGGCATCCCGGTGCTCGCCGGCATCTACGGCACCAACCCGGCTGGCGGCGGCTACCAGGGCATCAGCCCGACCATCCTGCTCGCACACAAGGACGCGAACATCGCCGTCGGCGGCGTCGGCATCGTCTCCGGCATGTCGCCGCAGGGCGGCTTCGACGTCGCGGGCCTGGAGCAGTTGATCGCGAACACGCGCAACCTCAAGGACAAGCCGCCGGGCAGCGTCACGACGCATTTCAACGAGACCGGTTTCTTCACTCGCGTCTACGTGGAGGAGAAGGGCGTCTTGGACGGCATCAAGGAATACATGCGCGCGATTCCCGCCTACGATCCGATGTTCTTCCGCGTCGCCGCGCCGGCCGAGCCGACCCTGCCCGCGGGCGATCTCTACCACCTCTTGCCCTTCAACCAGAAATCGGACTATTCCTTCGACGACATCCTCGCGCGCCTGGTCGACGGCAGCGAACACATGGAATTCCGTCCGGACTACGGACCCGAGGTGTACACGGGACTGGTGAAATTCGACGGCATGCTGGTCGGCGCGATCGGCAACCGCCAGGGCCTGCTGCCCAAGGGCTATCCCGAATACGCCAACTATCCCGGCATTGGCGGCAAGCTCTATCGCCAGGGCCTGATCAAGATGAACGAGTTCGTCACCCTGTGCGCGCGCGACCGCGTGCCGGTGATCTGGTTCCAGGATACGACCGGCATCGACGTCGGCGACATCGCGGAGAAAGCCGAGCTGCTCGGCATCGGCCAGTCGCTCGTCTATTCCATCCAGCAGTCTGACATCCCGATGATGCTGGTGGTGCTGCGTAAAGGCAGCGCCGCCGCGCACTACATCATGGGCGGGCCCACCGCGAACCGGCAGAACGCGTTCACGCTCGGCACCGCGGCGACCGAGATCTATGTCATGCACGGCGAGACCGCCGCGGTGGCGACCTACGCCCGGCGCGCGATCAAGGACAAGGATTCGGGCAAGGCGCTGGAGCCGCTCGCGCAGAAGATGAACGAGATGGCGCAGAAGTACTACGACACCTCGCGCCCGGCCTACTGCGCGCGCAAGGGCTTCGTCGACGAGATCGTGAACCTGTCGGCGCTGCGCGGCTATCTCAAGGCCTTCGCCGGCGCCGTCTATCAGAACCCGAAGTCGATCTGCCCGCGGCACCAGATGATCCTGCCGCGCGTGATCAAGGGCTGAAGCGGTCTAGAACTTCAGCGCAACACGCGTTTATCCGCAGAGATGAATGCGGCTGAAACCCAGGCTGCGCCTGGGTTTCAGCCGCATTGGCGTCGGCAATCCCCGCCGCGAACGGCCCCGGCGTGGATGTAAATCGCTAGCGCTTGCTCATGCGCTCGACGATGTCGGGCGGAATGAAATTCACGAGTTCCGTTTTCTCCGCTTCGACCAGTTCCACGTAGCGCTTGACCACGTCGGCCGGGTCGAGCTGGCCGACGGTGATGCGCTTGACGAGCGAGTCCATGGCCGCCACGTCCTCGGGCGCGGCGGTCTTGCGATCGAACCAGGGGCCGGGGTCGTTCGCCATGCGGTCGTTGAAGCCGGTGGCGTAGGGGCCCGGATTGATGAGCGCGACGTCGACGCCGAAAGGCAGCATCTCCGCGCGCAGCCCCATGCCGAGGGCCTGCAGCGCGTGCTTGGTCATCGCATAGGGCGTGGAGCCGATGCCCGCGCGCACGCCGGCGATCGAGGACACGATCAGGATCCGCCCGGAACGCTTCTTTCGCAGCGCCTGCGCCACGCGCTGGACGATGGCGAAAGTGCCGAATACGTTCACCTCGAACACCGCGCGCAGCCGCTCGATCGGCAGCACGCTCAAAGGCCCGGTCTGGCCCATGCCGGCGTTGGCGACGAAGACGTCGAGATTCCATTGGTCGACCTTGGCCACGTCGCTAGCCTTGGTGATGTCGAGCTTCGCGACCGTCAGCTCGCGGTGGGCAGCGGCGAGCTCGGCCGCCTGCTTGTCGGTCTCCGTGGTGGCGATGACCTTGTGCCCGCGCTTTGCGAGTTCGACGGCCGCGCCGCGGCCGAAGCCGCTCCCGGCGCCGGTGATGAGCACGGTCTTGTTCATTGAGATCTCCTTTGCTGTCGGCGAAAGAGCGAATTATGCCAGCAGCCTCGCGTTCGCCTTCAATAGCCGCTTGCCTTCAGGAAGGCATATGATCGACGTGCGTAGCGGTACGGCTGCAGGTGGCGGTGCCGTGCCCACAACGATTGAACTCATACAAGGTACTGATTGACAATAAGTTCCTCTCCCAATACACTCCCTAGACACCTCAGCGTCTGGCTGCTTTGCCCAGTCTGCACCCGTTCCGAGGGTGTTCTGCCACCAAGCTAACCACCCGATTCGAGTTGTTCGTTGCCGCCCCGAGAGTGCGCGGATTTCTACCTTATGTGGAGACAGTAATGGCTATTGGCACTGTAAAGTGGTTCAACTCACAGAAGGGTTTCGGCTTTATCCAGCCTGATGGTAATGGTAAGGATGTGTTCGTCCATATCAGCGCGGTCGAACGGTCGGGCCTGAGTTCCCTTACCGAAGGGCAACGCGTCAGCTTCGACATTGTCACCGAGCGCGGCAAGCAGGCCGCCTCCAATTTAAAGAGCGCCTAAGGCATGGCAAAAACAAATTTCAGCTTCGAAAAAAGGCAGCGGGAGCTCAGGAAGCAGCAAAAGAAGGAGGAAAAGCAAAAACGCAAGGCCGAAATGAAGAATGAATCGTTTGCCAAGGCGACAGATGCGACCCCCATTGTCGTCGAAACCAAACTGCCTGAATGATAGAGCCTCATGCGGGCGAGCTCGCTCTTCGACGTGAACAGTCCAAAGGCAACCGACAAATAATGTCCAGGCAGCACCCATACGAAAGGCACGAGTTGGAAAAGATTCTTCAATACCTCAAGGCGCACGGGGAGCAGCTCGACGCCGATATTGCAAAGGCGCTGAGATTGCCTCTCAAACAGGTGCGAGCTGAGCTGCAGGACCTATCGGCAAGAGGTGACGTGATGACCTGCACTGTCACTCGCTTCCGTGAGCGGGGAAGAATTGAGGGTTTGTCCTGCCGAGTGGCAGGTTTCACGCCACCTATATCGCCAGGAAGAAAGGCCAATCCGACGAAGGCATAAGAGTGGTGTCCCCCCAAGCCACTCTCGGCGCATAACCGGGCTCCCTGTTGCGGTCGCAAGCATCCCGATTCCAAGAGCAGTCGTATTGCTGCCGCATGGCGGTCACGGCGATCGATCGTCGCCAACTTGCATCATCTATCTGTCGCGCTCGCCAAAGGAGGCTTTGACGAGATTATCGATCGCTTGGAGGTCTCGCCGCAACGAGGCGAGCTCGTTCTCTAGGAACTCGCGAGTCCCCGGGTTCCGCCAAGACTGTTCGCGTAGCCTCACGAGAAGGGCGGAGCGATCTCGAAGCGTACGCACGGCGATGGCCAAGCCCGTCTCAAAGCGGGAGGTCCTGCGAACCAGCAGTTCGAGAGCGGGGCCGATATCCGCCAAGTTCAAACAGAAAGTCACCGGCAAATCCTTCATGGCGCTGGTCGGCATATCCGGGTACTCCGCTTCCTGAGGGTTCTGGACCAGGGTCAGGCCGCCCGCCTCGTGCACCGCACGAAGTCCTTCGGTTCCATCTCTTAACAGCCCCGACAAAATGACGCCGATGACGCGATCGCCGTAACTCTTCGCCGCCGATTTGAAGATGTGATTGATGGTGTTGGTGGAGCGATCCGGAATACTGGACTTCACCTTGATCCTTCCGCCACTGAAGGTCGCGGACCTGCCTGACGGAGGGATGAAGATAACCCCTTGTATCAAGGGCTCGTGGTCCTTGACCTCAATGATGGGAAGTCGGCTGAATCGCTGCAATGACGCTTTGAGACTTAAGGTGCTGCCCAATGACCTGTGTAGCAGGATCACGATGGCGGCCGGCATACCAGCCGAACAATCCTTGAGGATTTCCCCGAGCACATGAAGACCGCCGGCCGAGGCGCCGATGACGATCAAGTTTTCGATCGGGCGCTCATCCTTGGCCGGCGTCACCTGACTTTGACGCTGGAGCCGTTGTTCCGAGCTCAATGTGGATTTTCGCACCTGCAATTTCCTCTTAAGCTATCGGTGTACTCCAGATAAGTTATCACAGGTCGCGACCGCGAAGACTGCGCGATGTTGAACGCTTGTCTCCCTAGATTCCGCTATCTCGATACCGGCTTCACGGCGCGGACGAACGCACTCATGAACTTGCCGTTCACCTTGGCTGCGATGGCGTCCACGTCCACGCCTTGCCCGGCGAGAAACTGCCGCGCGTCCTCAACGTCGTACACGCGAGTCGGCTCGATGTCGATGCGCTCGAAACCCGCCTTCGCCAGCTTGGCTGTGTAGTCGGTATCACGCAGCGCGCCGGCGATGCAGCCGATTATGCGCGCAGACTGGGCCGATCTGCCGATTAGTTCCGATAGGTGGCGTGCTTGAATTCCGGACGGAGTCCGGGATTCCACGGATAAAATGTGGGTGCGGGCCGCGGGCATTGCGCACTGCGTTGTTGTAGGCAAAGCTGGCTTCGCACCCGATGCTTTTCAACGAGAGCAAATCGAAATCGAGAACGGATGGGACCATGAAACAAATCGCCATAGACCGCAGCAAGCGCTTGTACGACGAGCCGCACACCGGCCACAACCGCTGGCACCCGGACATCGAACCCGTGCTCGAAGTCGCGCCGGGCGAAGAGCTGGTGCTCGAGACGCGCGATGCGGCGGACGGCCAGATCAAACCCGGCATGACGGTGGCCGACCTCACGCGCCTGGACACCAAAGTGGCGCATCCGCTCACGGGCCCCGTGTTCGTTGCCGGCGCGAAACCGGGCGATCTGCTCGAAATCGAGTGCCTCGACCTCGTGCCGCAGCCCTATGGCTGGACGCGGGTGCGGCCGGGCGCCGGCTTCCTGCGCGACCTATTCCCGAATCCGTTTCTCGCGCACTGGCACATGGCGGAGGGCTACGCGACTTCTCTGCAGCTTCCTGGCGTGCGCATCCCCGAGAGCGCCTTCATGGGCACGGCCGGGGTAGCGCCTTCACACGAACAGCTCGCCGCCTGGGCGGCGCGCGAAGCCGATCTCGTGCGTCGCGGTGGCACGGCGCTCTTGCCCGATGCACAGGACGCGGTGCCCAAGCGCGAGCCGATCGCGAGCAAGGGTTTGCGCACCATGCCGCCGCGCGAGAATTGCGGCAACATCGACGCGAAGCAGCTCACGCGTGGCTCGCTGCTCTACATTCCCGTTGCCGTGGAAGGGGCTTTGTATTCGGCGGGCGACGCGCATTACGCGCAAGGCGATTCCGAGTGCTGCGTCACCGCCATCGAAATGGGCGCGACCGTGACCGTGCGCTTCAAGCTGCACGAGGGCCTCGCGGCACGCAATAACATACGCTTTCCGCGCTTCTCGCATCCGGGCTACTTCGCCAAGCCGGAATGGGCCGCGCCGCGAAATTTCATCGCCACCACCGGCATGCCGATACGCGAGGACGGCACGCAGGAAGGCGAAGACCACTTGAGTCTCGCCGCGCGCAATGCCCTGGTGCAGATGATCGAATTGCTGCAGGAGCGCGGCTGGAGCAGGGAACAGGCCTACGTCATCTGCAGCGTGGCGGTCGACCTGCGCGTGAGCAACCTGGTCGACCTGCCCAACATCACCGTTTCGGCCTTGCTGCCCGAGGACATCTTCGTCGCGTAGGGCTTGTTTGCAGCTAGCGCGGGAATAGCAGTCATTTCGTCAAGCCTGGTTCGCCCAATTCCGCGTACCTGCAATTAAACGGCGCGCCGCTGCTCTGTGGCCGCAGCGCTTGGGGTATCCTATGCGCCCCGGAGGTGTTCATGACCATCGCAACCAAAATCCCGGCCGGTGCGAAATCGGCGCAAGCGAAACCCAGTGCAAAAGTATGGAGCGTCGAAGCAGTCGCGCAGCTCTACGAATTGCCGTTCAACGATCTGCTGTACCGCGCGCAAGCCGTGCACCGCGAACATTTCCCCCAGGGCGAAATCGAGCTCGCGACCCTGCTCTCGATCAAGACCGGCGGCTGCCCCGAGGATTGCGCTTACTGCCCGCAGGCGGCGCGCTACCACACCGGGGTGAAGGCGGAAAAGCTGCTGCCGCTGAAACAGGTGGTCGCTGCGGCGCGGGCGGCGAAGGAGAACGGTGCGACGCGCTTTTGCATGGGCGCCGCCTGGCGCGAGCCCAAGGCGCGCGACATGGAGAAGGTGCAGCAGATGGTAAGCGCGGTGAAGGCGCTGGGCTTGGAAACCTGCGCCACACTGGGCATGTTGAGCGACGAGCAGGCGATTCAGTTGAAGGAATCCGGCCTCGATTACTACAACCACAACCTCGACACCGCGCCGGAATTCTACGGCGAGATCATCACCACGCGCCTCTATCAGGAGCGCTTGGACACGCTCGACCACGTGCGCCGCGCCGGCCTCAAGGTGTGCTGCGGCGGCATCGTCGGCATGGGCGAGAGCCGGGCGCAAAGGGCCGGGCTGATCGCGCAGCTCGCCAACCTCGACCCCTATCCCGAGTCGGTGCCGATCAACCATCTGGTGCAGGTGCCGGGCACGCCTCTGAACGGCACCGAGCGGCTCGATCCGCTCGAATTCGTGCGCACCATCGCGGTGGCGCGCATCACCATGCCGCAGGCGCGGGTGCGGCTGTCGGCGGGCAGGAGGGAGCTGGGCGAAGCGGTGCAGGCGCTGTGTTTCCTCGCCGGGGCGAACTCGATCTTCTACGGCGACAAGCTGCTCACCACCGGCAATCCCGAAGCCCTGTCGGATCGGGAACTGCTCGACAAGCTGGGATTGAAGACGCGCGCGGAAGGCGGTGCCTGCGGCGGCTGCGCCGAAGGAAGCTGCAGCTAGTTTGAACTCGCGGCCTGCGCCGTCCGGCGCAGGGGCGCAGGCCTCACGGTATTCTTGGGCTGACTCTTAGATCAGCCCCATTCCCTTCAATACCGACAGCATCACCGCCGCGGCAACCACTGAGCCGATCTGGCCGCCGGTGTTCGCGCCCGCCGCGTGCATCAGCAGGTGGTTCTTCTTGTCGTAGAGCTGGCCCTGCGCCTGGACCACGCGCGCCGCCATGGGGAAGGCGGATATCCCGGCCGCGCCGATCAGCGGGTTGACCTTGCCGCCGGTGAGCTTGCATACGATCTTGCCGAAGACGACGCCCGCCACGGTGTCGAGGGCGATGGCGATGAAGCCCATGCCGAAGATGGCGAGCGTCTGCGGCTTCAAGAATGCGTGGCCTTCCATGGTGCCGCCGATGGCGAGCCCAAGGAACAGGGTCACGATGTTCGCGATCTCATTCTCGGAGGCCTTGGTGAGCCGCGCCACCGCGCCGGATTCGCGCATGAAGTTGCCGAGCATGATGGTGCCCATGAGCGGCAGCCCCTTGGGCGCGAGCAGGCCCGTGACCAGGGTGACGATTACGGGGAAGAGCAGCTTGGTCGTTGGGGAGACGCTGCGCTTGATCGGTGCCATCCTGACCACGCGCTCCTTTTCGGTGGTGAGGGCGCGCATGATGGGGGGCTGGATGATGGGCACCAGCGCCATATAGGAATACGCCGCGACCGAAATCGGCGCGAGCAGCTGCGGCGCATATTGCGAGGCGACGTAAATGGCGGTCGGGCCGTCGCAGGCGCCGATGACGGCGATGCTCACGGCTTCGAGCTGGGGAAACCCCATGGCGAGCGCGAGCATCAGGGTCAGGAAGATGCCGAACTGGCCGGCGGCGCCGAACAGCAGCATCTTCGGGTTTTCCAGCAGCGGGCCGAAATCGATCATGGCGCCGATGCCGACGAAGATGAGCAGCGGGAAGACCTCGTTCGCGATCCCCATGTCGTAAAGGATGCGCAGCAGGCCCGCCTTTTCCATCAGGTCGGAAAGCGGGATGTTGACCAGCAGGCAGCCGAAACCGATGGGGACCAGCAGCAAGGGTTCGACGTCCTTCTTTACTGCGAGATAAAGCAGAACGGCGGCGATCACGAGCATGATCACATTGGGGCCGCCCTGGGAGAACAGATAATTGAAGCCGGCCCCCATGCCGGAGATACCTGCCAAGATACTGTCGAGCATTTCCTCTACTCCCTCCTACGGATTTCGCGCAAGCCGCAGCAGTCAAAACCATGCTCTGGCGGATCGTCGGGATTCGAGCGGACCCCGCCCCGCGCCAGGCTTAAGTGCGACGGCTATTTCTTCTCTGAACTGCCAGTTTTGGTGGCCAGGGGAAAGACCTTCTTCAGCATGTCCATGACCAGGCTCAGTATCCACAGCGTGACGAACGTGCCTCCCATGCCGACGATCATCATGGTGAGCCCGAAGTTCCAGTTGGTGTTGTTCATGGCGTGCTTTCAGAGAGCAGAAGGTCTGCGTGCGTGCCAGCGAATTATATGGGCTGGCGCATCGAGCGTCCATCTGAATTTCCGTTCAGTCTGAGTGGAAATCGGCGGCCCGCCGCAGCCCGCGAGGCCGAAAGGAAGGCGCAGGAGCGATCAGGAATTCCTTGCCAGTCGCGCGCCTGCGGCAGATACTTGAAGTCCGTAACAAAAGCCGTTACGGTTTGACTTGGGGGAGAGCGAGGCGAGAATGGCGCGGGAGAGGAGCGACCCCCAGCGTCCCGCTATCTCCCGGGATGTAGAAGAAACGTAAACCCCCGGAGCGGGGTCAAAACGATGCAAGCGGTAATCCGATAGGCAACGCACTACGGAGGAGGAAAGACGGCCATGTATAAGAAGATCCTGATGGCGTACAACGGCTCGCGCGAGGGCCGCACGGCGCTCTTGGAGAGCGCCGAAGTCGCCGCGTTCATCAAGGCGGAAACGCACCTGTTGGCAGTGGCGGGCATGCCGCCCAGCCTGTTCCTGACCGAGGGTTTCCTGCCCGAGGAACTGCTGGAAGAAGAAAAGAAGCGCACCCAGGAAATCCTCGACGAAGGCATCAAGCTGCTCAAGGAGCAGGGCTTCAACACCACCGGGCATCTCACCGTGGGCGAGCCGGTCGAAGAGATCTGCCGCGTCGCGGGCGAAATCGGCGCCGACCTGATCGTGCTCGGCCATAGGCAGAAGCTCTCTTTCGCCGCACGCTGGTGGAAGGGGTCGGTCGGCGCTTCGCTGCTCGACTACGCGCCCTGCAGCATCCTGATCTGCCGCGCGCACTAACAGCGCGCCGCTGTCGCAAGTTTTTTCGAGCCGGCACTCAACCTTTTTCAGGTTTGTCCGTTAGCCAGGTTAACGAGGCGCGATGCCTCGTTGCCGCGACGGATGAACCATGAGTTTGCTTAGCCGCTTATTTAACCGCGACAGTGCCGATCAGCCTTATGGCGCCGAGGTGCTGTGCTCGAATTGGGTCGAGCGGCCGCAGGAGCAGCCGGCGGCGCCGGGACGCGCGGTTGCGGAGCGGTTGCGCGAAGTCGACGCACTTACCTTCCTCGCCCGCATCTACGCCAGCCAGCGCTGCTAAGGACCGCGGCCCGTCGTCGGCTTGACGCCGGCGGCTAGACCGGCTGCAGGCCGGATTCCTCTATAATCAAGCGGTTCCGGCCTTTTCCAAAGGACGTCCATGAATCCGGCGCCGGTCGCCGCGCGCGTGCTCGTGCTTATGCTGCTACTGGCGTCGCTTGCAGCGCCGACCGCGCACGCCCAGGCGCCGCGCAAGTCCCAGGCCGCGCCGGCGAAGCGCGTCGACGATCGCCGCTGGCAGGAACTCATGACTCAGGCCGAGCGGGAGATCGCCAAGGGCGACTACGCCCAGGGCGAAGCGAGCGCGGTCCAGCTCGTGGCCGAAGCCACGCGGGTTTTCGGCGACAGCCACGTCGACACCGCGACCAGCCTCAACGTGCTCGGCGACGCGCAGCTGCGCCAGGGCAAGTACAGCGAGGCGCAAAAGAACTTCGCCGCCGCGCTCGCCATATACGAGAAGCGCCTCGGGCCGGACGACGTGTCGACCGCGGCCGCCTTGAACAACCTCGCGCTGGTGCTGGAAAAACTGGGCGATTATCCCGGGGCGGAGTCGCTGCTGCGCCGCTCGCTGCGCATACTCGAAGCGAAAATCGGCAAGCAGCATCCGGACACGGCGACCACGCTGTCAAACCTGGGCCGGGTGCTCGACCTGCAAGGCAAATTCGGCGGCGCCTCCGCCGGGGATGCGGGCGAAGAGGCGCGGCTGCTCACCCAGCGCGCGCAGGAACTCGCCGATCGCGGCCAATATCAGGAAGCCGAGAACTTGCACTACAAAGTGGTTGCCATCCACGAGAAGACGCTGGGCAAGGAACACCCGGTCACCGCCACCAGCCTCTCCAATCTCGGCAACGTGCTCTACCTGCAGGGCAAGTTCAAGGAAGCCGAGGCCGTGCATCGGCGCGTGCTCGCGATCCGCGAGAAGGTGCTCGGGCCGGAGCACCCGGACACCGCGACCAGCATGAACAATCTCGCCAACGTGCTGCAGGAACAGGGCAAGGACGAGATGCTCTCGCCGAGCGAGGCGCGCGCCCAGGCACTGCTCAATCTTCAAGCCTATACGGAGACGGAGCGCCTGTTCCGGCGCGCCTTGGCGATCCAGGAACGCACCCTGGGGCCGAACCATCCGGCGACCGCGAAGACGCTCAACAACCTCGGCACTTACCTCGACCGGCGCGGCCGGCCGGAAGAGGCCGAGCCGCTCGAGCGGCGCGCCCTCGACATCCTGGAGAAGAGCCTGGGGCCGCTGCACCCGGATGCGGCGGCGATGCTGACCACGCTCGCGCTCATGCTCGATCGCCAAGGCAAGCTGACCGAGGCGGAAGCGCTCTACCGCAAGGCGGTCGACGTCGCGCGCCGGGCGGGCAATCCGCGAATACTGTTGTTGAACAGCAGCCGCCTCGGCTATGCGCTCGCCAAGCACGGTCGCTACCGCGAGGCACTGCCTTTCTACAAGGAGGCGGTCGACACCCTGGATTACCTCTACGGTCGCACGCGCGGCCTGGCGGAGGACACGCGCGCCGCCTTCCTCGGCCAGTACGGCAATATCTACCACGAAACCATCAAGGTCCTGCTGCAGCTGCACCGCGCCTCTCCGCAGGCAGGCTATGACCGCGAAGTGCTGGAAATCGCCTCGCGCAACCAGAGCCGCGTGTTCACCGAGCTGATGCGCCAGGCCGACGTGGCCAAGTTCTCCTCCGATGCGGCATTCCTTGCGCTCAAGCAGAAGCGCGAAAGCCTGCGCGAGACGATAGAAAACCTGCGGCTCGCGATCGTCACCATGCCCGCAAGCCAGCCCGGAATCGAGGCGCGCAAGAGCGATCTCAATGCTCAGCTCGCCGCGGCGCAATCCGAGCTGGCGAAGCTGGAAGACGGGCTGTGGCGCGATTATCCGCGCTACATGGAGCTCGCCAATCCGCGCACCGTGCGCGTTGCCGACTTGCAGGAAAAGTTGCTGCGGCCGGACGAAGTCCTGCTCTCCTATGTGCTTCTGCCGCAGGAGGCGGTGGTCTTCGCCGTCACGCAGAAGCAGTTCAGGATGGTGGAGGTGCCGGCGAAGCGCGAGGACTTGGCGCAGCGCGTGCGCGACATCCGCCGCGCCATCGAAAAAGTGGCGCTGGGCGAGTCGGTGCTGTTCCTGCGCGATATCGAACCGGCGAATCTCGCTGCGCTCTATCGCGACCTGGTGGCCCCGGTCGCTTCGCTGCTCGCGGCGAAGCAGAAGGTGATCGTGGTCGCGGACGGGCCGCTGCTCACCGTGCCGCTCGAATTGTTCGTGACCCGCTACGGACAGGCGGAACAGCAGGTTTTCGAGGCGACGCGCGCGGCGAGCGACGGCAGCGCCGCGCATCCCTTTCTCGGCGAATACGGCGCGCTCGCCTATCTCGGCATGGCGCATCGCTTCGCCTACCTGCCGAGCCTGTCCGCCCTGGTGTCGCAGCGGCTCTATCCCAAGCAGGCGGCAGGCATGCGCGAGGAATTCACCGCCTTTGCCGACCCCGTATTCACGCCGGACTCGGGACAGAGCTACTCTGCCGCCACCCGCTCCGCGCTTTCGCTGCTCGCCGCCAACTACCGCACCGGCGCGGACGGCCTGCCGCAGATTCCGCGGCTGGAGGAAACGGCGGAGGAGGCGCGCAACATCGCGCGCGTCCTCGGCGGCAGCCACCGGCTGTTCGTCCGCAACGAGGCGCAAGAGAAGACCGCCAAGTCGGGCGAACTCAGGAACAGCCGCTACGTGCTGTTCGCGACCCACGGCTTCCTCGGCGGCGAATTCCTCTCCGGCAGCGATCCGAACGCCGAGCACGCGGGCGCGGCGCCGCGCGGGAGGGCCGGTGCCCAGCCTTCGCTCGCGCTCACGCTCGTCGGCGATCTGCAGGGCGAGGACGGCTTCCTCACCATGAAGGAGGTGATCGAAGACGTCGAGCTGAACGCCGACCTGGTTGCGCTCTCCGCCTGCAACACCGCCGGAGATACGGCGCAGGCGAACAACGGCGAGGGCTTTGCCGGCCTGACCCGCGCCTTCATGTTTGCCGGCGCGAAAAGCCTGCTGGTGTCGCACTGGAGCGTGGACAGCCGCTCCACCGAGGCGCTGATGACCGCGACCTTCCGCAACATCAAGGCCGAGCAATCGGCGCTCGCCGCAGTGAGCGACGCGCAGCGCGACTTGCGCGGCGGCGAATACGCCAAGGACGGCTACCATTTCTCGCGCAGCAACCCGTTCTTCTGGGCCGCTTTTGTCTATGTCGGCGACTAAGCCTTACTTGCGAGTTTCGCTGTGGCGCTTCGCCCTGGTGGTGGCGCTCGCCTTCGGCGCGAGCGAAGCGCTGACCCGACTCGGCTGGCTGGATGCGTTCGAGAACGTCTATTACGACTACTGGCATCAGTTCGCCGGCAAACGGCGCGAGGCGAAGCATGTCGCCGTCGTCGCCGTCGACGAGCAGACGCTGGACCTGTACAAGGACGATCCGCTCGCTTTCTGGCAGCCGCACTTCGCCCGCGCCATGGACACGCTGACGCGCGCCGGGGCGAAGGTCATTGGGCTGGACTACCTCTACCAGGTGAGTGCCGAGGACTGGCTGAAGAAGCTGAACCTTCCCGGGAGCGACAGCAGTCGCAGTTACGATGCGCCGTTTCGTGCGCAACTCGCCGCGGGCAACAAGATCCTCATCACCCAGCTGGTGGAACTGCCCAGCGGCGAAGACCGCTTGCTGCTGCCGCCGCGCGATCACCTCTATCTGCTGCCGCAGGGCGTCGACGATCTGGGCATCGCGAATCTAAATCCCGACGCCGACAACAGCGTCAGGCGCTATCTGCCGGTGTTCGACCCGGACCCGGAGAAGCCGGCGATGGGCTTCGCCACCCAGCTCGCGTTGCGCGCGGCCGGCGCCGACCCCAAGGCTGCCGCATGGGACATCGCCGGCGCGCGCATCGCGCGCGCGGTGCAGCCGCGGCTGATCGGTTTCATCGGCCCGCCGGGCAGCGTCACCACCTTATCGATGAGCCGGCTGCTCGCGCCCGACGCACTGTCCGATCCGCTGGTGCAGCAGGTGAAAGGGCGCGTGGTGATCATCGCCGCCAACGACCTCGGCACCCAGGACCGCCACCCCAGCCCCTATTCGCGCCGGGTGTTCGGCCAGCAGAGCGAGCAGATGACCGGGGGCGAGATCCACGCCAACATCGTCGAAACCATACTTTCCGGCATTTATCCGCGGCAACTGCCGGTCTCGGCCGAATGGCTCTATGTGCTTGCGCTCGTCGCCATCGCTGCGGTCCTGTTCCTGCGCCTGCACCCGGCCGCGGGGCTCGCCGCGGCGCTCGCGATTTGCCTCGCGTGCCTCGCCCCCGCCTGGTTCATGTTCCTGCACGGCTGGGTCCTGCCCGTCGGTAGGACGCAGGCGGCGCTGGGCATCGGCTATCTGGTGACCCTGGGTCTGCGCCTCACCGGCGAGGAGCGCGAGCGCGCGCGCCTGCGCAAGATGTTCGGCCGCTACGTGTCCGACGACGTGGTCAAGGTGCTGACCGAAGGCGAGCGCCCCGATCTTGCGGGCGAACTGGTGCAGGTGAGCGTGCTCTTCTCCGATATCCGCAACTTCACCACCATTTCGGAAAAGTTGAACGCCCACGAAGTAGTGGAAATGCTGAACGCCTATTTCAGCCGCACCACCGAACCGGTCCTCGCCGAAGGCGGGATGATCAACAAGTTCATCGGCGATGCGGTGATGGCCATTTTCGGCTCGCCCGTGCGCCAGCCCGACCACGCGCGCCGCGCCTTGCGCGCGGCGCTCGCCATGGCCGAGGAGGCGCAGGAGTTCAAGCGCTGGATGCGCGAGCGCTTTCCCGATCGCGGCCTGCCCGAATTCGCCATCGGCATCGGCGTGCACACGGGCGAAGCGGTGATCGGCGACATCGGCTCGGTCAAGCGCACGGAATTCACGGCCATCGGCGACACGGTGAACGCCGCATCGCGGCTGGAAGGGGTGACCAAGGACATGCGCTGCGTCCTGGTCGCGAGCAAGGCCACGCTCGATGCGGCCGGCGCCGGGGTGGTGACCGGCAGGCAGGAGACGGTAAAAGTGAAAGGCAAGGAAGAGCTGATCGCAGCTTACGAAATCCTGCGGCTGGAAACGGCCGAAAGCGCGAAATAGACGGGAATTACCCGCGAATTCCGGCCTCGCCGCCGGCGCGATCCATGGCAGATTGGGCTGGCGTAGCCGGACCGTCGCGCAGCGAGACCCGAGGGGGCGAAGCCGTTCGCCGGGTGCCGTGGAGCGGGAGATGATCGCAATGTCTGTGACAAAATACCGGTTCTGGGTCGGCAAGAGGTTTAAACTGGCTCGAAAATGCAGGGGGTGAGAATGAAAAAGCTACAATCGCTCGCGCTCGCGGCGCTATCCGCGGTGGCCGTCGGTGCCGCCGCCCAATCGAGCGATGTCGGCCTGGTCAACCAGCTGTCCGGCGACGTGAGCTATGCAGGCCAGAGCGGGACGCAGGCGAAGGCACAGCCGTTCATGAAAGTGCGCCAAGGCGATCGCTTCACGCTCGGCGGCGGCGCTCAGTTGCGCATCGTCTATTTCAACGGCAGCCGCCAGGAGACCTGGAAAGGGCCGGCGAGTTTCAAGACCGGAACGCAGCAGAGTGAGGCCTTGAGCGGCCAGGCGGCCGAGACCGGGCAATTGCCCTCGGGCGTCGCGCAGAAGATCGCGCAAGTACCCAACCTGGTGCAGATCGCAAAGCTCGGCCGCTCCGGCGGCATCGCCGTGCGCGGCGGCGGCAAGCCCGGGCGCATGTCGGCGGAGCAGCAGGCCGAGGTGAATCAGGCGAAGGCGAACTACGCCCAGATGCGGCAGAAGGCGCCGGCCGAGGACATCACGCCCGAGCTCTATTACTACTCGGTGCTGCAGGACAACCTGCTCTACGACGAAATGAAGACGGTGACGGACGAAATGCTGAAGCGCCAGCCGGGAAGCACCGAGGCGCAGGAACTGTCCGCGTACGTGAAGAGCCGCCTCTAAGAGGCTGTTAACGAATTGAGGGGCCGAGGAAGGGGCGGACCCCTTCCGTTACTACCCGGTCCCCTCATACTCCGCAAAGTCGGTCCACCGCGTCTTCCTTCACTGCCGGGCGCATAATTGCGCCTGTCCGCTCGAACCCATCTTCTTCCTGCGCGTCATGGCAGTCCGCCCTCGTTGGGACATCTTCTGCACCGTCGTCGACAACTACGGCGACATCGGCGTGTGCTGGCGCCTTGCACGCCAGCTTGCCGCCGAGCGCGGATACGTTGTCCGGCTCTGGGTGGACGACCTGGCGAGCTTCGCCCGCATTCGTCCCGAAGTCGTCGCGGGAACGCAATCGCAGGCAGTCGGCGGGGTCGAAGTCCGCTGGTGGCGCGAACCCTTCCCGGAGACCGAGCCCGCCGACGTGGTCGTCGAAGCGTTCGCGTGCTCCCCTCCAGGGAGCTACGTCGCGGCGATGGCGGCCAGGGCGAGGAAACCCGTCTGGATCAATCTCGAGTACCTGAGCGCAGAATCCTGGATAGAGGGTTGCCACCGGCTGCCCTCGCCGCATCCCCGGCTGCCGCTGGTGAAGCATTTCTTCTTCCCCGGTTTTTCCGAGGCAAGCGGCGGTTTGCTCCTGGAACGGGGGCTGCTCGAGGCGCGGAGGCGATTTGACGCATCTGCCGACGAACGAGCGCGGTTCTGGCAGTCGCTTGAACTCGCGCCGCCTGCGCCGAGCGCGTTGCAGGTTTCGCTTTTCTGTTATCCGCAGTCGGGCACGACCGGGCTGCTGCGCGCCTGGGCGGAGGGCGACACGCCGGTCCGCTGCCTCGTGCCGCAAGGCACTGCGGTCGGCGCGCTTGCCGAATTCTTCGGCACCGGCGCGTTGGCGGCCGGCACCCGGCTGCAGCGCGAGGCGCTGGAAATCGCCGTGTTTCCGTTTCTCGATCAGGACCGCTACGATCGCCTGCTCTGGGCCTGCGATGTCAACCTGGTGCGCGGCGAGGATTCGTTCGTGCGCGCGCAATGGGCTGCACGGCCGCTCTTGTGGCAGATCTACCCACAGAAGGAGGACGCGCACTGGCCCAAGCTCGAGGCTTTCCTTGAGCGCTATTGCGCCGGCCTCCCGGCCGAGGCGGCGGCGGACGCCCGTGTCTTTTGGGAGGCTTGGAACCGGGGCGAGCCGCGGGCGGTCGCAGCCGCCTGGCCGCGTTACCGGGGCCACTTGCCGCAGCTGCGGACGCAAGCCAGGAAATGGGCGGAGACCCTGGCGAAACAGGGAAATTTGGCAAATAGGCTTGCGGAGTTTTGCGAAAATTTGTTAAAATAGAATGTTTTAGGACTTCGTGCGGGCGCGCCCGCCTTCGACCAAACCTTAACCCGCCAGGCAGCAGGGCATTTCCCCTCAGCGTCGCTTGGCAAAACGTGGAACCATTGAAATGAAGATTGCACAAGAACTGCGCGCAGGCAACGTGATCATGCTCGGCAACGATCCGATGGTCGTGCAGCGCGCCGAATTCAGCAAGTCCGGCCGCAACGCCTCCGTGGTGAAGATGAAGCTGAAGAACCTGCTGTCGGAGTCGGTCACCGAGAACGTGTACAAGGCCGACGAGAAGTTCGACGTCGTCGTATTGGAGCGCAAGCCCTCCACCTATTCCTACTTCTCCGATCCGATGTACGTGTTCATGGATGCGGAATACAACCAGTTCGAGGTGGAAAAGGACAACATGGGCGAGGGCATCAACTTCCTCGAAGACGGCATGCAGTGCGAGGTCGTGTTCTACGATGACCGCGCGATTTCCGTCGAGCTGCCCAACACCGTGGTGCGCGAGATCACTTATACCGAACCGGCCGTGCGCGGCGACACGTCGGGCAAGGTGCTGAAGCCGGCGACGATCAACACCGGCTTCACCGTGCAGGTGCCGCTGTTCTGCGCGACCGGCGACAAGATCGAAATCGACACCCGCACCGGCGAGTACAAGCGTCGCGTCTGAACACCGGCATCACAGCCAGCTAAGAAATGCGCCCCGCGGGGCGCATTTTTCTTTGCCGCTATCGCTGTGCACCGGCAGCGCCTGCCGGCGAGGCTACAGAGCAAAATTCGCGCGGTTTGCGCCTGCCATGCAGACGTGGCCGGAAAGGGGTAGACTTTACCACTTGACGGCTCGATACTAAGCAGGTATAACGCGCACAGTGTTTAGTTTCAAGTGCTTGAGAGCGGTTCCCTGAGCGGTACGTCCTTTTCACTCTTGAGATTCAAACATTGATCGGCTCGTCCGAAATTCTCAACTTCAAAAGGAACGGTAAATGGCAACTGGTACAGTGAAATGGTTCAATGACGCGAAAGGCTTCGGCTTCATTACTCCCGACGGCGGCGGCGAAGATCTGTTCGCACATTTCTCTGAAATCAATATGCAGGGATTCAAGACTCTCAAGGAAGGCCAAAAGGTAACCTTCGAGATCGTCGAAGGCAAGAAGGGCAAGCAAGCGGCGAAGATCCAGGCCGCCTAAGAATTCCAGCTCTCGAAAAAAGCCGGGCAGATTGCCCGGCTTTTTTTATGTCCGCGCTCCCTATTTCGCGTGCTTGCGGAATTCGGGCTTGCGCTTTTCGCGGAACGCGTTGCCGCCTTCGCGCGATTCGTCGGTGTCGTAATAGAGCTTGAGCGCCTGCATGGCGAAGGACGAGATGCCGCGGATCATCTCGGTGTCGACGTTGAACGAGCGCTTGGCGAGCGCGATCGCAGTCGGGCTCATCTGCAGGATCTCGCCGCACCATTTCTTCACTTCGGCATCCAACTGCTCGTGCGGCACGACCGCGTTCACCAAGCCCATCGTCAGCGCTTGCTCCGCGCTGTAGCGGCGGCACAGATACCAGATCTCGCGCGCTTTCTTTTCACCGACCACGCGCGCGAGCAGCGCCGTGCCGAAGCCCGGATCGACCGAGCCCACCTTGGGACCGACCTGCCCGAATTGCGCCTTGTCCGAGGCGATGGCCAAATCGCATAGAGTCACCAACACGTTGCCGCCGCCGATGGCATAACCGTTGACGCGCGCGATCACGGGCTTCGGAATATCGCGGATCACGCTCTGCATTTCCTCCACCGGCAAGCCGATGGTGCCGCGCCCGCCGTAGCCGCCGTCCTCGGCATCCGCGCTCTGGTCGCCGCCGGTGCAGAAGGCTTTGTCGCCGGCGCCCGTCAGCACCACGACGCCGATGTTGCGGTTCCAGCCTGCTTTGCCGAAGGCCTGGATCAACTCCTCGCAGGTGTTGGCGGAAAACGCGTTGTACACCTTGGGGCGGTTGATGGTGATGGTGGCGATGCCCGCTTCCTCGGCGTAGATGAGATCCTTGAATTCCATTGCGGTCCTCTAAAGTGGATAAGGGAAGCGTGTGCGAATCGCTGGCGCTTGCAAGGCGCGGCTGCGCGCAGCAGTCGGGATCGGGATCGAGGCTGTCGAACTCGCGCGGCGGCGCGGGTTGTTTAGTTCGACGTCGTTCGGTATTATGAATGCCCATTCACCTTGGCGCAACCGAGTCCGCCGGGGACGCAGCAGCCGGCCGAGCAGATGGTTGCGTTCCCTCGCGGCTTTGGTCGAGCGCACCGCTATTCCTTCGACATTCTGAGCAAATCAATAAGGCAAATTCGGAGATCAACACCATGAACGTTCCCGCTCCCGACGAACATCAGGAGTTGCGCGAGGCGCTGCGCGACTTGTGCAAGCAGTATCCTGACGAATATTGGCGCAAGCTCGATTACGAGCGGGGATTTCCGGTGGAATTCATCGATGCGCTCACCAAGGCGGGTTGGCTCGCGGCGCTGATCCCGCAGCAGTACGGCGGCTCGGGCCTATCGCTTGCCCAGGCCTCGGTGATCATGGAGGAGATCAATCTCAACGGCGGCAACTCCGGCACCTGCCACGGCCAGATGTACAACATGGGGACGCTGCTGCGCCACGGCTCGGAAGAGCAGAAGAAGAAATACCTGCCCAAGATCGCCTCGGGTGAGCTGCGGCTGCAGTCGATGGGCGTGACCGAGCCGACCACCGGCACCGACACGACGAAGTTGAAGACCACGGCGGTGAAGAAGGGCGACCGCTACGTCGTAAACGGCCAGAAGGTGTGGATCTCGCGCGTGCAGCATTCCGAGCTGATGATTCTGCTCGCGCGCACCACGCCGGTCGCCCAGGTGAAGCGCAAGTCGGAAGGCATGTCGATTTTCATGGTCGATCTGCGCGAAGCGGTCGGCAAGGGGCTGACGGTGCAGCCGATCCGCAACATGGTGAGCCACGACACCAACGAACTCTTCTTCGACAACCTGGAAATCCCGGCGGAGAACCTGATCGGCGAGGAGGGCAAGGGCTTCAAGTACATCCTCGACGGCTTGAACGCCGAGCGCATCCTGATTGCCGCCGAATGCATCGGCGATGCCTACTGGTTCGTCAATCGCGTGAGCGGCTATGCCAAGGAGCGCGTGGTGTTCGACCGGCCCATCGGCCAGAACCAGGGCGTGCAGTTCCCGATCGCCGAGGTCTACATGGAGACCGAAGCCGCGAACCTGATGCGTTGGAAAGCCTGCGCGCTGTTCGACCGGCATCAGCCCTGCGGGGCGGAAGCGAACATGGCGAAGCACTTATGCGCCAAGGTCTCATGGGAAGCGGCGAACGTGTGCCTGCAGACCCACGGCGGCTACGGCTTCGCTTGCGAATACGACGTCGAGCGCAAGTTCCGCGAGACGCGGCTGTACCAGGTCGCACCGATCTCGACCAACCTGATCCTGTCCTATGTCGCCGAGCACGTGCTCGGCTTGCCGCGGTCGTTCTGAACATGGCGAAGCTAAGCGGGCGTCACGCTTTTCTCAAGCTCCTCGCCGACGAGGGTGTCACCCATCTGTTCGGCAATCCGGGCACGACCGAGTTGCCGCTGATGGAGGTCGTGCCGCAGTTTCCCGAACTCAACTACGTCCTCGGCCTGCAGGAGGCGGTGGTGGTGGCGATGGCCGACGGCTATGCGCGCGCATCCAACCGGCTCGCCGCCTGCAGCCTGCACGTCGCGCCGGGACTCGGTAACGCCATCGGTGCGCTCTACAACGCCAAGTTCTCCGGCTCGCCCTTGATCGTCACCGTGGGCCAGCAGGAGCAGGGGCACGGACTGCTCGAGCCACTGCTCTACGACCCGGTAGTGCCGATGGCGCAGCCGATGGTGAAGTGGGCAATCGAAGTGACGCGTGCCGAAGACCTGCCGCGCATCCTGCGCCGCGCGGCGAAGCTCGCGCTGACGCCGCCGACCGGACCGGTGTTCATCAGCCTGCCGGGCGACGTGCTCGATGCCGAAGTCGAGATGGACTTCGGCAGGCCGACGCGAGTCGACGCGAACGTGCGGCCGTCGGATGAAGCCGTCGAGCAGTTGGCGGAGCGGCTCGCCGCCGCGCGCGCGCCGGTGATCCTCGCCGGACAGGAGATCTCCATCCACGACGCGTTCGCCGAAGCCTCCGAGCTCGCCACGCTACTCGGCGCCGCGGTGTACCAGCAGCCGATTCCCTACGCGGCGCAGTTTCCGAGCGCGCATCCGGCCTACCAGGGCGCGCTCACGCGCGAGCAGAAGCAGGTGCGCGCAATCCTCGCGCCCTACGACCTGATGCTCTGCCTCGGCGCCGATTTGCTCCGCATGTCCGTCTACAGCCCGAGTTCGCCCTTGCCGGAGACGCTCGCCGTGGTGCACGTGAGCGAGCGCGACTGGGAACTGGGCAAGAACTATCCCACGGAAATCGCGATCCGCGCCAACGTGAAGGAAACCCTGCGCGCGCTGCTGCCGCGGCTGCGCGAAAAAATGCCCGGCGCACGCGGCGAAGCCGCGAAAGCGAGGCTGGCGCAGCTCGCTGGCCGCAATTGGTCGGTGAAGCGCGTCGAGGCAAAAGAAAAGGCGCTCGCCGCCGCGGGGACGAAGCCCATCGATCCGCGCTATCTCATGCTGCAGATCGCCGATACCGTGCCCGAGAACGCGGTAGTGATGGAAGAGGCGCTCACTTCCTCTGGGCCCTTGCCCGCGCTGTTGCATCAGCGCGACGCCAAGGGGTTCTATGGACTAGCGAGCGGCGGCCTCGGTTTCTGCCTGCCCGGTGCAGTGGGCGTAAGCCTGGCGCAGCCGGGGCGGCCGATCGTCGCGATCATCGGCGACGGCAGCGCCATGTACGGCCTGCAGGCGCTGTGGACCGCGGCGCACCTCAAGCTGCCGATCACCTACGTCATCGCCAACAATCGCGGCTATCGCATCTTGAAAGAGCGTCTGGTATCCATGCGCTCGACCGATCGCTTCACCGGCATGGATATCCGCGATCCGGAGATCGATTTCGCCGCGCTCGCCAAAGCCATGGGCGTGCCAGCGCGTCGCGTCAGCGATCCGCAGGACATCGCGCCCGCGCTCGAGGAAGCGCTCGCCGCGCGCGGCCCGCGCCTCATCGAGGTGATGGTCGCCGACGGCTTCGGCACTTAAGCAAAACCGATCGCAGCGAGGGCCCGGAGGGCCTAAAGGCGCCTCTCCTACATTCGGTGTTGTACGAGGCCCGCCCCCGGGGCCGATCACACTTCGAGCGAAGACCGATCGCGGCGGGGGCGCCGCTCCCACAAGCCGCGTTGCGCATTTCGCCCTATACATTTTGCCGGCGTAATGCGCTAACCTATGCGGCCCTATGGCCA
>CAZMGP010000014.1:35288-83416 GCA_964565875.1 uncultured Enterobacteriaceae bacterium
TTCGCCCTATACATTTTGCCGGCGTAATGCGCTAACCTATGCGGCCCTATGGCCACAACGGCCACGGAGTTTGCTCATGGCGAAATTCGCTCTCGGTCAATCGGTCGCGCGCATTGAAGACCTCGCGCTGGTGCAAGGCGCCGGCCGCTACACGGACGATTTCCGGCTGCCCGGCGCCGCGCACATGGTTGTGCTGCGCTCGCCGCACGCGCACGCCAACATTGAGAGCATCGATGCTGCGGAGGCGCGCAAGGCCTCGGGCGTGCTCGCCGTATTGACGGGCGCGGACGCGCTAGCGGACGGCCTGGGCGAGATTCCCTGTCTGGTGCCAGTGACCAACCAGGACGGCACGGCGCGCGGCGACACGCCGCGGCCGGTGCTCGCGCACGATCGCGTGCGCCACGTCGGCGATCCCGTCGCGCTGGTGGTCGCGCAGACCGCGGCGCAGGCGCGCGATGCCGCCGACCTCATCGAAGTCGACTACGCGCCGCTCGCTGCGGTGGCGGACTTGTACAACGCGATCGCGTCGGGTGCACCGCAGGTGTGGGAGAACATTGCCGGCAACCTCTGCTTCGACCTCGCTGCGGGCTCCGAGGCGGCCGCGGTCGACGCGGCCTTCGCCTGCGCGGCGCACGTGACGCGGCTGGAACTCGTCAACAACCGCATCGTCGCCAATCCCATCGAGCCGCGCGCGGCGCTCGCCGACTACGATGCCGCGACCGGGCGCTCGACGCTATACACGCCGAGCCAGGGGCCGCACGTCATCCACGGCCAGCTCGCCGAGGCGGTGCTGAAGATCGACAAGGCTAAGCTGCGCGTCGTCTCGGGCAATGTCGGCGGCGCCTTCGGCATGAAGATCTTCCTGCACCCGGAGCAGCCGCTCGCGGTGTGGGCTTCGCGCCGGCTGAAGCGCGCCGTGCGCTGGACCGCCGAGCGCAGCGAGGGCTTCGTATCCGACGTGCAGGGCCGCGATAATCTTTCCGTCGCCGAACTCGCGCTCGATGCGGGCGGGAAGTTCCTCGCGCTGCGCGTGAAGACCTACGCCAACATGGGCGCCTATTTGTCGAACTACGGCCCGTTCATTCCGCAACTTGCGGTGCCGATGCTCTCCGGCGTCTACCGCATCCCCGCGATCCGCGCCAGTATCAAGGGCGTGCTCACCAACACCGTGCCGGTGGATGCCTACCGCGGCGCCGGCCGTCCCGAGGCGATGTACCTGGTCGAGCGCGTGGTCGATCTCGCCGCGCGCGAGTTGGGGATTGCGCCGGACGAATTGCGCCGCAGGAATTTCGTTTCTCCGCAGGAGATGCCCTATCAGACGCCGGTGGAGAGTCGCTACGACTCGGGCGATTTCGCGGCGATCATGGAACAGGCGATGGCGAAAGCCGACTGGCGCGGCTTTGCGGCTCGGCGCGAAGAAGCGCGGCGCCGCGGCCGGCTGCGCGGCATCGGACTTGCCATGTATATCGAGCGCTGCGGCGGCGGCAACGGCGACAGCGTGGTGCTCAAGGTCGATCCGGCGGGCAGCGTCAGCCTGATCTCGGGCATGCAGGACAACGGCCAGGGGCACATCACCACTTTCGTGCAGCTGCTGTCGGAAAGGCTAGGCCTGGATGCGAGCCGCATCCGCGTGATCCAGGGAGACAGCGACATCGTGCCCGAAGGCCTTACCGGCGGGTCGCGCTTCCTCGCCATCGGCGGCGTCGCGGCGCTCGCCGCCGCGGACGAAGTGATCGACAAGGGCAAGAGCGCGGCCGCGGGCCTGCTCGAAGCGGCGGCGCCCGACATCGAATACCGCGACGGCGAATACCGCATCGCCGGCACCGACCGCGCGGTATCGCTGTTCGAAGTGGCGCGGGTGGCCAACGGCCTCGAAGCCATGCACACGCGCACGCCCGATGCTTTCACCTATCCCAACGGCTGTCATATCTGCGAAATCGAGATCGACCCCGACACCGGCGACGCGCGCATCGAGCGCTACAGCATCGTCGACGACTTCGGCCGCGCCATCAATCCGCTGTTGCTCGAAGGCCAGGTGCACGGCGGCACGGTGCAGGGCATCGGCCAGGCGCTCTTCGAGCAGGGGATCTACGACGCCGAATCGGGACAGCTCCTCACCGGCTCGTTCATGGACTACACCATGCCGCGCGCGGACAACGTGCCTTCCTTCGATTGCGGTTTCCACCATATTCCGTGTTCCAGCAATCCGCTTGGCGTGAAGGGCGCGGGCGAGGCGGGTGCGGTGGGCGCGCCGCCTGCGGTGATCAACGCCGTCGTCGATGCGCTCGAGCGCGCCGCCGGCGTCAAGCACATCGACATGCCGGCGACGCGCGAGAAGTTGTGGCGCGCGTTACAGGGGACGGCATGAGCAGGGAGCGGGGACCCGGCGCAGCCGGGATGCGACCGCCCGCGATTGCCGCCAGCCGCCGACAATCGCACCGGTTGTTTTGCGAGGAAGGAACGGAGGCGGCATGAGCGCGGGCTCTTTCTCCCTGCAGAGCAAGGCTGCATCTTGCTGAGCGGGCGGAGCGAAGCGCTGCCCGCGAGCGCCTATGTCGCGCTGGAGGACGGCGTCTACGCATCGACCGCGCTCACCCGCGGTCCCTGGCATCCGGAACACCAGCACGCCGGACCGCCGATCGCGCTCGTGGCGGGCGCGATCGAGCGCGCCGCTGCCGCGCTGGAGCTCGGCCAGGTGGCACGGCTCACGGCGAACCTACTGCGCCCGATCCCGATCGCCGAACTCAAAGTAGAAGTCCAGACGGAATACAGCGGCCGCAACGTCGCGCATTTTTCCGCGCGACTCGTCGCCGGCGGCAAGGAAGTGGCGCGCTTCACTGCCGTGGCACAGCGCGAAGCGAATATCGAACTGCCTGCGCATCTGCCCGGGCATCCATTGGACAAGGCGCCGCGTTCGCTCGAAGACTCGCCGCCGGCAAAGTTTCTGTTCGCGAAGAACACGGTCGGCTACCACGATCTGATCGAGGGCCGCGTCGCCGCCGGAGCCTTCTCGCACGGTCCCTGCGCCGTGTGGTTCCGCTTGCGCCATCCGCTGGTCGAGGGCGAAGCGCCGAGCGCGCTGCAGCGCGTCGCGGTCGCCGCCGATTCGGGCAACGGCATCAGCGCGATTCTCGATTTTCAGCGCTACAGCTTCGTCAATTCCGATCTCACCATCAATCTGCTGCGCAGGCCCGCGGGCGAGTGGATCTGCGTCTATGCGGCGACGCTGCTCGGCGCGACCGGCGGCGGACTCGCCGACGCGCAGCTCTTCGATCACGAGGGCTTGGTGGGTAGATCGACGCAAAGCCTCGCAGTCAGGCGACGCTAGCCCTATTCCGATCTAGTAGCTCTTCTTGCGCGCGACCAGCTTGGCTGAGGCGATGGTGGCGACGGCCGAAAGCACGATGCAGGCCCAGATCACCGGCGCATAGCTGCCGCTCGCGTCGAACACCGCGCCGGCCGCGACCGGCCCGAGCAGATTGCCGACGGCGGCGCCGCTATAGAGCGTGCCGATGATGGAAGACACCGCGCGCGCGCCGAACAGGTCCATGCACAGCGCAGGCAGTAGCGAGACGATGCCGCCGTAGGAGAGGCCGAACCAGAGGGCGAACAGCGCGAGCGCCACATAGCCGCCGGCTGCATTCCACAGCAGATAGGACGCGCCCATGGAGAACTGCATCAGCGTCAGCGTGAGGCCGCGTCCCATGCGGTCTGCGAGCGCGCCGATGGCGAAGCGCCCGACGAGACTGCCGATGCCGATCAGTCCGACCAGGCCGACGGCGCGCGCTTCGTCGATGCCGAGATCGCGCGCCGCCGCAGAAACGTGAGCGAAGGGAATGAACATCGTCGGTCCGCCCGCGACCACCGACAGATACAGCCACCAGAAGCCGGTGCTCGCCAGCGCTTCACGCAGGCTCGCACCGCTCGCCCCGCCCGTCGTCCCGCCGCCCGCGACAGGCGCACGCTTTAACAGCGAGGTCGCGCCGATGCCGACCAAGAGCACGAAGAGGGCGAGCACGCGCAGCGCGCCGCGCCATTGCAGCCAGGCGATCGCCGCCGCCGCGGCGAGCGGCAGCAGCAGCGTGCCCGCGCCGATGCCTGCGCTCGCGATGCCCGCTGCGAGGCCGCGCCGGCGCCCGAACCAGGGCGGCACGCTGGCGATGGCAGGGGTGTACACCAGCGCGATGCCCAGGCCCACGCCCACGCCGTAGCTCAGGTACACGGTGGCCATGGAATGGGCGAAGCTGGTGGCGAACAGGCCGGCCGCGATGCACAGCATGCCGGCGGTGCACACCAGGCGCGGCCCGTAGCGGTCGGCAAGCATGCCGCCGCCTGCCCCGAGGACGAAATAGATCAGGCCGGAGAGGCCGAACACCAGCGACACGTCGGCGCGCTGCACCGCGAATTCGCCGGCGAAGGGAGCGAAAAAGGCGGCAAAGGAGTAGGCGACGCCGAAGATGACCACGAGGCTGGCGAAAGCAGCCCAGACCACAACCCATGCGTAGCGCGGCTCGTTCATCTGCCGCGCAGTCTAGCAGGCGACCGCCGCGCTTGCTCGGACGCGGCTGCGGTATGATGAAAACCCTCTCCAAGTACCAAAGCGCAAGATGAAGCCGAATCTCCCCCTCGCAGCATGTTTCCTCCTCGTCTCTAGCATCGGCGCCGTGGCCCATGCCGCGGACGGCGCGGTCGAGGCGCGGCAGGCGCCGTCCTGCGGCGAGTGGGTCGCGCATCGGGAAAAGTCGGACACGCTCGCGCTCGGCAACGCTTCCTGGCTGCTCGGCTATCTCTCCGGTTTGGCGATCGCCGGCGGCCGCGATTATCTCGCCGGAACCGAGAACGTTGCGCTGTACAAATGGATGGACGACTATTGCCGCAAGAATCCGCTGCGCAACGTGAGCCTGGGCGGCAGCGCCCTCGCCGCGGAACTCGGCGCGTCGAAGGCGCGGACGAAATGAGGCGGCTCGCTGTCGTGCTCGCGCTTTCGCTGCTTGCTCCGGCGCGCGCAGCGGCGCCGATCGAGTTGAAAGGCGTGCGCAGCTGCGACAATTGGGTCGCGGAAAAGCGCCTGGCCCAAACGGCGAAGGAGATGAACAAAGTCGCGGTGCTGATCACCAAGAGCTGGTTTCTGGGCTATCTCTCCGGCCGCGCCGACAACTCGGGCAAAGATTTCTTGAAGGGCACCGACAGCGATTCGATCTTCCTCTGGCTCGACAACTACTGCCGCGATAATCCGCAGGCGAAGCTCGATCAGGCCGGGCTCGCGCTCGCGCGCGAGCTTGCACAGCTAAAAGGGATCAAGCCCTAATCTGCCTCACCAGGTCGACGCATCAGCCGAGGGCGGCGACGACCGCGTCTCCCATCTCGCGGGTGCCGACGCGTTTCATGCCGGGCTGGTCGATGTCCGCCGTGCGATAGCCTTGGGCGAGCACGGCGCGCACGGCGCTCTCGATGCGCTGCGCGGCGTCCAACTTGTCGAAGGTGTAGCGCAGCATCATCGCCACCGACAGGATCGCCGCGATCGGGTTGGCGAGATTCTTGCCCGCGATGTCCGGCGCGGTGCCGTGCACCGGCTCATACAGGCCCTTGCTCTCCGGCCCGATCGAAGCCGAAGGCAGCATACCGATCGATCCGGTCAGCATGGCCGCCGCGTCCGAGAGGATGTCGCCGAACATGTTGCCGGTGACGATGACATCGAACTGCTTGGGCCAGCGCAGGAGCTGCATCGCCGCGTTGTCGACGAACATGTGCGTGAGTTCGACCTCGGGGTATTGCTTGCCCACGCGGGTCAGGGTCTCGCGCCACAGCTGCGACACTTCCAGCACGTTGGCCTTGTCCACCGAGCACAGCTTGCGCCGGCGCCCGCGCGCCGCGCGGAAGGCGGCATGCGCGATGCGCTCGATTTCGGATTCGCTATAGCGCATGGTGTTCACGCCCACGCGCTCGCCCGAGTCGAGCGCGGAAATGCCGCGCGGCTCGCCGTAATAAGCATCCCCGTTGAGCTCGCGCAAGATGATGAGATCGAGCCCTTCCACCACTTCCGGCCGCAAGCTGGAGGCGCCGAGAAGTTCGGAGAACAAGAACGCGGGACGGTAATTGGCGAACAGCGTGAGCTGCTTGCGCAGCCGCAACAGACCATAGCCGGGGCGCTTGGCCAAGGGGAGATACTCTTCGCCCGGAGCGCCTGCCGCGCCGAGCAAGATGGCATCGGCAGCGCGCGCCGCGGCCAGCGTCGCGGGGGGCAGGGCGTCGCCCGTGCTCTCGATCGCGACCTGGCCGATGGCCACCTCGGTGAGTTCGAGCCCGGCGTTCTTGCCGACCAACGCCTTCAGCACCTTCACGGCTTCCGCCGTCACTTCCTGTCCGATGCCGTCGCCGGGCATCACTGCGATCTTCATGCTTGCTCTCGTCCTGGTTTGAATTGGAAGGGAAATACGCAGCGCCGCTCAGGGCGCGGCGCCGTCGTAATCGCGCTCGAAGGCGCGGATCGCCTCGATCTGGCTGAGGGTGAAGTCGATTTCGTCCAGTCCGCGCAGCAGACAGTGCTTGGCGAAAGGGGGAACGTCGAATTCGAGCAGGCTGCCGTCGGGCGCGGCGAGCGTCTGCGCCTCGAGGTCGATGGCGATGCGCGCGCCCGGCCGCGCAAGGAGCTCGGCGATGATCCGCGTCACGGCCGCTTCGTCGAGCACGATCGGCAGGAAGCCGTTCTTGAGCGCGTTGCTGCGAAAGATGTCGCCGAAGGAGGGAGCGATCGCGGCGCGAAAGCCGTAGTCGTACAGCGCCCAGACGGCGTGCTCGCGCGAAGAGCCGCAGCCGAAATTGCGTTCCGCCACCACGATCTTCGCCTGGCGGTAGGCCGCTCGGTTGAGCAGAAACTCGGGCCGTGCCGTACCTGCCTTGTCGAAGCGCAGGTCGCAAAACAGATACTGTCCGAAATCGTCCGTGCGCGGCTTTTGCAGAAAGCGTGCGGGAACGATCTGGTCGGTATCGACGTTGGCTTGGGCAACGGGCAGCGCCACGGCCTCGAGACGACGAAACGCTTCCATGCTCAGTTTGTTCCCAAGAGTTGGCGCACGTCGACGAAGTGGCCGTGGATCGCCGCCGCGGCCACCATGGCCGGGCTCATGAGGTGGGTGCGCGAGCCCGGGCCTTGGCGGCCGACGAAATTGCGGTTGGACGTGGAGGCGCTGCGTTCCCCCGGCGCGAGCAAATCGCCGTTCGTCCCCAGGCACATCGAGCAGCCCGGATGCCGCCATTCGAAGCCCGCTTCCAGGAAGATGCGATCCAGTCCTTCGGCCTCGGCCTGTGCCTTCACCAGCCCGGAGCCCGGCACGACCCAGGCGCGCACACCGGCCGCCACCTTGCGCCCCCTCGCTACGGCCGCGGCGCTGCGCAAGTCCTCGATGCGGCCGTTGGTGCAGGAGCCGATGAACGCACGGTCGATGCGAATGTCCGCGAGCGGCGTTCCCGGTATCAGTCCCATGTAATCGAGGGCGTGCGCCATTGCGCGGCGCCTGGCGCCGCCGGCGGCGAAGTCCGGATCCGGGACGCGCGCAGTAATCGGCAGCGCATCCTCCGGGCTGTTGCCCCAGGTCACCATGGGAGCGATGTCCTCGGCGGCGAGCTGCACTTCGGCATCGAACTGCGCCTCGGCGTCGCTATGCAGGCTGCGCCAATGCGCGAGCGCCTGGTCCCAGGCTGCGCCTTGCGGCGCATGCGCGCGGCCGGCGAGATAGGCGAAGGTGGTGTCGTCCGGCGCCACCATGCCGGCGCGCGCACCCGCTTCGATCGACATATTGCACAAAGTGAGCCGACCTTCCATGGAAAGGCCCGCGATCGCCGTGCCGGCATATTCGACGACGTGACCGACCGCGCCGGCCGTGCCGATTTTGGCGATGATGGCGAGGATCGCGTCCTTCGCGCACACGCCCGGCGACAGCTTGCCGTCCACCGCGATGCGCATCGTCTTCGGCAGCGCCTGCCACAGCGTCTGCGTCGCCAGCACGTGCGCGACTTCGCTCGCGCCGATGCCGAAGGCGAGAGCGCCGAGCGCGCCGTGGGTCGCGGTGTGGCTGTCGCCGCACACGATCAGCATACCGGGCTGCGACAGGCCCTGTTCCGGCGCGACCACGTGCACGATGCCCTGGCGCGGATCGGAGAGCGGCACGAAGCGGATGCCGCCCGCCGCCGCATCGTGCTCCAGCGCTTCGGCCATGGCGCGCTTCTCCGGCTCCATGCGCGCGAGGTCGCGGCTGTCGGTGGGCACATAGTGGTCCTGCACGGCGAAGGCGCGCTGCGGCGCGCGCGGCCGCATGCCTCTTTGGTCGAGCATGCGGAAGGCGGGCGCGGAGCCGTCCTGCAGCAGGTGCAGGTCGATGTAGAGCAGTTCCTGCCCGTCTTCGCGGCGGAAGATGCGGTGGCGCTGCCAGATCTTGTCGAACAGGGTCTGGGCCATCTGCGACTAGCCTCGAATCTTGGTCATCGAGATGCGGCTAGTCCAGCTTCGCACCGGAGATGCGCACGATCTCGGCGTAGCGCTTGATTTCGGATTCGATAAAATGCCCGAACTCTTCGGGCGTGCCGCCGCCGATCTCGGCGCCGAACTCGACCATGCGCCGCTTGAAATCCGCGGTCTTGAGGATGGCGTTGATGTCGGTGTTCAAGCGGTTGACGATGTCCTTGGGCGTTCCCGCCGGCGCCATGACCCCGTACCAGGCCGAAGAGTACACCCCGTGGATGCCCAGTTCGTCGAAGGTGGGCACGTTCGGCAAGGCCGGATTGCGCACCTTGGCGGCGACCGCGAGCGCCTTCATCTTGCCGGTGGCGACGTAAGGCAGGCAGGCGGTGGTGTCGAGCACCATCGACACATGGCCGGCGATCAAGTCCACCTCGGCCGGAGACGTGCCTTTGTACGGAACGTGCACGACGTCGATGTTGGCCGCGCGCAGCAGCATCGCGGCGGCGAGGTGCTGCGAGGAGCCGACGCCGCCCGAGCCGTAATTCAATTTGCCCGGATGGGCCTTCGCATCGGCGATCAGTTCGAGCGCGCTATTGGCGCTGGAATTGGCGGGAACGACCAGGATGTTAGGCACCGAGGCGACCAAGGCGATCGGCGCGAAATCCTTGATCGGGTCGAAGCCCAGTTTCGAGTACAGATGGATGTTGATCGCGTTGGGGCTGACCGAGCCCATCAACAGGTTGTAGCCGTCCGGCCTCGCCCGCGCGGCCTGCTCGGTGCCGATGTTGCCGCCCGCGCCGGGCTTGTTCTCCACCACGATCTGCTGTCCCAACCGCTCCGATAGCGGCTGCGACACCAGGCGCGCGGAAGTGTCGACGCCGCCGCCCGGCGGCCAAGGCACGATCAGCCGGATCGGCTGGGAAGGGTAGGTTTGCGCCTGCGCGCCCAGGGCGCCCAGGAGCAGGGCTGCCGCCAGCAGGATCTTGCGCATCATGTCCTCCTCCGTCGTCGCTTAGTCGGCCAAGCCCTTTTGCTTCATCCAGTCCTGGACGAGGGCGGCGATCTGGTCCGAATTTTCGTCCATCATCATCATGTGTCCGTTGCCTTTGATGCCCCGCTTGGGAAGATCGATCCAATCCACCTTGCCGCCGCGCGCATTCACTTCCTGGGCGAACTTCACTACCGCGGGCTGCTGCCGCGCCCAGAATTCCTGCGTCGTGACGTAATCGCCCCAGACGATGAGTATGGGGATGTTCTTCAGCTTGTCCAGCTCGGGACCGATCGCCGGCACGCCCGAGGGTTCGATCGCAATCAGCGCCTTCACCTTGTCCGGTGCCGCAAGCGCGGCGTGGAAAGCGAAGTTGCAGCCCTGGCTATGAACCAGGATGACCGACTGACCCATTTTCTGGATCAAGGCGTCGTAGGCGCGTTGCGTGACCGCATCGTTCGTGGTCCAGCGCGGCACGAACTGCTTGTTGAACTGATCGAACGCCGCCAAGGGAAATCGTTGCCCGGGATGGGCGACGCGCTTGGCCGGATCGACGTTGTAGGAGCCATTCGGCCCGATGCGAAATAGCTCCCACGCCTCCTGTTTGGTGCGGAAGAAGGGCACACCGGGATAGATTTCCGGATAGCGCGCCCATGAGGCGCGGCCGCGCTCGACCGCGTCCGACACGTACACGGCGTGACCGGCGCGGAAGAAATACTGCATCCAGCCCGGCTTGCCGTCGGGTTTCGTCTCCCAGGTGACGCCCGTCAGTCCGCCGCCGTGCCACATGAGCAACGGATACTTGCCCTTTTGATTTCCTGGAATCAGGTATTGGACATACATCTGCTCGACTTCGAAATCGCCGTTCGGGTCGACGCGGGTCGGAGCCGCACCTTTCGTGAATACGCTCTCGGTCACCGGATAACCCGACAGGCTGACCTGGCGTCCACCGACGTGGAAACTGCCGAAGTCCTTCAGCGTCTGATCCTGTGCCGTGGCATACAGCGGAGACAACAGCAGGGCCGCAGCGAGCGCGCCGCGGGAAAGCAGCTTCATGATCGTCCTCCTCGGATGAGATGATCTATACTTCGCGTAAACTGTATTGGCGGCATGATTTGCCGATTCCGCTATGACGGTCAAGCGATAGCTCCTAAACAATTCTTTAGCGGATCTAAACAATCGCCATGGCGCAAACCAAGTACCGGCTGTCCGCGCTGCGCACCTTCGAGACCGTGGCGCGCCACGGCAGCGTCACCCGCGCCGCGGACGAATTGAGCATTACCGCGGGGGCGGTGAGCCAGCAGGTGCGCCAACTCGAGCGTGCGCTGCGCGTCGAGCTGTTCCTGCGCCAGCACCGCAAGCTCGTTCTCACGGAGAGCGGGCGTCTGCTCGCCGCCCGCATGACGGAGGTGTTCGACGCCGTCGAGCGCGCGGTGGCGGAAGTCGCGGGCGATCCGGACTCGAAGAAGCTGCGCCTGCGCGTCACGCCCACCTTCGCCATCCGCTGGCTGGTGCCGCGGCTGACCGGCTTCTACGAGCAGCACAAGGACTTCGAGATCGAGGTCGGGACCTATCCGCGGCAGGAGGACGTCGCCATCGAAGAAGTCGATTTCGTCGTGCGCCACGGGCGCGGCAACTGGGAGGACGCCCAGTCGGACGCGATCTTCGAGGATGCGCTCACCCCGGTCTGCTCACCGGCCGTCGCCAAGCGGCTGCGCGCGCCCAAGGATCTCGCTTCGCACAATCTGCTGCACTCGATGATGCGCACCGATGCCTGGGATCTGTGGCTGAAAAGCCAGGGGCTAGGGGCCCTGCGTCCGCGGCACTCGATCAAGCTCGCCAACGCGGCGGTCAGCTATCAGGCCGCGATCGACGGCCAGGGCGTGGCGCTCGGCCAGTTGGGCTATTTGCAGGAGGACCTGGCGAGCGGAAAACTGGTGCGGCCTTTCGGCCAGGTGCTGCGCACCGGCGCGGGCTACTGGCTATCTTTCGCCCGGCACAAGGCGAAACACCCGAACATCCGCCTGTTCCGGGAGTGGATGCGCTCGCTCGTGCCCTGAGCGCGCTCCTCGCACAAGCGGGGAGGACAGCCTATTCGAAGCGCCGCCCCAGCGTCTCGGCGATGAGCACCGGCTTGTCCGAGCCCTCGCGGTAGACGGTCGCGTCCCATTGCATCTGCACGCCGTTGTCCGGCAGATCGGTGAGCTCGGCCAGCTTGAGTACGAGGCGCAGCCTCGATCCTGCGGGCACCGGCCCGGTGAAGCGCACCTTGTTCAGCCCGTAGTTGATGGCGATGCGCGAAGGCGGCATGTCGAGCGCGGCGTTCCTGAGCGGCACCATCAAGGACAGCGTGAGGTAGCCGTGCGCGATGGTGGTTTTGTACGGCGACTCCTTTTTCGCGCGCTCGACGTCGACGTGGATCCACTGGTGGTCGCCCGTGGCATCGGCGAATTTGTCTATCATCGCCTGCGTCACTTCGATCCAGTCCCCCGGGGGGAGTTCCTTCCCCAGGAAGTTCTTCAGATCGGCGTTCCCCTTGATGAAAGTCTTCGCCACCGCTTGTCTCCTCTATGCGTTCGTCGTTCGAGTTCAGGCTTTCTTTTCGCTCTTGTGCTGCGGGCGCGGCCCGACCGGGCGGTTCGCCTTCTTCCATTCGCCGAAGCCGCCTTCCAGGTGCAGCACGTTCGGCAGCCCCATCTCGCCTAGCGTGGCCGCCGCGAGCACGCCGCGCCAGTCCGCCGCGCAATACAGCACGTAGGTCTTGTCCTCGGTGAAGATGGGCTTGTAGTAGGGGCTTTCCGGGTCGACCCAGAATTCGAGCATGCCGCGCGGCGCGTGGAACGCGCCGGGTATCATGCCTTCGCGGTCGAGTTCGCGCGCGTCGCGGATGTCGACGAACACGGTGGCGGGATCGCCCAGGCGCGCCTGCGCCGCCTCGGGCGAGATGCCGCGAGTCTTTTTCTCCGCCTCGGCGAGCAGTTGCTTGTATCCTTTTTTCAGCGCCATGTCGTTGCTCCGTCGGGAATGTCCAGGACGCACATCTTAGCAGCAGTCGGCGCGCGGCCGAGCGCGTTCAGCGCGGCGGACGGTCGACGCTCACTTCGAGATCGCGCAGCAAGCCGTCCGCCAGGTCGTAGATCCAACCGTGCACCACGAGCTTGTGCCCGCTCGCCCAGGCCTTGGCGACCGTCGGTAGGTTCGCGACGACGCGCACCTGCGCTTCTACGTTCAGCTCGCACATTCGATTCCAGCGGCTGTGCTCGTCGGTCAGGGCGGCGAGTTCGGCCGCGTGCGCTTTGGCGAGCGCGCGCAAGGGGCTGAGCCAGCCTTCGAGCGGTTCGCTCGTCGGACGGCCGAGGGCCGCCTGCACCCCGCCGCAGCGATAATGGCCGCAGACGATGATGTGCGCGATCCCCAGCACGTCGACCGCGTATTGCAGCACCGACAGGCAGTTCGGGTCGTCCGCGCGCACGATGTTGGCCACGTTGCGGTGCACGAACACCTCGCCCGGCGCGAGGCCGACGATGGTGTTCGCCGGCACGCGGCTGTCGGAACAGCCGATCCACAGATGCTCCGGCCGCTGGATTTGGCACAGGCGGTCGAAGAAACCCGGGTCGCGCGCGGCCTGCTGCGCCGCCCAGGCACGGTTGTTGGTGAATAATTGCGGCAGAAATCGCATTGGGGTCTTGCGGGGTTGATCTCTAGGGCGCGTCGCAAGGTGAGAGAATACATCCTTCAAGGGGAATATGAAGGGACGCGCCCCGAAGGTCTCGATCCTCCTTAAGGGGAGAGTGCCCTTGGGACAGGTCCTTTCGATTCGCAACACGCTCTAAGCATTTTCTAGAGGGAGATGAAATGAAGACGCGCATCACCGAGTTGCTCGGCATCGAACGCCCGATCATCCAGGGCGGCATGCACTACGTCGGTTTCGCCGAACTCGCCGCGGCCGTCTCGAATGCCGGCGCGCTGGGCATCATCACCGGTCTCACGCAAAGCACGCCCGAACTGCTGGCGAAGGAGATCGCGCGCTGCCGCGACATGACCGACAAGCCCTTCGGCGTGAACCTGACCTTCCTGCCCGCGTTCGCGAAGCCGCCCTATCCCGAATATATCCAGGCCACCGTCGAAGGCGGCGTGAAGATCGTCGAGACCGCCGGGCGCAATCCCGAGCCCTACATGGCGCAGCTCAAGGCCGCGGGCGTCAAGGTGATCCACAAATGCACTTCCGTGCGCCACTCGCTCAAGGCCGAGGCGATCGGCTGCGATGCGGTCAGCGTCGACGGCTTCGAATGCGGCGGCCATCCCGGCGAGGACGACGTGCCGAACTTCATCCTGCTGCCGCGCGCCGCCGAGGAATTGAAGATTCCTTTCGTCGCTTCGGGCGGCATGGCTGACGGCCGCAGCCTGGTCGCCGCGCTCGCCCTCGGCGCCGAGGGCATGAACATGGGCACGCGCTTCATTGCGACCAAGGAAGCGCCCGTGCACGAGAACGTGAAGCAGGCCATCGTTGCCGCTTCCGAACTCGATACGCGCCTAGTGATGCGCGGCCTGCGCAATACCGAGCGCGTGCTCGCGAATGCCGGGGTCGAGCGCCTGATGCAGATCGAGCGCGAGAAGGGCGACAAGCTCACCATCGCCGACATCTTCCAGCAAGTCGCCGGCGTCTACCCCAAGATCATGCTCGAAGGCGACATGAACGCGGGCGCATGGAGCTGCGGCATGGTCGCCGGCCTCATCCACGACATCCCGACGGTGCAGGAACTCATAGATCGGATCATGAGCGAGGCCGAAGCGCTCATCCGCCGGCGCCTGCCCGGCCTCGCCGGCTAAGCGACCCAGGCCGCGCTGCGCTCCCACAATTCGCGCGCGAGCGCTTCGTCGCGCGCCAGCCGGCTGGGATTGCGCGGGCGGCAGGTGTCGTAATACAGCCCGGTTTGCGTCTCGACCTCAGGCGAGGTCGCGCAATACAAGCTGGTGCGCGCTCCCTCTTCGGCGGAAATCAGCGGCAGCGTCAACAGCCAGCGCAAGGGCCAGGGCACGTGGCGCCAGACCTCCGTCGCGACCACGCCCGGATGCAAGGAATAGGTCGTTACGCCGCTGCCTGCGAGGTGCCGCCCGAGTTCGGCGCTGAACAGCACGTTCGCGAGCTTGGACACGCCGTATTCCTGGATCCCCGACAATGTGCGTGTCGGCTGGCGCAGCGCATCCCAATCCCAGGCCTTGGCGCGGTAATGCGCCCTGCTTGCGACCGTGACGATGCGCGCGGGAGCCGATGCGCGTATGCGCTCGAGCAGCAGTTGCGTGAGCAGGAAATGGCCGAGGTGATTGACGCCGAAGGCCAGCTCGAAGCCCGCTGGCGTGAGGCCGCGCGCGCCGGCGAGACCGGCGTTGTTGACGAGCAGGTGCAAGGGCTGCTCGCGCGCAAGGAAGGATTCCGCGCAAGCGCGCACCGCGGCGAGGTCGCCGAGATCGAGCGGCAGGAATTCGACCTTTCCGCCTTCCGGCAATGCGCGAATCTCATCGAGAACGGCCTGCGAGCGCGCTTGCGAGCGGCAGGCGACGAAGACCGTCGCGCCCTGGCGCGCAAGCTCGCGCGCGCTCACGCGCCCGATGCCGGTGTTCGCGCCCGTGATCAGCGCCACCTTTCCCGCCAGAGGTTTGGCCTCGACTTGCATCATCTCCGATCCTCCCTGTTGGTCTTCTTGATGCGAGGCGAGCAGTATGCCTCAGTGCGAAACGCTTGTGGCTGCGGGCGGCGTGCTAAGAACCCGTAACAAAAGTCGTTTGTTACGGGCTGATTTAGGGGAGCACGAGGGGAGACGCCGCGAAGCAAGTGCCCTTGGGGCATATCCCCTCGTTTTGTTACAGACTCTAAGTGCTTGGAGAGCCAGATACGACGGGCATCTCCGGGTAATTCCCCTTTGCGGCGGGGATTCAGGCCGCGCCGGGCAGCATGCGCACTTCGAGCTGCGGATAGGGCATGACGATGTTGCGCGAGCGGAAGGCGTCCAGGATCGCGCGGTTGAGCTCGCCCACGGCGGCGACATAGTCGGGGACCTTGACCCAGGGACTGACGCCGATGGTGATGCTGGAGTCGGCGAGCCGGGCGATGCCGATCACGGGCGTCGGCTCCGCCAGCACGCGCGGGTTGGCACGCAGCACTTCGCCGATCGCCCCCAGGGCGAGTTCGATGTCGCTACCGAAGGCGACGGCGACCGCCAGGTCGAGCTGGCGGATGCGGCCGCAGTTGTGCAGGATCTCGCCGACGATTTTGCGATTGGGGATCACCACTTTCGACCGATCGGTGTGGCCGAGCGTGGTGCTGAACAGGCTGACGTCGAGCACTTCGCCTTCTTCCTTGGCGATGGAGATGTAGTCGCCGACGTGGAACGGCTGGGTGAAGATGATGGTGAGTCCCGCGGCGACATTGCCGAGCACGCCCTGCATGGCGAGGGCGACGCCAGCGCCCGCGACGCCCAGGCCCGCGACCAGCGGCAGCAGCTCGACGCCTAGGTTTTGCAGGGCCATGATGGCGAACAGGCCGATGACGACCACCTCGCCGGTGCGCACCAGCAGCGAACGCACCGGCGGCTCGAACTTGAAGCGCTCGAGCAGGCGCTCGATCACGCGCCCCGCCCAGCGGCCGACTACATAGCCGACGATGACGATGACGACGGCGACCACGAGCTTGGGCCCGAAGCGCACGGCCATGTCGATGATTGCGGCCTTGACCTGATCCAGCGATTGCATCTGGGCGTCCATCCGACTCCTCCTCTTGTAAGCGGCGCCTAACGCCCGAACAGACCTTTCAACTGTCCCTTGAGCTGTTCCTGCGCCTTCGATTTCAGTTCTTCTTTCTTTTCCTCTATCTTCTGCTGCGCCGCGCCCTTCAGCATTTCGTTGAAGTCGAGCTTGTAGCTGAGTGCGGCGAAGGGGCCGGAGATGCGCACCGGCACGGTGATGCCCTTGAGATCGGAAGCTTCCTTGCCGCCTTGACCCGCGGCGCTGGCGACGAGCGTCGCTTTCGCCAGATAGTCCATGCTGTCGGCGCCGATGTTGACGTCGCCTTCGCCGCCGAGGCGCAGTAGCGGCGATTTCAGCGACAGGTCGGAATTGTGCGCGATGCCGTTCTTGATGGCGAAGCTCGCTTTCAGCTCGGTGAAGTCGGTCTTTTCCGCGGCGTTGGATGCCTGGGTGGTCTCGCCCTTCAGGGCGCCGAGCTTGGCTTTCGCATCGCGTATGCTCTGCGCGATGTTGATGCCTTTCAACGCGCCGTCGGCGAGGTTGAGCGAAGCCGAGCCGTTGAGCGCCTTCTTCAGCGCCGTTATCGTCGCGCCCTGAGCGGAAACGTCGAGCATCACGTTGCCGCGGCCTTCGAGCAGGTCGCGCTCGATCGCGTCCTTCAACAGCGGCCCGATGCTGATGCCGGACAGATTCTGTTTGAGCGCGATCTGCGGCGTCGCCGCGGCGACGAGTGCGGCGCTGCCGGCGAGCGTGCCCTGGTACAGGTTCGCGGCAAGCGGGTTTATATCCAAGCGCCCGCCGCCTGCCTTGGCGACGATGCGCACGTTCTGCGCCTTGAGGTTGGCGATCTTCAACGCGCCGATCTTGACGCTGCCGTTCGCCTGTAGGTTCTTCAGTGCGGATAGATCGAGTGGTGCCTCGGGCCGGCTCGCTTCGCCTTTCGCGGCACCGGTCGCGCCCGGCTGGCCTTCCGGCTTCTTCGCGCCCAGGTAGCGGTCGGCATCGAGCTTGTCCACATTGATGTCGAAGGCGTAGGCGGGCGGGCTGAACCGCGCGAGGCCGGCGTTGCCGCTGATGGCCGATTCGTCGAACTTGGTGGAAAAGTCCAGCCGCGCGTTTTGTTTGAGCAGGTCGGCATGCGCGCGGCCCTCCAAGGTGAGCGCGAACGGGTTGCGCTGCGGCTCGGCTAGCGAAAGGCTGGCGACGAGCTTCGCCAGCTCCACCGTCTGCGCCGCCTGATCGACGGCGAGCGGGCTCGCGAGTTTGCCCTTGATCGTGCGCTCGTCCTGCTTGGCATCGAGTTCGAGCGCGAGTCCTCCCGACTTCACGCTCTTGCCGTCGCCTTCGATTGCGCCCTTGAGGCTCAGCGCGAGGGGCTTGATGCCGGCCGCCTCGCCCTGCATGCCGAGGTCGAGGGCGTCGAGCTTGAATTGCCCGTTCGCCGGGCCGAGGGCGAGGCGCGTGGCGAGGCGCACCTCGAGCGCGAGTTTCGGCTCGTTTGCGCCCAAGGCGAACGCGAGCTCGATGTCGGTCGGCGTCGCTTGCGCGATCGTCCCGGTCTTGAGCCGCAGCTTCTCCAGCGTGTATTTCGCACCCTTGGCCTCGTCGGCATAGGCGAGGTTTGCGTTCTCGATCAGCACGTGATCGATGTTGAATGCGACCGGCTTTTCTGCAGGCTGCGGCACGGGCGCCGCCTGCGGCTTCGCCGCTGGGGCGCCGGTCAGATCGTCCACGTTGCTGCTGCCGTTCTTGTGCTTCACCAGACTCGCGCGCAGGCCGCGCAGCTCGATTTCGCGCACCACGACCTGGCGCGAAAGCAGCGGCATGAGCGCAAGGGAAATGCGCGCCGAATCGATGCCGGCGAATTCTTTGTCGCTCGCGTGCTCGGACAGGCTGATGCCGCCGACTTCAACGCCGAGCGCGGGAAAGAAGGCGAGCTTGATGTCGCCGGCGATGCCGAGCTTGCGGTCGAACTTGTCCTTGACCGCCTGCACCAGCTGCGGCTTGTAGTCGTTGGGATTGAAGGTCGCGGCGACGTAGGCCGCGACGGCGACGAGGACGGCGACGATGCCGCCGGCCGCGAGCAACAGATATTTCAGGATCTTGTTCATGGCTCCCTCTCAATCGGTGCGGCAGGCGCGGTGGCGCCTATTTGCCCAGCAGCCCGAATACTTTCTTCGCCATCCCGGTGGCGCTGCCGACGGGGTCCTTGCGTATCGCCTTTTCCTGCTCCGCCACCGTCAGGAACAGGCCGTCGAGCGCCTTCTGCGTCACGTAGTTTTCGATTTTGGCCTGCTTCGCGTCGACCAGACCGAGCTGCGCGCCCTTGCCCGCGAGCTCGTTGTATTTCTGCGCGAGACCCACTCTCGCCGTGGCCTTCGTCACGATGGGCAGGAACTTCTGCGTGAGCTGCCCGCTGGTCGTCTTGCGGAAATATTCGGTCGCGGCGGTGTCGCCGCCGGTGAGGATGCCCTTCGCGTCCTGCACGCTCATGCTCTTGATGGCGTTGACGAGCAGCGCCTTTGCCTCCGGCACGGCCTGCTCCGCGGCGCGGTTCATCGCCGTCACCAGTTCGTCGGCCTGCTTCTGCATGCCGAGCAGGCGCAGCCCCCCTTCGACGCGCTTCAAGGCGTCGGGCAGCGGGATGCGCACCCGCTCGTTGCCGAGAAAGCCGTTTTCCACGCCGAGCTTGGCCACGGCCGCGGCGGAGCCTTGGGTGAGGGCGTCTTTCAGGCCGCTCACGGCATCGGCGTTGCTGAGACTGCCGAGATCGAGCGCGAGCGCCTCGCCCGCGAAGAGCATAGCTGCGAAAAACGCGGTAATGATTCGCATGGTGCCTCCTTGCGCTGCGGAAAACACTATGATGGTCCGAATAAAATCCGCTTTACTTGCACAATATCAGGAAATCCGCATCTGGCTCGCCGTCCCGGCGCAGTCGATCAACCTATGGCAAATTTGATCTAGCTCAAGTTCACGCAGGTCCTGGCCGATAGACAATGCGAGCGCCGGATTTTCCGGGTGCGCGTGCGTGCAGCAGGCAGCGCACGGCAACGGCCGCGCGACGCGCGCCTGGCAGCGGCGCCGACCGTATATATCTTTTGACTCGATGGTCCGCCTATCGATCGCCCCCTCGACCCGTTCGCTGGCCGCAGCGTGCGTCGTTTTCCTATTGGCCGCAATCGCCGCGGCGACGATGATTCGCCACGGGCAAGAGCACAACCGCCAGCAGGAGCGCGCCCGGGTATTCAGCCTCGCGGAGGATCGTGCCGACAGCCTGCAACGCAACATCGAGCGTGCGCTGTCCGTCGACTATGCGCTGGCCGCCTTCGTGCGCCAGGGCAAGGGCAAGCTATCCGATTTCGAAGCCGTCGGCCGGGAGCTGCTGCCGTTCTATCCCGGCGTGGCGAGCGTGTCGCTCGCACCCGGAGGCGTCATTCAAAAAGTGGTGCCGATCGCCGGCAACAAGATGGCCATTGGCCAGGATTTGCTCGCCAATCCGGAGACGAAGCGGGAAGCGTCGCTGGCAAAGGAGTCCGGAAAGCTCGTCCTAGCGGGGCCGTTCCAATTGGTCCAAGGCGATGTCGCGGTGGTCGGCCGCTTGCCGCTCTACCTGCCCGAGCGCAACGGCGAGCGCCGCTTCTGGGGATTCATCAATGCCGTCGTGCGTCTGCGCGATGCGATCGAAACCGCCGGCCTGCCGCAACTCGCGGAGCGCGGCATCGACTACAAATTGTGGCGCATCCATCCCGATACCGGGAAGGTACAAATCATCGCCGCGTCGTCGGCGAACGAACTGATCGACCCGGTGGAGCATCGGCTGGAATTGCCGCAGGGCGTGTGGACCTTGAGCGCTGCCCCGGGCAAAGGCTGGGGGGATCTGCTTGAGTATGGCCTGGTCGTTGCGCTCGGTTTGCTCTTCTGCCTGCTGCTCGCCTATGTGGCGAAGCTGCTGGTCGAGGCGAAGGCCCACGAGCGCGGGCTCGAAGCTCTGGTCGCGCAGCGCACCGGCGAGTTACAGGCGCGCGAGGAGGAGTTGAAGCGCGCGCAGGCGGTGGCGCATGTCGGCAACTGGGTGTTCGATTTCGGCAGCAATGAATTGCGCGGTTCGGCGGAAGTCCTGCGCATATTCGGCAGGGACGAAGGCGAGGCCTTCGATCTGCGCATCTTCAGGGAACTCGTTCATGCGGACGATCGCCCGAGCGTGGATGGGGCGTGGAATTCCGCGCAGAAGGGGAACGATCCCTACGACATCGAATATCGCATCGTGGTCGGCGGAGAGGTCCGCTGGGTGCACAGCTCCGCCGAATTGACGCGCGCGCAGGACGGAACGCTGCTGCGCGCCCTCGGCACAGTGCAGGACATCACCGAGCGCAAGCGGCGCGAGGAAGAGCTGCAGCATTTCCGCGCGGCGATGGACGCGAGCGCGGATGCCATCTATCTGGTCGATCGGCAGAGCATGCGTTTCGTCGACGTCAACGAAGTCGCCTGCCGCATGCTGGGTCGAACGCACCCGGAGGTGCTCGCCCTCGGGCCCGACGGCGTTCTCGGAGTGACGCGCGACCAACTGGAGCGCACCTACGATTCCATCATCGCCGGCGGCCCCGGCACCGAGCCGGTCGAGTTGCTGCGTCAGCGCGAAGACGGCAGGCAGGTCTGGGTCGAGCTGCGGCGCCGCGCGGAGCGCATCGGAGGCGGCTGGATGATCGTTACCAGCGTTCGCGACATCACCGAGCGCAAGCGGACCGAGCAGGCCCTGCGCGAGAGCGCGGAGAAGCTGCGGCTGTTCGCCGACAGCGTTCCCGCCATGACCGCGTCGTTCGACGCAGAGCTGCGTCTGCTGTTCGTCAACAAGCGCTACGCGGATTACTTCGGCTACGTCGCGGCCGATATCATCGGCAAGCACCTGCGCGAACTGGTGGGCGAGCGCGTCTACGCCGAGATCGAGGGCTATTTCGCGCGCGCCCTGCAAGGGCAACAGGTGAGCTACGAGCGAGTGCGCAGGCCGGAAAACGGTGAGCCGCGCTACCTCGAAGTCAAGCTCGTGCCGCACGTCGGCGAGCAGGGCGAGTTGCTGGGCTGCTTCGCGGTCACCCTCGACATCACCGACCATCGGCTGGTGGAGGACCGCATCACGCGCGTGGCGCACCACGATAGCCTGACCGGCCTGCCCAACCGGCTGCTGTTCAACGACCGCCTGAGCCAGGCGATCAGCCTGGCCAAACGCGATTCGCGCCAGTTCGCACTGCTCTACCTCGACCTGGACCGCTTCAAGCCGGTGAACGACGGCCTCGGACACGCGGTCGGCGACGAGCTGCTGCAGGCGGTGGCTGAGAGAATCCGCCGCTCGGTGCGCGAGTCGGACACGGTGGCGCGCGTGGGCGGCGACGAATTCACCGTGATCCTGCCCGACATCGCCGGCCGCGGCGAAGCCGAAATCGTCGCAAAGAAGATCGTCGCGGCGCTGGCTGCGAACTTCCGGCTGGGAGGCGAGACGCACAGCGTGGACATCGGCGCGAGCATCGGCATCGCGCTCTATCCGCGCGATGCGCGCGATGCCGATGCGCTAGTCAAGGCCGCCGATGCGGCTATGTACCGCGCCAAGCAGCTCGGGAACAGCTTTCTCTTTTACGCCGCGTGATTGCGCGGCGTCCCCGAGTGCCGTTTCGCGCCTCGCCGATTCCGCGCCGGCGTATGGGCTTTGACCAATCGCATTGACAAAGCCGGAGGCGGCGCTTAGAGTCGATGCAACCGACCGGGAGAGCGTCGCCACAGCAGCACGGCGGCCGCCGAAGGCGCAATACCCAGAAACTCTCAGGCAAAAGGACCGGTCGAGCGGAAGCGGAGCTTCCGTGACTCTGGAGAGCAGCCGCCGAAAAGGCGGCCACCGAAGGGGCGAGCAGCCGGCTGTTTCGTGTCTGTGGCTGTAATCTCTCAGGTACCAAGGACAGAGGGGTGACGTGGGCCGAAAGGCGCGCGTTGCCCCTTTTTCATTGTTGCCGAGGATATCGTGACCAAGACGACTCCGCTGCATTCGGTTCATCTCTCCCTTGGCGCGCGCATGGTCGATTTCGGCGGCTGGGACATGCCTTTGCATTACGGCTCCCAGATCGAGGAGCACCACGCCGTGCGCCGCGCCGTCGGTATGTTCGACATCTCGCACATGCTCGCCGTCGATTTCGAAGGCGGCGGTGCGCGCAACTTCCTGCGCTACGCGCTCGCCAACGATGTCGACAAGCTGCAGGCGCCGGGGCGCGCGCTCTATTCGTGTCTCCTCAACGAAACGGGCGGGGTGATCGACGATCTCATCGCCTATCGCTTCGGCGAGGGCCGCTATCGCCTGGTGGTGAATGCCGGCCGCGCACAGGCCGACCTCGCCTGGTTCACTTTGCTGAAGGAGCGCTCGGGCGGCGCGCTCGACATCGCGCCGCGCCACGACTTAGCGATGATCGCGGTGCAGGGGCCGGCGGCGCGCGAGACGGTGTGGCAAGCGCTGCCCGAGACGCGGGCCGCCAGTGCAGCCATGCCGCCGTTTCACGCGCTGCAATCCGGCGACATCACGCTCGCGCGCACCGGCTATACCGGGGAGGACGGCTTCGAGCTCATGTTGCCGCAGACGCGCGCGCCGGCGCTGTGGAATGCGCTTGTCGCCGCCGGCGCCAATCCCTGCGGCCTCGGCGCGCGCGACACCCTCCGACTGGAAGCGGGCATGAACTTGTGGGGCCAGGAGATGGACGAGGGCGTGTCGCCGCTCGATGCCGGGCTCGCCTGGACGGTCGATCTCAAGGGCGCGCGTGACTTCGTCGGCAAGAAGGCGCTGCTCGCCAAGCCGCAGAGCCGGCTGCTGCTCGGCCTCGCGCTCGAGGAAAAGGGCGGCGTGCTGCGCGGCCATCAGAAGGTGGCCACGGTGCAAGGCGAGGGCGTCGTCACCAGCGGCAGCTTTTCGCCGACGCTCGCGCGCTCGATCGCGCTCGCGCGCCTGCCGCTGGCGGTGCCCGCGGGCGCGCTGGTCCATGTCGCGGTGCGCGACAAGATGCTCGCCGCGCGCGTGGTGCAGCCGCCTTTCGTGCGCCGCGGCCGCGTCGCGGACGCCGTGTCGCGCTGGCTGAAACCGCCTGCGAACTAGACTGCGCCTGCGTCTCCGGTCATCGGCTCTCGATCATTTCAACTAGGACGAATCATGAACACTCCGCAAGATTTGAAATACACCGAAACGCACGAATGGGTGAGGGTGGATGCCGACGGCACGCTCGTGGTCGGCATCACCGATCATGCGCAGGAAGTGCTCGGCGACATCGTGTTCCTGGAGTTGCCGCAGGCGGGCAAGAAGTTCGCGCAAGGCGCGGCCTGTGCGGTGGTCGAATCGGTGAAGGCCGCGTCAGACATCTACATGCCGGTTGCCGGCACGGTGGTGGCGGCGAACGAGGCCGCCGTCGCTGCGCCGCAGGAGGTGAACGCGGACGCCTATGCGGCCTGGCTATTCAAGCTGAAGCCCGAAAATGCAGCGGATGTGACGGCGCTGCTCGATGCCGCCGCCTACGCCGCGCTCGCGCAGGAATAGGGAGCGCATCATGTCGGCGTCGATGAACGAGCACGCGGCTGCGGCGCGGCCGGGCCTGGAAGAACTCGAGGACGGTGGCGCATTCGCCGTACGCCACATCGGGCCGAGTACGGAAGAGCAGGATGCGATGCTCGCCGTGCTCGGCTATCCAACCCGCCCGGCGCTCGTCGATGCCGTCATCCCGCTCGGCATCCGGCGCGCTAGCGAGCTCGATCTTCCCGCGGGGCGCAGCGAAGCTGCCGCGCTCGCCGCCTTGAAGGAGATCGCCGGACGCAATCGCGTGTTCCGTTCGCTCATCGGCCAGGGCTACTACGATACGCTGCTCCCCGCTGTGATCCAGCGCAACGTGCTGGAGAATCCCGCCTGGTACACGGCCTACACGCCGTATCAGCCGGAAATCTCGCAGGGGCGGCTCGAGGCGCTGATGGTGTTCCAGACCATGGTGTGCGATCTCACCGGCATGCCGATCGCCAACGCGTCGCTCCTCGACGAAGCGACTGCGGCGGCGGAGGCGATGGCGCTGTGCGCGCGGAGCGCGAAGAACGCGAGCAAGCTCTTCTACGTTGCCGACGACGTGCTGCCGCAGACGCTCGCCGTGCTGCGCACGCGCGCCGAGCCGCTCGGCATCGGCATTCGTACGGGGAAGGCGGAGGCGGCGCTCGCTGCGGACTGCTTCGGCGTGCTGCTGCAATACCCCGGCGCAGACGGGCCGGTCGGCGATCACCGTGCGCTCGTCGCGGCGCTGCACGCGCGCGACTGCCTCGTCGTCGTCGCAGCCGACTTGCTCGCGCTGTGCCTGCTCGCGCCGCCCGGCGAATGGGGCGCCGACGTGGTCGTGGGCTCGACCCAGCGCTTCGGCGTGCCGCTCGCCTTCGGCGGCCCGCACGCGGCCTATTTCGCTACCAGAGACGAACTCAAGCGCTCCATGCCCGGGCGGCTGGTGGGCCTGACCGTGGACAGCCAGGGCAATCCCGCTTATCGGCTCGCGCTGCAGACGCGCGAGCAGCACATCCGGCGCGAGAAGGCGACGAGCAACATCTGCACCGCGCAGGTGCTGCTCGCCGTGATCGCCGCGATGTATGCCGTCTATCACGGTCCGCGCGGCCTCACGCGCATCGCCGAGCGCGTGCATCGCCTCACCGGCGTGCTCGCGGCGGGACTGCGCCGCATGGGCGTGGCGCCGGAAAACGCCTCCTGGTTCGACACGCTCACCATCGCCACGGGAGCGCAAACGGCGGAAGTGCACCGGCGCGCCGAAGCGCAGGGTATCAACCTGCGCCGCATCGACCACTTGCGCGTCGGCGTGTCGCTGGACGAGTTGAGCACGCGCGGAGAGGTGACCCAGCTGTGGCGCATCCTGGCGCCGCTCGGTGTGGCGATCCCCGAATTCGCCGCTGTCGAGACACGCGCTAGCGCGAGCATTGCTCCGGCACTGGCGCGCGCGAGCGGCTTTCTCGAGCATACGGTGTTCCAGCAGCATCATTCGGAAACGCAGATGCTGCGCTACCTGCGCCGCCTCGCCGACATGGATCTCGCGCTCGACCGCAGCATGATTCCGCTCGGCTCCTGCACCATGAAGCTGAACGCGGCGGCGGAGATGCTGCCGATCACCTGGCCCGAATTTGCGCGGCTGCATCCCTTTGCGCCCGAATCGCAAGCTGCGGGCTACCGCGCGCTCATCGCGGAACTCGAGCGCGCGCTGTGCGCGATCACCGGCTATGCGGCGGTGTCGCTGCAGCCGAACGCCGGTTCGCAGGGCGAGTACGCGGGGCTGCTCGCCATCCGCGCCTGGCATCGCTCGCGCGGCGAATCCGGTCGCGACGTGTGCCTGATCCCGGCTTCCGCGCACGGCACCAATCCCGCTTCGGCGCATATGGCGGGAATGCAGGTGGTGGTGGTCGCCTGCGACACGGCCGGCAACGTCGACCTCGCCGATTTGCGCGTCAAGGCCGAGGCGCACGCGAGCCGGCTCGCGGCGCTGATGATCACCTATCCGTCGACCCACGGCGTGTTCGAGGCGGAGATAAAGGAAATCTGCGCCGTGGTGCACGCGCACGGCGGCCAGGTGTACGTCGACGGCGCGAACCTCAACGCGATGGTGGGACTGTGCGCGCCGGGCGAATTCGGCGGTGACGTGTCGCATCTGAATCTGCACAAGACCTTCGGCATTCCGCACGGCGGTGGCGGGCCGGGTGTGGGCCCGGTCGCGGTGGCGGCGCATCTCGCGCCTTTCCTGCCGGGGCATATTGCGCTGCCCGCGGGTGCCGCGCACGGCGGTGCGGTGGCGGCGGCGCCCTACGGCAGCGCGGGCATCCTGCCCATCTCCTGGATGTACATCGCCATGCTCGGGCGCGAAGGCGTGCGCGCCGCGAGCGAAGTTGCGATCCTCGCCGCGAACTACGTCGCGCGCAGCCTCGCGCCGCACTATCCGGTGCTCTACAGCGGGCCGGGCGGGCTCGTCGCCCACGAGTGCATCCTCGACCTGCGCGCACTGAAGGAAGCGAGCGGCATCGGCGCCGAGGACGTCGCCAAGCGCCTCATCGACTACGGCTTTCACGCGCCGACCATGTCCTTCCCCGTGCCGGGCACGCTCATGGTCGAGCCGACCGAGTCCGAGTCGAAGGCGGAGCTGGATCGTTTCATCGAGGCGATGATCGCCATTCGTGCGGAAATCCGCGCAGTGGAGGAGGGGCGTCTGGATCGCGAGGACAACGCGCTCAAATGCGCGCCGCACACTGCGGCCATGGTCTGCGCGGACGACTGGCGCCATGCCTACACGCGCGAAGCTGCGGCCTACCCGCTGGCGAGCTTGCGCGCGCACAAGTATTGGCCGCCGGTCGGGCGCGCGGACAACGCCTATGGCGACCGCCACTTGGTCTGCACCTGCGTCGGGTAAGGAATTTCGCGAGCAAGCTCGCTCCCACGGGCGTAGCCGCGCCGACGCGGATCCAGGCTGGATCAGCCGAGCGGCGCGGGCCGGCCGCTGGCGTAGCCCTGGTAGCCCGAGAAGCCGATTTCCTGCAGCAACTGGATCAGCGCTTCCGACTCCACCGCTTGCGCGAGGACCGCGATCTCCAGCGGCTGGGCGATGCGGATGAGCGAGGAGACGATGAAGCGCGTGTCCTGGCTGGTCGCAAGCTCGTGGGTGTAGACCGGCGCGAGCTTGATGTACTGCGGCAGCAGCTTGTGCAACTGGCGCAGCGAATCGCGATGCAGGCCGAAATGATCGATCGCGAATTGCGCGCCTAGCCTTCGCGCTTCGCCGGCGAAACGCAGGCTCGCCTCGGGATTCTGAATGACGCCGAACTCGGTCATCTCGAACACCAGGCGTTGGGCGATGTCGCGCCGCTTCGCCAGGGCGTCGATCAAGCGCTGGAATGAAGGCGCATCGGCCACGGTCTGCGCCGAGACGTTGAGAGCGACGACGCTCGCCACGCTCGCGCCGGCGTCGAGGCGCGCGATCAGCGCGTCGAGCAAGCGGCAATCGAGGATGGGCATCAGGCCGTGGCGCGCGGCCATCGGCAGGAATTGCGCGGCCGGGACGGGATTTGGCCCGGCATCGAGTATGCGCGTGACCACCTCGCTTTGCATCACGCTGCGCGCGGGCAGGCTGAGCACGGGTTGGGCGTAGAGCGCGAGCTTGCCGGTCTGAATCGCAGACGATATCTCGTCGCGCCAGGCGAGCGAGCCGCGGCCGCGCCGGTCGATCTCGGCGACTTCGACCAGATCGAGCGCATCGGGTCCTTTTTGCACGGCGCGGGTGAGGGCGAGGTCGGCCGCGGCTAGCAGCTCCTGGAACGGCGGCACGGCGGCGTCGAAGTGCGCCGCGCCGCAGTGAAACTGCACCTCGTTGGTCAGCCCCTGTTCGGCGAGCGCGGACTGCACATGGGAGCAGATCGCGGCGGTCAGCGTACCTGCATCGCTGGTGTCGACATTGACGGCGGCGATGGCGAAACTCGCCCCGCCGAAGCGTGAGCACACCGCCGAGCGGCTGCCGCAGGCGCGGCTGATGGTCTGCGCGAGCAGCGCGAGCAGCTCGTCCGCGCGCTGAAAGCCGTGGCGTTGGTTGTACTCCTTGAAGTGCTCGAGTTCGAGCAGCACGAACACCCCGGAATAGACGTCGCCCTCGGCACGGAACAGGCCGAGCATCTGATGCTGCAGGCCGCGCCGGTTGTACAAGCCGGTTACCGCGTCGCGGTAGGCTTCGCGCTGCAGGTCTTCGGCGCGCTTCGATTCGTCCTCGATGAAGCGCCTGATTTTGCCCGACAGGCTGTTCATGGCCGCGACCACGCGCGCGAGTTCGCGCGTCCTGGGTGCGAGCGCAATCAGCTGGAAGTCGCGTTCGCCGATGGCCGCCGCGGCGCGCTCGATTTCGGCGAGCGGCCGCAGGATGTTCGCCAGGAACAGGCGCAGCGCGAGGAGCGAGAGGGCGTAGACGCCGAGCAGCAGCCCGAGCGTCTGCAGCCAGGTGCGCCAGAGCTGCTGATAGGCGAAGTTCGGATGGCTGGCGACGATCACCCGGCCGAGCTGGCGCCAGCCCGAGCTGATGAGCGATTCCGCTCCGGGCGGGTGCAAAGGAAACAGGCGCGTGAACCACTCGGGGACTTCGCCCAAGGCGGGGGCGAGCTGTTTCGACACCAGGGTTTCGCCGCTCACCGACACCACGCGGATGGATTCGTAGTAGCCGCGGTCGAAGGAGCTGTTGACCACGGTTTCGATGAGCGCCTTGTCCTCGAACGGCTTGATCGTGCCGAGCCAGTGCGCAATCGAGGTCGCCGCGTCCTGGGAATGCGATTCGAGCTGCTGCTGCAGATAGAGTCTGGCATTGGCGAGGTAGATGGCCTCGACGCCCGCGAGCACCAATAGAAAGAGCAGCGATGCGCCGAGGAACAGTTGTCTGAATAGGGTCATGGCCTGAGCATCCGCAATGTGAATTTAGAGGAGCAGTTCCTTTTGCAGCTTGTCGAGCACGTTGCGCCACTGCCGGATCTGGCTTGAGCTGCCGGCGTTCGCCGCCTGCCCGGCGCGCACCAGCATGACGTCGTCATCGTTGAAGCTGTACACGGGGACGAGATCGTCGCGCTCCGTCGCCGGTCGCACGCGGTCGTCCAGATTGTCGAGGATGAACGGCACGGCGTCCGGCGTCGGGTAGTAGGCGAGCACCATATGCGCCTCGTTCAGCCGCAGCGCTTTCACGTAGGTGATGCGCAGATTCCTGATGGGTACGCCCAGCTCCTTCAGCGTGAAGTATTTCGCAATCGAGTAGTCTTCGCAATCCGCGCCGTCGCTCGCGAGCGCTTCGGCCGGTGTCGCCCAGTAGTCGGGCACGCCCCAGTGCGCGAGGTCGGTAACGAAGGGCAGTCCGTTGAAGAAGCGGTTGACGCTGCCTAGAAGCTTCAGGTCCACTGCCGCATTCTGCGGTGGGGAGGCACGCACAAAATCCTGCCAGCCGGCGAGACGCGCGCGCGCCCCCGAGCCGAACTGGGCGACGAAACGCGCGATCAAACCCGGCGTGACGCTGCGCGAAAACCCCAGCTCCTGCGAGGCGGCGTAGACGGCGCTCGCACCGACGGCGGCGAGCGCGGCCGCCAGAATCCAGCCGCGCGCAGCCTGCGCCGCCGCGTGCGAGCGCAGCCGCTCGATGCGCGCGTGGATCATCTTGCAGTAAGTTCTTAGTCTGTCGACTGCAGAGGCGAACACCGCGCCATTGTACCGAATCGCGGCAATCGAATCGCCGCGACCGCAGTGCAGAACGACCTTCCCGCGACGGGGTCGGCGCGCAGCGTGCGGGCGGGTACAATTGCATTCGATCCATTCGCAAAAAAGGAAAACCTGCTCATGAACGCCAATGTCACTTCCGGGACCGTGCTGCGCCGGGCAGTGCAGGGTCTTATCGTTCTCTTGATCGCAGCAGTCGCGGCGGCCGCGACCTTCTATTTCAAGTCCGACGAACTCGAAGCGAGCCTCGCGCAGGCGCGCGGCGAGGCCGCTGCGGCGACTCAGGCGGCAAGCGCCGCGCGCAAGAAGTTGCAGACCGATCTGCAGGCCGCGAACGCCCAGGTCGCTGCGCTGGAGCAGCAGCGGCGCGACGCAGAGAACATGAAGACGCTGCTTGCCAAGGCGGAGCCGCCGCTCGCGCAAGTGTTGGAAAGCGTCGCGACGGCCAAGGCGAGCAAGCCGGAGGCGCGCGTTGCAGCGCTGACCGGCATCGGGGTCGTCGGCCAGATCGCCCACGGTGCGAACCATGCGGCGGCATTGGCCGCACTCGAGCGCGCGCTCGCGATCGACAAGGCAAGTTGCGTCGCGAGCCTGGCCGTGAATCTGGGCGGCGCGAAGAAACTCGAAGTTTCGCCCGAGTGCCAGGCGCTCTTGCCTGGTCCTGCGGCGGAAGCCAAGCCCGCGGCCGAGGCAAAGCCTGCAGAAGCGAAGCCTGCGGATGCGAAGCCCGCTGCGCCTGCCGGCCCGGCAAAAGCCCCGCCGCCCGCAGCCAAGGGCTGAGCGCGGCGTCGAACCCGAGTTGGCGCGCAGCGCATGCCATGCCAAAACTGACTGCAAACGGGATAGCGATCGATTGCGAGCTGCGCGGCGCGGGGCCGCCGCTGCTGATGATCAACGGCTTTCGCCGCAGCCGCGTGGTGTGGCGGGATCCGGTGCTGGAACTGCTCGCCGCGCGCTTTCAGCTCATCCTGATGGACAACCGCGGCACCGGACATTCCGAGAAACCGGCGGAAGGCTACAGCACCGAGGCCTTTGCCGACGACTGCGCGGGAGTGATCGCCGGGCTCGGCTTTGCGCGCGCGCACGTGTTCGGCGTGTCGATGGGCGGAATGATCGCGCAGCGTCTGGCGACGCGCCACCCGCAGCGCGTGCACGGACTCGCCCTCGGCTGCACCCATTGCGGCAGCGACGGCTCGATCCCGCCGGCCAAGCGCATCGGCGAGCTGCTGCGGCTGATGCCAAACGAGAGCATGGATGCGCGCGAAGTGGCGCGGCTGCAGGAAGAGGCGTATTACATGCCGGCTTTCCGCGCGCGCGAGCGCGGCCTGATCGAGGGTTTGTTCGATCTGGTCAACCAAAATCCGACGCCGCCGCATGCGGTGCGCGGCCACTTGAAGGCGATCGAGGCGTTTGCCGGCTGCGCCGATCTGGCGAAGATCGCGGCGCCGACGCTGGTGATCACAGGTGAGGGAGACCCGCTGATTCCGCCGGAAAATTCGCGGCGGATCGCCGAGCGCATTTCCGGAGCGCAGCTCGAAATCCTGCGCGATGCCTCGCATTTCTTCTGGATCGAGAAGCCGCAGGAAACGGCACAAGCCCTGATCCGCTTTTTCGGCGCGCTTGCTTAGACGTCGTAGAGGACGAGAGAGGCTCGCCCTTGGGCCGATTGCACTTCGATATCGCTCCTATAGCTTTGCGGAGGGCTTGGCGATGATCTACGAACTGTACTACTGGCCCGGCATCCAGGGCCGCGGCGAATTCGTGCGCCTCGCGCTGGAGGAGGCGGGCGCGAAGTACCGCGATGTTGCGCTGCTGCCGGAAGGCAATAGCGGAGGTGTCGCGGCGATGCTGCGCTACCTCGATGGGCCCGGCGTGCCGCGGCCGCCTTTCGCGCCGCCGTTCCTCAAGGCGGGGCCGCTCCTCGTCGGTCAGACCGCGAACATCCTGCACTATCTCGGTCCCCGGCTCGCGCTCGCGCCGCGCAGCGAAGGCGGCAGGCTGTGGCTGCACCAGCTGCAGCTCACGCTCGCCGATTTCCTGGTCGAAATCCACGACACCCATCACCCGATAGGCGGCGGACTCTATTACGAAGAGCAGAAGCGCGAGGCTAAGCGGCGCAGCCGCAATTTCCTCGAGGAGCGACTGCCGAAGTTCCTCGCTTATTTCGAGCGCGTGATCGAGTTGAACGGCGCGAATGCGACCTGGGTGGCGGGCAGGCGTATGAGCTACGTCGATCTGTCCATGGCTCAGGTGATTGCCGGATTGCGCTACGCCTTTCCGCGGGCGGCGAGCGCCGCGCTGCGCAGCCGGCGGCGGCTATGCCGCCTGCACGATGCGGCGTTTTCGCGTCCGCGCATCGAGCGCTATCTCGCTTCCGACCGCCGAATCCCTTTCAACGACGAAGATATTTTCCGGCATTATCCCGAGTTGGATCGCTGAAATTCGATTAACATCGCGCTTTCGATATCGCACTCCTCCGCGGCGGCGGGTTCGTCCCGTTGCGCCTAGACCGTCGAAATTGCGCTCATGATCGCAAATCTGTTCTCCCGCACTCCCTTGCATCAGCATGCCGATCCGGCGCAGCGCATCATCGGCATCGCGCAGCTCGCGCCGGACGCGCCCGACCTGTTGCCCCTGCTTTCCGCCGACCCGGCTCCGGAAGTGCGCATCGCCGCGGCGCAGCGCTGCGGCAATCTGTCCGCGCTTGCCGGCGCCTGCGATGCGGAGGCAGACGAACGCGTTCGCGCAGCGCTCATCGATGCGCTCGCCGCCGCGTTGGCGCAGACGCCGGATCATGCGGGCGTGCAGGCGCTGCTCGATGCCGACCGCCTGAGCGACGCCGTGCGCAGCGAGGTCGCGCGACGCAGTGCCGACAGCGAACACCGGCGCGCGGCGATCGCCGCGATTCGCGACGAACAGGCCTTGGTCGAACTCGCGCTCGCAGCCGAGCACGCGGAGACGCGGCTTGCCGCGGCCGAGCGCGTGCGCACGCCGCAAGCCCTGCGCAAGCTCGCCGATGCGGCGAAGAACAAGGACCACGGGGTGGCGAAGTTCGCGCGCCAGCGCATCGAGGCGATGAACAACCGCGCGCAGCAGGAAGCCGAAGCGGATGCCGTCATCGGCCAGCTTGAAGCGCTGGCGGCGGAGCCGGGGCCGATCCTGTCCGCCGTCGTCGACCTGAATCGTCGCTGGCAGGCGCTCAATCTCGCCGGCGACGCGAACCGCGTCACGCGCTGCGAGGCGGCACGCGAGGCGATTCAGGCGCGCTTCGAACGCGAGCAGGAGGAACGGCGCGCTCGCCTGCAGTTCGAACGGCGCACGCAGCAGTGGTTGACGGCTTTGGCGCAGGAGATCGCCGGCGCGCCCGAGGCATTGGCGGCAAAGCGCGCAGAACTGAAATTATTGCACGATGAAGCGCAAGGCTGGGGCGATGGTGCGGCGCTCGCACAACTCGCGCAGGCGGCCGAGCGCATCGCTCGCTGGGAAGAGGAAGGCCAGGCGCTCGCGCAGGCGCAGGCATTAGTCGTCGAGGCCGAGCAACTCGCCGCCGGCACGTCCATCGACCACGCCGAACTCCCCAGCCGCTGGCAGGCGTTGTCGCGTGCGATCCGCACGCCCGAGCTGACGCGGCGCTTCGAGGCGGCGATGACGGTGGTAGAGCAGCGGCGCCTGGCGCAGGTGCAGGCCACGCAGCAGCAGACGCATGCGGCACGGCAGCAGGTACACGCGCTGCTGCACGCGGCGGAGCAGGCGCTCGCCGCGGGACAGATCCAGGCGGCGCGGCAGGCGGTCGACGAAATCAAGGCGCTGAAGACCGTCGCCGGCATGCTGCCCAAGCCGAGCGTGCAGCGCCTCGGCCGCGCTGCGCAGCAGTTGGGGGAGCTGGAGCGCTGGGAATCGTTCGGCCAGCGCAACGCGCGCACGCAGCTGTGCGAGCGCGCCGACGCGCTGGCGGCGCAGGGGCTCGATCCGCCGCAGGCTGCAGTGGAGGTGCAAAAGCTGCGCGCCGAATGGAAGGCGCTCGACCAGCAGCACGCCGGAGTGCCGAAGTCGCTTTGGGAACGCTTCGACGGCGCGTGCGAGAAGGCCTACGCGCCGGCCGCCAAGCATTTCGCCGAGCTCGCGGCGAGGAAGAAAGAGGCGCGCAAGCAACGCGAGGCGTATATCGCCGAGTCCGAGGCGCACGCGCAGGCGCTCGCTGCCGAGCCGGCGGATTGGCGCGCGGTCGAACGCTTCCTGCGCGATCGCGACCGCGGCTGGCGCGAGGGCGATCTCGGCAGCGTCGACCCCGGCGCGTGGAAGAAGCTCGATGCGCGCTTCAAGACCGCGCTCGGCTCCTTGCGCGAGGGCCTGTCCAAGGCGCGCGACGGCGCCAAGGCGGGGCGGCAGGCCTTGATCGACGAGGCGAACGCGCTGCTTGCCAAAGCGACGGAGCGGGAGGTGCCCTCGCAGATCAAGGCGATTCAGGCGCGGTGGCAGGAGCAGGCTAAGGCGCTCGCCTTGCTGCAGCGCGACGAGCGCGAGCTGTGGACCAAGTTCCGCGCCGCCTGCGATGCCGTTTTCGAAGCGCGCCAGGCGAAGCGCAAAGAGGAAGACGGGCGCAAGAGCGAACGGCGCCGCGCCCTGGAGACGCTGTGCGCGCAGGCGGAGCAACTCTCCCTCGCTGCCGACAAGCCGGAGCAGGAACTACGCCGGGGGCTGCGCGAATTGCAGGAACAATGGAAGCGCGAGGCGCGCGGCGCCGAGGCGGAAGCCCGTGCCCTCGATCCGCGCTTCGGCAAAGCGAAGGCGGCGCTCGAAGCGGCCCTCTCGGCGCGAGCGCGCTCGCGCGAGGCCGCACTGTGGCAGGCGCTCGCGGCGAAAGAGCGGCTGTGCGAGGAGGTCGACGCTTGGGTGCAGGCGGGCGCTGCGCCTGCCGAGGCGCAAGCGACGCTCGAGTCGCGCTGGAGCGGTGGCGCGGCGCTGCCCGACGCCTGGGAGCGGAAGCTTGGCGCGCGGCGCGATGCGGCGCTCTCCGCCTTGGCCGATCCCGGCGCCGCAGGCGAGTATCGGGCGCGCATGGAACGCGCGGCCGGGGCGCGCCGCGAAATGCTGCTGGAACTCGAATTGTTGCTCGGGCTGGAGAGCCCGCCCGAACTCCAGCCGCAGCGCATGGCACTGCAGATGAAGAAGTTGAAGGAGCGTTTCAGCAGTGCGGCGGTTTCGGGCTCGGTCATACCGGCCGAACGCCTAGTCGACTGGTGCGCGCAGGCGGGTAGCGCCGACGCGCTCGACCGGCAGCGCTGCGAGCGCATCATCGCCAAGCTCGAACAGGCGCGCTGAGGCCGCCAGGCCTCGCGCCGGCCGAATTCCCGACGCATCAACGTGGCGCTGCCCGCGGCCGGCTAAAGCCTTTCCCGATTGCGCCGATAACGCTAGTGGCAGAGCGCCCGCCTGGGCTAGCAGCCCCGGCGGCTTCTCCGGACTCGGGTAGGTAATCCTCGTGCCTCGCTTGCGCATTCCCGGCACCAACACGAGCGATGGTAGCGGACGCAAGGGCCTCAATACCTATTAGTCCAGGCCCAAGCCCACACAAAAGGATGGAAATTCAGATGAAAGAGCAACTTGGAAAAGCGAATTGGATGAATCGCAGCGTGGGGGGGAGGTTGGGGGCCGCGTTCGCCGGTCTTCTGCTCCTGATCGCGTTCATCGCCGGCCTCGGCTCGTGGCGCCTGCAATCGCTCACGGCGGTCACCGAGCACATCGTCGGCGTAGATGCGCGCACCGAGCGCACTGTCGCCGAATGGTTCTCCGAGACCAAGGCGAACTCCGTGCGTGCACTGGTGCTCACGCGCAGCGACGACCCCGAAATCAAGAGGCTGCTTAGCCCGCAGCTCGAGGCATCCACCAAGCGCATCTCCGAACTGCAGAAGCAGGTGGAAGGGATGCTGCAGACCGAAGGCGCGAAGGCGCTGTTCAAGAACGTCACGGCCAAGCGTCAGGCGTACATCGACGTGCGCAACGCCGCGATCGAGCGCAAGAAGGCGGGCAAGCTCGAGGAAGCGCAGCAGCTCGTGGATAGCGCCATGGTTCCCGCCATCGATGCCTATGTGCTGTCGATCCAGAAGCTCGTCGAGCACTTCATCCGCGACGTCGAGGCGAGCGCGGCCGAGGCCGCCGCGAACGCCGCCCTCGGGCGCAATGCGATGATCGGAGCCGCGATCGTCGGCTTGCTGCTGGGGCTGGCCCTCGCATGGTCGATCACGCGTTCGATCACCGGCCCGCTCGCGCGGGCAACGGGCGTCGCCGACGCCCTGGCGCGAGGCGACCTGACGCAGCATGTGGAAAGCCGTTCGCAGGACGAGTTGGGCCGGCTGCTGCAAGCGCTCGGCAATACGGTCAGGCAGCTTGCGCGCATGGTGGCGGAGGTGAAGGGCTCGAGCGACACCATCGGTACGGCGACCGGCGAGATCGCGGCGGGCAATGCCGACCTTTCGCAGCGCACCGAGGAGCAGGCCAGTTCGCTCGAGGAAACGGCGAGCTCGATCGAAGAGATTACCTCCACGGTGAAGCTGAATGCCGAGAACGCCGCCGAGGCGAACCGACTGGCGATCGGCGCGAGCGAAGTCGCGGTCAAGGGCGGCAAGGTGGTGGGCGAAGTCGTCGACACCATGAGCTCCATCAACGAATCGTCGAAGAAGATCGTCGACATCATCGGCGTCATCGACGGCATCGCCTTTCAGACCAACATCCTGGCGCTCAATGCCGCGGTGGAGGCCGCGCGTGCAGGCGAGCAGGGCCGCGGTTTCGCGGTGGTGGCGGGCGAAGTGCGCAGCTTGGCACAGCGCAGTGCTGCAGCGGCGAAGGAAATCAAGGCCCTGATCGGGGATTCGGTGGACAAGGTCGGAGCGGGCACCAAGCTCGTGGACGATGCCGGCAAGACGATGGAGGAAATCGTCGTTGCGGTGAAGCGAGTGACCGACATCATGGCCGAAATCACTGCGGCGAGCCGCGAACAAAGCGCCGGGATCGAACAGGTCAACCAGGCGATCACGCAGATGGACGAGGTGACGCAGCAGAACGCCGCGCTGGTGGAGCAGGCGGCCGCCACGGCGGAAGCCTTGGCGGACCAGGCGCAACAGCTGAACGGTGCGGTCGCCGCGTTCAAGTTCGACGGGCAGTGCGCAAGCGAACGCAGCGCGCGGCCGGCGGCAGCAGCGGAGCCGAAGTCGGAACCGCGGCCCGCGGTCGAGCGGCGCGGCGCGAATCGGGCCCGCAATGTGACCCGTCTGTCGCGCAAAGCGACGAATTCCGCGACCCTTGCCGCGGGCGCGAAGGCGGCAGTGGGCGGCGGCGACTGGGAACAGTTCTAGGAAGGAGCCGATCAGAGGGGGCGATACACCCTCGTTCTGCTCCAACTCGAACGCTTTATCAGGACGGCGAAACAAAGTCTTACAAAATCCCCGCCCTTGAGGTCCACCGCGGTATCGCGACGCGCGTTGTTGCGGCTGTAGTACGCGTTTTAGATTCCATTACGGACGGAGGGGATTATGTCGAATCGCAAAACCAGCATTGTCGTACTCGTGGCCGCTATCGCGGCGCTCGGCGCCGGTTCGGTCCTGGCGCAATCGAACTGGGCAAAGGATCATCCGCGGCGGGCGGAAGTCAACAAGCGGCTCGCCAACCAGAATCGGCGCATCAATGCCGAAGTCAAGGAAGGCGAGATGGGCAAGGGCCAGGCGGCAAAGATGAAGGCGGAAGACCGCCAGATCCGCAAGGAGGAGCGCGCGATGGCGTCGCAGAACGGCGGGCACATCACCAAGCAGGAACAGCGCACGCTCAACCAGCAGGAAAACAAAGTCAGTCGGGAAATCGGCAAGTAGGCCCTGCAGAGCAGGGGACGGCGCCGTCCGCCGCAGCGAACTATCCGCCGCTCAAATCGATGGGCACGAAGATCTTGCCGTTCGCGCGTTCCACCAAGATGGCCATAGTCTTCTGCGACAGGGCGGCGAGCGCGCGCAGTTGTGCGATCGAATCGATCGGCGTGCCGTTCACGCTCAGCACTACGTCGCCTGCCTGAATGCCGGCGCGGGCGGCGAGTCCGCCCGCTTTTTCGACGACCAACCCGTTCGAGCCCAGCTCGCGGCGTTCCGCGGGCTTGAGCGGCCGCAGGGCAAGCCCGAGCCTGGAACCGATGTCGGCGGCGTCGACCGCATGCGCAGCGCCGCCGCTCGCTTCACCTGCATAGGCGCCGTCGCCGGTCAAGTATGCGGCGACCCCGAGCGCGACGGCCGCGAGCGGCGCGAACAGACGGCGAGATGGGGCGCTGGGCTTCATCGCTGCTTGCGTGTGTCTGCCATGGCCACGCAGCGTAGCGATGCTCGCTTAATCCAGGCTTAATTCCGCCTAATCGGGGAGCTACTGCCCGCCGCCGAACTCGAGCGTCACGCGCAGGCCGGGAGGCGGCGCGCGCTCATCCAGGCGGATGCGTGCGCCGTGGCGCTCGGCGATGTTCTTCACGATGGCGAGACCCAGTCCGCTGCCCGCGACCTCGGTCCCTTCGCGACGGTAGAAGCGGTCGAACACGCGCTCGCGTTCCGGCGCAGGTATCCCCGGGCCGGTATCCGCAATCTCGACCACGGCGGAACCGTCGCGTCGGTGCAGCGCGACGTCTATCCTTCCGCCCGCCGGCGTATAGCGCACGGCGTTGTCGACGAGATTTCCCAGCATGACGCGCAGCGCTTCGAAATCGCCGCGCACGCTCACCGGCTCTTCGTGACTGATGCCGAGATCGATGCCTTTCGCGGCGGCGAGCGGCGCCTGTTCGGCGACGACCTGGCGCGCCGCTTCGGCGAGGTCGACGGCGGACTGCGGCGGCGCGGCCACCCCGGGCTCCTGGCGCGCCAGCATGAGCAATTGCTGCACCAGATGCGCAGCGCGCGCCTGGCCCTGCTTCAGTTGCGCGAACGCCGCCTGGCGTTCTTCTTCGGTCTTGGCGCGCTCGGCGAGCTGGATCTGCAGTTGCACCGCAGTGAGCGGCGTGCGCAATTCGTGCGCGGCGTCGGCAACGAAGGCCTTCTGCGATTCGAGCGCGCGGCCGAGGCGCGCGAGCAGGCTGTTCAATGCCTGTACCAGCGGTTCGATTTCCCGCGGCAGACCATGCGCAGGCAGGGCTTCGAGCGAGTCCGGCGTGCGCCGGCCGAGGGCGGCGGCGAGGCGGACGAGCGGCCGCAGTCCCCTGCCGACCGTGATCCAGATGAGGATGGCGAGCACCGGCAGCAGGGCGAGCAGCGGCACGAGTGCGCGCAGCGCCATGCTCGCCGCGAGGTCGCGGCGCACGCTCATCGGCTGCGCGACCTGAACCACGTTGTTTTGCTCGAGCGCGCTGTAGACGCGCCAGGCGCCGCGCGGCGTCTCGACCGTGGAGAAGCCGAGCTCGGCGCGCTGCGGCAATTTCGACGCCGGGTGCGAAAAATACAGGCGTAGGCCGTTGCGGTCCCAGATCTGCACCACCAAGCCTTCGTCGGCCTGCGCGTCGTCCTCGCGCGAGGGCGGCACGGGTGCGAAGGAATCGTTCGGCAGGGAAGCCGCCATCTGCTTCAGATGGTAGTCGAACAGCTCGTTCGCCTCGTCCAGCGTCTGGGTGTAGATGCGCGCGCCGGCCACGACGACCGCGAGCGCGAGCCCCGACAGGAGCCACAGCAGGAGCCGACGGCGAATGGAGATCATGGCTGCTTTTTCACCATGTAGCCGACGCCGCGCACGTTGCGGATGAAATCGGTGCCCAGCTTGCGCCGCAGCGCGTGGACGTAGACTTCGACCGTGTTGCTTTCCACTTCCTGTCCCCAGCCGTAGAGCTTTTCCTCGATTTGCGCGCGCGAGAGCACCGCGCCCGGCCGCTCGATGAGCGCGTGCAGCAGGGCGAATTCGCGCGCCGAGAGCGCGATCGCCCGGCCGCCAAGCGTCACCTCGTGCGTGGCGGGGTTGAGGCTCAGCTCGCCCAGCCGCAGAACGGGTTCGGCATGGCCGGATTTCCGGCGCAGCAGCGCTCGAATCCGCGCAGCCAGCTCCTCCAGATCGAAAGGCTTGACCAGATAATCGTCGGCCCCCGCGTCCAACCCCTTGACGCGGTCCGCCACGGCATCGCGTGCCGTCAGCACCAGAACCGGAACCGCGTTGCCGCGTCGGCGCAGCGTCGCGAGCACCTCGAGCCCGCCCTTGCGCGGCAGTCCGAGGTCGAGCAGCAGCAAGTCGTACGCAGTGGTCTCGAGGGCGAGCTCGGCCGCGCGCCCGTCGCGCACCCAGTCGACGGCGAAGCCGTCCAGCTGCAGGCCCTTGCGGACGCTTTCGCCGATCATGACGTCGTCTTCAACGAGCAAAATACGCATGCTGTGGTTCCAATCGGTCGGCCGCACGGAATTACCGCGGCTTCGACAGCGACCAGCGGAAAAAGATCAATCGGGCGGCGAGTCAGGCGAGCGCCGCGTCGACGATCGCCTGCGCTTCGGCGATGACGCGCTGCAAGTGCTCCTCCCCGAGGAAACTCTCTGCGTATATTTTATAGATGTTCTCCGTGCCGGAGGGCCGCGCGGCGAACCAGGCGTTCGCCGCGATCACCTTCAGCCCGCCGATCGCGCCGCCGTTACCCGGGGCGTGGGTGAGGACGCGCTCGATTCTTTCTCCGGCGAGTTCGGTCGAGCGCAGCTGTTCCGGCGCCAGCCGCGCGAGCTTCTTTTTTTGCGCCGGGCTCGCCGGCGCATCGATGCGATCGGCCGCGGGATCGCCCAGCTCGCGCGCGAGTGTGCGATAGGCCTCGCCCGGATCGCGCCCGGTGCGCGCGGTCATTTCGGCGGCGAGCAGCGCCGGGATGATGCCGTCTTTGTCGGTGGTCCAGACGCTCCCGTTGCTGCGCAGGAAGCTTGCCCCCGCGCTCTCCTCGCCGCCGAAGCCGAGCGAACCGTCGCGCAGCCCCGGGACGAACCATTTGAAGCCCACCGGCACTTCATAAAGCCTGCGGCCGAGCGCCGCGCTCACGCGATCTAGCATCTGCGTGCTCACCACGGTCTTGCCGACTGCCGCCTGCGCCTGCCAGCCGGGGCGGTGCCGAAACAGATAATCGACTGCGACGCAAAGATAGTGATTGGCGGGCAACAGCCCCGCACTGCGGGTGACGATGCCGTGACGGTCGTGGTCGGTGTCGCAGGCGAAGGCGATGTCGAAGCGGTCCTTGAGGCCGATCAGGCTCTGCATCGCCCAAGTGGAGGAGGGGTCCATGCGTATGCGCCCGTCCCAGTCGACGCTCATGAAGCGGAAAGTCGCATCGACCTCCGCGTTGACGACGCTGAGCTTCAGGCCATAGCGCTCGGCGATCGCGCCCCAGTAGCGCACGCCGGCGCCGCCGAGCGGATCGACGCCGATGGCGACGCCCGCCGCGCGGATCGCCTCCATGTCGATTACGTTCGCAAGATCCTCGACGTAGGCGTGGAGATAATCGAAGCGGTGGGTGCTCGATGCGGCGAGCGCGCGCGCCAGATCGACGCGCTTCACCTGTCGCAGGCGATCTTCCAGAAGCGCGTTGGCTCTGTTCTCGATCCAGGCGGTCGCCTCGGTGTCGGCCGGCCCGCCGCTCGGTGGGTTGTATTTGAAGCCGCCGCTGTCCGGTGGGTTGTGCGAAGGCGTGATCAGGATGCCGTCGGCGAGACCGCGACTGCGGCCGCGGTTGTGCACGAGGATGGCGCGCGACACCGCCGGCGTGGGGGTGTATTCGCCTTCCGCCGCGATCATCAGCTCGACCTCGTTCGCCGCGAGCACTTCGAGGGCGCTCGCATAGGCGGGCGCAGACAGCGCATGGGTGTCGATGCCGAGATACAGCGGGCCGTCTATCCCCTGCGCGCGCCGGTAGTCGCAGATCGCCTGGGTGATGGCGAGCACGTGCCATTCATTGAAGCTGCACTCGAAGGAGCTGCCGCGATGTCCCGAGGTGCCGAAGGCGACGCGCTCGGCGGGGACCGACGCATCGGGCAGGCCGGTGTAATAGGCCGTCACCAGGCGCGGCAGGTCGGTGAGCAGCGCGGGCGGAGCGGCTTTGCCGGCTAGAGGGTGAAGGGGCATGGCATGGTCCTGGAAATGCCGGCCGGAGCGGCACGCATCATCCGGCGGTTTTCATTTTCGAATAGGTTTCGTGCGCGGCGAGGATGAGATGCTTGTCGACCGCGGCTTCCCGATGGACGTTCGCCGCCGCGTATTCGCTTGATCGCACCATGTCGAGAAACGCCGCCTTCGAGGGGTAGCGCACCAGCACGACGTAGTCCCAGTAGTCGGCTTTCGCGTCGCCATAGGCGACTGCCTCGCCGTCGCCCGCCCAGATCACCGTGCCCCCGCGCGCCTTGATGAGCGGCATGGCGAGTTCGCTATAGCGCTTATAGGCGGCACGATCGCGCAGGCGCAACAGATTGACCATGGTCACGGGCCCCGCATCCGGCAGGCGGGCGAGCAGCTCGGCGTTCAGTTCCTTGACGCTCATGCTTGAAATCCTCTTTCGTGACTGCCCTATTGTAAGCCAGCGCCGCTGGTACAATTTTCGCGCATGCACACGCGCGCCCACGCCCTCGCCCCGCTCGCCGTCCTCGCGCTCTCGCTCGCGCTCGGCGCCTGCGCCCCTGTGGTGCAGCGCGCCGGCATTCCGAGCGAATGGCGCCCTTCGCCCAATTTCAACGAGCGCCGGCCGGACTTCGTCATCCTGCACCACACCAGCGACGACAAAATCGAGCAGGCGCTCGCCACGCTCACCGATCCGCTGCGCGAGGTGAGCGCGCATTATCTGATCGGGCGCGACGGCAACATCATCCAGCTCGTCGACGAACGCGCACGCGCCTGGCATGCGGGCGAATCGAAGTGGGGTGGGGAGACGGACATCAATTCGGCTTCGCTCGGCATCGAGCTCGACAACAACGGCCACGAGCCCTTCGCCGAGGCGCAAATCGCAGCGCTCGAGCGACTGCTCGCCGACATCGTCGAGCGCTACCATCTGCCGAGCGCGAACGTGCTCGGCCATGGCGATGTCGCGCCGCGGCGCAAGACCGATCCTAGCCGCTATTTCCCCTGGAAGCTGCTCGCCGAGCGCGGCTTCGGGCTATGGTGCGATTCGCCGTTGCCGACGGCGCCGGCGGACATGGATGTGGCAATGGCGCTGCGCGCGGTGGGCTACGACACGGCGGACCTGCCCGCGGCGATTCAGGCCTTCAGGCGCCACTTCCAAGGCGAGGAGGCCTCGGGTCCGCTCGACGCCGGCGGCCGCGCGCTGCTCTACTGCCTCTATCTGAAGTCTGCCCGCTGAAGAGTCTGCCCTAAAGAGCGCTACCAGGCTGCGTCGAGCAGGGCGCGCACTGCGGCCGGGCCGTCGATTTTGCGCGGATTGGTGTGCACCCAGCGATCGTGCATCGATTCTTCCGCGATGCGATCGAGCTGCTCCTCTTTCACGCCCACCTCGCGCAGCGTGCGCGGCAGGTCCAGCGAAGCGATCAGTTGCGCCAACACTTCGGCCGCGGGCTCGCCCGGGCGGCCGAGCGCTTCGGCGACGAGCTGTTGCCGCTCGGCGTTCACCGCTGCGTTGAAGCGCATCACGTGCGGCAGCATGACGCAGGAGGTGTAGCCGTGCGGCACGCCCGCCGTTCCGCCGAGCACGTGGCCGATGCCATGGCTCGCGCCTTTTTCGACGCCGGCGCTGGAGCCGACGATGGACATCCACGAGCCGAGCTGGCAGTCGAGCCGCGCCTCCAGATTCGCGGGATTTGCTTTCACCGCGGGCAGGCCGCGGCCGAGCAGGCGCAGGGCGTGAAACGAGGTGCCGTCGGAGAAGGGCTTGCTGCTGATCGAGCACAGGTCCTCGACCGCGTGGTCGACCGCGCGGATGCCGGTCGAGAGCCACAGCCACTGCGGCGTGTGCACGGTCACCGCCGGATCGAGGATCACCGTGCGCGGAATTGCCTGCGGGTGGGTGTACATCTCTTTCACTTGGCGCACGCTGTCGGTGCAGCCGGCAGTCGCCGAGAATTCGCCCGCGGACAGGGTAGTAGGGATGATGACCGAGGCGATGCCGGGCGCCTTGTAGCTGGGGCGCACGGTCTTGCCGTCCGGTTGCACCCTGACGTGATAGTCGTCGAGCGCGCTGGCATCGGTGATACCGTTGCCGAGGCAGATCGCGACCATCTTTGCGGCGTCGGTGACGGAGCCTCCGCCCACGGTTAGGATCAGATCGGCCTGCGCCGCGCGCGCTTGCGCGGCGGCGGCGACGACGTCCGCGCGCGGCGTGTGCGCGCCGATCTTCGCGCACAGCCCGGCGAAGCGCTCGCCCAGGGCCCGGCGCAGCCGCGCGATCACGTCAGTGCTGCGTTCGAGCGTGCCGCTCGCGAGTACGAACACGCGCCGCTCGCCGCCGAGTTCCAGTTCGCGCGCGATCGCCGCGGCAAAGTCGCTACCGTAGACGATGCGGCTGGTGCCGGGATAGCTGTAGATGCCGCTTTGCATGCGTCCTCCTTGGAGTCGTGCGTCGGCTGCCGTTTAGCGGCCTTCGAACTTAGGCTTGCGCTTCTCGGTGAAGGCGAGGACGGCTTCGTGCTGATCCTTGGTGTGCTGCGCAAGCGCCTGCATGGCGGAGGCCATTTCCAGCGCGACCGGCAGGCTCACTTGTTGCGAATCGCGCAGCAAGCGCTTGGTGAGCCGCAGCGAATGCACCGGCTGCGCCGCGATGCGCTGGGCCAGGGCTCTTGCCTCGTCCATCAGCTTGTCGTCCTCCACCACTTTCGACACCAGACCGATGCGCGCCGCCTCTTCGGCGGGGAGAAAATCGCCGGTGAAGGTCATCTCGCAGGCCTTGGACATGCCGATCGCGCGCGGCAAGAACCAGGCGCCGCCGTCGCCGGACACCAGGCCGACGCGCAGGAAACTCTCCGCGAAGCTGGCGCCCTTCGCGGCGATGCGGATGTCGCACATGGTGGCGAGATCGCAGCCGGCGCCGACGGCGGCGCCGTTGACGGCGGCGATGATCGGTGCCTCCAAGCCGTAAATCGCGAGCGGAATGCGCTGTATGCCCTGCAGATAGCCGCGCCGAATCTCGGCCGGGCTGCCGGAAAAGAGGCTCGCCTTCTCCTTCATGTTCTTGACGTTGCCGCCCGAGGAGAAGCCGGGCCCGGCCCCGGTGAGGATGACGCAGCCGACGGAGAGGTCGGTATTGATGCGCTGGGTGTACTCGACCAGGGCGTCGACGATGGCAGGCGAGATGGCATTGCGCGTCTTCGGTTCGTTCAGGGTGAGGATGACGACGCCGCCCTCCTGCTCGTAGCGTACAGCTTCGCTCATGTTGCTCCTTTCTAGTTGGGCCGGTCGGCCGGTTGCTTAGGTTGATGTGACAGCTCAGTCGCCGAGCAGGTTCTCCACGGCCCGGCGCATGGCATCGACGTAGCGGTGCTCGTTCGCGACCAGACGGTCGCTCAAACCGGCGACCCCGATCACCAGTGGCCGGTCCTGCGGACGCGTCGGCAAGGGCATGGCGATCGATCCCGCGCGCGGGGTGACGTGGTTGAGCGACATCGCATAACCCTTTTCACAGTCGGCCTCGGCCTGCTCGAGCACGCGCGCGACGTCGAGCGGCTGGCCGTCCGATCGCGCATTGTACTTGCGCGCGAGCTTGCGGATCGCGGCCGGATCCAGTTGGCTCAACAGTGCGCGGCCGGTACCGGAGACGAACAGCGGACGCAGGGTGCCGATATGTAGGTGCATGCGCAGGGTATTGGTGCCTTGAACCACCCGCAGGTACTGAGCGTGCAGGCCGTTCTGCGCCGCGAGTACCACCGTCTCGGCGGTCTCGTCGTTCAGGCGGTGCATCAGGCGTGAGAGCTGCCCGTCCTTGAAGCGATGGTCCTGGATCCAGTCTCCCAGCAGCGCCACCCGGGTCGAAGGAAAGTAACTGCGCTCGCTGGCGTCGTAATGCAGATAGCCGAGTGCGACCAGGCTGCGCATCAGCACCGAAGTGCTCGAATGCGGCCAGCCATGGTGTTCCGCCACCTCGGCGACCGAGGTGGCGCGCTTCACTTCGTCGAAGAATTCGAGGATGTGGATGACGCGTGCGGCGGATTTGACGACCTGGGTATCCATGTCCGGGGCTCGCTGAGCAGGGAACCCCTTGCCTGACGCCTAGACTGAGCAGGCGAGCGGGATCGCACTCAAAATACATATATACGAAAATAATTTAAGAATGAATTTTAGCTTTACGCTTTCCTCCTGTCTAGGCTATATTCGGCTCTGGTTTCGGCAGGCAAGTCGGCCCGCCGGCGCACGCGAGGGGTGGCGAATGCACGAATTCAGGTTTGAGCCGGTACAACTACCGCCGGCGGCGGAAGCCTTGCGCGCCGAAGTGCGCGCCTTCATCGCCGAAGAGGTGGCGCGCGGGGCATTCACCCCCTGCCGCAATTCCTGGTCCTCCTTCGATCCCGCGTTCAGCCGCAAATGCGGCGAACGCGGCTATATCGGCATGCGCTGGCCCAAGCAGTACGGCGGCCACGAGCGCTCGGCGCTCGAGCGCTATGTCGTCACCGAAGAAATGCTCGCCGGCGGCGCGCCGGTGGGCGCGCACTGGGTCGCCGACCGCCAGAGCGGCAACCAGATCCTGCGCCACGGCAGCGACCGGGCGAAGATGACCATCCTGCCGCAAATCGCCGCGGGCAAGTGCTTTTTCGCCATCGGCATGAGCGAACCCGACTCGGGTTCCGATCTCGCTGCGGCACGTACGCGCGCGACGCAGGCGCCCGGCGGCTGGAAGATCAGCGGTACCAAGGTGTGGACGAGCAGCGCCCACCGCGCGCATTACCTCATCGCGCTTGCGCGCACCTCGCCCAAGGAAGAAGACCGCCACGCCGGCATGACGCAGTTCATAGTCGACTTGGCGCAGCCCGGTGTCACGGTGCGCCCGATCTACAACCTTTACGGCGGCCACGACTTCAACGAGGTGGTGTTCGACGACTACTTCGTCCCCGACGACATGATCATGGGTTCGGTCGGCATGGGATGGAAGCTCGTTACCGGGGAACTTGCGTTCGAGCGCTCCGGTCCCGATCGCTTTCTTTCCACCTTCCAGTTGCTGCTCGAATCCATTCGCGCTATCGGCCCGAATCCCGATGCGCGTTCGGCCAACGATATCGGCCGCTTTGTCGCGCATCTGGCGGCGCTGCGGCGCATGTCCACTTCCATTGCCGGCATGCTCGAGCGCGGTGCACAGCCCATTGTCGAAGCGGCGCTGGTGAAGGACGTGGGCACGGCGTTCGAGCGCGAAGTCCCCGAGACTTTCCGCCACATCATTCCGAATGAGCCGACGCTCGGCGACGGCACGAGCTATCCGGAACTGCTGGGCATGACCATCCTGCGCGCGCCCGGTTTCACCATCCGCGGCGGTACGCGCGAAATTCTGCGGGGAATGATTGCACGGGGGCTGGGGCTGCGATGAGCGACATGCGTAATGACCTATTGAAGACGGTCGACCGGATATTCGAAGAGCATTGCGCCAAGGCGCAGCGCGAATCGGCCGAAGCAGGCGAATGGCCCGCGGCGCTGTGGCAGGCGCTGGACGAGGTTGGGCTGACGCGGGCCGCTCTGCCCGAAGAAGCGGGCGGCTCGGGACTGGAATACGAGGACGCGATGATCGCGCTGCGCCGCACGGCCTACCACGCGGCGCCGGTGCCGCTTGCGGAAACCATGCTGGCGGGACGCCTGCTCGCGGCCGCGGGCCTCGCGGTCCCGGAAGGCGCGCTGACCGTGGCCCCGGTGGCGCAGGGCGAGCGCCTCGCCTTCGCCCGCACGGCGAAGGGGGCGACGGTGTCGGGCAGCGCTCGGCGCGTCCCCTGGGGAAATCAATGTGCCCAGGCGGTGGTGGTCGGCGAATTGGACGGCAAGGGCGTAGTGGGCCTCGCGCCGCTCAAAGGCGCGGCGCGCGCAGCGGAGAAGAATCTTGCCGGCGAGCCGCGCGTGCGCATCGAGTTCGCAGCGCAGCCGCTCGCCGCATTCGCGGCGCTGGAAGGTGCGAGCGGGCGGCTCGAGCTCGAAGGCGCGCTCATTCGCAGCGTGCAGATGGCCGGCGCGCTCGAGCGCACGCTCGAATACGGCTTGCAGTACGCCAACGAGCGCGTGCAGTTCGGCCGGCCGATCGGCAAGTTCCAGGCGGTGCAGCACATGCTGGCGATCTGCGCCGGCCAGGTGGCGGCCGCAAGCGCAGCGGCCGATGCCGCGGTCGAAGCCTGCGCCGCCGCGCCCGAGGAGTTCGCGGTGTCGGTGGCGAAGGCGCGCGTCGGCGAAGCGGCGGGCAAGGCGGCCGAGGTCGCGCATCAGGTGCTCGGCGCCATGGGCTACACGCGCGAGCACAATCTGCATTACAGCACGCGCCGCCTGTGGTCGTGGCGCGACGAGTTCGGCAACGAGAGCTACTGGCAGACGCGGCTCGGCCGCGCGATCGCGGCCAAGGGGCCGAACGCGCTGTGGCCGATGCTCGTCGGACGCTGACCCTGCGGGCCGGGCGCCGCGAAGATCGCAAGTCGATCCGCGGCGGCATCATCCGACCGAGACCGGCGGCCCGATCCAATCGAGAGGAGATGGTTATGGACGCCTCCCACTTTCTTGCTAACAGCCGAGATTAGGCA